>NZ_CM004509.1:0-725410 GCF_001693435.1 Gilliamella sp. wkB7
CATTTAACCATACATCGCCATTTCCACCAATACGACGAGCAGATTGGTAAGGGGTTAATTTCTGTACGTTCTTTCTGACTAATTGATTAATATCCATATTGTTCACCTATTTTTTAGCGTTTAATGCAGCTAGACGAAGCGTTACGGCTTGTTTATGGGCAGTAAGTTGTTCTGCTTGTGCCATTAATTCAACCGCATTACCAATGGCTTGTAAGCCCTCTGGTGATAATTTTTGGACGGTCATACGTTTTTGAAAATCTGCCAATCCAAGACTTGAATAAGTCGCGGTATAACCATAAGTTGGTAAAACGTGATTAGTTCCTGAAGCATAGTCACCTGCCGATTCGGGTGACCAGTCCCCTAAAAATATTGAACCGGCACTTGTGATTTGTTCTACAAGATCATCGGCATTTTGTGTTTGAATAATTAAATGTTCAGGACCATAACGATTACTGATAGTAATGCATTGAGCTAAGTCTTTAGTCACAATCAGACGACTTTCTTGTAAAGCTTTTTCGGCAATACCTTGTCGAGATAATTGGGTTAACTGTTTATCAACTTCAATTGAAACCGCTTTCGCAATATCCTCATCTGGAGTAACTAAAACTACTTGTGAATCGGGACCATGTTCCGCTTGTGATAATAAATCGGCAGCAATAAACGCTGGATTAGCTGAACTGTCGGCGATAACTAACACTTCAGAAGGACCTGCTGGCATATCAATAGCAGCGCCGTCAAGACGTTGGCTAACTTGGCGTTTAGCTTCAGTAACAAAAGCATTACCCGGACCAAAAATTTTATCGACCTTAGGTACCGATTCACTACCAAAAGCCATTGCAGCAATGGCTTGTGCGCCGCCTAGTTGGTATATTTCGGTCACACCGCACAGTTCAGCTGCATACAAGATTTCATCAGCAATAGGTGGAGGAGAGCATAAAATGACTTTACGACAACCCGCAATTTTTGCTGGGGTTGCAAGCATTAAAACCGTTGATAATAAAGGTGCAGAACCACCTGGAATATAGAGACCTACTGAATCAATCGGACGAGTGACAAGCTGACATTTCACACCCGGCATTGTTTCAACCGTAATCGCTGATTTAACTTGGGCTTGGTGAAATTTTTCAATATTACTGACGGCTAATTGCATTGCCTGTTTTAATTCAGGTTTAACCCTTGCCGTTGCTGCTTTGATGGCATCTTGCGTTAATTTTATTTGTTGGATTTGTACTTTATCAAACTTATTACTTAATGCGATTAAAGCTTGATCACCATTTTGTTTCACCTGACTTAAAATATCTGCTACCGCTTGGCTAATTGAATCTGAAGCAGTAATAGCAGGGCGAGTTAAAAGTGCTGCACGCTGTGCATCTGAACATTGTTGCCAATAAGAGAGTTTCATAGTATTACTCCATCATTTTTTCAATTGGTAAGACAAGAATTGAACTAGCGCCTAAAGCCTTAAGTTTTTCCATGGTTTCCCAAAATAGCGATTCGGAACTTACCATATGTAACGCCACACGATTTTGTTCACCAGTAAGTGGTAAAATCGTTGGATTTTCAGCACCAGGTAATAAAGCTACGACCTGATCTAACACTGCAGTTGGTGCATGTAACATAATATATTTGGATTCACGAGCTTGGATAACACCTTGAATTCGCGTCATCAACTTATCAATCAACGCTTGTTTGTCAGCTGACATTTCGCCTTGGCGTTGAATTAAACAAGCTTTAGATTTGTAAATAACTTCGATCTCTTTAAGTCCATTCGCTTCAAGTGTTGCACCACTTGAAACTAGGTCACAAATAACATCAGCAAGACCTGCACGCGGTGCTACTTCTACTGAACCATTAAGCAAACAGGTTTTAAAAGTTACATTATACTGAGAAAGATAACGACGGAGGAGGTGAGGATAGGTGGTAGCAATACGTAAATCATTTAAACACTCAGGGCCGGTATATTCAAAATCACGAGGCGCTGCAATGGATAATCGACAACCGCCAAAATCCAAACGGCGTAATGTTTTATATTGAGGATTGAAACCTTCAGCTTGTCGGTCTAATACTTCTTCTTCTAAAACATTTTCACCAACAATTCCCAAATCGACAACGCCATCAATGACTAATCCTGGTATATCGTCATCACGGACGCGTAAAATATCAATTGGCATATTTTCAGCAAAGGCAATTAAACGTTGTTCTTGAAGATTAATTTTAATACCACATTGTGCAAGTAGCTTTTTTGACTCATCACTTAAGCGACCTGATTTCTGCATTGCTATACGTAAACGCGAATTATCCAACATATTATTCTCCAAATTATCCTAAAAAATTTTTTAACCACAAACAAAAAACCCTCGGAAGTTTGATCTTCCGAGGGTTTTCTATTTGCTTTCGCGATATCACCGGAAGACCAATTGTCTTCCAGCACCAATCGCCCGAAGACTAATCAGGTATGATGGTGATGATGATGTTTAGTAACAAAAACGCAAAAACAATTCATAAAGTAAAAACCAATAATTTAATTAATTATCAAAATTAGTATATAAAATATAACAGAAATGAATAACTATCAACTCATTT
Organism: Gilliamella sp. wkB7; assembly: GCF_001693435.1. NCBI lineage: Bacteria > Pseudomonadati > Pseudomonadota > Gammaproteobacteria > Orbales > Orbaceae > Gilliamella > Gilliamella sp. wkB7. The sequence continues at coordinate 2,584 of NZ_CM004509.1, forward strand.
TTTATGATTTATAAAGAAATATTGTAAATATCAGACTTTTTGCTTTTCAAAAGTTACGTATATTAATTGGTAATGAGTCAAGTTAAACTAACTTAATTATAAAATTTGTTTTAATCGATGACTGACTTTATAACGACCAAAATCGGTAATTTTAGTTAAAAAGAGATTCAATGCGTCGCTGTCGAAATGGCTGATAATCATATAACATCCGTCGCCTGTAATCTTATAAAATTCTATTACTTCATTAAAAGACTTTACTAAGTTTTCAAAAGAAGTAAATTGATTAGTGTTCATAAAAATAGTAATAAATTGTAAGTGTTGTTTTTGTTCTTTAATGGTGAATTTTTCTATAATATGATTATTTAGCAAATCTTGAACGCGTTGACCAACGGCTTGGCTAGATAAGAAAACCTTATCGTCAATTTCGCGCCAAGATTGACGGCTATTATTTCTTAATTCACTTAATATTGCTCGATCTTTTTTATCCATTGTTTCAATTTGAAAGCGAACTGATATTTATCATTTCAATTCGCTATGTTCTTTAAAAGTTGATTATTAGAAAATAATAACACGAAACCTTATAAAGGAGAGCAAGATGACTCAAGCATTAATGATTATTGATGTGCAAAATGATTATTTTCCTGACGGAAAATATCCGTTAAATAATACTGAACAAACATTACAATATACTTTAAAACTGCAGAATTATTTTCGGCAAAAACAACTGCCTATTATTTATATACAACATATTAACCCAGATCCTAATGCTGTTTTTTTTGTGAATAATAGTTTCGGTAGTCAATTACATGCAAAATTACTTCCTATTAAATCTAATGAAATGATCATTCAAAAAGCCTATCCAAATAGCTTTTACCAAACACAATTGCAAGAGAAGTTAGACCGATTAGGAATAACACAGTTAGTGATTTGTGGCATGATGAGCCACATGTGCGTAGATTCAACTACTCGCTGTGCATTTGAGCTTAATTATCAACCGATTTTAATTCATGATGCTTGTACTACTCGTGATCTTGACTTCAATGGCAACATCATTCCCTCAAAAGATGTTCACAATAGTTTTATGTCTGCATTAATGCGATTTTCTAAAATAATGAGCTGTGAAGCATTTATTCAAGCAACATAACATAATAACAGTAAAAGAGGTTTTTATATTTATAATTAGCATTTCATTGATAGGTATTTAGATGGTTAAAAAAAGCCATCTAATTGTTGAAAGTTTATAGAATAATTTACCGTTAAATAAATTATAATCATGCTATTTTAATTCGATTAGTATAGCAAATAGGAACAATACTTGAACTCAGCATTATGTTATAGACAGTTTGGTATCCCTGAAGATGTATTGAAGCTTGAACTTTCAAATAAAAACTTATTAAAAGAAGATTACATTAGAGTACGGATGTTATATACACCCATTAATGCCTCAGACCTTATTCCAATTACAGGTGCTTATCAGCATCGCATTATTCTGCCACAAATTGCTGGTTATGAGGGAGTAGGTGAAGTGATTGAGGCACCTTTAATTTATCGTCATCTGATTGGAAAACGTGTATTACCTTTAAGAGGAGAAGGAACTTGGCAACATTTCGTTGATTCACCCGCAAAATATGCTATTCAAGTTCCAGATTCAATTGATGATACTATTGCTGCTCGAGCTTATATTAATCCTGTCGCAGCTTGGTTAATGCTTAAACATTATTCTCCACAAGGAAAGCATATTTTAGTTACTGCTGGAGGAGCTGATTGTGCAAAATTGTTATGCAAATGGGCAGTAAATTTGAAAGCATTATTTGTAACTGTCATTTGTCGCTCAGATAATCATGTTCAATTTTATAATAAATATGGTGTTAAAAATATAAATCAAAACGATACTGAAGCTTTAAAATATTTTGCTGCACATGCTGATATTGTTTTTGATGCGGTTGGTGGCGAGCTTGCTGAAACAATTTTGAATCATATGTCTGATTCAAGTGAATTTGTCTCGTATGGTTTGCTTTCTGGTACTTTTTTTCAACCTAAAAAGCGATTACCTAAAGTTCATTGGTTTCATATCCGGCAATATATAAACAATATGGATCAAATAGAATGGTTTAATATGTTTAATGAAATCTGGACAGAGTTAAACCAAATAGATTTAAATGAACCCTATTTATTTAAATTCAATGATTGGTTAAGTGCTATTAAAGCTTACCAGCAAGTAAGTATGAATGGTAAACCATTATTAGTAATGGCGGAATGATTTGAGAATTTAATTGTTTAATTAATGAAATGTAGGCTTATCACCAATAATAAAGATATTTAATGAAATCATATTTAAAATATAGAGGTCTAGGAAAGGTAATTATTAACTGTTTTTACCTTTCCTAAAAGCTCAGGCATATTATGACTAAATGGTTTGTGTATATTTTTTACCTGATAAAACACTAAACCGACCAGTACCTAATAAAGCAAGACTAAAAGCCGCTAAAGACATAAATGCTGGATACTCCCAACCTCCTCCCGGATTAGTAAAAGACCAACCATTAGCCCAATGTACAATGGTAATTATCGCAAGTTGAAAAAATGCAATTAATGCAACAGCGCGGGTTAAAATACCTAATAATAACAATGCACCACCACCTATTTCAAAAGCGATAACAATATAAGAAAAAAATCCCGGAAATCCAAGAGTATGGAAATACTCAGCCGTACCTTCTGGAGTGAGAACAAGTAATTTGGTAAAACCATGGGCTAAAAACATCATACCTAAAGCAATTCGTAATACAAATGCTGCTACATCAGTTTGATATTCTTTCATTTTGGGGTTCCTATATTAAGTTAGCAAGATAATAATTGAAATCATTGAGATCTATTACAAAAGCTATTACTTATTTACAACATAGGATACTGCACTTAAGATTGTCTCACAGATAACAATCATTAGTAAAGTTACTTACGAAAATTGAACAATGTTAGTGAGATTATGTTCACGCTATTTAGAAGTTTTATTATTTGTAGATAAAAATAACGGCGTAACTTAAAAGTTACACCGTTATGTCTTACTTATTGTTGGTGTCAAATAGATTAACTTGCTCTGTTGTTTTTTAACGCAATTTTATTGGTTTCCCTTGCATAGTATTTACACTCAAATCCGTAGCAATCTGGATAATTATGTAAAATATATTTATTCTCTTTTGTTATAAATTTAGCTTTTCCATTGCTTTATCAATATATTCATCTATACCAAAAATCACGTCTCCATCTGTTTGAACCAATGTAAATAAATTTAATAGTTCGCTATGACGAACATGGCTATTTTTCTATTAGAAAAAAATAACTTCTTTTTGATTTATATGGTAATTTGCTATTAGTTCAGCAGTTAAATCGACAAAAAAATTCTGTAGATGAGATTGAGTTGAATTATCAATGACGTTAACAGTAAGTTTTTTGGGATTAAGTAATTTTTTAAAAAAGCCTACTTTTTCTTCCAACTTAATGTTTATTATCATGACTAAGTAAATCGTGTTTGGTGATGCCATTTAAAGCTCCTTAAAGGATAAAATAGAACTCCATACTTTTACTAAATAACTCATATAATGATATAGTATATAATAGAAATGAGACTAATGTCTCATGTATTTAACTATATCAATTTAAATTATAATAAGCAATAAATTATAAAAAATAATATGGATAAGCAAAATATCGTATCATCGAAAAAATATACAGGCGTTAAAAAACGCACATTTGAGCATTTAATACATACAGCAATGAGTATTTTAGATGAAGGTAACGAATTAACCATTACTGAGTTAGCTGATAAATCTAAAATTTCAAGAGCAACAGCTTACCGCTATTTTCCGACACAAACTGATTTGATATCGGCTGTTGTTGATCATTCGCTGGAACCAATTTTACATTGGCAATCAGATGAACAGGATGTAGGAAAAAAAGTGAATGATTTCTTATCATTTGCTTTTACTCAAATGATAAAACATGAGGGGGCAATAAGAGCTGCTATGCGATTATCCTTGCAACAATGGGTGACTGATCGTTCGGCTTCATCATCTAATTCAGAAAAATTTGTACGTGGGAATCACAAAGAAGTACTCTCTAATTTACTACAACCATTACAATCACAGTTAAATGATGAACTAAATAATAAATTAATTTATACTTTGTCGATTATTTTTGGTTCTCAAATTACGGTATTAAAAGATGTCTGGAATTTAGATGATTCTTATATCGTTTCACTTTCTCAATGGATTATTAAAGCTGTAATTAACCAAGCAAAACAAGATGTATCTGAGCTTTAATTATCTTGTCATTTTTAGATTAATCTAATTTTTAGATTGATAAGTCGTGTTTATAGGATTCTTACTTTCTAAAAGAAAAAGATTGATTATGATATTCTAGGATTATTTATATTCCTGACCTTTATTTCCGTCATGATGATAGCCAGCTTGATTGATTCAAGTTAAGGACAAATTTTAAGTAGACTAATTATTTAATGTATTAAATTAAAATGATGATGTGACATAAAATTCTTAACCTAATGATATATCAATTATTAATTTTACATTTTCGTCAACATTATTCACAATTGAAATCTGATACTTTAATTAAACGGTTTAACTTTTTGCAATTTTTATATACTTAAACCAAACATGCACTGTTTTACACTGCGGTTACAACATAAAACTCTCATATAACTGTATATAATTTAAAGAGATAAAAATTTAGATTACTATTTTGTTTATTTTAACTAATTGAATTTATTATTATAAAAAAGACACTATCAAATCTGACCGTGTCTATTCATAAACTGGAATTAAGATTAATTGAACAATTAGATTTTATGCCAAACAATATTATCGATTAAAAAATTAATGATATTGAACTGTCTTTTGATTCGGCTCATCATGAACTAATAATAAACACGTATCACTGTTTAATACTGCTTGTTTAATACGTAGTTTATCGTGCTCATTAAGATCATTAATACAAGCGACGATATAACTACAGGTTTTGCTTTTTAACGCTTTTTCAATAGTTGATACTAAATTTTCATTTTTAAGATTACTCAAATGCACAACTTTTTGTTTATCAAGTCCTGCAATATTTACCCATGAACGCTTTAACATTGGTCGATCAGATAACCAGAGTTGCCATTTTTTAGCTTTATTAAGAGACTTCAGCAAAGGGCGTTGTTGTTGTAAAACCTGCTGAAAAGGAGATTCAAAATTAATAGCCATAAGTTGTGATGAAGAGTGTTCAATAAGCATAATAACCTCAATACTGTATTAATATACAGTGAATATTAATACAGTATTTTGCGTTTGTAAACTCCTTAAATGATCAATTTTTTTATTATTTTTTCATTTAATAGAATCAAGAACGCAATAACTGATAGGATAAAATCCCTAGAAAAGTCATTAAAACTGAACCGAAAACATGAATAGTAATGGTAGCTAATCCCCATGCAATACGACCTTCTTGTAAAAAATTTACGATTTCTGCCGAAAAAGTTGAAAAAGTCGATAATCCACCACAAAACCCAGTGATAATCAATAAACGCCACTCAGCAGATAAGTTTGAATGATTAAAAAAAGCAATTGCAAAGCCAATAATATAACCAGCAATCAGATTGGATAGTAACGTTCCTAATGGAATCGCAAACGCGATAATATTTAATTTAAGTGACAAAAACCACCGCAATAATCCACCAGCAACTGAACCAACCGATATGGCTAAAATAAGTTTAAACATGTTAAATCCTTAAAAATTGGGCGCATTCTTATTAAATTTATTTTTCATGGTTAATGGCAAGGATGATAACTATAACCGAGATAATAATAAAATGCATATCTTTCGTTGCAGCATCATTTTTAGGTTTAAAAAAGCGATAGCTTACTTATTTTCGATTTTATTGTTAACTTTCAAACATATAAATAAATTAAAGAAATTAGGAATACGTTAAATAAAAAAGTTATAGCATAACTTTTATGCAAAGATATTTTGTAAGTGTGGGTATTTTGTTTATTTATTACTTTTTATTACATGATTTATTACGATTAATAAGGTAACTTATACAGTTGATGAAATAATTGACAAGGTTTGAACCACAATTAAAACCTGACGTTAAAACTAAAATAATATCAAACAATTAAAGTTAATTTAATTATATAACTTAATAAATTGAATAAGAAAACAATAACAGGATGAATCATAATTATGTTACAAAAAGCTGATATATCTTTTGAGGCACAATATCTGCAAACGGCGTTAGGACCAATGACTATTTTAAAATCACCTGCTGGTATTAGTATCAAGGAAGCTATCAATTATCAAAATAAACCAATCATTGCCTGCAATTGTTATTCTGAAAGTGATCGGTTTAGTTATCAAGTTATCTATGTTGTGTTTGAACCTGATTTACAAAATCCTACATACTACCTAGAATCTGATGGTACCTTACCAGAATTCTTCATTAATCCAGAGGGCAAGCTTTACATTGCTATCGAGGTTTATCATCCAGATAAAGATGGTTTAATTATTATGGTTCCTTGCTTTGACCGCGATAATATTACCTATCCTAAACCTAAAAAAATGACACTTGGTGATTATATTGGTATTTACCATGATTTTGCTATATTTAAGTATGTCGATATTTTTTCAGACAAACAATTAGATAAACTGATTGCAGTTGAATTTAAACATGGTGAGCTTAAAAAAAGTTATACCACAAAGATTCCTTTCCCAAAATATAATCAATTCATCATAAATAATGACAATAAACAAATTCATATTATTGCCAAAAGTGAAGAAAATTGTTGGCTACATCGTCAAATTGACGAAAAAGGTGCAGTATTACAATCAAGAAGAATTGATATAGCCTGTAATGATTATCCGAATTGTGTTTTAAATTTGAGTTTTTGCGAATCATCATATGTAGTAACTCATGGCGAGGGTGGAGTTTTTTATCTAATCACTCTTACCCCACAAGGTGAGGCGACACGAAATAAGTTATTTGATGTAGGTTCTCCTCTATTTTGGGTCTGGGATCCAGTAAAAATTGCCACTGAAACATTTGTGATTTATTTTACTATAGAAACCGGAAACGGCTGGATAACCTTGCGAAAAAATAAAGTAATAGAGGCATTTTTACAACAGCAAGCTGGCAAATTTACTAATTTACTTACTAATGAAATTATAATATTAGCTGAAGAAAAATTAATTATTTCAGATGTGATCTCCTGCCAAAATAATAGCTATACACTGGTGTTTTATGATTATCAAGAAGATAGAACTAAACGGAGTACAACATTGTTTGTTTTAAACAGAACGCTTGATTAAATATGTTTTTTAGTTGATGTCAGGATTAAGCAAATTTGCTTAATGATAGATAATTACGTGCTGATTAAGTACAATAGAGGCTAATATTCGTTTAATTCAAGGATAAAGTATGTATACAGGTATTGTGCAGGGTGTTGGTGAAATTATTGATATCATCGATCAAGATAAATTACGTACTTATAAGGTAAAATTACCAGCAAAATTAACACAACATATCGAAATCGGTGCATCCATTGCTAACGACGGATGTTGTTTAACCGTGACTGATTTTAAAGATGATTGGGTTACCTTTGACATAATGCAAGAAACTTTAGCACTTACTACATTAGGTGATAAAAATATTAATGATCTAGTCAATATTGAGCGTAGTGCTAAATACGGCGATGAAATAGGTGGCCATATTATGTCTGGGCATATATCTTGTACGGCCACAATTGTTGATATTCAAAAAACTGCAACGAATTGCCAAATGACTTTAGAATTACCACATAAATTTACCAAGTATGTTCTCTATAAAGGTTTTATTGGTATCGACGGTGCTAGCTTAACAGTGGGTGATGTAATGGATAATCGTTTTAAAATTAATTTAATTCCTGAGACACTTGCGATTACCACTTTAGATAGTAAAAAAGTAGGAGCTAAAGTTAACATAGAAATTGATTCACAGACTCAAGCAATTGTTGATACCGTTGAAAGAGTTTTGGCGGAAAGAAAGTAATATATATTTTTTAGATTAAATAATTAAAAAGATTATCATTATAATTTTAAAAAATTTTGTTTTACTGACTTTCGAATATTTTAAACGTATTAATTTACTATTACTTATCTTATATTTAGGTTAAGGCTTTATTATTAAAGCCTTAACAGCTATCCAGATATTCCCTAATGTCTAACCACCAGTTATTTCCAATTTTTCTATTGATAATTTTTATATCAGTCATTTTCTTCATTAAGAATAGTTGATTATTTCTGTCAAAAAATTTCAGGTTATGGATACGTTTCAGTAAAAAATTAATTTTTAAAGATAATAATTGAATATAAATTTATATAAAATTTGTAAGGTTTAAATTCAACTCAATCTTTTTTGCTGACATTTAAAAATCAATTTTTCACTGGTATTTCGTTAATTTATTTATAGTATTGAGAAATTATCCATCTCATTTAAATTAAATACTTTTTCCCCGTAGAATCAAATTTAAAAATGGAAAAAACAAATTTTGCTAATCATATTTAAAATAAATGTTTATGGATGTGATTGAACATTTTGTAGAAAGATAAGAAATCTAATAACGAATGAAGTTATAGAATAATTCAATACTTATTTGATTGAAGATGATTATGGTGAAAAACAATTTTCAATCAAACATCATTTGAATCCTAGTTTAATTATTAGTTTTGGAATTTTAGTAAATCATGATAACAATCAGAATGATGATATTTTTAGGAAAAAATATTATTATTCCTTTAATAATAGATTAAATTTGATTATAGTATTTAAATTCATTTCAATGAAGTTTATACTGAATTATAAGAATAATTATGGTGACACTTTTATTATTTTTGACTTAATTCACCAAGATGCAAGCGTAAGAAAAAAGTAATACAGCTATACTATTAAAAAAAACAATAAACCTTTATTTACCCTATTTATTAATGCGATATGAGTTTCAAAATAATGCTTATTTGTCTTTCATTCGCGATGATGTCTTTTAAATCTATCATAATAAAAAACTATATTACAAACTTCATTATATTGTTTACAAGATTAGTTAGAAAATACGTTTTATCATTTTAAAATCTTAAATAATAAAATTTAAACAACATAAAACTATGTCTTGAAAAAATAGATTGATACAAAGGATTTGATGTCAAAATGGAAAATATTAAATAGTAAAATGAGTGATAATTGAAAATGAAACGGTATAGATATCTGAATATTTTTTACAAGTAAATAGTTGTAAAAAATATGCTTATCTAACGGTAAATAATTATATAAATATTAAAATAACAAATTAATTATTATTCAAAATAAATCAAAAAAATGATATTTATCTTTTTATATACAACGTTTATAGTATCCATAAAGTTTAATTGTATTAATTCAATAAAATAATATATAAGGATTCATATGAATATGATTAATAAACTAAAACCAATAATGTATTGTGCCTTAGTGTTAGGTTCTGCTAGCTGTTTAGCATCCGAAATGCAGTTAGCTGTTCCTGATCTTGTCAAAGATGGTTTTACTAATAAATTTATTTATAATCAATTCGGTTGCCAAGGAGAAAATATATCACCTAATATTTCGTGGCATAATGTACCTAAAGATGCCAAAAGCTTAGTAGTAACTATGTATGATCCTGATGCGCCGACGGGCTCTGGTTGGTGGCATTGGACAGTAGTTAATATTCCTGTTAATGTAACTGCACTAAAGCGTTCTGCTGGCAATAATCCTGATTTATTACCTAAAGGTAGCCAAGTGGTGCGTAATGATTTTGGTGTAACGAGTTACGGCGGCCCATGTCCTCCTGAAAAATCTGATCATCGTTATCAATTTACATTATATGCACTTGATATTGATAATATAGATGTAAATGAACAAACTACACCTGCGTTGATTGGTTTTATGGTTAATTCGCACCTCATTTCTAAAGCAACGGTAACTTATAATTACTCACGATAAAAAATTTAATTAGTTATTAAATAACAACTACCGAATTAATACAAGTTCGGCAGTTGTTATGCTGTTTTATGTTGATTCTTATATATGGATAGTTGTGGATAAAATAAAGCTATTTTTTATTTAATAATTGATGAATTTCAATAATATCTTCTGGAGTTGTTTGGCAACATCCACCGATTAATTTGGCGCCTAGATTTATCCATACATCTAATTGATTGGCAAAAGTACAGTTATGATGATGGTTTTTATGCCATTGTTTGGTTGTAGGGTCGTACTGCTCGCCTGAATTAGGGTAAACAATCAGCGGTTTACAGGTTAGTTTACTTAGTACTTCTAAGGCTGCTGTGACTTTTTCTAGGGCGATGCAATTAATGCCAACACTGACCATTTGCTCAATGCTATTTAAATACTCAATAACCTCTGTTAATGGTGTTCCGTCGCTAATGTGTTGTTGATCTTTTAATGTTAATGAAAACCAGCAATTAACCATTGGAAATTGTTGTATTAATTTAGCCAAAGCTTTAATTTCCGAAAATGATGGCATTGTTTCACAGGCTAAAATATCTACACCAGCATCAATAAGCGCTGTAACCCGATCTTTATGAAATGCAATAAATTCACTCTCGCTAAGCTGATAATCGCCCGTGTATTCCGAGCCATTGGCAAGATAAGCGCCATATGGCCCAACGGAACCCGCAATTAAGAGAGTTTTATCCTGTTTTATATCGTTTAGATATCGCATTTTCGCTTGTTGGGCTAATTTTACGCTAGTTTTAATTAACTTGATGGATTCTTCTAACTCAATCCCTTTTTGGGCAAATCCCATTGGTGTTGCTTGATAGCTTGCAGTAATAGCGCAATCGGCACCAGCTTTAAAATAATCATAATGGACTTGTTGAATTAATTCAGGCTGTTCAATTAACACTTTGGCTGACCATAAACTGTCATTAAGATCGCAACCACGTCTTTGCAGTTCACTTGCTAACGCACCATCAATGACCATGTGTTTTTTCTGTTCTAAAAGCGATTTTATAGGATTATTATCTTTCATGATTTCTAACTGGTTTTTTAAATGCTTGGGTTAAATTATGAACAATAAAGCAAACAATCACAAACGGAATGCCACAATATAGCGCAATACGTTGTTCAGGATCAAACGCTAAACCGATACAAGCAACTAGACAAAGAATAAAACCTAAAATTGGCACAAATGGATATAATGGAGCTTTAAATTTAAGGTTTTTTTGCTCAGATGGGGATAATTGTTTTCTATAAAAATAGTGAGAAGCACAAATACTTAACCATACGGCTACAACTGCAAATCCAGAAATTGCCGTTAAAGCAACAAATACGGTATTAGGAGCAATGATACTTGAAAACAGAGCTAATAATCCTCCTAACATGCTGACTGCAATAGCTGTTGTTGGGATTCCTTTATCGGTTAATTGAGCAAAGCATTTTGGTAATGTACCTTGATTTGATAGTGACCACAACATGCGACCTGAAGCATAAAGTCCAGAATTTGCTGCGGATAAAATCGCAGTTAAAATTACAAAGTTAAAGATATCAGCAGCATAAGGAATGCCAATATTTTCAAATACCATCACAAACGGACTAGTCACAACGCTAGCTTGTTCCATTGGTAAAAGTGCAGCTAATACAAAAATGGTGCCAACAAAAAAGATGATTAATCGGAAAATAGTGGTTTTTATGGCTAACGGAATTGATTTTTCAGGATTATGGGTTTCACCAGCAGCAATACCAATAAGCTCTGTTCCTGAAAATGCAAAGTTTACCGATACCATTGTCATTACTATTGGGATTATGCCATTAGGGAACCAACCATGATCAGTAATGTTGTGTAAGAATGGCGCAGGCATATCATTTTTCATTGGAATAAAACCAAATATAGCAGCAGTACCAGCAATAATAAATATGACAATGGTGATGACTTTAATTATTGAGAACCAAAATTCACTTTCAGCAAAAAATTGTGCTGTAATAATGTTTAATGAAAAAATCACTAAACAAAAAATTAAACACCAAACCCATACTCGAATATCAGGGAACCAGTATTGCATACACATACCCGCAGCAGTTAAGCTTGAACCCAATGCAACAGTCCAGGTTAACCAATATAACCAAGCGACTGTATAGCCTGTAGCGGGGCTGATAAAGCGCGAGGCATAGGTGTGAAAGGCTCCTGTTTCAGGCATGGCAACGGCTAACTCACCAAGGCATAACATGACCAAATACACCACTAATGCACCAATTAAATAGGAGATTATTGCACCAACTGCGCCAGCTGTGGCAATAATGTATCCAGTATTAAAAAATAACCCAGTACCAATTACGCCACCTAAAGATAGCATAATTAAATGTCGGGTTTTCATGGTGCGTTTAAATTGATTTTCATTTAAGGGTGTAGAATGAGTATTCATAAGTATATTATTTTTAGCATTTAAAGGTTAATATTCCGTCAGTGTAACTGACGGAAAAGGCTAATTGAGTTGTTCACTTTTATTTATTAAAAATTATAAAAGAAATCTTTCTTTGACATGATTTCACCATTGACTTGAACTTCATCACTATCTTTGGTTACGCTGACATCTGAAAAAATACCGTCGGTTTGACCATTATTGAAAACAAAAATTGGTATGTTACCCAAAAACATTTCAGTACTTAACTTAATGTTTGATTTGACGCTATTAACTTGTTGTTCAGTAACTTCACTGTTTTGAGGATTTTCGAATTGTGCATAAAATCGAGACATAACATTAAATGGAGCTTCAATTTTTAATTGTAATGCATCTATTTTGTCATCAATTTCACTTGAAGTATCGTCATCATTGTCAGTAAGATAATTTAAATCGTTAATATCAAAAAGAAAACTTACATTAATATCACCTGCATCATTATGCCAATTAAACTTATTAAGTGTGATGGTTGTATTAAATGGCATGTCCTCAATAAGGTCTTGTAAATCTTCCAAATAGTCCATATAAAATTGACTAAAAATCTCTTTCTTGTCGAGACCTTTAAAGTTTAAATCCAATGAACCATTACCTAAGTTTTGTTTGCCATATATAATTGAATCAACACTTGTGAATAATGATCCATCCACCGCGTGGTTTTTGGGGTTCAATTCCATTTGCTGGTTTAAAACGAATTTATTCAATTCAATGTTATTAACTGCACTAGATGCACTTCTATTAGTTGATACAGTTAATCGATTAATTTCACTTAGGTCACTGATCTTATAGTCTTTATAATTAATATTGCCTTTGGAGGTTAAATCATTAAAATTGATATCGGTATATGAACCATATTCAATACTTTTCATTTTTAAACTACTTATATTTATATCATAGTCAACAGTAGATTTATTTTGTTCTGGTTTAAATGACATATTTAACCCATTGAAAGAAATCACATTATTTGGATCTATTACAAGATTAAGTTTATCAAGAGATGCTTGCATCGATAGGTCAGATTCATTATTTTGCTTTTCAAATACAATATTCCATTTACCTAGTTCAAATACACCGTCATCCTCAATAAGATCAAAGTCGGAATGGGTTAGTTTGATGCTTTCAGTTGCTAATTTAACGGTAAGATAATCGCTGTAACTTAAACCAGCATGACCAGAAATAAAAGATTTATTTCCAGCTAATTTCCATAGTGTTGGATTGGTTTTTTCAGTTATAGCAAATTCTAACCAAGCTAACTGAGGGGAAAATGAACCATTAGCAAGGGCGGCTAAAGGGAAAGGTCCGTGATGAATGGTTGCATCATCATCATATAATACAATAACAGAACCATCATCATCATTAATTATTTGGTTTTTTTGTGTCAAGGTGACTTTAAGATGTGTTTTGGTTGAAAATATCCCTTTTTCATCATTATTATGTGAAATTTGTAGATTAAAAATTTGTTGACTACTGTTAACCTGCTGGGCAAACTCAGCTAAGTCAGTGTCTAGGTTTTCTTCGATTAAGTTTCCGGTATACATTGAGGTGCCAATATATCCGAATGCTAATATTGCAATAACTCCTGTCGCTACTATACTTTTTTTCATCTTAATTCTCTTTTTATATTTTATCCATTATAATTCTTGATGGTTAGAAAAATCAGCCAACAAATTTTTAATATATTCAATACGATTACTTCGTTCTAATTGTGAACTCAGCAATTTTAATCGATTTGCGCCCTCAAGGCGATAATTTTTTGGTGATTTTTGAATCATTTCAATTAAATAATCCACAGAAATTTTATTGTTCTTACCAAATTCGATAAAACCGCCTTTTTCACCAAATTCAATTTTAGTGATCCCTAATTTGTTTGCCTGATAACGAATTTTAGTTGTTTCTAATAAAAATAGTACGGCATCGGGTAGCTTACCAAACCGATCACGCATTTCGATTTGTATATCTGTTAATTCGTCAATAGCTTTAATACTAGCAATACGTTTATATAATGACAGTCGGGTATTAACATCAGGAATAAAATCGTCAGGAATCAAAGTCGGTAAACGTAATTCAACTTCGGTTTGCTGGTTATTAAGAAGCGATTCAAGGGTTGGTTCTTTACCTTCCTTAAGTGATTTAACCGCATCATCAAGTAATTCAATATATAGATTAAAGCCAATCGTTTCTATTTGACCACTCTGGTCACTGCCCAATAATTCTCCAGCACCACGAATTTCAAGATCATGTGTTGCTAAAGCAAAACCTGCGCTTAAATCTTCAAGTGATGCAATTGCTTCCAGACGTTTTTTAGCATCTTTACTAAGTAGTTTTGGATGTGGTGTTAATAAGTAGGCATAAGCCTGATGATAGGAACGACCAACACGACCTCGCAATTGATGTAACTGCGCTAAACCAAATTTATCAGCTCGTTCAATGATGATCGTATTTGCATTCGGAATATCAATTCCAGTCTCGACAATTGTGGTACAAACCAGTAAATTGAAGCGTTGATGATGAAAGTCATTCATGACTCGTTCCAAGTCACGTTCATGCATTTGACCATGTCCAATGGCAATACGCGCTTCTGGAACCAATTCAGCAAGTTTTTCACTTACTTTTTCAATGTCTGAAACATCATTATGTAAGTAATAGATCTGACCGCCACGTAATATTTCACGTAATATTGCTTCTCGAATCACTAGATCGTCGTATTCGCGTACAAAGGTTTTAACCGCTAAACGACGAGCGGGTGGAGTAGCAATAATTGAAAGATCGCGCATACCGCTCATAGCCATATTAAGCGTACGTGGAATTGGTGTGGCAGTGAGGGTTAATATATCAATGTTGGCACGCATCGCTTTAATTCGTTCTTTTTGGCGAACACCAAAGCGATGTTCTTCATCAACGATCAATAAACCAAGATCTTTCCATTTAACATCTTCTTGTAATAGTTTGTGAGTACCAATTACGATATCTACTTTACCTTCACCTAGAGCTTGAATAATCGCTTGTTGCTGTTTAGCTGTTTTAAAACGGGACAAGCTTTCAATACGGATTGGCCAGTTAGCGAAGCGATCACAAAAGTTTTCGTAATGTTGTTCTGCAAGTAGAGTGGTAGGGACTAAAACTGCGGTTTGTTTATGATTTATTACCGCCAAAAATGCGGCTCGAATAGCAACTTCAGTTTTACCAAAACCAACATCACCACAAACCAATCGATCCATCGCATAAGGGGAACACATATCGCCAATTACTGCACCGATTGCGTTTTGTTGATCCTCCGTTTCTTGATAAGGAAAAGCTTCACAAAACAGTTCATATTGCTCTCGATCTTGTTTAAATTCGAATCCCGGTTTGCTTTCTCGCTCAGCATAAATATCGAGTAATTCGGCTGCGACATCTCGTACTTTTTCGGCCGCTTTTTGTCTAGCTTTACTCCATGCATCAGTGCCAAGTTTATTCAGTGGAGCATTTTCTTCATCCCCACCTGAGTAGCGACTGATTAAATTTAAAGATGATACGGGCACATATAGCTTAGTCTCATTGGCATAAAGTAAGATCAAATATTCTGCATTAATGCCACCTGTTTCAAGCGTGGTTAGACCCGCATAACGTCCGACACCATGCTCTAAATGCACAACAGGTTTACCGGGTGTTAATTCAGCTAAACTTCGAATGAGTGTATCGGTATTAATTGCTTGTTTATTTTCTTTTTTACGTCGAATAATTCGGCGACCTAATAATTCATTTTCAGTGATAAAGGCAAAATTATCGGATTGATTAATAAAACCTTGCTCACTTGCACCTAGAATTATACAGAAGCGATCATCAACATGATGTATTTCACCAAGTTGGTTAATCGTTGTTGGGTGAATACGAATTCGTCCTAAAATTTCTTGTAACGCTTCTTTACGACCTTCTGATTCAACCGAAAAGACAATCTTACCTGTGAAATTTTCGATGAATTGATGGAATTGCAAATAGGGATCTTTTTGTTGAATAGCAATCGCAAGGTCAGGCAAATTTGAATAAGCCAAATTAACATTTTTATTAGATTCACTGATGACTTCGTGCGATAAAACCATTCTTGGATATTTTTTAAAATAGGCAAATATTTCGTCGGTTTTTGACCAAATGATTACAGGCTCTAATAATGGTCGCATAGGATCGACTTTACGACTATCATAACGTTGGTTAACATCTTGCCAAAATTTATTGGCATGAGCCTCAATATTGACGGTGTTAATAATAAGTGTGTTAGTTGAGAAATATGAAAACAGGGGAGTTAATGGCTCATTGAAAAAGAGGGCCTGCCAATACTCTATACCTGTTGGTAAAATATTTTTGCTGACTTGTTGATAAATACTTTCTGGCTCTAATCTGACCGGAAATCTTTCGCGCCATTGGCTTCTAAAAAGTTCGATAGCAGTTTTATCAAATGGAAACTCATGGGCTGGCAACAATTGTATTTCAGTTATTTCATCAAGTGTGCGTTGAGATTCAACATCAAATGTGCGAATGCTATCTATTTCGTCATCAAAAAAATCGATACGATAAGGCTTATCACTGCCCATAGGATAAATATCAAATAGAGCACCACGTGTTGCATATTCGCCATGTTCCATAACTTGACTGACAGAGCGATAACCTGCATTTTCAAGTTGCAAACGTAAGTTCTCACGGCTAATTTGCAGACCTTTTTTCATGATAAACACATGTCCGCCCAAATAGCTTTGTGGGCAGACCTTTTGCATTAAGGTATTTATCGGTAAAATTAAAGCACCCTTCGTCAAATGTCCTAAATGATAAAGGCAAGAGAGACGCTCAGAGACAATATCTTGATGCGGTGAAAAACTATCATAAGGCAGTGTTTCCCAATCAGGAAAAAAGATAGCAGGATGTGGTGAAAACTGTCTCAGTTCTTCATGAATACGTGTTGTTTGTTGCATATCATCTGTAATAATCACCACTAAACCATCGTGTTCATCAATGGCTTGAGCACAAAATTGGGATAGAGATGATCCGATTAACTTCCCAATTTGTTTGACTTCACCTGACTTTTTAGGATTTAATGTTGAAATATTGAGAGTTTTTGACATGTTGATTTTGCATGGTTTCGCTGAATAATTAATGTTAGATTATAACGTAAGTATGAGGTTGTTTTCTATAACTGTTTAATCCTGTATGATAGGCACTTTGCAATTAACTCGTTAAACTTTGTCAAAAAGTTTCAGGTAATATATACATTTATGTCAAAAATATTTCGTCCATTAGTATTTTTTATCGGTTTGCGTTATGTCTATGGGCAAAAGACTGATGGTTTTGGTCGCTTTGTGTCATGGTTATCAATGCTCGGTATTATGCTTGGCTCCATTGGCTTGATTGTTGTGTTGTCGGTCATGAATGGACTAGAAGATCAAATGCAGGGGAGCATATTAAAATTTCTGCCTCAGGCTCAGATAACCGCATCGCAAGGTCGCATTGACCCTAATAAAATTGCAGGCGACCAATTTAAGAAAATTAAGGGTGTTAATCATGTGGCACCTTTAGTTACAGGCGATGTCGTTTTGCAAAGTGAACAAGGTATTATGGTAAGCACGTTAATGGGAATCAACCCAGATGATGGTGATCCAATTAACGATTATGTCTATAGTGGTTCAGTATCGGATCTTGTGCCTGGGCAATATAATGTCATTATTGGATTAACTTTAGCCAATCAACTGGGTGTAACCGTTGGCGATAAAATTCGCTTGATGGTAACTGATGCCAGTCAGATCACCCCAGTTGGTCGTATTCCCTCACAAAGGTTATTTAATATCGTTGGGCTGTTTTCAATCAATCATGACATCAATCAAGCTTTAATTTATGTCAACCAGACTGATGCACGTCACCTGCTTCGCTATCAAGAAGGAATAATAACAAGCTGGCGTTTGTTTTTAGATAAGCCGTTAGAGATCACCTCAGTAACAAACACTCCATTACCAGAAGGACTAGTCTTTAATGATTGGCGAGCAAAACGAGGAGAACTATTCCAAGCTATCAAAATGGAAAAAAATGTTATGGGACTATTAATCAGTTTGATTGTTATTGTGGCAGCTTTTAATATTATTACCTCGTTAAGTTTATTAGTGATGGAAAAACAAGGTGAAGTGGCGATTTTAAAAACACAAGGTCTATCTCGATTTAAAATCATGTTAATTTTTATTATTCAAGGCGCAAGTTCAGGAATCATTGGAACACTATTAGGTAGTGCTATAGGGTTATTACTGGCTTGTTACTTAAATGAAATCATGCAACTGTTTGGATTATCGTTTGCTGGTATTCAATTGCCGTCGCTGGTTGAACCCACACAAATTATCGTTATTGTTATTGGATTACTTATGTTATCGCTAATTTCAACTATTTACCCTGCCTATCGTGCAGCCAATATTCAACCAGCCGAGGCGTTACGTTATGAATAATTCACAAATCTTGCTTTCAGCAAAAAATCTTTGTAAAACTTATAATGAAGGCAAAATGGTCACCGAAGTTTTAAAAAACGTATCGTTTGATATCCATTCGAAATCTCTATTAGCGATTATTGGGAGTTCTGGTTCGGGTAAGAGTACATTGTTACATCTTCTTGGTGGACTGGATAAACCAACTTCGGGTGAAATCATTTTTAAGTCTCAGCAATTAAATCAGCTTTCTGAAAAAGAAAAAGCTCACCTTCGCAATCACGAAATAGGGTTTGTCTATCAATTTCACCACTTATTACCCGATTTTTCTACATTAGAAAATGTTGCTATGCCACTCTTAATTAGTGGTGCAAAGCCTAATGATGCAAAAAAGCGAGCAATGGCAATGCTGGAATCGGTTAATTTAGTTAAACGAGCAAATCATAGACCGTCTGAACTGTCTGGTGGGGAGCGCCAGCGTGTGGCAATAGGACGAGCGCTTATCAACAATCCAGCACTGGTCATGGCTGATGAACCTACAGGTAATCTGGATAAAACTACGGCTGATTCCATTTTTGATTTATTGATAAGTTTGAATCGTGATCATGGCACGGCTTTTTTAGTGGTCACACATGATCTGGAACTCGCCAATAAACTTGATAATCAATTAATTATGCGCGATGGACAATTGTCTAATCGTTCATTAACCGAAAAAATTTAATGGATAATTACAATGAATTTATCATTAATCACCGCCATTAAGTTCCGCAAAGGACGCCGTAAAAGTGGGATGGTGTCGTTGATATCAATTATTTCCACATTCAGTATTGCCATAGGTATTGCGGCTTTAATTATTGGGTTAAGTGCAATGAATGGTTTTGAGCGTGAACTGCATAATCGAGTATTGTCCGTTGTTCCACATGGGCAGTTTTATCCCGAATATGGTTATCTGGATAATTGGCGAAATGTTCGGGACGAATTAAAACAGAATAGTCACATTGTCTCAGCTACACCTTTTGTTAATTTTACGGGTTTAATTGAGAATGCGAGTAAACTTGGCGCAGTTGAAGTAGAAGCGATCGATCCCGATCAAGAAAAATCAATAAGTACACTTCCTAATTATGTATTAAATAATCAATGGCAAAAATTTAAAGCTGATAATCAACAAATTATTATTGGTTCTGGTTTAGCCAAAACGCTAGCTGTAAAAGAAAAAGATTGGGTTACTTTATTAATTCCAGTATCCAGCAACTCTAATCAACTAAAACCTCCGAAACGAGTGCGTTTGCAAGTTATCGGTATTTTGGATTTAAGCGGAAGCCTTAGCAATAATGTTGCTTTGCTCCCATTAGCAGATGCACAAAAGTTACTGAATATGGGCGACAGCGTCACAGGCATTATGGTCAATGTAGATAATGTTTATCAGGCTAGGTATATTATTAGTCAGGCAGCGTTAGCTCTGGATGAAAACTTATCGTTTAATAGTTGGGAACAAACTTACGGCTTTATGTATCGTGACATTCAAATGATCAGAGAGATTATGTATTTGGCTATGATTGTTGTTATTGGTGTCGCTTGTTTCAATATTGTTTCGACATTAGTAATTGCTGTTAAAGATAAACAACGTGACATTGCCATTTTAAAAACACTCGGTGCAACTAATTGTTTAATTAAACAGATCTTTATTTGGTATGGAGTCATTTCAGGATTAATTGGAAGTTTAATCGGGGTGATTTTAGGAGTGATTTTATCATGGCAGCTATCAAATATTATGGAATTTGTGGAATCTTTGATGGGGCATAAAATCCTTAACAGTAACATCTATTTTGTTGACTTTTTACCGTCTGAAATTCATCTTTTTGATGTTGTGATTGTGTTTATTACAGCAATGTTGTTAAGTTTGCTTGCTAGCTATTATCCAGCTCAAAGGGCTTGTAAAATCGATCCTGCACGAGTTTTAAGTAGCTATTAATGAAAAACAATACATAAAACATAAAAAAGGCGCACCGTTTGATGCGCCTTTATTTTTTATTAATATCTATAACCATTTATCAAATAATCATATTGATAATGCTGATAACCCCAATATAAAATTAGACTTGCAGTGGCAAAGATTAGGACTGTTAATATTGTACAGATTTGGCTTTGATATCGAAATTTTCTCAAACAAAGCGTGATTAATACTCCCAAGATAAAACCGGTTATTGCACCACCAATATGTGCCATATTATCAATAGAAGGTAATAAACCCAATCCAGCAGTGAGTAATAAACTCACCACAATGGATTTGATAGGCATCTCTTGTAAATCAGTACGATTAATCAATGAGTAAGCAAGTAGGGCGGTGATGATACCTAAAATTGCCCCTGAAGCGCCGCAGCTAATTACATTAATATGTATTGTGGCAACATCACTTGCTAAACTTCCAAATAAACCCGATAGCAAATAGATTCCAACAAAGGCTAATGGAGGTATTAATCTTTCTAAAATAACGCCAATACTCCATAGTGCTAACATATTCATAGCAAGATGTGCTAATCCTACATGCATGAAAATATTAGTGAAAAGGCGCCAATATTCACCAGAAAATGTAAGTTGAGCAACATCAGCACCCCAGTCAATTAAAAACTTACTTTGACTAAAATCAGATAATCCTCGCATATCAAGAATGCGAGAAATAATAAACCATGCAACATTAATTACGACTAAAATGCTGGTAATTTTGGCTTGATGATATAAAAATTGGAAATATTTTAAAAAGCTCATGTTTTGAGTTTTCCTATTAAAAAACAAAATAGATAAAAACAGATAGGTGATTTAATCCAGATGTTTTCCTAAAATAACTAAATCACGTTTAACGCCATCAAGTTCGGCAATTTTAGGTAATAATGCCCATTGTTGATAATTCATTTTTTTAAATAGATTCATGCTAGGAAGATTATGCCCAAAAACATAGCTGAATATGGATTCAATACCAGCTTGTTTGGCAAATAATTCAATGCGTATGATGGTTGTTTGACCGATTTTTTTCCCTCTAAAATCCTCATGTAGGTACAAACTGATCTCAACTGTTTTGTCAAAAGCTGCACGACCATAAAAAGAGGATAAACTTACCCAACCACATGGTTGATTTGAATATTTGATTAACCAAATAGGTCGATTTTTAGGATTATGCTGATTAAACCAAACTAAACGACTTTCAACTGACACCGGCTGCAAATCGGCCGTAATTTGACGGCTAGCAATGGTAGAGTTATAAACATCAACAATAAAAGGCAAATCGTCTAAAGTGGCATCAATATAGGTAATCATAAAAATAAAAAATAGTGGTTAATTGTGCCTCATTGTAATGGTTTTAATGCTGGCAAGCAATATTTGTTAAAAACGATCTAACTTTGAAAAAATCATAAAATCATTCAGAATGATACACCGAAATGTCGTCTAAAATTTTATGAAAAATAACGTCAATTGCATCCGTATTTCACCTGATAATGTTTTATTGCTTGGAAGTATATAAATACCTTGCTGGAGTGGTGTTTTACTATTAATGGCATCTACCCAAAGGACTTTCCGCTTGACCAAAACCAATGAAGCCAATATTTGCCATTTTTTACTTCTTAAAGTTCGTTTTAGTTCTTTTAGTATTATATTTGTGATTTTTATTGATTAGAATGATCTCGATTGCTTTCTCTAAAATTTCTTTAAATTAAAATTAAACGAATATTTAAGAATGTAAACGAATATTAAGAGTGTTTTATGATTAGAATTGTTTGCTTAGATATAGCAGTACAAGATAGTATTTATTATATTAATGATATTGAGAAAGTTAATGGCAAATTTATTGCTGGTAATTACAAAGAAATAGATAAAGGAGCTATAGCAATTACAGTTGTTGTCATTACTAAACTTATAGATAAAGGTTGTATAGGGTTAGAAAAGTAAAATTTACATTGGAATAAAGCATTTAAAGTTGATGTGGTAGATACAACTTGAGCTTGAGATGTTTTCCAATGCACATTTGCTTTTGCTCTTGTTAATTGGATATTCAAACTTTAAAGTAGTAAAATTCTCATATGCTGTTGTAGCAATAATATGTACTAAAGCTGGTGGTTGTGCAGAAATACCGTCAATTAAACAAGTAAATGAATTTTTAACTAAACATCAAAGATAAATATAATTAAGGAGTAGTCTGTGGTGGAATATGTAGAATTAACTGGAAATCCAAGGCATGATAAATTGATTTCTCTTGTTATGTCAAAAGGATACATTAGTAATGAAGAACTAGCCAAAATTCTAAATGTAACACCACAAACTATACGACGAGATATTCGTCAATTGAGCGATGCAGGTATAGTTTCTCGACATCATGGTGGAGCAGGAAGAATTTCAAGTCTCATGAATACTGAATTTTCTAAACGAGAAACAGCATATACAGAAGAAAAAACGATTATTGCCAATGAAGTTGCTAATTTTATTCCTGATGGTGCTACTTTATTTATCACTATGGGGACAACTGTTGAGTTTGTTGCAAAAGCTCTAAAAAATAAAAATAATTTGAGAGTAATCACTAATAGTATAAGAGTTGCTAATATTTTATATCAAAATAAAGGATTCGAGGTCATAACATTAGGGGGGATTTTACATTCACATAATGGCGGTATCGTAGGACCAAGTGCACTTTCATTAGTGAGTAGTTTTCGTGCTGATTACCTTGTCACAAGTCTTGGCGCTGTTGACTACGATGGTGTTTTATTGGATGTTGATATAAATGAAGTTGCTGTTGTCAAGGCAATGATTGAACATTCACGTAATTTTATTTTAATCGGTGATCATACAAAATTTCATTCATCAGCCGCTGTCGAAATTGGCAATTTAAAACAAGTTTCAACGTTTATCACTGACAGTAAACCACCCGCTAATATAATTAAAATATTAAAAGAAAATAAAGTAGAATTAAGAATCGCTAAAAAATAGCGATTTTTTTCTCATAAACACCAATATCGTTCTTCTGTTATAATTTCACCTCTTATTATGCGTTAATGAAAAGAATATTAGACCCTTCCATTCATATTCATAGATTCTAAATCATTTTTCTTTCATGTTTTTATTTTTTAATTTTTCTTTTCCTACTTTATTTCTCCTCATACAAAAACAATTTTTAGAAATCAATATTATTCTTTTTTGATTAAAAGTTTGCGCTAAATCACATAATCGGCACAATTATGTTGCGTTTGTTTTGTTTTTTATCATTAATATATCAAGTTTGTGATCTTATTTGTTTGGTATGGTTCGTTGTTAGGAGGCAATTATGAGAAAAGCATTTATATCACCATCAAAATATGTTCAAGGTGAAAATGAATTACTAAATTTAGGCTATTTTGTAACAAGTTTTGGCAAAAAAGCTTTATTAATTGGTAATCAATCAGATATTGAACGAGTTCGTAAACAACTTGATTATACGGCAGAAAAATACAATTGCTTGTTTGTTACAGCTGGATTTAATGGTGAATGTTCACGTATAGAAGTAGAACGTCTAAAAAAATTAGCTATCACAGAACAATGTGATTGCACTATAGGTTTAGGAGGCGGTAAAGCTATTGATACCGCTAAATGTGTGGCCGAAGGTCATGCTGTTATTATTGTGCCAACGATAGCCGCGACTGATGCTCCAACTAGTCATTCAGCTGTTTTATATACTCCGGATGGGGCGTTTGATGATTATGCTTATTTCAAACAAAGTCCAAGCGTTGTACTTATTGATACTCAAATTATTGCTCAAGCACCTGTTCGGTTTTTGGTATCAGGAATGGGGGATGCACTTTCAACATATTTTGAAGCGAGAGCAAATCAAAAATCTTATGCCAATATTAATGCAGGATTACCATGTGGAGTAAGAGAACAATTGTGCGATGGAGCAAAACCAACTTTAGCTGCTTTTGCTCTCGCTACGCTTTGCTATCAAACTTTATTAAAAGATGGTAAAAAAGCTAAAGCTTCTTGTATTGATAAAGTAGTCACTCCTGCATTGGAAAATATCATAGAGGCTAATATTCTGCTGTCAGGACTTGGTTTCGAAAGCGGTGGTTTAGCTGGTGCTCATGCCGTTCATGATGGATTAACCATTCTTGAAGAAACACATCATTATTATCATGGTGAAAAAGTTGCATTCGGTACTTTAGTTCAACTTATATTAGAAAATTCACCAGAAGAAGAGCTTAAAGAAGTTTTAGATTTTTGTTTATCAGTTAATCTTCCAGTTTGTCTTGAAGATATAGGCGTAAAAACCATTTCAGACGAACAGCTAACTGAAGTGGCAGAAAAAACCATTATCCCTGAAGAATCAATTCATTCTATGCCATTCCCTGTTACTGTTGAAGGAATTAAAGCGGCAATTTTACTAGCCGATACTATTGGTAAAAACTACAAAACAACTGGCAAATTTGTGAAATAGGAGCTAATACAATGAAAAAATTGATCAACAATCCCTCAGATATCGTTAATGAAATGATTGATGGTTTAATTGCTAGTAGCCCTACGTTATTAGAAAGAGTGGCTGATTCTCAAATAGTAATTAGAAAAAATTTAGGAATTGATAAAGTGGCAATTATAAGTGGAGGAGGTAGTGGTCATGAACCTGCTCATGCTGGTTTTGTTGGTCAAGGAATGTTAACTGCTGCTGTCTGTGGTCAAGTATTTACCTCACCCACACCCGATCAAATTTTTAACGCTATAAAAACCGCTGATTCAGGACAAGGAGTATTTCTTGTAATAAAGAATTACTCTGGTGACATTATGAATTTTGAAATGGCAAAAGATATGGCTGAAATGGAGGGTATCAAAGTCGATAGCTGTATTGTTGATGATGATATTGCTGTTGAAAATAGTACTTATACCCAAGGTAAGCGCGGGGTTGCTGGTACAATTTTAGTTCATAAGATTTTGGGGGCGGCCAGTGAACAAGGTGCCAGTTTAACTGAAATCAAACAACTTTCAGAAAAAATTATTCCAAATATTAAAACAATTGGAGTGGCATTTTCTGGCGCAACCGTTCCCGAAGTTGGTAAACCCGGCTTTGTTCTTGCTGATGATGAAATTGAATATGGTGTTGGAATTCATGGTGAACCGGGATACAGACGAGAAAAACTACAATCTTCAAAATTTTTAGCTCAAGAACTCATTAGTAAATTAAAAGTAGCATTTTCATTTCAAGAAAATGACCAATATGCAGTTTTGATTAATGGGTTAGGTGCCACCCCTTTAATGGAACAATATGTTTTTACCAATGATGTATTACGTCAATTAAAAACAGAAAAATTGAATGTACTATTTACAAAAGTCGGTAATTATATGACAGCAATTGATATGGCTGGCGTTTCTTTAACTTTAATGAAGATCGTAGATGACGAATGGCTCAAAAATCTTAATTACCCCGTAACGACATTAGCTTGGTGAAAAGGAATAAATCATGCTTGATACAAAAAATGTTTTAAATTGGTTAAATGATTTTGCTAATGAAATTCAAAAAAATAAAACTTATTTAACTGATCTAGATACACCAATTGGCGATGGTGACCATGGTAATAATATGAATCGTGGCGTAATTGCAATGCAAGCTGAACTTGCTAAAACATTGCCTAATTCAGTTTCTGAGATTTTTAGAATTACAGCGATGGCACTCATGGGAAATATTGGTGGTGCTTCAGGTCCACTTTATGGCTCAGCATTTATGGAAATGGCTAAAGCTGCTAAAGAAACTGATGAATTACCTCTCATTATTCAAGCAGGACTTAATGGTATTCTCAAACGAGGTAAAGCCGCATGTGGTGAAAAAACGATGGTTGATGTGTGGACTCCTGTTTGTGAAAGTCTTTTATCTAAACGACTAACGCAACAAATTATTGATATTGCCGTTGATTCAACAAAATCGATGATAGCAACAAAGGGACGAGCCTCTTATTTGGGAGAACGTTCAATTGGTCATTTAGATCCTGGTTCTGTTTCAAGTGGGTATTTGTTCACATCGATGCTAAAAAATATTCAGTAAACAAGGAAATTAATAATGATAAGTTTCATTCTTGTATCTCACAGTAAGAAGATAACGGATGGTTTGAAAGAGATGATTGATCAAATGGCGTTGAATCAAGAAAACGTGACTGTTTTTTCTCTTGGTGGAACATCAGATGGAAATCTAGGAACAGATCCAATAGCAATATATGAAACTTTTCAAGAGCGCAAATCCGATGATGCTATTCTCGTATTCACGGATATAGGCAGTGCCGTAATGAGTTCAGAAGCAGCCGTTGATATGCTTGATGATGATGCGATTAAACAAAAAATTCATATTGTCAATTGCCCATTGGTCGAGGGAGCATTTATGGCTGCTGTTCAAATTGAAAATATTGATAGTCTTGAATCAATTTTTGAAGAATTAAAATCAATAAATAAAAAATGTTAGAGTCATTTGATAAGGAATTTAATTAGATATAGATCAGAATAAAGAGTTAGATTAATACAAAGGCACATAATCGTTGATTAGAAACATTATCCTTGATCTTGTAAAATTTATTTATAAAGTTTGTTTATATATTATTGGTTGAGTAATTTGGACTCCTACTGATTTAATGGCCTTCTTTGTTGTCGATTCTCATTTTTTATATTTCTTCTATCCTCTTTGGAATGATAAATATAAATAAATTTCTAGTGAATTATCTAAAAGCTATGCCAGAACATAATGAAGCTTTTTGATTATTTATACTAATAATTTGAAGTGGGTGAATTTTTTAAATAATCCTACTGTTATGTATTTTTAATTTTATGATTTAATATTAACTGTATTGTCTAAATGATCTTAAAAATTATTAAGAAAAAAGCGGACGGTAATCCGTTTAAATTAGCCTATATAATGGTTTAAACTTGAGTGAAAAAAATCAATAATGGCTTTATTAACCGACGTTATTTTTAGATTTTTCCGCCAAATAAGGTAAATATTAATTTTTAATTTTTCATTTTGTTGGGTAATTAATTTTTTGTAGGATACACCATCAACTTTAGCTTGTGCCATCGATTGTGGTAAAAGCATAATTCCGTTACCTAACGCAACTTCAAGTAACATAGAAAGATTATCTGCAAGTTCTGCCCGTCTGATTATTGGTTTATCTAAATGATTGAATACTTTTTCACATTGTTCGTAAAAAAAAGGATTTAAATATTGTTTAAACCAAAAAAGGGGTAAATCAGTTACATCACTAAGGTTTACTTTATTTTGTTGGCTGCATGGATGATTTGTTGGTAATACTAATGTCATTGGTTCTTGACAAACGAGTAGTGAGTTTTCGCTAAAATCTCTACCTGGATAGTCAGAAACAATTGCAAAATCAATATTCCCTTTTTGTAATTCAAACAACAATTCTTTCGATGTATAGTCATGTTTATAGATCTTCGTTTCATCTCTAAACTCTGACAAAAACAATTTAAAAAAAGGAATATAGTCAAAACTTAAAGTTTTGGTTGTTCCGATAATAACTTTTTCATGACAGTTAGTTTTTGTTGATTTTACTATAGCGCAAAGATCACTTAGTAATTTTGATACTTTTGATTTTAGTATTTCGCCATCTTTGGTTAATACGATGTTATGTGAGTTTCTTAAAAAAAGTGTACTTTGTAAGGTTTCTTCCAAATTTTTTATTTGAGTGGAAAGCGGGGGTTGACTTATGCCCAGTTTTTCAGCTGCACCCGTAAAGCTAAGTTCTTCACAGACAGCAATAAAATATTGTAATTGTTTAATTGTTGGTAATCTTTTGCTATAGATGTCCATAAATTTACTATTCCTAATAAGCTCGTTGTCTGATTCTAAAGTCGCTTTGACATTTATCTGCCTTAATTATTATCTTGTTATTATGAATCAGATATTTGTATTTTGCATTTATTTATATGATTTTTTTGTAATACGATTTTCGTATAACAAAATATGTATTTTTCAACTCATGTTTTGTTAGTTAAGCTTTCTTAAACTTAAAAAAACTCTAAATGTTATTTTGTTCATGGAATCAATGTCTAATTTTTTTGTTTGGCGGATGGCAGTATTGGTACTTATCTATCGGGTATAGTTTATCAAAACATGGCTTGGATTGGAGTGATAGCTATTTGTGTCATATTAAGCATGGTTAATCTAATTCTAGCTATTTTTGGTATTCAATACATTAAAAATAGTCATAAACATTAAAGTGTAGCAGTTATTTATTAAGGAAACTTGTTATGAAAAAAAGATTATTACATTTCTCTCTATTTATATTTTGCTTCTTTTATACAGGATTAAGTATGGCAAATTTAACAAAGTTAGCTTCTGGTTTTAATGCTCCCACAGGCATCGCCTTTGATAGTTCAGGTGTAATGTATGTGACAAATTGGTCTGGTGATTCAATCGTAAAAGTTAAAAACAATGGTGAAAAGGAGACTGTTTATACTGGTATCGCTTCTCCTGCAGGAATCGTCATTGATACACAAGATAATATCTATGTTTCATCTTATAGTGATGACTATATTTTAAAAATTACGCAAAATGGTCAATCTCAAAAAATATCAGACGGCTATCATACACCTACGGGTATCGCTTTCTCTAATAATGGACAATTATTGATCACCAATCGTTCAACAGGTGAAATTGTGTCACTTGATTTAGACACGAAGCAAAAGACCATCATAGCTAAAGGTTTGACTACACCAGTTGGTGTAACTCAACTACCTGATAATAGTTTAGTTGTTTCTCAATATAGCGGTCGTTTGACCATGATCCAACCTAATGGTGATAAAACTGAATTAGGTGATCAATTTGATCGTCCAGGGGTAGGTATTGCAACAATTTCGTCAAATATTGTGGCAGTTATTGATAATGGTGCTGGAATGGTGCGACAAATTGATGTAAAAACCAAAAAAGTAACAAATTTAGCCTCGTCCCTATCGGGAGCAGTCGCATTAGCATATTATAAAAATCGTTACTATATTGGAACTTGGGGAGACGGTTCAGTCTATGGGGTGGATAGTAATTAAAATTGGATAAATAATCACAATTACTTTAACAGGCTAGTTGAAATAAAGTTTTATATAAAGATATAAATATAAAACTTATAAGTAATAGGATTACCCTATTTAATATTTTCGATAGGGTAATTTGCATTATTTCTATCAAATATTAAATAAAATAATAAGTTTAATTTACAATTAATCATTGTGTTTTATAATACTGACGTCCGCCATATACAAAACAATATATAGGAATATCAATGAAAGAGAGAATTAAAAAACCTTATTATGCTTTCGATCCTAATGAAGCTCATTTTCTATTTGAACGTACGATTAAACTTGATTCTCAACCGGAGCTATTTGCAAAAATTCCACGCATTATTCATCGTCTGTATTTTCCTAAATATGCATTCATGGTATTGGCGGGTTCAATCGTTGCTTTTATACTGGTGTGTTTTCTATTTTCCACGTTTTTCACTTTAACTAATGCATTAACACAGTTTTTTGCTTTAATCCCATTAGTTGGAATCGTTGCTATAATCTATCTTATTAGACACTATGTACAGATTTATTTAGAAATACGCTTAATTAAAAAACTTTACAAAAAAGCTACATGGCCTGTTGAATGTTATTGTGCTTTTTTTGAAGAAGGTATTTGTATAAAATCGATCGACATGGAAGGTGTATTCTATTGGGATGATTTTATGGCCTTAGGATGCTGCAACGAGGCTATAGTTTTTCATTTTTGTCCTGCAGGTACAGAAAGTGGAAAATTTTTCAAACAATACTATCCTTATTTAGACAATGTTTACATTTTTATTAATGGTGATGAGAAAATACTTGAACTTATAAAATTAGTTGATGAACAAGTTGGTGATCTAGTCGCTTTTACATAATGATCTACAAAAGATAAATTTCAGTCTTTAGGTTCTAATTTTATTTTTTAAACTTATTTGTTTAATTAAATTGTTTTGGTACATTAGGCATAATTTGCACTATTAACATACCACTTAATTATAGTAGAAAAAGTAATTGTTACAAGTGAATTGCATGTATAAAATTTAATCGATAATGATGATGTTATATAAGAAAAGTTCGAAAAATTATAGAGTTCGAAAAAGATAAAATGACTTCAGTAATTAATTGATTTTACATTAGTTAACAAATCTTTCTAAGATAAGTTTGCTAATTTTTTTTAAAATATTATACTTCGCAACATAAGATTATATTTATAAAAAAGTAATCATTTGTAGGGAGGAAGTAATAATATGTTAAAATGCAGTTGGTTTATGGGGGATCATAATTTAGATTCCTCTTTAAATCCCCAAAAGTGTTTTCAGTCAATCTCTAATCTTGCATCAGGCTTATCTAAAATAATGTTAGATAAATCTTTTTATTGTAAGATTTCCTTGATTAGTGCAAGTATTTTTGTGGGGCTAAGTATTAATGATGTAACCGCATTAAATGTAAGGACAGCGAATGTAATTCAAGCTAATCCGACTTACTTAATTAATACTGAAGAAGTTGAAACACAATCAGGTTCAACTTTATCTGATGAAGGTGTAAATGCAGAGAATGATGATGAATTAGATGCAGACGATGAACTTGAAGATGAGTCTGAGTTAGATAATGACCAAATGATTGAGATAACTCCTATATCAGGAAAAAATCACTTAATTAACTCAATACACTAAACTAAAAGTTATATAATTATTGTATTAGTATGCTGGCGCTGAGTTCAGTGTGTTAGTTTATACTTAAATAAAAGGAAAATGATATGATTGAAAGCATATAAGGAAGTCATGCTGAAAACTGAAGTCCATTTTAAATATCATATAAATCAATAGTAGGTCTAACTTACTGTCAATTCAAGATCTAATATCAACCACTAAATACGGGTGTCTTTTTAATGTTAGTGGAGCTTACCTTGTAGTATTCAATAATGGATTAGTTAATACAAATGTAAAATTTTATGGTTTGAAAAATACATATTTTGTCTGGCTAAAAAATTGTATTTCATTGAATTATTTTGTGAAAAGTCTAACTTAAAGTCATAAAAAATTCCTAATTTTAAGTAGGATAATTGCAGCGATAGTTGGATACTAACAAAATTAATTGTGCATCTTGCAACAGTGATCATTTTATATTTGGCTGAATGGTTGTTTTAAATGTTTAATTCAATAATGAATCTCATTTCAATGACCAAAATTTATTGTTACACAACTTAACTATCCACGTAACCACATTATTGTTCGAAATTAGTATCGTAAAATCAATTCTATACAGAGCAATCATCAACCAAATTATCTAAAATAATAAAAAACTGTATTATGCTTGCAATCGCAGTGAAATCAAAGTTGACTATAGCAGGGGTAACGATCTAATCTCTTTTGGCATCAATTAAATAATACATTTGTTCAATATCTCATTTTTTACTAAAACGTATAGTTAACCTGAAACTTTTTCACAGTATAATCGGGCATAAAATTTATAGGGTTATATTGACTCTGCCACGGGTAATATCACTGATATCTTTTTGTAATAATACTGAATTATCTTTAGTAATGGCTACGCTTACTTTTACTCCTTCAGCATCAAATTCTTGATTTTCAATAATCGCATCAAGTTCTTTAAGGCGATTTTCGATAATAGGCCATTCGTTATAGTAACAATGAAATTGCAAAGTAATGCGTGCTATAAGTTCAATCAATGTTGCTTGTTGAAGGCAGTGACTTGCAGAACCACCATATGCACGAATTAACCCCCCAGTGCCTAATTTTATACCACCAAAGTAACGAGTAATGACTACTACAACTTGATCGCAATCTTGTCCTTCAATCGCTGACAAAATAGGGCGTCCCGCTGTACTGGTAGGTTCGCCATCATCATTAAAACGGTATTGCTGTCCAATCTTCCATGCCCAGCAATTATGAGTGGCATTAGGATCACTGATTGAGTCAATGAATTGAGCAGCTTGTTCGGCCGATATTACTGGCGCCGCATTGACAATAAAACGACTTTTTTTGATTTCTTCGGTGAGTTGGGTGGGAATTGCTAATGTATATGGCATTCGTATTCTGGTAAAATTGTTTCATAACTGATAATGATACTGATCATAATTAAAATGTCTATTAATTTACAACAATTAAAACAAACCCAGTTATCGTTGGCTAATCAAGTGAGATTGTCCGATGACTTTAACGAACCAATCAATTTTATTGGTGGTACTGATGTGGGATTTGAAGATGATGGTAATATTACTCGAGCGGCGATAGTCGTGCTAAGTTATCCTGAATTTTCTGTTGTTGAATATCATGTAGCTCGTTTAAAAACTGAGTTTCCTTATATTCCCGGCTATTTATCCTTTCGGGAATATCCTGCTTTATTGGCAGCATGGCAACAAATAAAGCAAAAACCAGATTTGCTATTGGTCGATGGTCAAGGTATTGCTCATCCCAGACGTTTAGGAATTGCCAGTCATCTTGGTTTATTGTTGGACATGCCAACCATTGGAGTGGCTAAAAAACGATTATGTGGACAATATGAAACATTACCAAAACAAGCAGGCAATGTTACTCCTTTGTTAGATAAACAACAGCAGATAGGTTGGGTATTGCAAAGTAAAAATAATTGCAATCCTTTATTTATTTCAGCAGGACATCGTGTCAGTCAAGCGAGTGCATTAAAGTGGGTGAACCTGTGTTTACGAGGTTATCGTTTACCTGAGCCAACTCGTTGGGCAGATGCGATTGCGTCGAATAAACCTCTATTTAAGAAGTTATTAAATGAAAAATAGTCATCAAGAACCTTTAAAAAAAGGCGGTTTTACGTTTAAACGTTTTTTTGTTGCGCATGATAAAAGTCCTATGCAGGTAACAACGGATAGTTGTTTACTTGGTGCTTGGGCTCCAATTGACCATCATCCGCAAAAAATCCTTGATATTGGTACAGGATGTGGAGTGATAGCATTAATGTTGGCTCAGCGTTTGGCTCATAACCCTTGCCAAATTGATGCTATTGATATTAATGCGGATGCTATAAAGCAGTGTCAAGAAAATAGTATGCACGCAGGTTTGTCATCGGTCAGGGCTCAACAAGCAGATATTAATAAATTTGGTCTTAATCAGGAGGTGTGTTATGACCTAATTGTAACAAATCCACCTTATTTTGAACCAGCCGTCGATTGTCGCAATAGCCAACGACAACTTGCTCGTTATACTGAAAGTTTGAATTTTGAACAGCTTATAAACTCAGTCAAACGCTTGTTAAAACCAGATGGTCTGTTTGGTTTGGTTCTCCCTTTTCATATGGCTGATCAGTTTATTTGTCTGTGTAAGGCAAATCAGCTTTTTTTACAGCAAGAGTTGTATGTCAAATATAATGCCAATAAAAACTTTTCATTGTCCTTATTGGCTTTTTCTTTAACTAATAGTGGTCAAGTGCTCAGTGAGCAACTTTGTATGCGTGATGATGATGGACGTTATTCATCAGCATTCAGACAATTATTGAATGATTTTTATCTATTCCGAAAATAATTCTCTATTATGAGTTAATTAGGTAGCACATAAAAATAGATTATGGCAGTAATTGCTAAAATAATTATGGTGATAGCATAGATTTTATCGTGTAGAAAGCTGAAAGCAGGTAGTGCTCTTTGCTTTCTAGCGTATAAATAAAATACCAATCCAATGCCATATAAAATCATGGAGAGTAATAGATAAGACACTCCACCTGCATAAATCAGCCATACCCCATAAATTGAACCCGTTGAGCCTAAAAAGATTAAGTAAGCTTTACCACGATTTATCGCCAATTTAAGTACAAAAAGGGCTGATAGCAGATAGGGAATAAGCACCATGGACGTGGATAATTGAATCAGCGTGTTATAGCCAGATTGATAAAAGTGAGCAAGGATGATGAGTATACTGATCAAAGTAGAAGTTAAATATAATGCATTGGCAGGGGTTCCTTTTTTGTTCAGTTTTCCAAAACAGCTCGGTACGGTGTGATCATCACCTTGTCCACTTAGAAACAGCATTTCTGCAGCAAGAAGTAGCCATGATAATAGTCCGCCACTCACGGATACAATGAGTCCGATGTTAATAAAAGTCGCTCCCCAACTACCTACAACATGTTCAATGACCAGTGCCATTGAAGGGTTTTTCATCTCTGCTAATTCCTGTTGAGGAACAATGCCTAAAGATAATACTGATACGCAAATGAGTAATAAACTGGTAATAGCAAAGCCAAAAAAGGTGGCTCGACTAATGCTTAAGATACTCTTGGCGCGTGATGCATAAACTGTCGCACTTTCAATGCCTAAATAGACCCAAACCGTATAAAGCATAGTGTTTTTTATTTGATCAACAATAGAGCCTAATTGTGGGGTTCCCCAAAAGTCTGTTTTAAAGGTATCCACTTTGAACGCTAAAATGATGCAGACAATAAATAATCCAATCGGTACAATTTTAGCTAAAGTAACTAAGCAATTTAATAAAAATGCATGATAGATACCTTTTAATACAAACGAATTGACAATCCATAAGAAAATAAGGGCGCCGATAACTGCTGGGAACGTGGTACCATTGCCAAAATAGCTGAAACAATCAAACGAGCCAAGAGCACTAAACAAGATAACCAAATAACTTGTGCATGACATCCATGCAGAGATCCAATACCCCCATGCTGCATTAAAGCCAATATAATCACCAAATCCCGCTCGTACATATCCATATAATCCATCATTGATTTTATAAAAACGGATCGATAAATACTGAAAGATTCTTGTTAGCATTAGCATGCCAAATAAGGTGATAACCCATGCAATTAATATTGCTCCTGCACCGGCTCCTTCAGCCATATTTTGTGGTAGGCTAAAAATACCACTCCCTACAATACTTCCCACCACCATTAAAGTGAGAGGAAGTATACCAAGCTTTTTTCTTACTGGTGTATTCATATTAATTTCTTATTTAATTATTTAGATAACACATTTTTTTAATTAAAATCTCAATGACATACAACTTACACCACCGTCAATTTTACGGTATTCCGATGTATCAACTTCAATTACTTGATAACCAAGTGCTTCGATTTTTGCTTTGGTAATTGGATAGCCTGCAGGCATAATGACTCGTTCATTCACCCAAATACAGTTAGCGGCATAACTTTCATGCTCAGGAATTTCAATAATATTAAGGTGTTGAAACTCAGGTTTAGTAATAAATTCACCTGCTGCTAACAAATTGTCATGTTCTAAATAGGCAAGACCCGTTTTTAAATGTAGTACTTTTTCTAAAGTAACCACAGATCCTGATAATCCATATTTTTCTAATATAGCAATCATTTGATCTGCACCCGATTGATTGGTTCGCGCTGATAAACCAATATAATAATGATTACCAACCATCATTATATCTCCCGCTTCAACTGTGCCAGGCGCGGTAATTCTTTCAACTTTATTGGGGTAAAATCTTTCAATAGTTTCGCTGATAATTTCAGTTTCGCCACGACGGCTTTCGGCACCAGGTCTGGTAATAATGGCGCAATGTGGGGTACACAAAACTGGATCTTCAACAAATACAGAATCTGGAAAACGTTCATCAGCAGGTAAAATAGTGATATCAACATCACATTGTTGCAAAGCTTGAATATAGTTATTGTGTTGATCTAACGCTTTTTGATAATCGGGTTTACCCAAATTAGCGGAAGTTAAACCATCGATAAGTGATTTGGCAGGTGTTCTTGCAATAATATGATTAAATTTTTTCATTCGTTTTAAATCCTTTTTTAATTAAATAATTATGCTTTATTTTTGAATAATAATTCACAACAATAACTTTATCAAGAGTTAATTTGACTTTTTATGCAATTTCTGTGTTTTTTTATTCAAGTGGGAAATCTGATTGGTGGATAAAACTTAAATGAAAGAAAAATAGAGGCTGATTATTTTTTATAAAAAAGGGTAATAAACATTACCCTTAAAATTTGTTTTTTAGCTGTTATAAAGGCTTTATAGGTTATTCACCATTAAAATCGACCAATGTATAACAATTAATCCCCATGTTGGTTAACTTAGTTTTACCTTGTAAATCTGGTAAGTTAATAACAAATGCTGCATCTTCAGCTATTCCTCCCGCTTTTTGAATTATTTTAGCGGTTGCGGCAACGGTCCCACCTGTCGCAAGTAGATCATCAATGATTAGCACCCGTTCATTAGGTTTTATTGCATCGCAATGCATTTCTAATGTATCGGTACCATATTCAAGTTGATATTCTTCTTTAAACACATTACGGGGTAACTTATTGGGTTTTCTTACCGGTACAAAACCCACACCTAATGCTAAGGCTAAAGGTGCTGCAAAAATAAAACCACGGGCTTCTGTTCCAACAACTTTATCAATATTTTTATCTTTATAATGATCAATTAAAAGATCGACAGAAGTTCTAAAAGCGATAGGGTCTTCAAGTAAACTGGTGATATCTCGAAACAGTATCCCTTGTTTTGGATAATCAGGGATAGTAATAATGCTATTTTTAATAAGTTCAAGTTTTTCTTGCAATTGAGTCATATCAAATATTCTCTAACTATTTTCTTTAAGAGCGACTAATTTTTTATTATATACCCATGCTCTTTACAGTGGCAATAAACAAACAGTTAACACACCGTAAAATAGTGAGATAGGCGAGTTTGAATGCGATTACTGATATCCATTTGTGCATCGTTTAATTGGATTTTTACAACTTTTTACAACTAAATACATTATTTAGACAATAAATTTTGCAAATGATGAATAATTGAATAAACTTTATATGGAAGGAGAATTCAATGAAAATTATTAAAATATTTGCCCTGCTAGGACTTTCAGTTTGCAGCTTATTTGGTCATGCCCAAATAAATAAACAAATACAAGTTCGTTCAGAATTGTCATCACCAATTATTTTGGAAGGCACTCCAGAAACAAATTACTTAAAAGTCTCATTATCTGGTCAAAATATTGATTCCAAAAAACGTGTTCCGATTAATTTAGCTATTGTTATTGATAAATCTGGTTCAATGTCAGGACAGCGAATCGAAAAAGCGAGAGAGGCAGCTATTTTGGCGGTTAATATGTTGAATGAAAATGATACATTATCTATTGTTGCCTATGATTCCGAAGCAAGAGTGATTGTTCCAGCAACCAAAGTAGATAATAAACTGAGAATCATTGGACTTATTAATGAAAATATTTATGCAGAAGGAGGAACAGCTCTATTTGCTGGTTTGAGTAAAGGAATTAAACAAGTTGAAAATCAACTGACCAAAGATAAAGTTAATCGTATTATTTTGTTATCTGACGGTCAAGCGAATATTGGTCCGAGTTCAGTAGATGAACTTTCTCAGTTGGCTATTATTGCGGCAAAAAAGAATATCGCTATTACCACATTGGGAATTGGCTCTGATTATAATGAATTATTAATGTCATCAATCGCAAGTTATAGTGATGGAAATCATGTTTTTGTAAATAATTCTGCAGATCTCGAAAATGTGTTTGTTCACGAGTTTAATGATCTTATGTCAGCTATTGCTCAAGACGTTGTGATTACTATTCAATTGAAAAATGGCGTTAAACCTGTGCGTTTGCTTGGTCGAGATGGGGTGATTAAGGGTAATGAAATAACCGTAAAAATGAATCAATTGTTTTCCAATCAAGAAAAATATGTATTGTTAGAGGTCATTCCAGATAAAGGTAAAGTAGGGCAAGAGAAAACTTTAGCTCAAGTTGATTTAAAATATGATAATTTATTAGAAAATAAAACTGAAAATGAAACTCAAGTGGTTCGCATTTCATACACCAAAGACAAAAAAATGGTGGATGATGCCATACATCAAGACGTAATTGTAGAAACCGAACTTCAGAAAGTGGCTCTTGAGAATGAAAAAGCATTGGAACTTTATAATCAAGGTAAACGAGATGAGGCACAACAATTATTACGAGAAAATGGTGAAGCACTCAAAGCCATTTCAGCGCAATCGCCGACAATGTCAATGTCAGATAAAGAGAGAATAGAAAATCAAGCTCGAAAAAATAAAACCTTGGCCGAATCAGTTCAAAAACCAGATTTTAGTAAAACATTGACTGAAGAACAATTTCAGTTAAAACAGAGTGCAATAAAAAAATAATTATGAAAAAAATAACAACGATTTTATCTTTATTTTTATTAATGACCCTTATTAGCTTTTTAGGTTGGCGAAGTATAGAGCATGAAGTACTAATGCGCAAAAATAACGAAACTTTATTAGCTAAAAGTCATATTAACAATATTAAATTATCGATTGAATCGTTGTTAAATCAACGCATATCTTATTTTAATAGTTTGATTTCAATGATTGATTCGGATCACAATAATGCTAAAGAATTATTAGAAAAAGAAACTGACTTTAGAAAGATTTTTGTAATAAACAAGAATAATATTTTGTTTTTAAGTCACTCCGAGGATTCTTCATGGCATAGTTTGGTTGAATCAATTGCTTTAGACCATTCTCTTCTATTAAATCTAAAAGATCATGATGAACAATTTCAACCTAACTCTGGTTGGTATCAAAATTATGATCATCTTATATACTGGTTCATAGTATCGGATGATATTATTGGTTTTGAACTTTCAACGGTTAAACTTACATTTGATATCATTAATTTACTCGATAATCAGTCATTGGAGGATAACTTCAAACTTATTAATAATGATAAGCAGATTTATAGCAACGGTAAAACATTCGAGAATGAAATCACTGAGTCGCTAAAATACCCATTACAAAATTGGCATTTAACTTATTATTATTCTTCACCTAATTTAGTGAATTTATATATATTAGGAATAGGGGGGATTGGACTATTAATTCTCGTTTTATTTGGATTTGTCTTTTATGGTTATCGAGAATACACACGTACTTTGCGCTTGGCAAAACAGCAAGTTACTTTTGTTGGGCAAGTTTCTCACGAATTTAAAACACCTTTAACCAACATCACCTTATATTCTGAAATGTTAAGCGAATATTTAGAAGAGGAACCCGCCCCCATTCCAGATTATTTGCAGGTAATAAGTGCAGAAAGTAAACGATTAACTCGACTTATTCAGAATGTT
This sequence comes from Gilliamella sp. wkB7, assembly GCF_001693435.1. NCBI lineage: Bacteria > Pseudomonadati > Pseudomonadota > Gammaproteobacteria > Orbales > Orbaceae > Gilliamella > Gilliamella sp. wkB7. The sequence goes on from NZ_CM004509.1 coordinate 42,672, forward strand.
TTGACTTTTAATAAACCCAATAACTTAAATATAAAACCTGTTAATTTAACTGCACTCCTTAAGCAAGTCTATCTTACTTTTAAACCTATACTAGCGGCTAAATCATTACAACTTAATTTAATAAATCTTGAAAATGATTGTATTGTAAATACTGATGCCGATAGTGTTATGCAAATTCTTAATAATTTTCTGAGTAATGCAGAAAAATATGCGTCTAAGGGTAAACAAGTTGATTTATCATTGTGTAGATCGGGTAAACAGGTTGTAATAACCGTTCGTGATTATGGTGAAGGTGTTGCCTCTCATTTGTTAAAACAGATTTTTAAACCATTTTATCGAGTCAGTTCATCTATTACCGAAGGTGTTTCTGGCACAGGGATAGGATTAACTATTGCCAACCAATTAGCCAAGCAACTGCAAGGTGAAATTAAAGTTATAAATAAAAAACCGGGTATTGCATTTTCACTTATTTTAATGGAACAAAAAAATGAAAATATTAATTGCTGAGGACGATAAGCATATTCTTAACGGCATGTCAGATCTTTTAGAAAAAGAAGGATATATAATCATTAAAGCATGTAATGGTAAAGTTGCTCTTAAACTATTTGAACAACAACAACCTGATTTTATTATTTTGGATATTATGATGCCAGAGCTGGATGGTTATTCCGTTTGTCGTGAAATTCGTAAATTGAATGAAGATGTTCCTATTCTATTTTTATCTGCAAAAGATGAGGAAATTGACCGAGTAGTAGGTTTTGAACTTGGTGCAGATGATTATATGAATAAACCTTTTGGAATTCATGAATTAAGAGCAAGAATTAAAGCCATTGCAAAACGTTATTTGAAAGCGAAAAATTCAAATCTAACCAAAAGCGATTATTTTGAATTTGGTGATTTAAAAATTTATCCTACTGAATTATACGCAAAACGAAATGACCAAATTATTGAGTTGACATTAAGAGAAATCAAAATATTGGAATGTTTATACCAACATAAAAATCAGGTTGTTACTCGTGATATGCTTTTCGATTATGCATGGGGATATGATTTTTTACCGAGCAGTCGGACGCTTGACCAACATATTTCAAAACTGAGAAAACAAATAGAAATTAATCCAACAATACCTATTTTAATCAAGACTATTCATGGCATTGGTTATAGGCATTAGATCGTTCCAGTGATTGGGTTAAATATTTTCAATTTTCTGTTTTACTCAGTTTGATTTTGTGAGTGTGATTTTTCATGTTCTATTAACCATTTTTTCCTTTCTAATCCTCCTCCATAGCCAATAAGTTCACCACTAGATCCGATTACTCGATGGCATGGAATGATGATTGCTACACGATTATTACCATTGGCGTTGGCTACTGCTCGAATTGCCAATGGATTATTTATTCTTTGTGCTTGCCGTTTGTAAGTTGTCAGTTCACCATAGGGAATTTCTTTTAAACATTCCCAAACGGTTTGTTGGAAAGGCGTTCCAGGTGTATGTAATGCCACAGTGAAATGAGTTCTGATCCCTTGAAAATATTCGGAAATCTCAATTTTGGCTTGTTTTATGTGTTCGTTTTCTCCAAAAATAATCTTCATGTTAAGTTGGGTTTGTAATTGTTTGAATTCGGTTTCAAGCATTCTTCTATCAACAAATTCTAATAAACAAATACCTTGCTTAGTTGCACAAATAAACATTGGGCCTAACGGGGTGGTTAATCTATCAATTAAAATAACGTCATGCTGTAGATTGGTTGAGGGTGATTTTTTCATGATTTTTTTATAGGTATAACCAAAACCACTTAAAGAATTATAACCTGTATCAAATGCGGTATTGATGATATTTTTTCCTGATTTAATTTCCTGAAAAGCATTGTTAATTCGAAACATTCGCTGATAAGCATGAAACGTTATTCCATAATGTTTTTTGAACCATCGACGAATAATTTCTGGGCTTAAGTTATTCAGTCTCAATTCATAATCCGTTATTTTTGTTTTAGGCTCTTTATTCATTAATTCAATGGCTTTAATTATCTCTTCCGGTGCTTGATTTGAATTTTCAGTGGGTTTACATATTTTGCAAGGTCGATATCCCTCATCAAGGGCTGATTTAAAAGTTGAGAAAAATTCGACATTTTCATATTTTGGTTTTCTTGCTCGGCATGTAGCAATACAAAAAATAGATGTCGTTTTAACACCTACATAGAAAATTCCTACGTAATTTTGATTTCGGTCAAGTAAGGCTCGGTAATAAATTTCTGTTTGTTTAGTATCGGTAATTAGCATCGAATGTTTCTTTTAGATTAATTGATTTTCATTATGTTGTAAGCTTATTAAAAAAACCATTTTCTTGGCAACCGAAAAATTGACAACTATTTTCAAACATAATTATTTGATAAAAATTTCAGATATTTGATCAAAATAATTGCCAAACGAATGAATATCCAATCTAATACTCACGTTCAATAAAAGTAAAATTTTATGGATAATGAACAATTCAGATAAATGATTTATCTAATTTTTTATTTTAGTTTATTAATAATAATTGCAAAATTTCAGAAATGAAAAGGAATAAAAAAATGAAAAAAGTATCTGCTATTATGGCATTACTATTGTTTTCAGGTCTTGTACAAGCAAGAACCTATGATGAAATTATCAATTCAGGATTTTTAAAAGTTGGTGTCCCCGCTGATTATGCACCATTAGCTTTTTATAATACCCAAGAAAAATTGGTCGGTTTTGATATTGATATGGCAGAAGATTTCGCAAAACAATTAAATGTGATACCGGTATTTTATATCACTAGTTGGCCAACCTTATCACAAGATTTAGCGGATGATAATTACGATATTGCTATGGGTGGTGTAACTTATACAAAGGATCGTGCAGAAAAATTCTTACTTTCTGATGAAATAGTGCCGAATGGTAAAGTTGCGTTAGCTGCATGCCATGTCGCATCCAATTTATCAAGTCTAGACAAAATTGATCAACCTGATGTTAAGGTGGTCGTTAATCCTGGTGGCACCAATGAAAGCTTTGTCAATGGTAATATTCATAAGGCCCAAGTGATTCGTGTAGAAAATAATTTTGATAATATTCAAGCTTTACGTGATAAAACAGCCGACACTATGGTAACGGATCTTATTGAAGGTCATTATTATCAATATAAAGAGCCAAATGTTTTATGTTTAGCAACTGACACCCCATTTAAAGGTACAGAAAGCTATAAAGCTTATATGGTTCAATCAGGTAACCAAAAACTTTTGGATGCAATTAATAGTTGGCTTCCTAATTCAAATAAGCAGCAATTAGCGTTAAAATGGGGCGTAAAAACTCAATTAAATTAGTTCGCTAGTAACCTATTAAATATGGCGGTTAACACTGCCATTATTATCCTAAATAATATCTGTTTTAGTTCTATTTTTGTTGGTTACCCATAGATCCATTAGGTCATTATCTCTCTTCTAAATAATGTATATTAATCTTTTTTGGAGTAATACTAAAATGAATTACTATGATTTTTTAGTCATTGCATTAAAGTTGTTGGTTGTATTCATCTGTATTATCTTATTTTTAAAAATTACTGGTAAGACCTCACTATCCCAAATGTCGAGTATTGATTTTATTGGTAATATGATTTTAGGTGGAATTGCGGGAGGTATCATCTATAATCCAAAGTTAACCGTTTTTGATTTTTTGGTGGTGTTAATAATGTGGACAGCCATTATGTATACTTCCAACTATTTAAAGAAAAGAAGTCAAAATGCCAAAGCATTTATTGTTGGTAATCCGATTATTTTAATGGAAAAGGGTAAAATTAAACTAGATGCCTTTACCAGTGTTAACTTGGATTTTTCCAGCTTTGCTGTACTACTTAGAATGAAGAATATTTTTACTATTCATACCGTCGATAAAGCTATTTTGGAGCCGAATGGTCAATTAACTGTGGTTAAAAAAGGTGATAAAGACATATCCGTCCTAGTATTAGAAAATGAAAGTCCTAATGAAGATGGGTTAAAATCGATTGGCAAAGATGAAGATTGGCTAAAATCTAAATTAGCTGAGCAGGGTTATGCTAATTATGATGGATTATATTGTGTTGAATACTATGATGATCGTCTCTTTGTCATACCAAGCGAACTTGTTAATTGAGTTTTTTGTTATGGCAAATTTTTAATTAATAAACCTTAACCATTATTTTGGTTAAGGTTTTATAAAGAGTTTTACTATTTTAGTTATATAAAGGCGATCGGTTTAATGATTTAACAATAAAGCTTGGTATTTGAAAATTATTATTGAGTTTTTGCTGGATTTGTTTCGCTTCTTGTTCCGTTTTACATTGAGTGAAGATACAAGCACCTGTTCCAGTTAATCTGGTTGGGGCAAATTGAGACAGATAAGTAATAACCTTATCAACAATTGGATATCGTTTTCGAACGACATTTTCACAATCATTTTTAAACTGATCAAATGGTAAAGCTAATAAGTCATCAAGATCTCGGCTTGGTGTATTACGGGTAAGTTCAGGATCATTAAACACTTTAACTGTGGAGATTTCAATATTAGGGTAGGTGACTAAATACCAATATTGTGGAATATCAACCGTTAATAACTGATCACCAATGCCTTGGGCAAAAGCTGCATGACCATAAATAAAGATAGGCACATCAGCCCCAATTTGCCGTCCTATTTCAATTAATGTTTCTGTTGTTAAATTGAGTTGCCATAATTGATTAAGCGCGACTAATACCGTTGCAGCATTTGATGACGCGCCACCCAGCCCACCGCCCATAGGGATTTTTTTATCAATAGTGATATCTACCCCCAAATCTTGACGATTTGTATAAGATTTTAACCGATTGGCAGCTATAACCATCAAGTTTTTATCTTCAGGTACATTAACAAACTCGGTCAGTAAATGGATCTGGTTATCCTGACGTACTTTAAATGTTACAATGTCACAATAATCAATGAACTGAAATAAGGTTTGTAAATTGTGATAATTGTCAGCACGACGCCCAGTTATATAGAGAAATAAATTTAATTTTGCTGGTGAATACCACTGTTTCATTATGACTTCCTGTTATTGCAAAATCCAGTTACTGATCTTTAAACGAATATTTTCACCATCATGATTTAACTCTATGATTGCAGGTAAATCTATTTTTTGGTTTTTATAGGTATAAGTTGAATAACTAGGAATTTTTAAGTTCCATTTGTTATTGTTTTGCATAAATTCAGTTGATACTAATCTGCCAGAATTGTCTAATTTATCATTAATATTGTTAGAATAACCTTTTAACCAATTATGGAGAGAGTTAAAAGGAATATTAACATTCGATACTTTCTTCATTAAGTTCTCAATATTGGTGTCACTATAACGGTTACCATTTTTATTAATGAGTTCGGCAAAATCAGGCTCCGATTTTAACGTTAATATATTTGTTCCGACGGGAGTAGTTAACTTAACTTCAAAATGGTTAACGGATTGTTGGGTAATTAAAAATCGCCCGTAGTTACGAGTTTTTTCACTTATTTGGGCAATACTGCCATTAACACGAAAGGTATTTATCTGTTCAAGAGTTTGTTGATGAGTCTTCCATTGTTGTTCAATTGATGCAATATCTTTAGGTTTAGTGATCTGGCAAGCCGTGATAATAAAAGGTAAAACTAGGATAAAAGCATATTTGATTTTAGACATGAATTATCTCTTGTAGTTGAACGTTTGAATTATTTTATTATAACTGATAATACAACAATAAGAAAAAGTAACTGTAAATTAACGTTTGATATTTTTTTATGTATAATGTTATGCCAAGGACGCTTCATAATACAGCTATTGATTAAAATAAAATTCAAGAAGAAACAATGCAATGTCAATTACAATATTAGGTGTTAATCATAAGACGGCTCCATTAGCATTAAGAGAAAAAATTGCTTTCCCTAACGAAACAGTAGATAAAGCACTGTATAGCCTTTACCAACATCCTCTAATTGAGGGATGTGTAATACTATCAACCTGTAATCGAACAGAAATATATCTAAATTATGAACATCAAACAGATTATATTAGATTAAAAGGATTTGTTGAAAATTGGTTAGGTCAGTTTCACAATGTTGATCTTGAGCAATACAAAAACTCCCTTTACTGGTATGAAGGTCAACAAGCTGTGGAACATTTGATGGCTGTAGCAAGTGGTTTGGATTCAATGATTATTGGTGAACCGCAGATCTTGGGGCAAGTGAAAGTTGCCTATGCAATTGCACAAAAAAATCAGTGCTTGTCGGTGACATTAGAAAAACTCTTTCAAAATATTTTCCATGTAGCAAAACTTGTGCGCAGTCAAACTGATATTGGCTCTAATACGGCTTCAGTTGCTTATGCTGCTTGTCTTGTTGCGCGTAAGTTGTTTACCGACACATCCAAATTAAATGTCATGTTAGTAGGAGCAGGGGAGACAATAGAACTGATTTCCCGTTATTTAAAACCTCATGGGTTTAATCATGTTCTTGTTGCTAATCGTACACGTGATAAAGCATTAAAATTAGCTTCCCTTATTGATGCTGAAATTATTTCTTTACCTGATATAGCTCATCGCCTTAAAGAGGTCGATATCGTTATCAGTTCTACTGCAAGCCCATTACCTATTATTGGAAAAGGGATGGTCGAACGCACCTTGCAGGCAAGAAATCATCAGCAGATGTTATTTATTGATTTAGCGGTTCCCCGTGATGTAGAACAAGAAATTAACGAACTTGATAATGTACATTTATATACGATTGATGATCTTCAAAAAACGGTTGAAAATAATTTAGAACAGCGCGCCATGGCAGCTCAAAAAGCACAATATATTATTCAGGAACAAGCTGAGCAATTTATCGACTGGCTTAAAGCTCGTTACGCAGTTGACTATATTAAACAGTATCGCAGTAATGCACAAAGTATTAAACGTGAATTAGAGATCAAAGCGTTAAATGCTATCAAGCAAGGAGCGAATGTTGATGAAGTCTTTGCTGAGTTTTCTCATCGATTAACCAATAAATTAATCCATGCGCCGACACAAACTTTACTTAATGCGGCAACTCATGATTGTGATGACTGTTTTAAAGTGTTAAGCAAAGGATTAGGTTTGAAAAGTCATTAGTAAATTTTTGATATGTAACAAGGGAATTGAACTGTTTGGATCAACTTGAATTTTTTGAAATACCCTCTCCTTGTAAACGAGTTTGTGAAACCGATAAACAAGGTTATTGTATTAAATGCTTTCGTTCTAGGACAGAACGATTTAATTGGTTAAGTTTTTCCGATACTCAAAAGCAAGAAGTGCTTCGCTTATGTAAACAAAGGGCGCTAAGACGGCGTTATCTATTATTGCAACAGCAACAACAAAAGATCCAAGATACAACCTTGCAAAATGAACTCAATTTTTAAATCCTGACCTTGTTATCTATTTTTCAACGGGATAACTTGTAATCTATAACAACTCGGAGTAGCATTTTTCAAACCAGCAATTATTGCAAATAATGAGTCATCATTGTTAATTAAATCGAGATCTCAGCTATGAAAATGTGTATTGCATGTGGCATGCCAATGACTTCACTTGGTGATTATCCTTTGCATGACATGTCTAAAAATTACTGTAAGCATTGCGCTCATAATGATGGCACAATGAAAACGTTTGATGAGAAATGGCAAGAAGTTGCTCTGCGTTATGCCAATAATCATCATATCGATTATTCAATAGCTAAACATACTGCATATGTAATACTAAAAAAATTACCTGCTTGGAAACGAAAGTGGTAAAAAGTATTTATTTTTACTCTAGAAAATGTTTATTGATTAAATCTAAGAATATTAGCTAAATAAGCAGAGTTGTCTGCTTATTTAATAAACTCATATAAACTAAAAATTTAATTGAAATTAAAACAAATCTTAATCAATAAATCTAAAATCTTGCAGCCTTTGACTAACAAAGATCAGCATATCATCAAATCCAGAAGTCCAATATGACCAATCATGACCACCATTGCGAGCAATAAAGGTATAGTTAATATTGTTTTTCTTGAAATTCATACTTAATAGTGTATTGCCAATAAGAAAATCATCCTTAGAACCGCAATCAAGATAAAAATAGCCTTCAGACTCCAATTTATTCGATGTAGTATTTAAAATATCATATTTATCATAAAACTTATTATTTACTCTGCTTTCTCCTACAAGGTTTAAACCGAATGCTTTGCCATAGCGTCGATTGTATACATTCATATCCATTGAAATTATATCTTCTTTGGTTCTAAACGCCCCGCTTAAGGCTACCGTTGCCTTAAAAAGACCGGGATATTGTAAACTATAATAAAGAGCGCCAAATCCGCCCATTGAAAGCCCTCCGATAGCCCTAAATTTGGGTAAATTATTTACTCTGTAGTTTTTTTCTATTTGTGGCATGAATTCCTTGATAAACATATCCTCATAAAGATACTGGCCATCCGCATCATTCATATAATAGGTATTATTTTCAAAAGACCCATTTCTAGTAGCATCAGGTGTGACAACAATCATGGGCGTTATCTTTCCAGAATTGATTAAATTATCCAAATGAGCTTGTAAATTACCCTGAGTATAGGGATCGGTATGAATACCATCCGCACCGCCATGTAAATAATAAAAAATAGGGTATGTTCTATTAGAACTATTATAATCTGGAGGCAAATATACCGTGTAGTGGACATCGTTACCTAAAATTTGACTTTTTATTGTTTTACTAGAATCAACAATACCCTGTGATGAAAAACAGTTAGTAACATATAAAACAGATAAGACGCATACTAAAAAGATATTTTTTAAAAAACTACAAAGGTTGTATTTCATAGGATAATTCTCCTTTTTGATTAACAGATTGAGCAATCATATACCGCTGATAATCTTTTTTAGGGAATTAAGATTGGATTTTTTGAACTCCGTCACATTATTATCAACTTATAGCAATTTTTGATAGAATTATAGAATCCTAATGAAGATAATTCGTATGGTGTAATTAAATATATAAAATCTGTTATTCAAAATATTAATATTGCTATGTAGCTATCAGTTATAGAAACATATCTATAATATTAAACCTAAAGGATATAAACGCTGACATTAGCTGGATTTTTAGGCAAACAAAGCGCTTTATGATAATAATTGTTGCAGATATCACAAAGCTTAGTATAATGCCCACGTTTACTTATTTACACTTCTAATGCCAGTGTGGCGAAATTGGTAGACGCAGCGGATTCAAAATCCGCCGCCCTTAAAAGCGTGTCGGTTCGAGTCCGACCACTGGCACCAATAAAGTCAATAATTTACCCAGCATATTATCTAGTTTTATATTGTACAATATTTCACCATAGGCGATAAAATAGCGATTGTTTTCCATTTATCGATATTTATTATCCGTTTTTATCTATTTTTTATTAAAAGAAATAACATGGTTAGGTATATATTTAATTGAAACATATATTTGTAATAGACAAATTAGAAAATTTTCTTGAAAATACTCACCGTACCTAATATACTGTATAAAAAAACAGTATTAGGGTGCGAGTATGGATGAAATAACCAAAAACTATATTAAATTAGAGCGCGCAGAGTTTGTTAGCAGATTGATGATTGACTCTGATTTGTCAGAAAAAGATGTCAAAATTGGTTTGTGTTTATTGCATGAGCTTTTGTATAAAATGATAATGAATACCAATTCCAATACCAATACCAATACCAACGATGGCGGAGCATAGCCTTGTTATGATGCTGCATATTTTTTGTGATAGGGGAATATTAATAATCGTATAGTTTGGTATAGCGCTCGGCTTTAATGTTGTCACAACTGATTACAATGTAACAAATGAGTAACTACAGTCAATATTAGTATATTACAGATATTGTTTGGCTGTTATCCTACTGATTCTTTTACTAATGTGAATTGTGGTTTTTGATTTTAGTGTGGACATTTCATTGATTATTATACCCTTTAGCTACAAATTAAATTAACCAGAATTTTAATATAATTCTAAATTAATTCAGAATGTTATTACGGTTATTTTTCCTTATGTATTTTGTCGTCTTGAAGTTTTATTCCTAATTCGATGTTCTTTTACGAATCGGCTCATAACCCTTTAAAACATGATCTTTGATTGTTTTAACTTTCATAACTGAATGTTTTGTGTATTTGTCAATAATCATATAAGCGTTACCAAAACTTATTGATAAATTTTGTTTAGTATGAATTATTTCCTTAATTAGTGTTTATTTGGTTTTATTTAAAGCAATTAGATATGTTTTTAATGATATATAATACAGTTTCAATATTTTAATAGGTTGAGTAGACCTTTTTACAATAAGGGAAAATATGCTCCATTTTGATGATTGCGAATCTGTTATTTCTAGAATTTAAAGGTTTTCAAGTTAACTACCTTAAAAAGGTTATGTAAGAACTGAGATACAACTACAAGTGTTATTGTAATTAAAATACAATACTTTACTTTCAGATATTGTTTTGAGATGTACTATTGAAACTGAAGTAAACGCTTCTTAGTTATTAACAGACTAGGGTGAACTAAGTATAAATGGACTACAATCAATAAAAAAGTTATTTTATCTTGTGATATGTTTGCGGAAATAGGGCGTATTTTAAAATTAAAGAAAGAAAACGCAATAACAGAAAATGAATTGATACTATTAAAAAATTGTGTATTTAAAAAATAAAATAGAGATTTATTCAAGGATAGAATCATGAAAAAAATTATTACAGCGACTTTATCACTAGCAGCATGTCTTTTATTTACATCTTCTGGTTTTGCAGATTATGAAAGCAAACTAGCAAGAGAATTAGCTTCATCGGTAAAAAAGGATTTAAATAAAACCTATGGCAATTTTCCAATAAAAGTTGATGATAAAATATCATTGACAAATATAAGTTCAAAAGGTCGATCAATAATTTACGATTATCGTTATAAAGCTAAAAGCGTTAAATTTAGTCAAAAAGATGTAGATTCATTTTCGGAATTATTGTTTGATGAAGAACTTTGTCAAAATGAGGAGTTGGTTTCATTTTTTAAAGAAAAGGATATTGAGTGGGTTAACCGATTCACATTTAAAGATAAAAAGACAATGTCATCGTCGTACCATATTAAAGATATTTGCGACAAAATCTCTACTAATGATTTTTAAATCAATTTTTGTTATCCATTAATAATATCTTTATAAGCAAAAAAATGGGATATATTATTTGAAATAAAATAAAAAATTTTTTTGATTTGATATACGCAAATATTTAAAGGATCCCATTGACTAAATAAACTATTAAAACAATTGAAAACCACATGCAAGGATAAAAGTCTTTTTGTCTTTTATATTCTAACCAAAATTATTAAGGATTTAATCAATTTGATTAATAATAAATGTTTACATGATCCTCTCCGTCATCACTCAAATTACCGAAAGATGATTACTTATTTAGTCTATATACTTAAATGATATAACAATATAACTATTTATTATTATTTAAATATTTCTATCTAATTATAATCAAACTCATCCAAATAACATCAATGTAATCTATTTTTGTATTGAAATCAGACAAGGATGGAAAAGTTATGTTCTCTTTCCTATCATCTAATGAAAAAATTCTAAGGATTATTGTTGGCTATATTTTTATCTTAATAAGTCCTTTAGCTATAGCGAACATCGACGAAAAATCTGATGTATTAAACGTTGGTATTGATTTGACTTATGCACCTTTTGCGTATTTAGAAAACAATCAAGCTGAAGGTTTTGATCCTGATTTTATGCGATTGTTGGCAGAAAAATCCCATAAAATAGCTAATTTTAATGATACCCGAATTGAAAATATCATTATTGGGCTTGAATCAGGTCATTATGATGTTGTTGCAAGTGCATTATATGTAAATGCGACGCGTGCTAAACAGGTTGATTTTATTCCGTACTTACAAACAGGTGGCGTTTTGCTTGTTCGACAAGATGATAATTTTAACCCGCAAACTTTAAAAGATTTATGTGGTAAAAGGGTATCTTCAATGAAAGGGGCTGCGTGGATTGAAACCATAAATCAGGTTAGCCAGACATATTGCAAACCTAACAAGTTGAACCCAATTGTTGTGAAAGAGTATCCAAGCGCCCCCGAGGCCTCACAAGCGCTGCTTTCACATGGTGTCGATGTTCAATATGAAGATGCAGCTGTAGCCAATATGGTTATAAATCAGCTAAACAATACATTGAAAATTACCAATAAGAACATGCTTAATCCGGTTTTGATCGGTTTAGCCGTTCGTAAAAATGATCTGGTATTTAAACAAAATCTGGTCGATCTTATTAAAATGGTAAAACAGTCTGGAGAGTATGATGCTTTGCTTACAAAATATAATCTAGCTTACCCTAATCAAACTTTATTGAATGACAATTTAGACTATATCGCAACTGGTCGAGATGGCAATCTAAAAAACAACAATAAGATTGAACAAAAAGGCTTTAATTGGAATTACTTCTTTAACGAATTAATCAATCCAAATTTTATAAAAGCGAGTTTTACAGTTATCTCTTTAAGTTGTTTGGCGTGGATAAGTGCGCTACTTTTTGGTTTACTATTGGCATTAGGTAATCGTTCAAAACAGTTTATTTTAATCAAAGTTACATCATTGTATATCTGGTTATTTAGAAGTTTGCCATTACTCGTTTTACTAATTTATATTTATAGTTTACCAAGATTTTGGGAAGCAAGTAGTATCATTTTATCTAATCCTTTTTGGGCTGGGCTTATCGCTTTAGTTCTGAGTGAAAGTGCTTATATGGCTGAAATTCATCGAGGTGCGTTACAAGCTGTCTCAAACGACCAAATAGATGCTGGAAGAGCTTTAGGATTAAGATACTGGGCGATTCAAATTAAAATTGTATTTCCCCAAGCATTGAGAGTTGCACTCCCACCACTGACTAATCAATTAGTCACCATTATAAAATTAACATCATTAGTGTCTGTCATTTCATTAACAGAAATTCTATTAGTTGGCCAACAGCTTTATACTCGTAATTTTCTGGTAATTGAAACATTAACGATCGTAGCTATTTACTACGTTGCAATCGTGACAATCGTGACTTGGTTAATTAAACGCTTTGAGGTTTATTTAGATGTCACTAAAAGGGCTAACAACGAAAAAATCCAATTTATTACCCTTGATTCCGTTTCCAAAAAAGAGAGTGATTCTTTATCAACAAATAAAACGAGTAAGTATGTATTGGAGTTGAAGCATTTAAATAAAAGTTATGAACATACTAACGTATTAAGCAATATAAATTTAAATGTGAATTGGGGAGATGTTATTTCAATAATTGGACCATCAGGCTCAGGCAAAACAACCCTTATAAGAACCATAAACGGGTTATCGAATTTAGATGAAGGAACCATTCTATTTGAAGGCATTCCTTTTATTGAGGGACGAAAATTACATGATAAACAATTTTACAATCGTATTGTCCACTTGGGTATGGTCTTTCAAAATTATAACTTATTTCCCCATAAAACGGTCTTAGAAAATTTACTTTTAGCACCTCAATATCATGATAAGGATCTCGAAAACAGCAAACAATTGGCATTGGCTTTATTAGATAAAGTTGGAATGCTTGAACATGCCAATAAATACCCGCATCAATTATCGGGAGGACAACAGCAAAGAGTTGCAATTGCTCGCGCACTTGTTATGGAACCAAGTATTATGTTATTTGATGAGCCTACTTCAGCTCTGGATCCTGAACTGGTTAATGAAGTCTTGCTAGTAATTTCACAATTAGCAACGGAAGGCATGACTATGTTAATTGTCACCCATGAAATGTCTTTTGCATTCAAAGTGTCTAATCGTATTATCTTTATGGAAAAAGGTCAGATAATCCATGATGATAATCCTGATGTTTTAAAAAATAGTGATGATAAACGTTTACAACAATTTTTAAATCAGAATGAACATTAATTTGATAAACATGAATAGGATCAAATGAGGTATAAGTGATGCAGGAATTTCCCGAAATTGGTATTTTACATCGTCGTAAAATCGAAGCCGAAATAATCAAGCCGATCTATGAAATATTAATAAGAAATTACGGTAAAGAGGCAGCTAAAGCTGTTATTGAAGAAGCTGTTGCAAAAGCAGCTATTGACGCAGGAAAGGAGTTTGCTGCTAAAGAACCCAATGGCACTAGTGTTGAAAGTTTTGTAGCATTACAACATCTTTGGGAACAAGATGATGCATTAACAATCACTGTTGTTGAGAGTAGCCATGAAAAGTATGATTATAATGTACATCGCTGTAAATATGCCGAAATGTATAAAGAAATGGGATTAGCTGAAATCGGTTTTCTATTATCGTGTAACCGTGATAGTAAATTCATAGAAGGTTATGCACCACAAGTTAATTTAGACCGTCCTCATACAATTATGATGGGCGATGGTATTTGTGATTTTCGTTACTGTCTGCGAGTTAAAAATGATGAATAATATACAGCCCCAAATTAATATAAAACGTCTTGAAAAATTATTAGATGATTTTGCACAAATCGGTAGAACGGATAATGGTGGAGTGAGTCGTTTAACATTAACAATGTTAGATAAACAAGCACGTGATTTATTAATTCAAATTAGTCAATCTGCTGGCTTCAAAGTACGCATTGATGCAATCGGAAACATCTTCATACGCAGAGATGGTCTAAAGGACTTACCCGTTGTTATGACAGGCTCTCATGGTGATAGTCAACCAAAAGGGGGGCGTTATGACGGCATTTATGGTGTATTAGCTGGTTTGGAAGTGCTATTAACATTGAATGATTTTAATATTAAGACCAATCATCCCATAGAACTAGTCATGTGGACGAATGAAGAGGGTTCACGTTTTGCACCTGCCATGATGGGTTCTGCTGTTTTTACGGGAAAACTAAAACTTGAATATGCTTATGCAATTAAAGATCAACAAGGAATTACAGTAAAACAAGCTTTAGAAAAAATAGGCTATTTGGGAAGTGATAATACAGAAAATTATTCGATTAAAGCTATTATCGAGGCTCATATTGAGCAGGGGCCTATATTGGAACTCGAAAATAAAACTATTGGTATTGTTAAAGGTGCATTTGCCCAACGTTGGTACGAAGTAAATTTAAGTGGTTTGGCTGCTCATGCAGGAACTACACCAGTAAATATGCGCCAAGATGCAGTTGTCGGCTTGTCTGAATGCGTAACCGCTTTGAATCAATTAGCTTTGAATCCAGACAGTAAAGATATTCGCTTAACAGTTGGTATGATAACGGTTAGTCCTAATTCTCGTAATGTTGTTGCTGGACATTGCTTTTTTACTATTGATTTACGACATTATGATTCAGATTTGTTGGAAAGTTTTGAAACACAAATGTACGCTTTATTATCTGAAATAACAAAAAAATTAAATTTAAAACTTGAAATCAAAAAAATACTGAGTATGCCAGCCATACATTTCGATCCCGCCTGTATAAACGCTGTAAAAAATGCAACGGTAAAAAATAATTATTCTGCCATTGAGATGATTTCAGGAGCAGGTCATGACGCATGTCATTTAAGTACAGTCGTCCCGACTTCAATGATATTTATTCCTTGTATTAAAGGGATAAGTCATAATGAAGCGGAATCAATAACAACATTATGGTGTAAAGCAGGAGCGGATGTTTTACTTGATACATTATTAGAATTAACACAATAACTTATTTAATTATCTTAAATATAGTAATGTGAATGTTTAGACAATGCCAATTTATCGGTTGCCAAAATAGTATAATTAAAATATGAAAAAATTATTTCATTACCCTTAATCAGTAATTTATTTATCAATAATGGTTTTACAACAAACCGAGAACCTAATTCCCAAGCATATTATGGAAGATCTGCCTTTATAATCTAGCAACCTTATGCTGTTTTGTATTAAAATGGATTTATATTACTAATTTAAATAACTATTCATCCAGTTAAAAATTAACTAATGCTTAGTAATTGGGTATTTATTTAATATGTAATTAGTATATGGATTAATAAAAGTTGGATTTTTCTAGGAAAGGAATTGATGAAAATAATTATAACAATAAAGTTGTTTTTTGTAGTTTCTATATTGGTTTTCATTATCACGAGTTTGATGGGGTATTTTAACAAAGCTTTTATGCCTGAATTTGTTTCTTATTTGAAACTCATCTCATTGATAATCATCTTTTTCTGTTTGTTTGGTTTCATTTTCTTACGGCTGTTTCATGATAAATGGTTACTTAAAAAAATGGTCAAACCTAAAGTAATAAAAACGGTTCAAAATAATGAGAAAAGTTATGAGTATTTGAATTATAGGATGAATCAAGGTGTTGCTCTTATTTGGGAAAGTGATGCAATATTTGCGAATTTCAATTTACCAGGTAATAGCAAAAATTTTAGTGGTTATATAAAACAATTAAGTCTAAAAGAGGATGGTAACTTTTATCTGTCTGTTGCAAATGGTCATAAAATTGAACAAATTGCCTTTAATGAACTTACATCGACGATCCAAATTACCATTAATGCAACACATTATAGTTTCAAATCTTTATGTAATGAGGTTTTAAAGTTAGAATTAAATATAATATTTAAATTTGCTGATCATGTTCGAAAACAATTATCTCTCAATGAAAAGTATATTTTTACCTTTGATCCTCCGACAAAAGTATTCTTGCCCATAAATAACAATAAAGAACTATTTGAAATTGAAAAATACTATATTTTTCATAACAATGATAAAGCAATCTTAATGAAAAGGGTATCTAAACAGAAAAGAATTTTAGCACCAATTGAGAATATTAAATCTAAAATAGAATTTGAAAATGGCGAAAAAATTGACATTAAAAAATGGTTGGATCATTTGTGTGATATAATCGATATCAATTAAAATAATTTGCAGTTATAGAAGAAATAATTGAATATAAGTTAATCATTAAGAGGTAAGAAATCAGGTTTATTATTCAATAAACTGTTACTTAAATATTTTTTGTTAAATAATTTAGTAAAAAAAGGTAATATAAATAGCATGGTATCTGTATTGCCTTCTTACTAAATTGGTT
Source organism: Gilliamella sp. wkB7 (assembly GCF_001693435.1). Classification (NCBI taxonomy): domain Bacteria; kingdom Pseudomonadati; phylum Pseudomonadota; class Gammaproteobacteria; order Orbales; family Orbaceae; genus Gilliamella; species Gilliamella sp. wkB7. Next base: position 59,803 of record NZ_CM004509.1, read on the forward strand.
TTTATTTCATTAATGCATTCATCTCTTCTCTGACAAGAGTAATCGTTAATCCTACAATAATTTGTATAGATTTGCCTTTGTTTACAATATTTATTGTGCTATTACTTTGAAAATATTCGATGTCATACACTAATTCTTGATTGTTATTTGAACACGAAGCTGCATTGCGCAATTAGTTAAATGTGAAATATTGTCTTTTTCTCCTAAACCGTCAAGAAAAGTTATCGCTTTTTGTCAAATTTTATCATTATTTTATTTTGAGTTTTTTTCGGTGGAATAAATCGCCATTGAGATGCCAATGAAACCAAATACTTTTCTCATTCCAATGAGCATAAATCATCTTTGAGGGAAAAGTTCTGTTAACGATATAGTGCTATCTGCAAATTCTGAAATGAGTGAAATCCAATAATTCACAATCCCGCCATCAGTAACAATAGGGCCAAAGTAAATTGAACCACAGGAAAAATGATATAAACCAGTTGGTATTAAAATTAGATCTAAAAAAATAAATAGTAAAACACCAATAGCACCAGAATTTAAAATAATAACTTGTAGCTTTTGTATTCCGCTTTGGATTTAAATACCGCATCAATATTTAAAAAGATTTCAGTATCGATTCTAATACATTACTCGTAGGAGGTTAGGTTAACTTTTAATTGTGGAAGATAAAAATCACTAAAAAATTTTTTATATAAATATAAATAACCTAATGTTATTGTAGATAGTGAAAATATCGTATAACCTATAATACATATGTTTTATATTTTAAAAAATTTAGAGCTTTGGCGCTCCATTAATTAATCGCTTTTTTATAATTTCAAGCTCTCCATAGTTAATTCATTGTTGTTTAATCATAAATTAGGTAATAGGAGTAAATAATGAAAAAAAATGTAAGCGTTAAAAAATTAACAATATTGATTACTACACTCTATTGTTCTCTATTTTTTTCATCATCATTCGCTTTTCAAAAAGGCTCAACCGAGGATTTTTTGGGTCATGAAATAGGGATTACTTATCATACTGCTGAGCAAGCTGTGAGTAGTAAAGCATATTTGCCGATGTATCCAAAAGAAGGTACTCCTGAATTTGAAGCAGACAAAATTGCTTATCTTCATGGGTATAACCTCAAAGGAACAGAACGTTGGAAACAGGCAACGATCGATGCTGACTTGCATACTCCAAACGTCGCTAAAATTTTTTCTGTCCCTTTAGGAATCACAATTTCACCTGAAACAACTCCAACTTTATATAAAATGCTAGGTGATCTTCTGGTAGATTCAGCTGATAATGCGACTAAAACAGCGAAAGAAGCATATAAAAGAGGACGTCCATTTGTCTACTTTGGTAATCACACATGCCAACCTGAAGATGAAGAAGAACGTTTACGTCAAAACGGATCATTTCCGTCAGGTCATACTTCTTACGGGTGGACTTTAGCATTAGTTCTCGCTCAAATAGCTCCGTCACACGCTGAAGCAATTATAAAACGTGGATATGAATTTGGTCAGAGTCGTATGATCTGTGGTGCTCATTGGCAAAGTGATGTCGATGCAGGGCGGTTAGTAGGCGCTGTTGAATATTCTCGCTTACTCACTATTCCTAAATTTCAAGAAGATCTTAAAAAAGCAACAGAAGAAGTTCAAAATCATCTTAATTTAGTTAACAAATAAAATGAGTGATATGAATTTTTATAATTCTTTATAATTATTAGGGAAGATAATGAAAAATTATTTTCCTTAATATGTTAAAAAATAGTTACTTAATAAAACATTAACCAATATGTAGTTAAATCTACGTCTTATATCTTCTTTTACTAAGATTATTAATATCCCATTTTTTCATAACTCTTTTTATGATTCTATATTATTTATTTAAAATTAGACTTTGTCATCCATCCTAAAGAAATGTAAGTGTTATTCATAAGCTGATAATAGGACTTATTGAATTTTATCTGCTTTGTTGCTGTATAAATTTCACTCAAAATATTGAAAACAATTTAAAAAAGTAAAATAAACAGATAAAAATAGTTGCAAATTATTATAAAACAGGTAGTTTATACACTATATTTGGTTATTTTTTGTAAACTTTTGTAAGTTGTTAAGTGAATAAATATAAATAGGATTACTTTAGTTAAAATGATAATCATAATACCAAATAAAAATTCTAAAAAAATCAATATTAAAAAAATTTATAAATAATAATCATTACAATATGTAAGGATGATAAAAGGAGAAATGTATGAAAAATGAATCATTCGAATTCATTAATCAGTTTTATATAAATTTTAATCATAATCGTTATACTTTAACTATTGATGAGATGAGTTTAATCATTTCATTTTTGAATTTTGTTCATAATGAACAATTAAAGCAATATTGGTATAACACCATTTTTTTTATCACCATAGCTAATATTTTATCTATTAATTATCAACTCCTTAACATAAATAAAACGTTTCATATTTAATACAATAAGGTATTGACTAATGCAATGTCAGATAAAAAAATAGGATAAACTAATGAACGATAAATTGCAGAAACTCTTAGATGAATATAAACTAAACTATGATAAATTTGGTTTCGGTCATTATTTGGATTTTGATCACACCGAAAGTGCTTTAAAAATTGGCTTAGTTGGATGCTTTTACTTGGACAAATCTTATAAATCTGAGAAACGTCAAGCAATTAACCAAGTTCTAGCATTATACGATAAAAATTGGGGAGATCACCTTACTCATGGCTTTGGGAATGGGGATCCCAATACACTATATCGCTATCAAAACATCAGTTTAGCTCAAAAAATAATACTCAATAATGGGTTTTGTCTAGATACTCTAAGTTTTTATTGGAGTAATGTAGATAAACTATATCTAATTCCTGATTATTTAATAAAAGTTTTATCAAGATCTGAATCTCTTGAAAAAGAATATAACACAGTGAGTTATCTACAACTTTATTTACCAATTTATGAATTAAAATATTTTGGTGTGGATAAAATGGTAGAATTCATCCGACAAGTAAGCCAAATTTTAAAACCTTTACATGGTTTTTTCGGTTTAGGTATAAGACAACGTTATAAATATTATGATTATCAATATTTAGAAGGTGAATTAGCTCGTAAATATTTAGGTTTAGATATTTCAACCGATGAAGAAGATATACATTTTAGAGATGGATTTAAAAGCATTAACTGGTTAACTATTCTTAGTGAAGAACTTTTTACTAAAAAATTAGGTAGTCTTGATGAAGTTAAACAGAAAAATAGTGATGAAGAGGTTATTTTTCATCCCTACGATGGGGGAGTAGTTGTTCAGGCAGGTGAAGTACCAGAACTTTGTGAAATAGGTAAAAACCCTTATCCACAAAATTATGTTAATGCTAATGCTTTACTAAAACAAGCGCGAGCTCCAATGATTGCTTCATTTGGTTTTACATCAAATAACGGTAAAATTCAAGATAGCCAAACTTCTAAAGAATGGCAATCACGTTTCGACAATGTAACCCCAACCGATCTCCAACCAGAGGAATCTGAAGATGAGTAAGATGTTGGGTATAAATGAAACTTAAAATGTTTCTTTAAAAAATATGTATTATCTCAATAGCTAGACATTTTTAAATAAACTAAAAATACCTGATCTTTTATCATTAACATTAGTTTTTTGGACTATTGTTGAAAAGTTTTAGATCGGGTATGTATTTTGATTTAAGTCTAATTTATTTAAAAAAATGGTTATTTTAAACGGCAGTTTAATTTTGTGAAAAATTTCAAATTAATAATAGAGTTTATTAAAAAATCGTTTTACACTCAAATATTTGATATGGATTGATGAATAACACAACACATGAAAAGTTTAAAAATCTGCATGTTTTCAATCATTCATGATTTTTATTAATATCAGAAACAGAAAGTTTAACTCAATTAAAAAGATCAAATGGTATAGACTCCTAAATATTTTTTACATAGTAAATTATAACATAATAATATAATTAGATTATTTAAAATAACCTCAACTCAATTATTTAATCACACTAAAATCTTATTCATAGCCTTATAGATAAATTTTAAAAAGCATATTTTTAGGTAATTGTGAAGTCCATTATTTTTATTAATAATTTTCAGGTCATGGTTATGTTTTAGAAAAAATGATTTTTTTAGATATAAATTTTAATAAAAATTCTGTGCAAAATACTTAATAAAAAATCCGCAATATCCAAATTCTGTTTGTTAATCCTTTTTTGATCATATTTAAGCAACAAATTTTTAGTGATATTTTATTTATTAATAATATCAGTAAGTTATGCAAGTAATTAAATTCAAAGATATGTTAAAAAGATTGCAAAAAACGTAAAAAAGCGTATTTTATACGCTCTTTAGATTATTTTTTAACGTAACTTCATAAAAATATTTAACTAATAATGGTAAATCATTAAAATAATCAATTTTTTAGTAAAAAATAATATTAAATAAATATTAATAATAAATAGTTTAATAAAACAAAGTTTTATTTGCAGCGCACATGAAATATATTGAGGATAGCATGGATAAAGGATTAACCAATTTGGTGAATCAATTGGGTAATGGTTTAAGTCGGGGTTTAAAACAAGGTTTGGTTAATGGAGCAGGTCATAATCGTTACACGTTAAATATTGATGGTTTGTCTGCTGAGGTTTCAATTTTACAAGTCGAGGGTAATGAGCAACTTAACCAGCCTTGGCATTATACGATTACTTTCACCAGCTCGGATAAACAACTTTCTGTTGAGTCATTTCTTAACCAAAATGCCCGTTTGAGTTTTAACCCTGCTAATTCTGGCAGTTTAAGCGACTTTGCAACTCAAGGACTTAATGCACTTAATTCCTTAACTTCGGCTAATCCTTTAGATTCATTAAAACAGACTAATCCATTAAAGCAGTTAGATAAACTTAAACAATCCAATCCACTCGATTCACTCAATTCTTTAACCCAATTTAATCCGCTTAATCCGTTAAACTCACTATTATCTCAGGGTGGCTCACGCACTCTTTATGGTGTGATTACCCAGTTCAGTCAATTATCAGTCAGTAACGATGAAGCTCGTTATCAGGTTGTCTTATCCTCGCAATTAGCCAAACTGGCATTAAGTCATAATTGTGCCATTTTTCAAAATCAAAGCGTTATCAGTGTGGTTGAAGAGGTCTTACGTGGTCATGGTTATACAGGGATTGATTATCGTTTAGCACTTAAAGAGCAATATCCGGAGCGTGAATTTATCACCCAGTGGCAGGAGAGTGACCTTGAGTTTATTCAAAGACTGCTTGCTGATGTGGGGGTCTATTTCCGATTTGAAACGCATGGTGAACACAACTGTGATGTGTTGGTCATCAGTGATTATGAGCAAGGTTATCAGCAGGTGGCTGATATTGTGTACAAACAACCGAGCGGCACACTGGATAACAGCGTTGAAAGTGTCTGGGATATAACCTTACACAGTCAGATGGTGGAATCTTCGGTACAAGTACAGGATTATAACTACCGCGATGCAGAGGCGAATTTACTGGGTGAGGTTAACAGCCAACAGAAAGATAACACCACTTACGGTACTGATTACCGTTATGATGAGCACTATAAAGGGTTAAATAGCAATGGTAATGGTAGTAATACCAATAACAATGATATAAATAATCATAACAGTAATAATGATGAAAACAGTGGTGATATCGATACCGACGGCAGTCAAGGCAGTAACGGCAATAGTAATGACAACGAAAATAATAGCGTTAACACTAACAGTAGTAATAGCAATAACAACAGCAGTGATATTGACCGTAATCAAGCTAACACAAGTAATGGTGTTGAAAGTGGTGAATGGTATGCCCGCATTCGTCATGAACATGCCATTAGCCGTCAGATTGTTATTCGGGGTAAAAGTAATCAGGCCAATTTAGCCCCGGGTCAACATATCCGCATCAAAGGCGGTACGATTGCCGGAATAGATGAGGGGGTAATGATATTAACGGTGCAAGGACAAGGAAACCGCAGTGAGGCTTATGAACTGAGTTTTACCGCCATACCTTACCAGCCATTAAAACCTTACCGCCCGGAGCCGATTCCTTTTCCGACTATTGACGGCACTTTACCGGCACGGGTAACCAGTCCGAATAATGACACCTATGGTTATATTGATACACAAGGGCGCTATCGGGTTAAATTTAACTTTGATTTAAAAGAGTGGCGAAACGGTGAAGAGAGTTTATGGTTAAGACTGGCTAAACCGTATGCAGGCAGTACCTATGGTTTTCACTTTCCACTGATTGACGGCACAGAAGTTGCGGTAGCGTTTACTAACGGTAATCCGGACCGACCTTATATCGCGCATGCGATGCATGACAGTGGCCACCCTGACCATGTGACTACCATAAACAAACATCGAAATGTAATTCGTACTCCTGCTAACAACAAACTGCGGATGGATGATAAGCGCGGACAAGAGCACATTAAGTTAGCGACCGAATACGGTAAAACCCAGCTTAACATCGGGCATTTAGTTGACCAAAACAAAGAGCAGCGTGGTGAGGGATTTGAACTGCGCACCGATGAGTGGGGGGCAATTGCTGCCAATAAAGGTTTATACCTGACCAGTCAGACCGAGCCTAAGGCACAGGGTAAACAGCTTGATATGCAAGGTGCCATTACCCAGCTTGAAAATGCATTATCAATTGCTAAAGCACTGCAAAATGCAGCAACTGCCTCTGAAGCTCATGGTGCGGATACCGACAGTCAAGAGCAACTTAAAGCGACATTAACCCAATTAGCCCAAAGTGGCATTATTGCTTATGCGCAAGAGGGCATCGCTTTAACCAGTCCGGAAAACATCCAACTGTCCACATCAAACAGCGTATCGGTGACCAGTGAAAACCAAACTGACATCAATGCGTTAAAAAACATTACTGTCTCATCCGGTGAATCCATCGGTCTGTTTGCTCATAAATCAGGAATGAAAGTCTTTGCCAACCAAGGTGATGTTAACGTGCAGGCACAAAATGCCAACCTGAATATGGCTGCTAAGCAAGATATTAAAATAGACAGTGTGGATGGAAAGCTGACGATTACCGCAAGTAAAGAGTTGACGTTAATGTGTGGCGGTTCATACATCAAAATCAGCAGTGCAGGCATTGAACTGGGCACGGCGGATAATGTTTATATAAAAAGTAATGCTATGCAGAAAATGGGACCAGCACAAAGAAACATTCAACGGGAATTACCATCGATATGCAATGGTGTACAACAAGATGAAGCAAATAAGCATGCTATTATTGTGGAAAGATAACAATGATTAAAAACATAGCAGAAACAGATATCAGTAATATTATAGCTAAGCAAATGAATCGATTTGGCAAGGTATATTTATTAATTGATCCAAAAATTAACGATGATTTTTTCTTTGAGCATAATTTTGAATTTGAATCAATTGTACCAATTCGAGATAGACAAGATACGGTTTCACAGGATCATGAATGTTTGCAGCTATGTACAATAAGGAAAGGAGTAAGTTATGTTGATCAAGTGATTAGTGAGTTAAAGAATAATCAATCGGCTGCAATTGCTTTAATTATTTCACCGTACAGTGTGAAAAACATACAAAATCATATTAGTAATGCTATGTTTATGTCGTATAAAGCTAAATGTTATTTTTTAAGATTTTATGACCCATATGTCTTAAAACATTTAGTAAATATCTTAAATAAAAAACAATTAAATCAATTATTAGGCGTTACTCAATATTGGTACTATTGGCAAAATAGTTATATCGAATTACATCACAAACCAGAATTAATACTGTCAGATATTGATTATGAAATAACAACAAATCAATGGCAAAAAATTAACATTGCTCAAGCTTATAACGCTTATGAATATCAAATGATGAGACAACAAAATTCTCCTTTGTCAGGGAGTCAACAAAACACTCTAACATTGATTTTAGACTGGATTTATAAGGCCTCATTTAATACGCCAGAACAACAAAAAATGGATTATATTGTTAATCATGTTATGGAAAAATCTGAACAATTCTTTCGGAAAACAACCTACAATCAATTTTCCAATATGATGAAAAATAGTAATATTCATCAAATTAAAAAATATTTGCAACAATTAGAGCAGGAATAAAATATGGCATCAATAGATGAATTAATTAAATTAATAGCAGCTGCGAAAATTAAGGAGAACGATTCTGGTAGGCGGTGTCCAAAATGTCAAGAAAAAGAAGGCGATTTAATTGTTCTACCAACTCGGTTATCAGTTAGCGGTTATTTAGCTAAAAACCGTATGATAAAAAATAATCTTAAAGCTAATGTAGAAGTCCCTCCTTTACCAGATTTTGCTCAAGAAATGGTAAAAAATTTACCATTAGAACACTCTAATTATTGTATACAAATGCTTAGACAAGGTTATTTATATGTGCTTGTTGACTATAAAAATGGTAAGAAAGAGTGGCGAGCATTTTCTTCCAGCCCTGAAGGATGTCTAACAGAGTTTGAAAATATTAATACGATACCCTCGATTCCCCCTGATTATAATTGCAATATAGCTACTGACGGAGCGGATGCTTCATATATCAGCTTTAAAAATAGTAAAGATATCTATAAAATTCATTTTATTTTTAGTCCAAATAAAATAACTAATGAACGGTTAGAGTTTTACCTGACTACTCCAGAATTCGAACTAGAAGGCATGACACCAGAGCAAATACGAAGTGGTCAGAGATCGATAAAAGATGAAGCTTTACTTTCAAATATACTAGAGTTTTCAACGGCAATAGAGATTGCTGAACAAGAGGCTTTTTTGCGCAGTAAATTGCCTTATGAATTTAAATTTGGAGAACGGGATAGTGCTAACAAACAACTTCAATTAACTCATTACATATATACAAATCGCGCCACTTTTTTTGATAAAGATATTCAGAAATATTATGGTCGTTATTTATCACTCTGTAAAAAATTAAACGCTCGCAAAGGCGCTGCAATTGTAGTTAACGATGCGATAGGAATTACACAAAGTTTAAATAATCGTCGTAACGAAGCACTTGAAAAAAAAATGAAACCCTGGATGGAAGCTATAGATAATGAAGGGATTTCGAATGAACATCGTCTAATTGTTAAAAAACAACTTGATGAATTTAAAAAGTCATTTCATGATCGCCGTATAAAAAAGTTAATACAGAGTTACTCGAAATCGGTTGAGCAGCAAAAAAAACAGAATACTAAAGCAATGCAAGGTATTTATATTCCTGAAGGTCTTAAAAACCAAAGTAATAAAATACTTGATAAGAGTGAAGAATGGTATAACGAAAATGTGGAATCTATCTATACACAAGAGCTAGCAGAGAAAGAGTTTCAAAAAAAATATTGGAGTCGTTTATCACAAGAAAAATTTAATAAATTTGAAAATGATTTTAAAGAAAAATCAGAACAAGCTGAAAAACTTGCAGAGCTAAGAACTAAAGACTACATAAAATGGTTAAAATCGGAGCAATTGATTACAGCATTAGATCTTTATGATGAAAGCAAAAAACTCGACGGAATTATGTTTCAATTTCAGATGAGTATGTGCCTACATGGAACAAGCAGTTCGCCAGAAATTACCGATATACTTGACCAATGGTGGAATGCATCGCAAATAACCCGTGATAACTTAGTTATGCGTACATACCTTTTTAACAATAAAAGTTTAATTGATGACATCAATCAATATTTAGATATACAACGATCAATTGCGATAATTGATGCTCCTGAAACAGATGAGACTGATCCCAATGTTAATAAAGCAATTGAACTATTAAATAACCTTACTGAACATATTAATACAGTAGGTTCTATTATAGATCAACTAGCAGAACGAGGATTTCCAATAGCAATATTATCCTTGACATTAACAGATTTAGTAAGAAATTTTTTAAGAATTACTGTATCGAGTGCAGAGGTGCGTCTCCACAATGCCGTGGGGAATCTTATCATAAGTTCGCTTAATCGAACCGCGACTAATATGTATGATATGGGTTATAATATTAATCGTGTAAGATTTTCAGCTACGGCTAAACGAGGTGTTCCGCAACTTGAAAATATTGCACAAGAAAACTTCCGAAATGCTGATTTAGTCAATACTCGTTTTGCTATCGTCTTACTTGGATTCAGCGCTTACGATTCATACCAAAAATTTAAAACAGGTCATATTGATAATATTCGGGAAGTAGCTGAATTCCTTACATCGACTGTGACAAGCATTGCTGCCGCCTTACAGGTATATATAAGCACAATTGAATATAGCATTGGTAACAAACCAAATTCTAAAATTGGACATGTTACTATTAATGCCTTTGGTCGGTTGTTTTTGTGGTCGGCAAGTATATCTACGATAGCTGGAGGGGTAATGGCCGTATTAGATTTTATTGATGGCTATGAAACAAGCAAAAAAGATAAGGACATTATTGCCACTGCTTATTTTGCGAGAGGGCTGGCAACTTTGGCGCTTAGTATTGGGCAATTTGTAACTGTATTGGGTACGCTTGCACCATGGTTAGATAGGATTGTTAGTTATAGTACAGAACGAACCATTTGGGTGAAAATAGCTGATTTGGGGCTTTCGATTGGACGCTTTGCACTTAGAAGTGCCCTTGTTATAGGTAGAATTGTATTTATGGCTTCATTTATTATACTAATTGTTTCGTTTGTGCTTATTATTAATGATGACAATGCACTTCAAAAATGGTTTGATCGCTGCTGTTTTGGCAAGGAACCAGACCGTGAAAAATTTGTAGATTTAACTGAAGAATTATCAACCTGGAATCAAGCTATTACGGAGACATTATAGATGTATATCGGTGAATATTTATTATGGTTTGGCAACTCCATAAAAAAAGAGACACGAAAAAAATTAGAAATGAGTCATAGCAGTAATGATATGAAACTCAGCGAAGTTGAAAAAGATTGGACTAAAGAGTCAGTCAGTAATAACCCAAGAGCCATTGGTCCGTACTATGCCTATAACGATCGCTATCTCGAGATTCGTGGTGGAATGTTTGAAAATTTTCGAGGGATTGTTACTTGGATAAGTTTATTGATATTTTCTGCTCCTGTATTTAGCATGTTAATGGCATTAACAATAGCTTCAAGGCTATATAATCATGAAAGAGGAAATGTTGCTTCTGGTATATTTACAATAATGTTTTTTTTAATAGTTACTTCAATTTTAATATATTTGTGCATCCGCTATTTCCGTTATGTCTATCGATTGGAACTATTTACCGTACGCCATATACGGGTACGGTTTAATCGGGTAACAAGGCAAGTTTATATTCAGCGTCCTAAATATTGCGGCGGTACTGTCGTATTTAAATGGGATCATATTATGCCGGGTAACTTTGGTGACAGTGGTTCGGATATGAATGGCACCAATATGGTGAATTTAATTGTTTTTCATCCTTATAAAACGGGTTTTCCTATTGCTCACTCAGTCGGGATAGGGAAAAATACCTATAAAGGTCAAGACTATAAAGATGAATGGGAATTTATTCGCCGCTATATGGAAGATGGGCCAGAAAATTTACCCAAACCAAGACTTAGCACCCATTTACCAATGCCATTTCATGGATTAGGTGGTCATATCAGCCCGATGATCCACGCAACACAAAATTCAAAAAGCATAGTGATGTATCTGTTATTAATCCCGGTATTTTTAATTCTATTACCCGTTTACACGACAGGTTATTTTATATCGGAATGCTTATGCTGGCAGCCACGTTGGCCAAAGGTGATTAGGCAAGCAGGCAAAAAAGGCAAACCCATACCCAAAGAAACAACCTTATCAGACTATCCACCTGACGTACAAAAAGGCATTTTAGAGAGCCGATTAGAGTGGTGCGTTTTGGATGAAAAAACCGGAAAATACGTTGATTACGGTAATAGTGATTAAAAAAAGGGATGTAAAGGTTAATGTATATCGGTGAATATTTATTATGGTTTGGCAACTCCATAAAAAAAGAAACGCGAAAAAAATTAGAAATGGGTTATAGCAGTAGTGATATGAAACTCAGCGAAGTTGAAAAGGATTGGACTAAAGAGTCAGTCAGTAATAACCCAAGAGCCATTGGCCCATATTATGCTTATAATAAACGCTATCTCGAGATTCGTGGTGGAATGTTTGAAAATTTTCGTGGAATTATTACTTGGATTAGTCTATTAATTTTTTTTATTCCTTTAACTTCAGGTTTTAATTTTATATATAGTATTAGAATGTTGTTTAATAATCAGACAGATGAAATAGGAGGCTATGTTATCACTTTAATTTTTTTTGGAATTATTTGTTTTATCTCTTTATATTTATGCATCCGCTATTTCCGTTATGTTTATCGATTGGAACTGTTTACCGTACGCCATATACGGGTACGGTTTAATCGGGTAACAAGGCAAGTTTATATTCAGCGCCCTAAATATTGTGGCGGTACTGTCGTATTTAAATGGGATCATATTATGCCGGGTAACTTTGGTGACAGTGGTTCGGATATGAATGGCACCAATATGGTGAATTTAATTGTTTTTCATCCTTATAAAACGGGTTTTCCTATTGCTCACTCAGTCGGGATAGGGAAAAATACCTATAAAGGTCAAGACTATAAAGATGAATGGGAATTTATTCGCCGTTATATGGAAGATGGGCCAGAAAATTTACCCAAACCAAGACTTAGCACCCATTTACCAATGCCATTTCATGGATTAGGTGGCCATATCAGCCCGATGATCCACGCAGCACAAAATTCAAAAAGCATAGTGATGTATCTGTTATTAATCCCGGTATTTTTAATTCTATTACCCGTTTACACGACAGGTTATTTTATATCGGAATGCTTATGCTGGCAGCCACGTTGGCCAAAAGTGATTAGGCAAGCAGGCAAAAAAGGCAAACCCATACCCAAAGAAACAACCTTATCAGACTATCCACCTGATGTGCAAAAAGGCATTTTAGAGAGCCGATTAGAGTGGTGTGTTTTGGATGAAAAAACAGGAAAATATGTTGATTACGGAAACTGATCCTAAATGAATACTAATTATTGAATATGAAAGCGAAAAAATAAGTATAAATAAAAATTAAGAAGGCTAATTATGCCCTACGCAAAATATGATGGAAAAGATATTCTTTATAATAATAAAGAAGAGTTATTAAAAAAAACGGGGATCAGTATTACTGATCCCATTTTACCTCCTAAAAATTTAGTAAAAATAACGGGTACACTTTCGGAGTTTAAAGGAATATTCTGTTATGCACCCGTGGGTGATGATGCTTATTTGAGTAAAGAAGAGAGGAAAAAACTGAATGCTAAAATACGGAGTAGAGCGGCGCTAGCAACATTAGCTGGGAATAACAGTGCTGGTTTAGCGGCAATAGGGCATGATGATAGTATACATGTAAGTAATTATTTCCCATCACAATATTTTACAGCTAAACTAAATAATACAATTAAGTTAAAAGGTTGGCTGGGTTATTATAAATTTGATGAAGGTGATTTGGTTGAAGTTGTAGCCGAAAAGCATACTGACCATTATGAAGTGTATGCTATGCTTAAACCGAGCGAGCAAATTATTTCTCTTATTACCCCTTGTTTTGCTGGACGTAAACACGCTTTAAAACGCTATCATATCCCAGTATTTTCATTTTATTTATTATCAATATCAGTATGTTATCTCAATAAATTATGATTTACAGAATTTATAAAAAAAAAGATTGTAAAATACTCGAAACAGTGTATTTTATATCTATTCTTAGATTGCTTTTTAACGTAACTTCATGCATAAATTTAATTAATAATGATGAATTTAATAATAATCAAATTTTTATTAAAAATAATACTAAAAAATTATTAATAATAATAAATAGTTAAATAAAAAAAGTTATATTTGCTATATACATGAAATATATTGAGGATAACATGGATAAAGGACTAACCAATTTGGTGAATCAATTGGGCAATGGTTTAAGTCGTGGTTTAAAGAATGGTTTGGTTAATGGAGTCGGTCATAATCGCTATACGTTAAATATTGATGGTTTGCCTGCTGAGGTTTCAGTTTTACAGGTTGAGGGTAATGAGCAACTTAACCAACCTTGGCACTATACGATTACTTTCACTAGCTCGGATAAACAACTTTCTGTTGAGTCATTTCTTAACCAAAATGCCCATTTGAGTTTTAACCCTGCTAATTCTAGTAGTTTAAGCGATTTTACCGCCGAAGGACTTAATGAGCCATTAAAGCAGTTAGATAAACTTAAACAATCCAATCCACTCGATTCACTTAATTCTTTAACCCAATTTAATCCGCTTAATCCGTTAAATTCACTATTATCTCAGGGTAGCTCACGCACTCTTTATGGTGTGATAACCCAGTTCAGTCAATTATCAGTCAGTAACGATGAAGCCCGTTATCAGGTTGTCTTATCCTCGCAATTAGCCAAACTGGCATTAAGTCATAATTGTGCTATTTTTCAGAATCAAAGTGTTATCAGTGTGGTTGAAGAGGTCTTACGTGGTCATGGTTATACAGGGATTGATTATCGTTTAGCGCTTAAAGAGCAATATCCGGAGCGTGAATTTATCACCCAGTGGCAGGAGAGTGACCTTGAATTTATTCAAAGACTGCTTGCTGATGTGGGGGTCTATTTCCGGTTTGAAACACATGGTGAACACAACTGTGATGTGTTGGTCATCAGTGATTATGAGCAAGGTTATCAGCAGGTGGCTGATATTGTGTACAAACAACCGAGTGGTACACTGGATAACAGCGTTGAAAGTGTCTGGGATATGACCTTACACAGTCAGATGGTGGAATCTTCGGTACAAGTACAGGATTATAACTACCGCGATGCGCAGACAAATTTACTGGGTGAGGTTAATAGCCAACTAAAAGATAACACCACTTACGGTACTGATTACCGTTATGATGAGCACTATAAAGGGTTAAATAGCAATGGTAATGGTAGTAATACCAATAACAATGATATAAATAATCATAACAGTAATAATGATGAAAACAGTAGTGATATCGATACCGACGGCAGTCAAGGCAGTAACGGCAATAGTAATGACAACGACAATAATAGCGTTAACACTAACAGTAGTAATAGCAATAACAACAGCAGTGATATTGACCGTAATCAAGCTAACACAAGTAATGGTGTTGAAAGTGGTGAATGGTATGCCCGCATTCGCCATGAACACGCCATTAGCCGTCAAATTGTTATCCGGGGTAAAAGTAATCAGGCCACTTTAGCTCCGGGTCAACATATCCGCATCAAAGGCAGTACGATAGCTGGAATAGATGAGGGAGTAATGATATTAACGGTGCAAGGACAGGGAAACCGCAGTGAGGCTTATGAACTGATTTTTACTGCCATACCTTACCAGCCATTAAAACCTTACCGCCCCGAGCCGATTCCTTTTCCGACTATTGACGGCACTTTACCGGCACGGGTAACCAGTCCGAATAATGACACCTATGGTTATATTGATACACAAGGGCGCTATCGGGTTAAATTTAACTTTGATTTAAAAGAGTGGCGAAACGGTGAAGAGAGTTTATGGTTAAGACTGGCTAAACCGTATGCAGGCAGTACCTATGGTTTTCACTTTCCACTGATTGACGGCACAGAAGTTGCGGTAGCGTTTACTAACGGTAATCCGGACCGACCTTATATCGCGCATGCGATGCATGACAGTGGCCACCCTGACCATGTGACTACCATAAACAAACATCGAAATGTAATTCGTACTCCTGCTAACAACAAACTGCGGATGGATGATAAGCGCGGACAAGAGCACATTAAGTTAGCGACCGAATACGGTAAAACCCAGCTTAACATCGGGCATTTAGTTGACCAAAACAAAGAGCAGCGTGGTGAGGGATTTGAACTGCGCACCGATGAGTGGGGGGCAATTGCTGCCAATAAAGGTTTATACCTGACCAGTCAGACCGAGCCTAAGGCACAGGGTAAACAGCTTGATATGCAAGGTGCCATTACCCAGCTTGAAAATGCATTATCAATTGCTAAAGCACTGCAAAATGCAGCAACTGCCTCTGAAGCTCATGGTGCGGATACCGACAGTCAAGAGCAACTTAAAGCGACATTAACCCAATTAGCCCAAAGTGGCATTATTGCTTATGCGCAAGAGGGCATCGCTTTAACCAGTCCGGAAAACATCCAACTGTCCACATCAAACAGCGTATCGGTGACCAGTGAAAACCAAACTGACATCAATGCGTTAAAAAACATTACTGTCTCATCCGGTGAATCCATCGGTCTGTTTGCTCATAAATCAGGAATGAAAGTCTTTGCCAACCAAGGTGATGTTAACGTGCAGGCACAAAATGCCAACCTGAATATGGCTGCTAAGCAAGATATTAAAATAGACAGTGTGGATGGAAAGCTGACGATTACCGCAAGTAAAGAGTTGACGTTAATGTGTGGCGGTTCATACATCAAAATCAGTAGCGCAGGGATAGAACTGGGCACAGCTGATAATGTTTATATAAAAAGTAATGCATTACAGAAGATGGGACCTAAAACTATTAATATATCATCTCCAATCTTAGCAAATGCGATATCTGTGACTACAAATCGTATTTGTTTGAGTTGTTTGATTAAAGCGGCTGAAAATGGCGAGATGCTTGTGATTAGTGGAGAACGATGATGTTAAATCAACACATATCTAGTCAAATATTAATTGAACACCAAAAATATTCAAGAAATAAATTACACTTATATACCTTAATTGATGGACTTGAGTATGAGCGTTTCTTTCAAGAAGAAATCATTGAAAATGAATGGATAAAACCTTTATTTCTTCAACCAAGCAATAAAGATATGGCTTTTGCTGGACCTTGGATTTGTTATATTAAAAAAATGAATAGTGATTTTCAGAATCAAATCATAGAACTAGAACAAAAGTATCCGTCTGTATCTTGGATAATTTCATCACTCTCTTTTGAATATTTACTAAATAATTTAGAAAATAAACTTCATATAACACTAGAAGATAATCGTTATGCCTTACTGCGTTATTATGACCCAAGAGTATTATACAAATTACCTAGTGTTTTGACAGAACAACAAATTAAAATTTTTACACTTCAAATTGATGAATGGATCTATTATTACGAGAATAATTATCATTCATTGAATGCAGGAAAATTATGATAAAACTTACAATAGAGCAATTGAATAACATTTTAGATCAAGAAAACGATGAATATCTTTGGAAACTCATATATGAATTCAAAAATGATAGTCGTTTAAATTTACCTGATGAAGAAATCGATCATTTATTTACTCGGTTAAAAACAACTTATTGTTATCTTCTTGAATTAGGATTTTCAAAAGAATTGCTAATAGATGCTTTCTTATGTGCAGAAGCAACTACTCCAGGTATAAAAGATAATCAAAATTTTAAAGCATGGATAGAGAAACCAGGTGAAAATCCTGAAATTCAGTTTGAAGATTTATTGAGAATAGGTATTAAAATTCAACAAAATAATTAAGGATAAATTATGGTAGCACAAGTAATACCAGCTATTATTGAGCTTAAGGAAATAGCTGTTATGATAATAGGAACAGGTGCGGTAGCAGTTTATGTAGATAAAGCTAGTAAGAAAAGCCCAACTGTTAGTCCCCCAAAACCTACAGAATTGCCAAGTAAATCAGCAAAAATTGAGCGTATTACTGGAAGTGACCAAATAACTTTAAGAACTTCAACAATAGCAATGATACAAATAAAATTAGAAAGAGACAGATGTCGAAACAAATGTAATTGCCCACCAGAAACATTTAAACGAGTAAAAATGGAAATAAAAGATCGTTCTGGTATGAGTGAATTATCGTTAGATTACCAATCAATAATTTGCGGTTCATACTGGTATCCCAAAAAAAAAAATGATAAAACTTCAAAAAATATTATTGAATGGGTATATTTTAAAGGACCAGGTAATCCACCAGTAGAGTTTGATGGATGGGAACCTAGATTTTGTCTATTTTTAGAAGCTAAAGCGCGTTACGATCATTTATTTAAAGAAGTTAATGGAACCCCAGAATTGCAAAAATGGGCTTATAAAAATTATGAACAGCTTGATAATCAAGCAAAAAGGCATGATGATGTATGTAGACTAAATTATCCTGCTAAATGCTGTTGGGTGTGGATGACTAGTAAGGCATACCGTTATTTTCAAACGATAAAGGATAATTATCCTAACTTATACACAATTTATATGCCACTATCAAAATAACATGGATCATTAATTATGAAAAAAAATTTAATTTTTGATATCTTTTTTTATCCTAAAAAGTATTTATCACTTATAACATGTATAGAGCATGTTAATAACATTTTAAAAATCCAATACCAATATCTATACAGAGAACAAGATTGGTATTTATGTAGCTCATCGAAAAAAAAATCATCGATTCATAAGGTGTTTGACAAAGATGGTATTACAGAAATTGGTTTAAAAAAATTAACACAAGAATATCATAAAGACAAAAGACATTTTGGCTTAGCTATCTGGGATAAAAAAACAGAGGGGGCCGCATTAGTGTATAGTATATATGAACAAACTTGTGGACAACCATTTAAGGTTAAGATCAGGTTGGATTATGATATTCTTTTATCAGAAATAGATTTAAATAATATTCAAAAATTTTGTCTTGCTTTGTCTGAGCAATTTGATGGCGCATATATTATGGTAAATAATAATTATACACCTGAGAAAAAAGTTTTTCCAGATAGGCTTTCGGCTGCATGGATGATTTACTTACCTAAAGTTCAGTTATCCCATAATATAGTTCCACAGGCGTTTGATGTGATTAGCCCCACAGATCATGAAGGACATGCAGCTGGATCGTTGGTTGTTACTCTACCACACTTTTTTGATGAGAAAAATACAGATGATATCAAAGCTGTAAATAGTGTCGATATTAAGTTACGTGAATTAGGTTTATTGCCTCGTTATGCAGATTTATAAAGATAAAGGGGATGATGAATTTATGAAAGATTATAATACTTTTAGTTTATTACCATGTAACAAATGTGGTAAATATTAGTAGAACGTTGGAAAAAGTTTGCAAACAAAATTTCTTGATCGTGGTGATTCAACTTACGTGCATTTTGATGAAGTGACGAATTTGTGTAAAATCTATAAAGATCGCCCTTTGATTTGTCGTGTTGAAGACTACCATGAGACTTATCTTACTAATCAATATAGTTAGGACGAATTTGTAAAAATAAATTTGTATTGGTTAGATTAGTTAAATTGATTCGTATTTCCTATTTTACATAATAGGAAATATGTATTTAGAGTAAACATACCTTTTAAAGGAGGATAGTGCCGAGAAGGAATCTCTCAAATGCAATAGTATTTTTATGTTAGATCTGGTTGTTGATTAAATTACAATCGTTATAAATTAAATATCCCACTTTTTGGACTTTTATTTATCCATTATGAACAATTAATCCAATCATTATCCCAACCTAATCTAACATAAGAAGAAAATTGAAAGTTATATTATCAATTAACTATTATGTTGATAATCGTCTGATTATTATGAATATCTCACTCTAGCCTTATGTAAACAACGATAAAACAGATTTTAAAATAAGATTTATTATTTAATTCATAATAAACATGATTTAATCAATATAAACTCTCTATGAGTGTGAACTTATAAGTTATATCTTATAAATTATGCAATTTTTTTAATAATCGATTTGAGTTTTAGAATGAACTTTATTATAAGTCTTTATAAACCTACAAACACCATGATGAAAAAATTTACTATCAATGAAAGCTGGCTAGAGATTGATCTGTGTAATAAAGTTATTTTTTTTAATATGTTACCACTTTTATCCACAAGTTTATTCAAGGGTTTTGGGGATAATAATTGCTGAGTTTTTATAAGTGAGAACGAAAAATTGCAAGTATTTAGATATTTATAAATACGTTTTATTTAATTGTTAAACTTTTCTATTAAGGCCTATTATGAGTTATTTTAATTATCATGCGAAAGCAAAAAGGTTAATTAAAGATGGTCATTTGGTTGGGTATGAGTTTGTAGATAATTGGAATGGTATAAAACCAGCATTAGTCCTTTATTTTGATGAGGCAAAACCTATGCCGATCCGAGAATATCGTTGGCAAGAATATTTGCCATTACTAAATAGGGGTAAAGAAGAGTGATAATTTTAAAATTGTGCAATGTTAATTAAGTAAACAATACAGTCAAGAATTTCAATTTATCTTGTTTTTATCATAACAATTAAATTCGTTTCTAAATGATTTTTGAATAGTTAGATTATATAAATTGGCAATTAAAAAAATTTTATAATCACGCATTACTTCAAACTGATAATAATTTAAACATATTATATGACATTAACTTCTAATTAATGCGATTAAACTTTGTGTGACTCACCGTTGATACAATAAATTTGCCAATTGCTATGCTTAAGCGTAAAATGCCAGCCTATTTTTGCTTAACCTATTACAATACTGTAATACTGACTTGAAATCAGAGGCATTTTTTAATGACACTTTTATATGCAAAACCAGAGTTACTTTCTCCTGCTGGTTCCCTTAAAAATATGCGCTATGCGTTTGCTTATGGTGCGGATGCAGTTTATGCTGGACAACCTCGATATAGCTTACGTGTTCGTAATAACGAATTTAATCATGAAAATTTAGCTATTGGCATTAACGAAGCCCATGCGCAAGGTAAAAAGTTTTATGTCGTTGTTAATATTGCTCCACATAATTCTAAATTAAAGACCTTTATTCGG
Organism: Gilliamella sp. wkB7; assembly: GCF_001693435.1. Taxonomy (NCBI): domain Bacteria; kingdom Pseudomonadati; phylum Pseudomonadota; class Gammaproteobacteria; order Orbales; family Orbaceae; genus Gilliamella; species Gilliamella sp. wkB7. The sequence continues at coordinate 80,651 of NZ_CM004509.1, forward strand.
GATTTAGAGCCTATTGTCAACATGAAACCAGACGCCTTTATCATGTCCGATCCTGGTTTAATTATGTTAGTCCGTGAACATTTTCCAGAAATGGAAATTCACTTATCTGTGCAATCCAATGCCGTTAACTGGGCTACTGTAAAATTTTGGCACAAAATCGGATTAACTCGAGTGGTCTTGTCGCGTGAATTGTCATTAGATGAAATTGCTGAAATTCGAGAAAAAGTACCAGAAATGGAGCTAGAAGTTTTTATTCATGGTGCGCTTTGCATGGCATATTCTGGACGTTGTTTACTTTCAGGTTATATCAATAAACGTGATTCAAACCAAGGTACGTGTACTAATGCTTGCCGCTGGGAATATAAAATTGCGGAAGGCAAAGAAGACGAAGTAGGGCAAATTGTACATAAGTGTGAACCGATTCCCGTTCAGCAAGTGGAGCCAACTTTAGGCATAGGTTCCACTACGGATAAAGTGTTCATGTTAGAAGAATCAGGACGTCCTGGCGAATATATGCAAGCTTTTGAAGATGAGCATGGCACATATATAATGAACTCTAAAGATTTAAGAGCGGTTGAATTAGTTGGTGATTTAACTAAAATTGGGGTACATTCATTAAAAATAGAAGGCCGTACTAAATCTTTTTATTATTGTGCTCGAACTGCTCAAGTTTATCGTCAAGCAATTGATGCAGCAAGTGAGGGTAAACCTTTTGATCCTCGTTTGTTAACTGAGCTTGAATCTTTAGCCCACCGTGGTTATACCGAAGGATTTTTACGTCGTCACAAACATGAAGATATGCAAAATTATGTGCATAGCCATTCAGTATCAGACAGACAGCAGTTTGTTGGGGAGTTTAGTGGAGCGCGTTTAAATGGTTTGGCTGAAATTATTGTTAAAAACAAGTTTTCAGTAGGTGACAGTGTAGAGATGATGACACCTAAAGGTAATACGACTTTTATTATTGAACGTATGGAAAATAAGAAAGGGCAACCTGTTCCAGCAGGACTCGGGGATGGGCATATTGTTTATATTCCAATTCCTGAAGAGATTGATTTAAATTATGCCTTATTGATGCGCAATTTTGATTAACCTAAAACTAAGTAAAACTGTTCGGATTTACCGAACAGTTACTCTAATTGTTGTTATTGACGAATCAAATCATCACCATAACCAATCCATTTATACGTTGTTAACGCTTCAAGTCCCATCGGCCCACGTGCGTGTAGTTTTTGTGTGCTAACAGCGACTTCAGCACCTAAACCAAATTGTCCACCATCGGTAAAGCGAGTTGATGCATTGACATAGACAGCCGCTGCATCGACTAAATTGACAAACTTCTCAGCATTGGTTAAATCACGTGTTAATATTGCTTCTGAATGACCACTGCCGTATTCACGAATATGTTCAACCGCCAATTCAAGTGAATCAACAATAACTATATTTAAATCTTTGGATAGCCACTCTTGACGTAATTCTTCATCATCAACAGGAAACACATTGGCAACACCTGTTTCTAAAATTTTGAATGCCTCTGCATCGGCATGTAATATAACCTGATGATCCGCCATAATTTGACTAAGTTTAGGTAAAAATGTTTTAGCGATTTTAGTATGTACAAGCAATGTTTCTAGAGTATTACATGTACTTGGTCTTTGAGTTTTAGCATTTAAAATAATAGGATATACTTTATCAAAATCGGCACTTTCATCGACAAAAATATGGCAAACACCAATTCCACCCGTAATAACTGGTATGGTTGAATGCTCACGACAAAGTTTGTGTAAAGAGGCCCCCCCGCGAGGAATAATCATATCAACATATTTATCAAGTTTAAGTAGTTCATTGATGTATTTTCGATCGGGATTATCAATAAATTGTATTGCTGCTTTAGGTAAACCCACTTGCTCCAGTGCTTGTTGAATAATGGCTACGGTTGCTCGATTGGTATGGATGGTTTCTTTACCCCCTCTTAATATAGCTGCATTACCCGTTTTAAGGCAAAGTGCAGCAATATCAATCGTCACATTAGGACGAGCTTCATATATTACGCCTATCACACCTAATGGCACTCTTTGACGCTGTAACTTTAAAGTGTTTTCTAAAGTGGCTCCATCCATAATTTGACCAACAGGATCGATTAATGAAATCACTTTTCGTACATCATTGGTAATTGATAATAATCGTTCAGGTGTTAATAATAAACGATCTAAAATCGCTTTATTTAATCCTTGTTCTTTGGCTGCTTGGATATCTTTTTCATTAGCGGCAAGAATTGTTGGGGTATGTTTTTCCAATAAATCAGCGATAACCGCTAAAACTTTATTTTTAGTTGTAGTAGAGCATTGCGCTAATTGATAAGAAGCAAATTTTGCCTCTTTTCCCATTTGAACTATCATTTTAGACCTTTATTAATTTGATTCACGAATATCTTAGAATAAATTGGACTTTCCTAAAAAGATTTCTTAATTGAATATTAAAACATGTATTAGAGTAAATATCATCACTTTAATACAACGATATCCTATTTTTAGCTATGGTGATGACTTCATATTAAAAAAATATATCTGTAAAAATACTTTTTAATTATCAGACAAAACTAAAAGATGAATGCTTATAATTTTGCTTTAGTATTAATTGGTTAATGTTTCTTTATCTTTTAGACAAGTATGTAAATTATTTAAAAGTTCAGTTTTAGTATTATTATCCAAACGATTAAAAGGAATTTTCAAATTTTCTTCAGTTTTACTCGTATCGTTGTAATAATCAATAGATACATATTTTTTTTCATATTGTATGGATTTTATATTTTTAAAAAATACTTTGTTCTCCTCTTTCATTGGAGTTGGTCGCAATGTTATAAAATCTTCACCAATGGTAATATAAACCGACATATATTGAAAAACAAAAATTAATAGAGAGCATGTAAGCATGATAATAGATGACCCACTTTTAACGGGTAATGCTAACAGGATAATGATTCCAATGACTCCTATCACTATTGTTGGTAATAAAAAACGGCGAGCATAATATTCTTTTACTGTTCGATTTTGTGATTCCATCATTTATCCTTATGTTAATAATTTATTATTTTATAATTATATTTTCTAAATTTACGGCGTGATCAGTATTCATTGCCGATAATTTTGCTTCTTTTTTGTGAATGATGTCTCGCAATTTGTACTAGAAAAGCATCACTCTTCTAATGTGGAGTTATCAATTCATTAAAAAATTTAGAGCAAAGATGTCTTAATCTTTGCTCTAAATCATCAATTTTATTATCTTATTGTTCTTTATCTTTTAATACAGTATGTAAAGTAGTTAGAAGTTTTTCTTTTGCCTCATCTTCCATGACTGATAAAGGTATTTTTACAGTTTCTTCTTTATTACTAATTTTGTTTTTGTAATTAATAATTACTTTATTTTTTTGATAATCAATTGATGAGATTTCTTCAAAAAGCATACTCACTGAACCTTTTAAAGGTGCAGTAGGTCTATAAGTAATATAATCATCTCCAATTGAGATATAAATCATATTAAATTGCCAAATAGCACGAAAAAGTAAGATTAAAGGTAATACGAGACTTACATTTTTACCTATAGGAAGTATTAACAGAATGAAAAATGCTATGACACATACTATCATCAAAAATATTACATTACGTCGAGCTTGAAATTGTTCTATATTTTGATTTTGAGATTCCATTTATTATCCTTAACAAAGTGATATCCATGATATTTCTATGAATTGCGTCTTTCTTCTAATGTTGCTTCATTAGCAAGACTAATTATTTTTTAGCACCAAAAACCCCAATCAACCCCAAAGGGACAAATAATATGCTGCCAGTAATAATTAAAGTACCTGCTAATTTTTTATTTTTTCCCGCAAATAATATTCCTACCGTACTTATTAAAGCAAATATGCATGCAATTGGTAACATAATTCCATAAAGTTCATCTTGGAGTGAATTGATGTAAATGATTAATACACCAAACCAGTTAGCTATTACACCACCTATAGCTAGTCCCATTTTTTATTTCCTTGTTGTTTGTTATTTAATAATCATATCATTTCGATGTACGGCGACAGAGCCATACTCATAGCCAATAATTTGGCTAATTTCTTGTGAGTGATGTCCGGCAATTTGTTTTAATGCATCACTATTATAACGGCTTACCCCACGAGCTATACTTTTACCTGTTTTATCACAAATATCTATGACCTCGCCACGAGAAAAATTTTGTTCAACTTGTAAAATACCTTTGGGTAAAAGTGAACTGCCATTATTTAAAATGGCATTTACTGCGCCATCATCTAATAAAACTTTGCCCGCTTTGGGCGCACCAAATAACCAATGTTTACGATGCTCTAAGGGGGTCTTAGGCGGGATAAAGCGTGTGCCAACTGATTGGTTATTTACAGTATCAATAATAACATTCGGTTTATTACCTGCCGCAATAATAACTTCAATTCCAGCACTTCCTGCTACTTCAGCCGCTTGTATTTTAGTACCCATACCACCAGTACCAAGCCCAGAAACACTGTCTCCAGCTATACTACGTAAATTATCGTCAATATTGTCGATTTCATGAATTAATTTTGCATTTTTATTTGATCTTGGATCGGCGGTATATAAACCCGCAATATCTGTTAATAAAATTAATTTGTCGGCTTCAGCTAAAATAGCTGCTAGGGCGGATAAATTATCATTATCACCGACTTTAATTTCAGCGGTTGCTACTGCGTCGTTTTCGTTAATAATGGGAATAATGTGATTGTCCAACATGGCTTTTAAAGCATCTTGCGCATTTAAAAATCTTTCTCGATCTTCAAGATCGGCACGTGTTAACAACATTTGGCCTATATAAATTTTGTAGATTGAAAAGAGTTGTTCCCAAAGTTGTATTAGTTTACTTTGACCAACCGATGCAAGTAGCTGTTTTGATGCAACAGTATTGGGAAGAGTAGGGTAGTTAAGATATTCACGACCTGCGGCAATGGCTCCAGATGTAACAATAATAATTTTATGTCCATCTTGATGTAAACTGGCGCATTGCCTAATTAGTTCGACCATTTGTGCACGATCTAACTGTTTTGTGCCACCGGTCAATACACTGGTACCTAATTTAACAACGACAGTTTGTTGTTTTTTAATGGTCATAACATACTCTTATTTTAAATCAGATTTTACAAAACCGACTCCATCCATTTTACGGACTGAGTTAACGCATCATGCAAGCTTTTTTGTAATGGTGTTTTAGGTATGGTTACTAATTTACTTTGTTTAATTGAACGAATCAATTTTGCTTCATTTAAATTACTTAATACATCTTCTTCAAAAATAATATTCATGACTGGTACAGGGCAAGCATGAGTTAATAATCCTTGATTCTTAAGTGAAAAATAATTTAATTCTGCTGCTAATTGCAAATTAGATATAGAAGGTAATCCAAGGCGACTAGCCAACATGTCTTTATAGCTATTTGGTAGGTTTTTTTGCAAATCCTTATCTACAAATATTTGATGAACAAAGGGCGTAAAATTGAATAAACCTTTAATCTTATTAGGCATCAAATAAGCTAACCGTGTTGCAAGATGAGAGCCGAATCGAAATCCTGCTAAAATAACGCGACTATTATCAACCCATGGAATGGACGAAAGTTGTTCCAATATTGCTTGATGAATCTGGCTACTATTTTGAGTTAAAGCAAAATTACGGCTATATCCTACCGTTGGTAGATCAACCGTTAACATAGCGAATCCACGAGGAGCTAAATACTCTTTAAAATAACGATAATAATCAATTTGTAAATTGCCCAAAGCATTACATATTAATACAACAGGGCAAGTGCTGTCCGTTTTTGGTAAGTGCAAAAACGTTTTAACACTACGATTCTCGACTTTAAATTCCAGCTCTCTGACTGTAAAGAGGGAATAATTGAGTGCTTTCATATAAGCTTGATAAGCACAAGTTTGTGCATACATAGCTAGTTCATCATTTTTGAAATGTGGATAACTAGCAATGCTTGAATATTCACTCGCGATAAGAAAATAATTATGTAAATTAATTTTATCTTCTTCACTCGGGTTTTCTTGATCGATTGAATCAGCTTTAGATTGCCACAAAGCAGCTTGATTTAAAAATTCATAAACCCAATTACCTGATTGATAACCAATAACAGTATCTAACCATTTTTCATTGGTATGACGTTTTGTTGAAGCGGCAATTTTGGATAAAAGTTCTTCAACCTCTAATTTAGGTAATCCTCGCCAAATCCATAAAAAAGGGTTAATGATCCGATACCATCTTGAATCAATTTCACCATCCAAGGGACTTATGCTACTACCGTCGCTACTGTCTATACGATTAATAAGCGCTGATGTTTCAGGATAATCGTAATGTGGTTTAAATATCTGAGCAGATAAATTTTCGGTAGTAGTCATAATTGGTGTTTAATATCCTTATTGATTATCGCTAATAGGTTTAACAAACATTACCCCTGTATCCCAAGGTTGCTCAATCCAAGTATCTTGCGCAATGTCAACAATATAATCATCAACAAGCGGTTTACCTGCTGGTTTAGCAAAAATAGTAACAAATCGAGCTTTTGGATACATTTCACGAATAGTATGTGCGGTGTTGCCCGTGTCGACTAAATCATCAACAACAATAAAGCCTTCACCATCACCATTTGCTTGTTTTAAGATTAACTTTTCACGTTGATGATCATGATCATAACTTGAAATACAAACTGTATCTACGTAACGAATACTTAATTCACGAGCTAGGATAGCAGCAGGAACTAGACCTCCACGGCTAACAGCAATAATACCTTTCCATTGGTTTGCAGGTAACAAACGTTTGGATAGTTGGCGCCCGTAAGATTGTAACATTTCCCAAGTGACATTAAATTTTTCTTTTTCAGCGATAAGTTCTGCTTTATGCTGTTTTTGGGCTTTGATTTCTTCTTCTGTTAAAGTTTGTTCTATTGACATGAGTAACCTGCAATTTTAATCGAATATACGAATATAATAAATTAATATTAATGGACTAAAAATAGATGTAAAATTGCACCTTATTATAAAGCGATTACATGAAAAAAACTACTCATTAATTTATTACTGACACAATATTGAGGTTAAATTATGCTTTCTACTTTAAAGCCAAAATCTATTTGGCAGATTTTTAACGATATTTGTAAAATTCCACATCCATCTCATCATGAACAAATGATTACTAAATACATTGTCGATTTTGCAAATACCCATCACATTCATTGTGAACTTGATAAAGTTGGTAATATCTTATTAACCAAACCAGCCAGTAAAGGCATGGAGAATTGTCCATCTATTGCCCTACAAGCTCATATGGATATGGTGCCACAAAAAAATGAAGAAACCGTTCACGATTTTACTACTGATCCAATTCAACCTTATGTTGATGGTGAATGGGTAAAAGCTAAAGGTACAACTTTAGGTGCGGATAATGGTATAGGATTAGCTTCAGCATTAGCGGTTTTAATTGATCCCACCATTGAACATGGCCCTATTGAAGTTTTAGTTACTACGTCAGAAGAAACAGGTATGCATGGAGCCTTTGGTCTTCAACCTAATTGGTTAAAAAGTCATTATCTAATTAATACCGATTCAGAGGATGAAGGAGAAATATTTACAGGTTGTGCGGGTGGCGTTGATTTTACTTCCACTTTTGCAGTTGCATACGCAGTCATTCCAGAAAAGCATGATTGTTATATAAGTATTTCGCTTAAAGGCCTTAAAGGAGGACATTCTGGATGCGATATTCATTTAGGTCGTGGTAATGCAATTAAATTAATGGCCCGTTTTTTAGCTGAATATGCGCAAGATGTTTCGTTCAGATTAGCTGATATAAAAGGTGGTTCGTTGCGTAATGCCATCCCTAGAGAAGCTTTTGTTGAAATGACATTAAGTAAACAAGATTTACCTCAACTTGAATCTATTGTTAAGCAATATCAAACAATTTTAAATGATGAATTAGGGCATGTTGAACCTTCTATACAGATAAGTTTAGCTGAAGTAACTTCTGATGAAGTTAAACGTGTATTAACTATTGAACATCAAAATAAAATAATTAATTATTTGCATGCCGCACCTAATGGGGTTGTTCGTATGAGCGATCAGTTGCATGGTGTTGTCGAAACGTCACTTAACTTAGGTATTGTTAATATTGTAGAGAATCAATTAAATACTCATTATCTAATTCGTTCACAAGTTGATAGCGCAAAAGATGCAGTTGTTTCAACTCTGATATCGCTTAGTCAATTGACCAACGCCAATTACGAAATCAGTGGAGGATATTCAGGTTGGGAGCCAAATTTGAATTCAAGTCTTTTACAATTAGCTAAAGATAAATATTACGAAATATTCTCACAAAAAGCTAAGATTATGGTCATTCATGCAGGACTTGAATGTGGATTGTTTAAGCAAGCTTATCCAAATATGGATATGATATCAATCGGTCCAACAATTGTATCACCTCATTCTCCAGATGAAAGAGTGAATATTCAAAGTGTTATTCGATATTGGGAATTACTTATAGCGATATTAAAATCCGCGACTCAATTGAAATAAACTATTCATTTTATATGCCTGCTAATATTTAAGAGCAGGCATAGTTAACTTAGTTTCTTATTTTGATTTTTTGCTTTGTATTTGCATTAATATAAACAGCGCTTATTGAAAATAAATTCATAAAAAGTGAATAAAAATTCATTTTTCGCTTGTATTAACTTTATAAATAACCTACTATATATAACATTGTTGCACTTAAATAAATTAGGATAGACATGTTAAAGGCAATTATTATTGGAGCGAGTGGTTATGCAGGTGCAAAATTAGCTTATTATTTAAGTAAGCATCCACATATTGAATTAATCGCTTTAACGGTATCGGAAAACAGTCAAGACGGCGGTAAACTTATTTCTGATAATAATCTACATCCTCAATTAAAAGGAATAATTGACCTACCACTTATTGCCACATCTGATTATTCTTGTTATATCAATGATGTTGATATTGTCTTTTTAGCTACAGAGCATTCTGTTAGTCATGAAATTGCCCCTTATTTTTTAGAAAAAGGTTGCACTGTTTTTGATTTATCTGGTGCTTATCGTGTTAATTCTCCAGAGTTTTATACCGATTATTACGGTTTTACCCATCGACATCAAAAATGGCTAAATAAATCTGTTTATGGTTTAGCTGAATGGAATGATGAAAAGATAAAACAAGCTCAATTGATTGCTGTCCCCGGTTGTTACCCTACAGCTGCACAATTACCGCTTAAACCTATAATTGAAGAAAATTTATTAGATAATACTCAATGGCCAGTCATTAATGCAGTCAGTGGTGTAAGTGGTGCGGGTCGAAAATCAACGCATAATAATAGTTTTTGTGAGGTAAGTTTGCATGCATATGGGCTGTTTACTCATCGCCATCAACCCGAAATTGCAATACATTTAGGGCAGCAGGTTATCTTTACACCACATTTAGGTTGTTTTAAACAGGGTATTCATGCAACCATTACTTGTAGAGTTAAAGACGGGGTAACTTCTCAAGATATTCTCAATGCATTAAATAAATACTACAAAGATAAACCTTTAGTTCGAGTTTATGAAAAAGATTGGCCTGCTTTAAAAGCAGTAGTAGGCCTGCCTTATTGTGATATTGGTTTTGCCTTAAAAGATCGACATTTGATTCTGATTTCGGTTGAGGATAATTTATTAAAAGGTGCTGCCGCTCAGGCTGTGCAATGTATGAATATTCGTTTTGGTTATGAGCAAACCACTTCACTATTATAATAGACACATGATTTTTAATTACCATATTGAAGTCTAAATAAATCTGATTTTGGATAATAAACCAAAATTAAAACTACATAGGAAGCAGAAATGAAACCATTAATTATTAAACTTGGCGGTATATTACTTGATAATAAAGATGCTTTAAGTAATCTATTTGTTATTATTCAAGAATATAAAAAGAATTTCCGTCGACCATTAATTATTGTTCATGGAGGCGGTAGCGTTGTTGATTCATTAATGGATCGTTTATCCATGCCAGTTGTTCGTCGTAATGGTTTACGTGTTACACCAGCAGATCAGATTGATGTAATTGTTGGTAGTCTTGCTGGTAGTGCGAATACCCGATTATTGTCAGAAGCCAAAAAACTACAAATAGCAGTTGTTGGACTCTGTTTAGCTGATGGTAATAGTGTTGAAGTTAAACAAATTTCCGAAGACTTAGGTTATGTAGGTGAAGCTAGAGCCGGCGATCCCACTTTAATTAATTTATTGATAAATTCAGGATATTTGCCTATTGTCAGTTCAATTGGTATTACTGAAGATGGGCAAATGATGAATGTCAATGCGGATCATGCCGCAGTAGCTTTAGCCAAAACTTTAAATGCGGATTTGATTTTGCTTTCTGATGTGGTGGGCGTTCTTGATGAAAACAAACAGCTCATTCAATCTTTAACGCGAGCGCAAGCCGATCAGCTTATTGCAAATGGCGTAATTACCGATGGTATGATTGTCAAAGTTAATTCAGCTTTTGAAGCTGCAAAAGCATTAGGACGACCTATTGATATTGCAAGCTGGAAACAAGCGGATAAATTAATTGAATTATTTAATGGAAAATCAGATGTGACTGGCACAAGAATTATTGCTTAAATAAAATACAAACAGTATATTAGACTAGTTACCAATATTTAAAATATTGAAAACATATAAACATTAGCTCATTTACTTATCGTAAGTTAATTTATAAAGGGTATAGCATGAAAAAAAGTAAAATAAAAAAGGTTGTATTAGCTTATTCAGGTGGTTTGGATACATCAGCGATTATTCCTTGGTTAAAAGAGAATTATGGAGGATGTGAAGTTTATGCTTTTGTGGCTAATGTTGGTCAAGATCCGAAAGAATTAAAAGATGTCGAAAAAAAGGCTAAAGCATCGGGTGCGGTAGCTTGTAAGGTTGTCGATTTACGAGAAGAATTTGTAAAAGATTATGTTTATCCAGTATTAAAAACAGGTGCTTTATATGAAGGTACTTATTATTTAGGTACCTCAATGGCTCGACCAATTATTGCTAAAGCTCAAGTGGAATATGCTTTAGAAGTTGGAGCAGATACACTTTGTCATGGAGCAACAGGTAAGGGTAATGACCAAGTTCGTTTTGAAACAACCTATACGGCGCTTGCTCCTCAACTTAAAGTAATCGCTCCTTGGCGTGAATGGGATTTACGTTCGCGCGAGGCCCTAATTGATTATTTAAAAGTTCGTAAAATTCCTACCACAGCAACCGTTGAAAAAATTTACAGTCGTGATGAAAATGCATGGCATATTTCTACAGAAGGTGGTGTTCTTGAGAGCACTTGGAATCAATCTAATGCTGATTGCTGGGCTTGGACTGTCTCACCAGAAGATGCACCAAATAAACCAGAACTTGTCACAATTGGTATTGAAAAAGGTGAGGTTGTTTCAGTCAATGGAAAAAAATTATCTCCATATAATTGCGTGGCAACATTAAATAAAATTGGTGCAAAACATGGTGTAGGTCGTGTCGATATCATTGAAAATCGTTTAGTAGGTATCAAGTCTCGAGGTTGTTATGAAACTCCGGGTGGAACCATCATGATGACCGCTTTAAGAGGTTTAGAGCAATTAATTTTAGATCGTGACAGTTTCAAATGGCGTGAACAATTAGGTTTAGAAATGGCTTATGTTGTTTATGATGGTCGCTGGTTTGCTCCATATCGTCGTTCAATCCAAGCGGCTGCAGAAGTTCTAGCCGAAGATATGACGGGTGAAGTTGTGGTAAAACTCTATAAAGGCAGTGCAACTGCTGTACAAAAGAAATCACCAAATAGCTTATATAATGAAGAATTTGCTACATTTGGTGAAGATGAAGTTTATGATCATAGCCATGCCGGTGGATTTATTCGTCTATTCTCATTATCGTCACGCATTCGTGCTTTAAATGAAGAAAAGCAAAAACAACCAGCAAAAAAGGCTAAAAAAACTGTAACCAAAGCAGAAGATAAGGAAAAAGCGACAACTAAAGTCAAAACTAAATCAAAAGCGAAAAAGTAATTTCTGATTTGTAGTTAAATTAAATAAAGTAACCAATATATACAGGCAATGTCCTGTATATATTGCTTTTATGATTGATTAAATTTAGATTTATTATAAAAATATAACCAGTTAACAACGATAAATAAAAATCGTAGTACAAATAATTAAAGATAGTATTGAGGTAATTATGGCATTATGGGGTGGGCGTTTCAGCCAAGCAGCAGATCAACGATTTAAACAATTTAATGATTCATTGCGTTTTGATTATCGTCTTGCAGAGCAAGACATCATTGGATCAATTGCTTGGTCTAAAGCATTGGTTACTGTTAATGTCTTATCTTATGATGAACAGAAAAAATTAGAAAAAGCTTTAAATGAATTACTTAATTCGGTTCAACAAGACCCGCAGCAAATTTTACAAAGTGATGCGGAAGATATTCATAGTTGGGTGGAGCAAAAATTAATTGAAAAAATTGGTGATTTAGGTAAAAAGCTACATACAGGTCGAAGTCGAAATGATCAATCAACCACCGATCTTAAGTTATGGTGCAAGGTTGAAATATCACAATTAATTAATGCTATAAATCATCTACGCCAAGCATTAGTGACAACAGCAGAACTACATCAAAGTGTTGTCATGCCTGGTTATACTCATCTACAAAGAGCTCAGCCAATTACTTTTGCACACTGGTGCTTAGCCTATTTTGAAATGCTAACCCGAGATATTAGCCGATTACAAGATACATTAAAACGTTTAGATGTCAGCCCTTTAGGTTCTGGGGCATTAGCTGGTACTGCATATCCAATGGATCGCGATGAATTGGCTCACTGGCTCGGTTTTGCAAAAGCAACTAATAATAGTTTAGATTCCGTATCCGATCGTGATCATATTTTAGAATTACTTAACAATGCTTCCATTGGGATGGTTCATTTATCGCGTTTTGCTGAAGACCTTATTATTTTCAATAGTGGTGAAGCAAATTTTGTTGAATTATCCGATAGAGTAACTTCTGGTTCCTCACTTATGCCTCAAAAGAAAAATCCTGATGCATTAGAACTCATTCGCGGTAAAGTAGGGCGAGTGGCTGGAGCATTGGCTGGCGCTATGATGACACTTAAAGGCCTGCCTTTGGCTTACAATAAAGATCTTCAAGAAGATAAAGAACATTTATTTGATGCTATCGATACTTGGCAAGAATGTTTAGATATGTCAGCTTTAGTTTTAGAAGATATCAAAATCAATTATAAAAATTGCCAAGAAGCAGCAAAACAAGGTTACTCAAATGCAACTGAACTTGCTGATTATTTAGTCTCAAAAGGTATCCCTTTCCGAGAAGCTCATCATATTGTTGGTGAGGCTGTTGTTGGTGCAATCGCAAAACAAAAAGCATTAGAAGAACTTTCATTAGAAGAATTAAAGTTATTTAGCCCAGTTATAGATAAAGATGTTTACGAAGTACTATCGTTAGAATCTTGTTTAGCTAAACGTTCAGCTAAAGGTGGTGTATCGCCACTACAAGTTAAAATTGCTATTGAAAACGCTAAAAAGCAGTTATCCTAATCATCCGAATTATTTTTTTAATTATCTGATACCTTGCCGACAACCAGTCGGCATTTTTATGCAAATCTAGCGATTAAACAAATATTTTTACAAATAATATGATTGTATATCTTTTAAGAGAGTGTAAAAATAGAACTCTTTTTTAAATGGATTGAAGTGAACTGTAATGAGTAAAAGTTATAACTTTAGTGCTGGCCCAGCCAAATTACCTGTCGATGTATTAAAACAAGTACAAAATGAACTGTTAAATTGGCATAATACTGATGCTTCTGTTATGGAATTAAGCCATAGAGGCAAAGATTTTGATGCATGTGCTATTGAAGCAACAGACGATCTGCGTGAGATATTAAACGTACCGAAAAATTATAAAATTTTGTTTTGCCAAGGTGGTGCTCGAGCACAATTTGCCGCTGTACCATTAAATATTTTAGGTAATAAAACTACTGCTGATTATATAAATAGCGGATATTGGAGCCAATGTGCTGCTAAAGAAGCCAGCAAATATTGTCAAATAAAGGAACAAAATGTTGTTGTAAAAGAAAACGGTCTAACCTCGATTAAACCTATGTCTGAATGGAAATTAAGCGATGATTCGGCTTATGTACACTATTGTCCAAATGAAACTATTGACGGTATTGAAATTTTTGAAGAGCCTAGTTTTGGTGATAAAACAGTTGTAGCCGATTTTTCATCTTGTATATTATCGCAACCCATTGATGTAAGTAAATATGGCATAATCTATGCGGGTGCACAAAAAAATATTGGTCCATCAGGTATTACCATTGTTATTGTACGTGAGGATCTTATTGGTTATGCTCATAAAATCCTACCGTCGGTATTAGATTATAAAACTTTGCAAGATCATGATTCAATGTTTAACACCCCACCAACATTTGCTTGGTATATGTCTGGATTAGTCTTTAAATGGATTAAAAGTCTTGGTGGATTGAATGCAATGCAAAGGCGCAATCAAGCTAAAGCGCAATTACTTTATCAATTTATTGATCAATCTGATTTTTACCGCAATACTGTTGCTACAGCTAATAGATCGATAATGAATGTTACTTTCTTATCGCCAAATGAAGAACTCGATAAAAAATTTGTTAGCGAAGCAACTAAGGCAAACATCATTGGTATTAAAGGTCACCGAATTGCTGGTGGTATGCGAGCATCGATCTACAATGCAATGGATATTGAAGGAGTAAATTACTTAATTCATTTTATGAAGCAATTTGAAAAACAAAATGGTTAAACTAAGCTTAAATTTGAATTAAAAAAGGGAGAGAATAAGATCTCCCTTTTTATTAAATAATAATCTTATTTACAACTATAAACTTCACCGACCATGACTGCATCCGTTGGTGCAATATCAGAAATATATTGTTGTGAGGCATCTTGCGCATTGTAAATCATATTTCCACCCATCGCCGCGGCATTATTCCTAAGTTCCGATGCTGCATCACGAATAAGCTCACTGTGAGTTTTCAGACCTGAAAAGAAAGTACTACGACGTCCTTCTGCTTTACCTAAATATTGACAGTTAGCAGCAGGCTTAGTATCAATAAACTGAACTTGACTACCACCAGCCGTAGGTTGATAGTTAGAACCACTACAGGCATTTAAAAAAAATGCTGTTGAAATGGCTGTACTAATAAGTAATAATTTTTTTATAGACATAATATTCCCTCAACCAATAAAGCACGAAAATAAACCAAATTATTGTATCAGGATAATTAAACAAATAATATCAGATCTTATAACTGGACAAAATCCAATGAAATAAAGCTTAATAATTAAGCAAATCAACCTATTTTATCAATTTAACTATAGCAAATTCCATTTAACTCTATTATAATCGCAACCCTACTAAGTCAGTAGCACATCTAAATGGCCCCTTAGCTCAGTTGGTCAGAGCAGTCGACTCATAATCGATTGGTCACTGGTTCAAGTCCAGTAGGGGCCACCATCAAAAATATTTAATTTCAATAAGTTACTTCCTTTTATAATATTTAGTTAATAGTGTAATTTTTGGCTGTGGCGATAAAATGGCGGTTGATATTTTTCGAATTTAACCTTTTTATCTTGCAAAAAAGTAGAAAGTAGAAAGTAGAAAGTAGAAAGTAAGCTGTAGATAGTTGTACTAGAAATAGGGAACCAGATTGATTTATAATTCAACCTGGTAATGTTTTAGACTTTTTTGGCGTGCCGGCTGTATGGCGATATTGGTATGTTAACTTTTGGATCTGGTATTGCGCTGGGTACAATAGTTTCAGATATTGATTGCATTGTAGTGAAAGTATGTCCGCAAAATATATTGGAGCATTGGTAATACTGTTTGCGGGTTAAGTTACTAATTTCTTCACTCGATCTTATAAATGTTTTATTTCGGCAATGTGGACATTTCATGTGACAAACTCCTTTTTATTAAGCTTAGATTAATTTTACATTAATTTAAGATTAAGTCTAGTATTTTTCTATTTTACTTTTTATTTAATTTTGCATTGTCTTTTATTAAATGACCATAAAGTTTCGGTAAACTATAGCTTGATTAACTATCAACTTTAATGAGTTTTTTTGATTAAGTTGATGGCTCTTTGTAGTGAGCCATCATTTGCTGAGAATTGAAACTATTGATGAATTTTTGATAAAATTAATTAAATTTGTTTTTATGGTTTAATTGTCAATGTAACTTCAGTTGTAAAACCTGATGATCTATTTAATGAATGTGTACATTTTTTAATTGTCCAATCAGTAGAGTTTATTTCTTCTTTGAAACCTTCTACTCTAACTGGCATTTCGGTAAATAAATCTGGGCGACCTAAGGCAAGTTTAAGTGAAAAAGTTGCTATACCACGTTCAATTTTTTCCATTGTGGTTTTAGCTGCTTGTTCAGCACTTTCTTTAGTTGCATAAACATATCTTATTATTTTGATCTTATCTTCATTATTTTTATCGTCAGTTTCACTTTTAGATATGTTTGTTTCATTATTTGTTTCATTATTTGTTTCATTATTTGTTTCATTATTTGTTTCATTATTTATTTCATTATTTGTTTCATTATTTGTTTCATTATTTATTTCATTATTTATTTCATTATTTGTTTCATTATTTGTTTCATTATTTGTTTCATTATTTGTTTCATTATTTGTTTCATTATTTGTTTCATTATTTGTTTCATTATTTATTTCATTATTTGTTTCATTATTTATTTCATTATTTGTTTCATTAGTTATTTCATTAGTTGTTTTTTTTTTATATATAATTTCATGTTGCTCTGGTTCAGGTTTGTTAAAATCATACCAAAAGGCTTTTACGCCTGTATATTCACTATCATTATTTATGGTATAAGAATGTGAGTTTCCAGATTCTCTTTTGATAACTGCTGGTGGAATAGCCTTACCATTTACGGTAATCCCTTGTCCTTTCTTGAATACTAATAGCATACCATTTTTGATGCTCATGCCTCCTCCATACTCATCAATTATTCGAGTAAGAAAGGAGCTATCTGATTCTTTCGTTTGGTAAACGTTAAATATCTTTATAGAACCAATTTCTTCTGAGCAACGATATGGTAAAGTATTTGTTGAGGCAATAGTCGATACTAAAGTATTAATAGTAATATTGTCATACATTCGTTCATGAAGTTTATTTATAAATATTTCGGATAGATTGGCACTAGCTCCTCTAATAGTGATGATATCAGGTGCTCCAGAATGAGTAACTTGTGTGATGTTAAAAATATTTTTTATATTTGCTCCCAATATTACCTCTTGTTTATTATTAATAGTGGTATTTTGGTTGTCAGCTGACCAGCCAAGCGTAACTTCTAGTTTTGCCCCTCTCTGAGGTAACTTTATTTTTTGGTCAGAATCATCAATAACCAAATCAATTGTGTCTGCTTCAAATCCATTATTATCTTCAATCGTCATTGATATTAGGCGATTATCAAACTTTGGGGTGATATCTAGTTTTTTTTCATCATTTAATAACATAATTTTAAAGAAAGGACTAGCCATATTGCACCTATTTAATAATATCTATAATGTCTTTGATTGCACTTTCACTAAAAAAGTCAGGAATATCAACTTTAGTTAGTTTGATGGTGAAATCAATTTTTCGCGGAGTGCCATTACGATTTAGTTCGGTGTAAGTTTTATCAACATTATTTAGTACAAAAAAACCAAGTGGTACACCGTTGCCTTCAATGAGTGGCATTGGTACTGATAAATCCGCCATACGTTCCAAAAGGTCAATACTGACCCTACCATCAGTTATTTCACTGTATACTGTACCTGATAAAGTTATTGTTTCGTTATTAGGACCTGTAAATTGTAATGCTGAGCGTTGGTTGACTCTATTATTAGCTGCCCAGTTCCAACTTTTGTTTACTTTCATATTTTGAAAGGGTAATGTTTTTAAGCAAAAAACAAAAAAACCGTAGCACATCATCATTTTAGTAAATATCCCTTAAGCTGCTTCTAATTTGAAATAATTTCTGTTGTTCTCGACGATCAAGTTCTTGAGTGATAACTCTTGCTATTTCTTGTTCATTCATGCCAGGTGCTGCATTGATGGTAATGTAGTATTGTGATATTCCTTCTTGAATATTACTAATTCCCGAATTGTCAATAGGAGTTGTTCTATTATTCATAGTATTTAATGGCATGTATGGTGCATTTATTGTGACTTTGTCAGTAAATTTACTCATTGAATCTAGAACACCACCTTGCGTTCTATCAATCCATAGTTGATAGTCTTCAATAACATTAATACCGAATTTTTTAAAGACATTTGATGGTGAATTAACTACTAATTCTGATTTGAACCAACTGGATACATCATTACCAAACTTTAAAATATTATCTTTTAAGTCATTACATCGATTTTTCATACCATTTGTTAGCATATTAACAATATCACTCACAAAAATGGTAAATATGGACAATAACCCATTTTCGTCAGTAAGAAGTTCTTTTATTTTGCTTGATATTGCAGCTATTTTGTCAGGCAATGACTTAATAAGATCCCAGACATTACTCACCACTTCAACGATCGTTTTAAATAGTTTTATTAGTGCTAATAATTCACTAAACCAATTAATTACTCTACCAATTGCATCACTGGTAGTAGTAAATATTGGGTCTAAAAAAGAAAATGTATCTCTTAATGGTCGTATTTCATTGGTAAGTCTTTCACAAAAACCACTGAAAAAGGCACTGAATAGTTCGCAATTTTTTCTAATTACAAGAGTAGTAGTGGCGACAATCCCGATAGAATTGAGTAAATATGCTCGACTATCTGTTGTGATAACAGTTTCTAATCGATTTAATGTACTTATAAAGATTTTGGTAGGTATTTTCCCTAGTGCACTTAGTGCTGTACTTATAATGGATGTAATTGAGATTATTTCTATAAACGTAGCTGCAAAAGTAGGGTGGTTATTAATCAATTGCCGGGTACTTACTGTTAGATTTGTTAACAATGGCATTGCACTAACTATTAGTCCTTGTATGGAGCCACCGATTGAATTTGATATGTTCGTTAGTGAGGCCTTTAACAATTGGTATTGTGAAGCGAAGCTTTTACCTTTGATATCGGCTTTTAGTTGTAACGAACCATTTGCATTTGGACTTTTAATTATTGTTTGTTGTTGATTAAGTAAAGGCAAATTATTAGTAAGCTTGTTTACGTTTTGGGTTTGTTTGGTACCAAATAGGTCTCTATGAATTTGTGTTTGTTGTGTTGTATTTTGTTGTTTAATGGGTATTTGTATTTTTTGTATTATTCCAATGGTATCAAATTCAAGTGATTGTAAAGTTTTTTGGAAATGATTTGATTGAGTTTTTGTTGATAAACTTTTGTCAATAGCGTACGTATCAGCAATCACTCCATCTGTTTTTATATTTAAGTTTAAGAATGCTGAATTTAATGCCATAACTTTTTTAAAATTGAGTTTATCAGCAATATCAACCATGCTTTTTAATTTTCTAATGATGTTTGCAGCATTAGCATCGGTGTTGTCACTTAAATGGTTAATCGTGTCAGTTAAAATTTCAATATTTTCTATTGGAATTTTAAATGGGTTGGTAATTTCACTCAAATTCGTTGCTGATTTTTTGATTGGTAAACCAAATGTATTGGCCGATATTGTCGAGATTTTGGTGAAATTTAGCAGTTGTTTGTGTTGTTCACTTATTAGATCGCTTTGTTTGGTTATACCTAATTTGGCATTGTATTCTACTTGCTCAGCAATACCTAATGCTCCTTTGAGGGGCGATATTTGTTGGTTAAATGATTGAATTTTAAATTTAATATTGTCAAATGATTTAATTGGTTTTCCTTGTAGATCACGTAGACTTTTAACTTGTCTTGCTACCTTATTTATTGCAGGCTTAAATTTAATAGGGAAATAAAATGTTTTTTCTAATTTTTTTAATGTCGGTTTGACGACATTTACTTTAGTTTCTTTTATTTCTTTACTTTTCGAGATTCTTTTTTCTTCATTATCTGAAATTTTGTTAACGATGATAGAATTAGCCTGCTCATTAACTTTTTTTAAATCATTAAATTCAGAAGACTTTACATTAGACTGAGGCTTATTCGTATTATTAGCTCCAAATCTATTATTTTCTTGTTTTGATTTTTTCTTAGATTTTTTGGTCATAATTAATTAACTCTGTATTTCTGATTTTGATTAATGATGTTTATATTGAGCGCATTAATTAAATATGATTCTATTTTTAAAATTATATAAAAATCAATAATGTCAAATGGTGCCTTTTATTTTTTATAATTTATTTAGTGATTATTCTTGATAATTAGTACCATTTCTGACACGAGCATGCTCTCGCCATTCCATGAGTTCAGATAAGTTTAGTTCATCCATGGCAGACGGTTGCCAATGAAAGATTAACGCAATATCTGCCATTGCCTCTTCTACTCGGTTAGGGATTCCTTGTTGGCATCGTTCGAGTTCGGGGACAAAAAATTAATTACCTCTTTAGTAATTTCCGATAAGTCAATTAAATCTAAATTAAATACTTCATGTTCAGCAATAGATGGTGTTGTAATGCGTGGTAATACTTTTGCTAATGAATCGATATCTAAATCAATAAATTCGAGTAATTTAACTCCACGTAAATCACCTGTTAAAGGTTTGCGAATAGTTAATTCGTTTATGGTGGATTTACCTGATGTAATTCCAGTTTTTAAAGTGATTTTTTTTATATTAGCCATTTGTTTCCCCTCGTAAGAAGCCCTTTCGGGCTTTTTTATCTAAATAATTAATTGTAAATATAATTTTTATAGTCCAATTGCATTGCGTGCTTTTGATAGACGATCTTCACCGTTTACTTTGTCGATCATGTTGATCACGTCGATTTCAATAATTTCTTCGTTATCGACGATCTCTTTATAGTAAGTGCATTTCGTCGTAATTTTGGTTAGGTTGCTTCCACCCAGTTTAAGTTCACCACGATCGTGTTTTTTATGACGACCGTTAACGATAATTTCAACTTTAACAAAGTCTTCACTATCTTCTTTTTGATAAGCACCTGCAAAACGTAAAGTGACGCCATTGAGTGAACTACCATGCTGTTTTAGTACTTCATGAGCTAACCCACCGATTGTCCATTCAATATTTAATGCATCATCTTCATATCCCATGTCGATTGGAACGCTTGCTGGCATGCCGGCACCACGATAATTTTCAAATTTTCGTGTTAATTTTGGTGGTGTGAATGATTCTACTTCACCAACAAAAGAGGTTCCGTTGACATAAACATTGAAGTATTTGAGTTTTTTTGGTAGAGCCATTTAATTATTCCCCCTTAGTTAGTGGCGACAGAATTAGCCAGATCAACCAAATATTTATCGGTAATGCGTTGGCGTAACATAAGATTTTCAAGTGGCGGGACAGGTGTATAATCATAATCAATATATAATTTACCTGCTTTTAGAATGTCTGCTGTATTAGCTTCAGGATCAAACCATGCTTTACCATCAATAATATAACCGTTAGATTTTAATTCACGGAATTTATTATTAATTGATTCAATTAAATCTTTAATTAAAGAAGCATGCATTGGTGCGTCAACTAATTGAAATTGTGCTTCAGCGATAGTGTCAGCTAATACTTGTGCTGTACGAGTGTAGTTTTCAAACGCAAATAATGTATCAGCAGAACAAGTTCGAGATCCCCAGAAGCGATAGCCTTGATTGCAAATTAAGGTAGTTACATCGTGTTCGTTTAAGTAATTTGAATCAGAGCTTTCTTCTTGCAAATCCCAAAATACATCGTTAGAAATGCCCGTAACACCATTGACAGGAACATTTGATAAAGTTTTATGCCAACCAACTTTCTGGTCAATTTGGGCACGTAGCCCTAAAGCTCTAGCCGTTGCAGCTAAAGTGACGTTTTGTTTTTGTGTGTTATCAAAGCCGATAAAATTTGGCCAAATTACCATTGCTTCACGAGCACCTAATTTATCGCGATAAAGTACCGCTTGCTCTTTGGTTTTAGCACCAAAAGCTGAAACATAACAAAAGGCACGTAATTTTTGTGCTAATGAGACTAACGCAGTTGCAACAGGTAATGAGTCATAACCAGGCACACCTAAAATACGTGGTTTTACTTTTAATTGAGTTTGTGCTGAAAGCAGTGCTTTCATACCAGTATATTTGCCATCTTCAGTCGTAGTACCAATGATATTTGCTTCAGTCTCTTCAATAGTTGCACCTTCTTCAACTCGAACCGCAACAATAACAGGTGAACATTGATCTGCAATTGCTTCTAGTGTTGGTTTAAGTGTTCCTATTGAGCCAGCTTTGCCAATTGCGGTATTGACATTGGTAATCAAAACTGGGGTGTTAAGTGGAAAATGCGTCTCATCGGCATCATCGCCAGTACAAACAATACCAATAACAGCAGTTGATACTGTTCTGATAGAGCGTGAACCTTCGTTGATTTCGATGACTCGGACGCCGTGATGATAGTCGTTAGCCATAAGTTCTCCGTTGTAATTTACATATTGTAAAGTTAATGTACTTATCAATATTTACATATTTATTACAAAGGAGTTAGTGATTGGATTTGTACTTAAAATCATTACAATTTATATTGAAAATCTTTATCAGATATAATGTATATAACAAACTTAAAAACTGTCATTTATTATCCTAAATCGTATAGCTAAATGACAGAGATTATTCTTAAAATTAATTATTTGGATTTTTTGGCCAGTCAATATTTGGTGTTTGTTCGATATCAATGCGATTTACCATCACTCGATATTTTTTCCATTCAATGAGTAATTGTGCTTCTTGCTCATTGGCAATTTGTGAATCAACGGCATCTTGTAAATAACTGATTTGCGTTGTTGCTTCAGCGAGAAGTTGATTTTTCTTGGTTGAAGCTTGATTGATTTCATATTGATGCTGTTTATTTTTATCAAATTGCCATTTTTTTCCATCCCAGCTATCAAATTCACTGGCTGGTTTTAAATCAGTATAACCATCAGGAATTTCACCTACCTCTTGAAGGGTAGTTTCTGCACCTGTTTCAATTGAGTAAATTTTAGTGCCACGCAAATCTTTAGGATAGGTCCATTGTTGGCCATCATGAATGATTGCCTGATTATCTTTAACACTTTTTGGTGCTTCTAAATAAGCATTAGCTGGTAAGCCAACACCAATTGGTAAATATTGATAGGTTGTTTGTATAAATTCACCTTTGGCATCAACGTTATAAACAATTGTCCAACCGGCAGAAATTGTTAAGCCGTCATTATCTAATACTGCTGATTCTGGTTGTAATTGATATTTCATTATTTTTCTCCTAATTATTCTGCTTTAACTATATACATAAATGCGACATTGCGGGGACGGTTTTCATTGGCAACTGGTACAACACGTGATGCATTAAAGGAATACAGTCGTCCCCATTCATCTGCGTTGCCGGCTTTCACTTCAGCACTCCATCGAGAATCAATTGCAAAAGCTCCTTCTGCCTGAACTGGTCCATAACCAGCACCTCGACCGACGACAGATACCCGTCCCCATATATCTCTAATAGCATCTTGCTGCCAGTCTAAAATCATTCGATTTGGATCAACTCCTCTAACATTATCCCAACCCCGAATAAATTCGCCTCGCAAATCTGGTAATTTTCCAGATGGATATGCAGCAGCTAGTTTTTGAAATTGGTTTTTATCAAATTCAGCTCCATTGCATTCAAAATATCCAGTAGGTGGATGAACTTGTGGCCATGGCATCGGCACTCCCACTGGTGTCGTTCTATCTTTAACAAATTGATCTAATCCCCCAACTCGTGATGAATCAACATAGCCGGCACACAAACCATCATTATTGAAACTCCAGACAAAATTGTCATTAACAACATCAAATACACCTGCAGCAGCATCGTCTTGGATAACAAAAACATAACGTTTGTTAGCTGTAGAGAGTTGAGAGCGGTCATTTAAATATTTTAATCTATCTGTTATATTTGATAATGCATTGTTGGTCTCACTAATTCTATTATGAGCGTTATTGGCATGCTCATGAGCAGTTATTGCTTTATTATCGACTACTCTTGCGTACTCATAAGTATCACGAACCGCTTTGGGTGTTGCTGCTTGATTTTCAATTGTTGAATTAGTAGCTGAATTTAATTGAACAAACCCTTTTGAGTTTGTAGTAGCATTGGGGTGATTGGTTGATTTTTCATGAGCAGATATTAAATCATTAGCTTTTTTTGCTGCGTCAACTGCCAGATTGTATGCTTTCTTTACGGCTAATGGTGTTGCCGCTTGGTTTTCGAGGTTAGAATCAATGGCTGAATTTAACTGAACAAACCCTTTTGAGTTTGTGGTAGCATTGGGGTGATTAGTTGATTTTTCATGAGCAGATATTAAATCATTTGTTTTTTTTATTGCGTCAGTAGCCAGATTGTATGCTTTCTTTACGGCCAATGGTGTTGCTGCTTGGTTTTCGAGGTTAGAATCAATGGCTGAATTTAACTGAACAAACCCTTTTGAGTTTGTGGTAGCATTGGGGTGGTTGGTTGATTTTTCATGAGCAGATATTAAATCATTAGCTTTTTTTATTGCGTCAGTAGCCAGATTGTATGCTTTCTTTACGGCCAATGGTGTTGCCGCTTGGTTTTCGAGATTAGAATCAATGGCTGAATTTAACTGAACAAACCCTTTTGAGTTTGTGGTGGCATTAGGGTGATTAGTAGTTTGTTCATGATTGGCCATTTTGCTGGTGATCAAATTTTCCACATATTGACGGGTGGCTAATACTATAGATGGATCAATTTTAAGGGTAACCGCATTAACATTATCAACCACAATAATCATTCGTATGACTTGTGTTCGACCACTGCCTTCGGATAGTTTTGGTTTATAGGTAATAGGGCAATTACCGACAGCGACTAAAGTATCATCTTCATCATATAAACCGATTTCATTAATAAACCAACCACCCTGATTTTCAGGGATAACTAATTCAGCGATGATTTGATTAGGATTTTTTTCATCCGTGGTTAATGAATTAAGTGGTGCTTTATATACTTCATGAATTAATTTGGTTTGACTGGCATCTGGTGTTGTCGCACTACCATTTGCATCACCAACAGCCATCTTACATAATTTAAGTGGAATACCTAAAGCGGTAGCATTGGCTAGTAATGCTGCCCCTTGTTGAGTAATTAACGTATAAAACTTTTGACTCATATTTTCATTCCTATAAAAAATTTGAATCGCCTATAGGGCGATCGAATGAGCTGATTGTGTTTGTTTTAAATATCTAGTTTATAAATACTTTATAAAGTGCATTAGATTTACATTTTATAAAATGGATTGCTAAAGATAGTGACATAGTCTAAAAAAATTAGTTAATAGATGGTGTTGTAAAAAAAATGATTACAAACAGCTAAAATAGCAAATTGCTAGAAATATAAGATGTAAATAAAAAAACCTTAGTGAAATTACTAAGGTTTTTGTTGATTAATTAACTTTATTTTGGTTGGTTTGGCCATTCGATATTAGGCGCTTGTTCGATATCAATGCGATTTACTAACACTCGATATTTCTTCCATTCACTTAATAAATGTGATTCTTGCTCACTGGCAATTTGTGAATCAACAGCATCTTGTAAATAACTGATTTGCGTTGTTGCTTCAGCGAGAAGTTGATTTTTCTTGGTTGAAGCTTGATTGATTTCATATTGATGCTGTTTATTTTTATCAAATTGCCATTTTTTTCCATCCCAGCTATCAAATTCACTGGCTGGTTTTAAATCAGTATAACCATCAGGAATTTCACCTACCTCTTGAAGGGTAGTTTCTGCACCTGTTTCAATTGAGTAAATTTTAGTGCCACGCAAATCTTTAGGATAGGTCCATTGTTGGCCATCATGAATGATTGCCTGATTATCTTTAACACTTTTTGGTGCTTCTAAATAAGCATTAGCTGGTAAGCCAACACCAATTGGTAAATATTGATAGGTTGTTTGTATAAATTCACCTTTGGCATCAACGTTATAAACAATTGTCCAACCGGCAGAAATTGTTAAGCCGTCATTATCTAATACTGCTGATTCTGGTTGTAATTGATATTTCATTATTTTTCTCCTAATTATTCTGCTTTAACTATATACATAAATGCGACATTGCGGGGACGGTTTTCATTGGCAACTGGTACAACACGTGATGCATTGAAGGAATAAACTCTCCCCCAATCATCAGCACTGCCTGTTCTCACTGCAGCACTCCATCGAGAATCAGAACTAAAAACTCCTTCTGCTTCAATTGGTCCTTGACCCGCACTTCGACCAACGACAGATAAGCGGCCCCATATATCTCTAATAGCATCTTGCTGCCAATCTAAAATCATTCGATTTGGATCAACGCCTCTAGCATTATCCCAACCCCGAATAAATTCGCCTCGCAAATCTGGTAATTTTCCAGATGGATATGCAGTAGCTAATTTTTGAAATTGGTTTTTATCAAATTCAGCTCCATTGCATTCAAAATATCCAGTAGGTGGATGAATTTGTGGCCATGGCATCGGCACTCCCACCGGTGTAATTTTATCTTTAACGAATTGCTCTAATACCTCTATTTTAGTGGTGATTAATTCTTCCACATATTGACGGGTAGCTAATACTACAGATGGATCAATTTTAAGAGAAAGATCATTACCATTACCAATCATAAAAATCATTCGTACGACTTGTGTTCGACCACTGCCTTCAGATAGTTTTGGTTTATAGGTAGTAGGGCAATTACCGACAGCGACTAAAGTATCATCTTCATCATATAAACCGATTTCATTAATAAACCAACCACCCTGATTTTCAGGGATAACTAATTCAGCGATGATTTGATTAGGATTTTTTTCATCCGTGGTTAATGAATTAAGCGGTGCTTTATATACTTCATGAATTAATTTGGTTTGACTGGCATCTGGTGTCGTCGCACTACCATTTGCATCACCAACAGCCATCTTACATAATTTAAGTGGAATACCTAAAGCGGTAGCATTGGCTAGTAATGCTGCCCCTTGTTGAGTAATTAACGTATAAAACTTTTGACTCATATTTTCATTCCTATAAAAAAATTCGAATCGCCTATAGGGCGATCGAATGAGCTGATTGTGTTTGTTTTAAATGTCTAGTTTATGAATACTTTATAAAGTGCATTAGATTTACATTTTATAAAATGGATTTCTAAAGATAGTGACATAGTCTAAAAAAATTAGTTAATAGATGGTGTTGTAAAAAAAATGATTACAAACAGCTAAAATAACTAATCGCTAGAAATATAAGATGTAAATAAAAAAACCTTAGTGAAATTACTAAGGTTTTTGTTGATTAATTAACTTTATTTTGGTTGGTTTGGCCATTCGATATTAGGCGCTTGTTCGATATCAATGCGATTTACTAACACTCGATATTTCTTCCATTCACTTAATAAATGTGATTCTTGCTCACTGGCAATTTGTGAATCAACAGCATCTTGTAAATAACTGATTTGCGTTGTTGCTTCAGCGAGAAGTTGATTTTTCTTGGTTGAAGCTTGATTGATTTCATATTGATGCTGTTTATTTTTATCAAATTGCCATTTTTTTCCATCCCAGCTATCAAATTCACTGGCTGGTTTTAAATCAGTATAACCATCAGGAATTTCACCTACCTCTTGAAGGGTAGTTTCTGCACCTGTTTCAATTGAGTAAATTTTAGTGCCACGCAAATCTTTAGGATAGGTCCATTGTTGGCCATCATGAATGATTGCCTGATTATCTTTAACACTTTTTGGTGCTTCTAAATAAGCATTAGCTGGTAAGCCAACACCAATTGGTAAATATTGATAGGTTGTTTGTATAAATTCACCTTTGGCATCAACGTTATAAACAATTGTCCAACCGGCAGAAATTGTTAAGCCGTCATTATCTAATACTGCTGATTCTGGTTGTAATTGATATTTCATTATTTTTCTCCTAATCATTCTGCTTTAACTATATACATAAATGCGATATTTCTGGGGCGAGTTTCATCACCGACTAATCCAGGAAGGTTTAGATCATTCCATGAAGTAGTACCAGCAGGGATATTTATGCTACCATTGGTACCATTGTTCGTATAGAAAAGTGAATTATCATAATCACTACTTGCTCCGCCATACCAACAGCCTTTAATGCCTGTAGATCCAAATGGTGCAGATCTTTGCATTTGAGAACTATTAAGATCACTACGATTTTCACCCAATGCGCTAACATGTTTATGCGCTGAAATTTGGGGAGCTTGCCACTTCAAGATCCCTCGTTCTTTATCAACTCCTCTAGCATTATCCCAACCCCGAATAAATTCACCTCGTAAATCTGGCAGAAAACCTTGGGGGTATGCAGCACCCAGTTTAGGAAATTGATTTTTATTAAAACCAGAACCATTACATTCAAGCCAACCTTCAGGAGGTTGATTACATGGCCATGGTTGAGGAATACCGATAGGTAGATAATTGTTGATATTTGCTGTTGTGATTTTTTCAGTCCATTTAGTCCATGTTTTTGTGCGTGAAAAATAATTTCTAATAAATATTCTACTGTTACTATATGTATAATATACCTGCGTGCAGCCTTCTACTCCTATATCCGCATAATTTTGGTATACAGCTAAATTTCCAGCCAATTGGATAGGGTAATTTGAGCTAGAAGTTGCATTAGCATCTGTAATTTGACCATAAAACCCGAATTTTGTGCCCGTGAGTGTATTTAAATCAGTATTATTTAATAAACCGTAGTTTTGATAAGCATCTCCTGCTTTTAATACTGATTTGCCATTAATCATAACGTCATTAATATATTCAAAACACCACGAATTTGTTGTTGAATTATAAATTAATTTGTTTTGCCATTGATTTGTTTTTGCATTATAAAAATGATGTGTATAATTATCGTCAAATGTCTTCAATACCATCAAATCTTCACTGTCATTATATTTGTGTTTTATTCCTACATCAGATGATAATATCAATTGTCCCGTCATCGTGTCACCAGAACGTTTTATTGCTCCATTTGCCACATCATACACTTTTCTAATAGCTAATGGTGTTGCTGCTTGATTTTCAATAGTTGAATCGATTGAAGAATTTAATTGCACAAAACCTTTAGATTTAGTAGTGGCATTGGGGTGATTGGTTGATTTTTCATGAGCAGATATTAAATCATTTGTTTTTTTTATTGCGTCAGTAACCAGATTGTATGCTTTCTTTACGGCTAATGGTGTTGCCGCTTGGTTTTCGAGGTTAGAATCAATGGCTGAATTTAACTGAACAAACCCTTTTGAGTTTGTAGTAGCATTGGGGTGATTAGTTGATTTTTCATGAGCAGATATTAAATCATTTGTTTTTTTTATTGCGTCAGTAACCAGATTGTATGCTTTCTTTACGGCTAATGGTGTTGCCGCTTGGTTTTCGAGGTTAGAATCAATGGCTGAATTTAACTGAACAAACCCTTTTGAGTTTGTAGTAGCATTGGGGTGGTTGGTTGATTTTTCATGAGCAGATATTAAATCATTAGCTTTTTTTATTGCATCAGTAGCCAGATTGTATGCTTTCTTTACGGCCAATGGTGTTGCTGCTTGGTTTTCGAGGTTAGAATCAATGGCTGAATTTAACTGAACAAACCCTTTTGAGTTTGTAGTGGCACTAGGGTGATTAATAGTTTGTTCATGATTGGCCATTTTGCTGGTGATCAAATTTTCCACATATTGACGGGTAGCTAATACTACAGATGGATCAAATTTAAGGGTAACCGCATTAACATTATCAACCACAATAATCATTCGTATGACTTGTGTTCGACCACTGCCTTCGGATAGTTTTGGTTTATAGGTAGCAGGACAATTACCGACAGCGACTAAAGTATCATCTTCATCATATAAACCGATTTCATTAATAAACCACCCCCCCTGATTTTCAGGGATAACTAATTCAGCGATGATTTGATTAGGATTTTTTTCATCCGTGGTTAATGAATTAAGTGGTGCATTATATACTTCATGAATTAATTTGGTTTGACTGGCATCTGGTGTTGTCGCACTACCATTTGCATCACCAACAGCCATCTTACATAATTTAAGTGGAATACCTAAAGTGGTAGCATTGGCTAGTAATGCTGCCCCTTGTTGAGTAATTAACGTATAAAACTTTTGACTCATATTTTCATTCCTATAAAAAAATTCGAATCGCCTATAGGGCGATCGAATGAGCTGATTGTGTTTGTTTTAAATGTCTAGTTTATGAATACTTTATAAAGTGCATTAGATTTACATTTTATAAAATGGATTGCTAAAGATAGTGACATAGTCTAAAAAAATTAGTTAATAGATGGTGTTGTAAAAAAAATGATTACAAACAGCTAAAATAACTAATCGCTAGAAATATAAGATGTAAATAAAAAAACCTTAGTGAAATTACTAAGGTTTTTGTTGATTAATTAACTTTATTTTGGTTGGTTTGGCCATTCGATATTAGGCACTTGTTCGATATCAATGCGATTTACTAACACTCGATATTTCTTCCATTCACTTAATAAATGTGATTCTTGCTCACTGGCAATTTGTGAATCAACAGCATCTTGTAAATAACTGATTTGCGTTGTTGCTTCAGCGAGAAGTTGATTTTTCTTGGTTGAAGCTTGATTGATTTCATATTGATGCTGTTTATTTTTATCAAATTGCCATTTTTTTCCATCCCAGCTATCAAATTCACTGGCTGGTTTTAAATCAGTATAACCATCAGGAATTTCACCTACCTCTTGAAGGGTAGTTTCTGCACCTGTTTCAATTGAGTAAATTTTAGTGCCACGCAAATCTTTAGGATAGGTCCATTGTTGGCCATCATGAATGATTGCCTGATTATCTTTAACACTTTTTGGTGCTTCTAAATAAGCATTAGCTGGTAAGCCAACACCAATTGGTAAATATTGATAGGTTGTTTGTATAAATTCACCTTTGGCATCAACGTTATAAACAATTGTCCAACCGGCAGAAATTGTTAAGCCGTCATTATCTAATACTGCTGATTCTGGTTGTAATTGATATTTCATTATTTTTCTCCTAATTATTCTGCTTTAACTATATACATAAATGCGACATTGCGGGGACGGGTCTCATGTCCGCCCGTATATGCTGTGTCAAAAATATAATCTTCTTCATATCTATCACTACCAGAACCCCATGGATTACCATCACCTTGCTCATTGTAGGTTGCAATTAGTGTACTATGGTTGTGACTTTGAATCATGCAATCTTGCCAGCTTAATATTTCTCGATTTGGATCTGCTCCTTTCCAGTGATCCCAACCTCTTATAAATTCACCTCGCAAATCTGGTAGCCAACGATGGTATACGGCACCTAGTTTAGGATATTGTTCTTTATCGAAAGGTGAACCATTACACTCAAGCCAGCCTTCAGGAGGTTGTTTACATGGCCAAGGTTGTGGGGTTCCAACTGGAATCGATTTATTACTAATAAAGTGTTCTAAATCAAAAATATTATCCACTGATATTTTTGCATTTAAGAATCCCTCTCTTTGAAAATGCCATATTATTTTATTTTCATTAACATCATATCCCACAATTGAACCATCGTTACGTATAAGCAAGCAAAATCGCTTATCTTCTGAATAGATGCGAGATTCAAGTCCGTCGCAATGAAATTTATCAGTAATTTCGTTTACGCGCTCATTAACTTGTTTAACTGCCAAAGGTGTTGCTGCTTGGTTTTCAAGATTAGAATCAATGGCTGAATTTAACTGAACAAACCCTTTTGAGTTTGTGGTGGCACTAGGGTGATTAGTAGTTTGTTCATGATTGGCCATTTTGCTGGTAATTAAATCTTCCACATATTGACGGGTGGCTAATACTATAGATGGATCAATTTTAAGGGTAACCGCACTAACATTATCAACCACAAAAATCATTCGTATGACTTGTGTTCGACCACTGCCTTCGGATAGTTTTGGTTTATAGGTAGTAGGGCAATTACCGACAGCGACTAAAGTATCATCTTCATCATATAAACCAATTTCATTAATAAACCACCCCCCCTGGTTTTCAGGGATAACTAATTCAGCGATGATTTGATTAGGATTTTTTTCATCCGTGGTTAATGTATTAAGCGGTGCTTTATATACTTCATGAATTAATTTGGTTTGACTGGCATCTGGTGTTGTCGCACTACCATTTGCATCACCAACAGCCATCTTACTTAATTTGAGTGGAATACCTAA
Organism: Gilliamella sp. wkB7; assembly: GCF_001693435.1. Lineage (NCBI taxonomy): Bacteria > Pseudomonadati > Pseudomonadota > Gammaproteobacteria > Orbales > Orbaceae > Gilliamella > Gilliamella sp. wkB7. The sequence goes on from NZ_CM004509.1 coordinate 113,115, forward strand.
AGTGGTAGCATTGGCTAGTAATGCTGCCCCTTGTTGAGTAATTAACGTATAAAATTTTTGACTCATATTTTACCCTACAAACAAAACTCGGATCGCCTATAGGGTGAGCGAATGAGCTGATTGTGTTTGTTATAAATGTCTAGTTTATAAATACTTTATAAAGTGCATTAAATTTGCATTTTATAAAATAGCTTAATAAAGATAGTGACACAGTCACAAAAAAATTGTTAATCAATTGTTTTGTGACAAAAATTATTACAAACAGCTAAAATAGCAAATCGCTAGAAATAAAAAATATGAATAAAAAAACCTTAGTGAAATTACTAAGGTTTTTGTTTACTAGTTACTTTATTTTGATTGGTTTTGCCATTTGATATTTGGCACTTGTTCGATATTAATGCGATTTACCAGGACTCGATAGTTTTTCAATTCAGCAAATAATTAAGCATTAGCCAGTAAACTAACTTTGTCTTTTCTTTATTATTCTGCTTTAACTATATACATAAATGCGACATTACGTGGTCGATTTTCATGAGCAACAGGTACAACACGTGATGCATCAAAACTAAATCCACCAGCGCCCCCTTCATCAGTGCTAGTCGGCGTTCCTTTAGCCATTTTGCTAAACGCTCTAAATGCTCCATCACCTGTACCGCCATGATGACCAAATGTTTCTGAAATTGGCCACACATTACCATAAATGTTTCGAATTGTATCTTGTTGCCAACTTAAAATCATTCGAGATGGATCAGATCCCCTCGTATTATCCCAACCTCTAATAAATTCACCTCGTAAGTCTGGTAATTTTCCAGATGGATATGCAGCAGCTAGTTTTTGAAATTGGTTTTTATCAAATTCAGCTCCATTGCATTCAAAATATCCAGTAGGTGGATGAACTTGTGGCCATGGCATCGGCACTCCCACCGGTGTCGTTCTATCTTTAACAAATTGATCTAATCCCCCAACTCGTGATGAATCAACATAGCCGGCACACAAACCATCATTATTGAAACTCCAGACAAATTTGTCATTAACAACATCAAATACACCTGCAGCAGCATCGTCTTGGATAACAAAAACATAACGTTTGTTAGCTGTAGAGAGTTGAGAGCGGTCATTTAAATATTTTAATCTATCTGTTATATTTGATAATGCATTGTTGGTCTCACTAATTCTATTATGAGCGTTATTGGCATGCTCATGAGCAGTTATTGCTTTATTATCGACTACTCTTGCGTACTCATAAGTATCACGAACCGCTTTGGGTGTTGCTGCTTGATTTTCAATAGTTGAATCGATTGAAGAATTTAATTGCACAAAACCTTTAGATTTAGTAGTGGCATTGGGGTGATTGGTTGATTTTTCATGAGCAGATATTAAATCATTTGTTTTTTTTATTGCGTCAGTAACCAGATTGTATGCTTTCTTTACGGCTAATGGTGTTGCCGCTTGGTTTTCGAGGTTAGAATCAATGGCTGAATTTAACTGAACAAACCCTTTTGAGTTTGTGGTAGCATTGGGGTGATTGGTTGATTTTTCATGAGCAGATATTAAATCATTAGCTTTTTTTGCTGCGTCAACTGCCAGATTGTATGCTTTCTTTACGGCCAATGGTGTTGCTGCTTGGTTTTCGAGATTAGAATCAATGGCTGAATTTAACTGAACAAACCCTTTTGAGTTTGTAGTAGCATTGGGGTGATTGGTTGATTTTTCATGAGCAGATATTAAATCATTAGCTTTTTTTATTGCGTCAGTAGCCAGATTGTATGCTTTTTTTGCTGCGTCAATTGCCAGATTGTATGCTTTCTTTACGGCCAATGGTGTTGCCGCTTGGTTTTCGAGATTAGAATCAATGGCTGAATTTAACTGAACAAATCCTTTTGAGTTTGTAGTGGCACTAGGGTGATTAGTAGTTTGTTCATGATTGGCCATTTTGCTGGTGATCAAATTTTCCACATATTGACGGGTAGCTAATACTACAGATGGATCAAATTTAAGGGTAACCGCATTAACATTATCAACCACAATAATCATTCGTATGACTTGTGTTCGACCACTGCCTTCGGATAGTTTTGGTTTATAGGTAGTAGGGCAATTACCGACAGCGACTAAAGTATCATCTTCATCATATAAACCAATTTCATTAATAAACCACCCCCCCTGGTTTTCAGGGATAACTAATTCAGCGATGATTTGATTAGGATTTTTTTCATCCGTGGTTAATGTATTAAGCGGTGCTTTATATACTTCATGAATTAATTTGGTTTGACTGGCATCTGGTGTTGTCGCACTACCATTTGCATCACCAACAGCCATCTTACTTAATTTGAGTGGAATACCTAAAGTGGTAGCATTGGCTAGTAATGCTGCCCCTTGTTGAGTAATTAACGTATAAAATTTTTGACTCATATTTTACCCTACAAACAAAACTCGGATCGCCTATAAGGTGAGCGAATGAGCTGATTGTGTTTGTTATAAATGTCTAGTTTATGAATACTTTATAAAGTGCATTAGATTTACATTTTATAAAATGGATTGCTAAAGATAGTGACATAGTCTAAAAAAATTAGTTAATGGATGGGGTTGTAAAAAAAATGATTACAAACAGCTAAAATAGCAAATCGCTAGAAATAAAAAATATGAATAAAAAAACCTTAGTGAAATTACTAAGGTTTTTGTTGATTAATTAACTTTATTTTGATTGGTTTTGCCATTTGATATTTGGCACTTGTTCGATATCAATGCGATTTACCAGCACTCGATAGTTTTTCAATTCAGCAAATAATTAAGCATTAGCCAGTAAACTAACACCAATTGGTAAATATTGGTAGGTTGTTTGTAGAAATTCACCTTTAATGTCAATGTTATAAACAATTGCCCAGTCAGCTCAAATTGTTAAGCCTTTATTATCTAATACTGCTGATTCTGGTTGTAATTGATATTTCATTATTTTTCTCCTAATTATTCTGCTTTAACTATATACATAAATGCGATATTTCTGGGGCGAGTTTCATTACCAACTAATCCATTGGGATTTAAATCATGCCATGAAGTAGTTCCTGCAGAAACATTTATACTGCCATTGGTAGCGTCGTTTGTATAGAAAAATCCATTATCAAAATCACTACCTTTTGCACCAGCCCAATAGCCTGTGTTGCCAGTACATCCAAATGGTGCAGATCTTTGCATTTGAGAACTATTATAATCACTACGATTTTCACCCCATCCTCCAACATGTTTATGCGCTGAAATTTGGGGAGCTTGCCACTTCAAGATCCCTCGTTCTTTATCAACTCCTCTAGCATTATCCCAACCCCGAATAAATTCACCTCGTAAATCTGGCAGAAAACCTTGGGGGTATGCAGCACCCAGTTTAGGAAATTGATTTTTATTAAAACCAGAACCATTACATTCAAGCCAACCTTCAGGAGGTTGATTACATGGCCATGGTTGAGGAATACCGATAGGTAGATAATTGTTGATATTTGCTGTTGTGATTTTTTCAGTCCATTTAGTCCATGTTTTTGTGCGTGAAAAATAATTTCTAATAAATATTCTACTGTTACTATATGTATAATATACCTGCGTGCAGCCTTCTACTCCTATATCCGCATAATTTTGGTATACAGCTAAATTTCCAGCCAATTGGATAGGGTAATTTGAGCTAGAAGTTGCATTAGCATCTGTAATTTGACCATAAAACCCGAATTTTGTGCCCGTGAGTGTATTTAAATCAGTATTATTTAATAAACCGTAGTTTTGATAAGCATCTCCTGCTTTTAATACTGATTTGCCATTAATCATAACGTCATTAATATATTCAAAACACCACGAATTTGTTGTTGAATTATAAATTAATTTGTTTTGCCATTGATTTGTTTTTGCATTATAAAAATGATGTGTATAATTATCGTCAAATGTCTTCAATACCATCAAATCTTCACTGTCATTATATTTGTGTTTTATTCCTACATCAGATGATAATATCAATTGTCCCGTCATCGTGTCACCAGAACGTTTTATTGCTCCATTTGCCACATCATACACTTTTCTAATAGCTAATGGTGTTGCTGCTTGATTTTCAATAGTTGAATCGATTGAAGAATTTAATTGCACAAAACCTTTAGATTTAGTAGTGGCATTGGGGTGATTGGTTGATTTTTCATGAGCAGATATTAAATCATTTGTTTTTTTTATTGCGTCAGTAACCAGATTGTATGCTTTCTTTACGGCTAATGGTGTTGCCGCTTGGTTTTCGAGGTTAGAATCAATGGCTGAATTTAACTGAACAAACCCTTTTGAGTTTGTAGTAGCATTGGGGTGATTAGTTGATTTTTCATGAGCAGATATTAAATCATTTGTTTTTTTTATTGCGTCAGTAACCAGATTGTATGCTTTCTTTACGGCTAATGGTGTTGCCGCTTGGTTTTCGAGGTTAGAATCAATGGCTGAATTTAACTGAACAAACCCTTTTGAGTTTGTAGTAGCATTGGGGTGATTAGTTGATTTTTCATGAGCAGATATTAAATCATTAGCTTTTTTTATTGCATCAGTAGCCAGATTGTATGCTTTTTTTGCTGCGTCAATTGCCAGATTGTATGCTTTCTTTACGGCCAATGGTGTTGCCGCTTGGTTTTCGAGATTAGAATCAATGGCTGAATTTAACTGAACAAATCCTTTTGAGTTTGTAGTGGCACTAGGGTGATTAGTAGTTTGTTCATGATTGGCCATTTTGCTGGTGATCAAATTTTCCACATATTGACGGGTAGCTAATACTACAGATGGATCAAATTTAAGGGTAACCGCATTAACATTATCAACCACAATAATCATTCGTATGACTTGTGTTCGACCACTGCCTTCGGATAGTTTTGGTTTATAGGTAGTAGGGCAATTACCGACAGCGACTAAAGTATCATCTTCATCATATAAACCAATTTCATTAATAAACCACCCCCCCTGGTTTTCAGGGATAACTAATTCAGCGATGATTTGATTAGGATTTTTTTCATCCGTGGTTAATGTATTAAGCGGTGCTTTATATACTTCATGAATTAATTTGGTTTGACTGGCATCTGGTGTTGTCGCACTACCATTTGCATCACCAACAGCCATCTTACTTAATTTGAGTGGAATACCTAAAGTGGTAGCATTGGCTAGTAATGCTGCCCCTTGTTGAGTAATTAACGTATAAAATTTTTGACTCATATTTTACCCTACAAACAAAACTCGGATCGCCTATAAGGTGAGCGAATGAGCTGATTGTGTTTGTTATAAATGTCTAGTTTATGAATACTTTATAAAGTGCATTAGATTTACATTTTATAAAATGGATTGCTAAAGATAGTGACACAGTCACAAAAAAATTGTTAATCAATTATTTTGTGACAAAAATTATTACAAACAGCTAAAATAGCAAATCGCTAGAAATAAAAAATATGAATAAAAAAACCTTAGTGAAATTACTAAGGTTTTTGTTGATTAATTAACTTTATTTTGATTGGTTTTGCCATTTGATATTTGGCACTTGTTCGATATCAATGCGATTTACCAGCACTCGATAGTTTTTCAATTCAGCAAATAATTAAGCATTAGCCAGTAAACTAACACCAATTGGTAAATATTGATAGGTTGTTTGTAGAAATTCACCTTTGGCATCAACGTTATAAACAATTGTCCAACCGGCAGAAATTGTTAAGCCGTCATTATCTAATACTGCTGATTCTGGTTGTAATTGGTATTTCATCAATATCCTCCTAATTATTCTGCTTTAACTATATACATAAATGCAACATTGCGGGGACGGGTCTCATGTCCGCCCGTATATGCTGTGTCAAAAATATAATCTTCTTCATATCTATCACTACCAGAACCCCATGGATTACCATCACCTTGCTCATTGTAGGTTGCAATTAGTGTACTATGGTTGTGACTTTGAATCATGCAATCTTGCCAGCTTAATATTTCTCGATTTGGATCTGCTCCTTTCCAGTGATCCCAACCTCTTATAAATTCACCTCGCAAATCTGGTAGCCAACGATGGTATACGGCACCTAGTTTAGGATATTGTTCTTTATCGAAAGGTGAACCATTACACTCAAGCCAGCCTTCAGGAGGTTGTTTACATGGCCAAGGTTGTGGGGTTCCAACTGGAATCGATTTATTACTAATAAAGTGTTCTAAATCAAAAATATTATCCACTGATATTTTTGCATTTAAGAATCCCTCTCTTTGAAAATGCCATATTATTTTATTTTCATTAACATCATATCCCACAATTGAACCATCGTTACGTATAAGCAAGCAAAATCGCTTATCTTCTGAATAGATGCGAGATTCAAGTCCGTCGCAATGAAATTTATCAGTAATTTCGTTTACGCGCTCATTAACTTGTTTAACTGCCAAAGGTGTTGCTGCTTGGTTTTCAAGATTAGAATCAATGGCTGAATTTAACTGAACAAACCCTTTTGAGTTTGTGGTGGCACTAGGGTGATTAGTAGTTTGTTCATGATTGGCCATTTTGCTGGTAATTAAATCTTCCACATATTGACGGGTGGCTAATACTATAGATGGATCAATTTTAAGGGTAACCGCACTAACATTATCAACCACAAAAATCATTCGTATGACTTGTGTTCGACCACTGCCTTCGGATAGTTTTGGTTTATAGGTAGTAGGGCAATTACCGACAGCGACTAAAGTATCATCTTCATCATATAAACCAATTTCATTAATAAACCACCCCCCCTGGTTTTCAGGGATAACTAATTCAGCGATGATTTGATTAGGATTTTTTTCATCCGTGGTTAATGTATTAAGCGGTGCTTTATATACTTCATGAATTAATTTGGTTTGACTGGCATCTGGTGTTGTCGCACTACCATTTGCATCACCAACAGCCATCTTACTTAATTTGAGTGGAATACCTAAAGTGGTAGCATTGGCTAGTAATGCTGCCCCTTGTTGAGTAATTAACGTATAAAATTTTTGACTCATATTTTACCCTACAAACAAAACTCGGATCGCCTATAGGGTGAGCGAATGAGCTGATTGTGTTTGTTATAAATGTCTAGTTTATAAATACTTTATAAAGTGCATTAAATTTGCATTTTATAAAATAGCTTAATAAAGATAGTGACACAGTCACAAAAAAATTGTTAATCAATTATTTTGTGACAAAAATTATTACAAACAGCTAAAATAGCAAATCGCTGGAATAAAAAATATGAATAAAAAAACCTTAGTGAAATTACTAAGGTTTTTGTTTACTAGTTACTTTATTTTGGCTAGTCTTTAAGTTGTAAAATCATCAGGAATTTCTTCCATCTCTTGAATGTTATTCAGCTTTAACTATATACATAAATGTAATATCTTTACCATCAGGGCGATCTTTATTTCTAGAATTATCCCAATTTCGTAAATCTGGTAATTTATTATCCCAATATGCATAAGCTAGTTTCGGGTATTTTTCCGTATCAATGTTAGCTCCATTACACTCCAAATATCCTACAGGTGGTTTAGATTTAGGCCATGGTAGTGGGACGCCGACTGGCGTTAAAAAACGATCTATATTTGCTTCTGTGATGGTCTCAACCCAAGCCCTTTTTCTAGTGTAAAATCCACAACGACTAAAAAGTCTTGGTAATTCATAATCAGTAACGTATAATTGCTCAACGTGACCATTGTAATAACCATCCCCACCATAAACTGCCAACGCTGCACTACAATTATTATATGTGAACTTTGGGAGATTTGAGGCAAATTTATCGGTACTTATGCCATAGAAACCGGTTAACAATCGTTTTTCTGGATCACTTAATGGAGCACCGAAATTTGCACCAATCCCATAATCACCAGCTTTTAGAACTGATTTATCGTTAATAGTTACATCTTTTACATTTTTAAATTGCCAAATGTTTTCGGTTGAATCGTAGTCTAATTTGCTTTCCGATCTTTGAGTTTTAGCATCATAAAACACATGCGAATAACTATCGCTTGAAGTCATCAATGTCATTGAATCATTGTTAGAATTGTTAATTTTCAATCCGTTACTTGATAATGTCAATTGACCTGTCATTGTGTCACCAGAACGTTTTACTGCTCCGTTTGCCACATCATACACTTTTTTGACCTCTAATGGCGTTGCGGCTTGAGTTTCGAGCTTAGAATCAATTTCTGAATTCAATTGCACAAAACCTTTGTTACTAGTGGTGGCATTTGGGTGATTGGTTGATTTTTCATGAGCAGTGATTTTTGCTGTAATTGCATCATTAACATATTTTTGAGTTGCAGTCGTTTGAGTAGCGTCGGCTCTTGGTTCAATGTATTTCCGCGCGGCAAATACTTCAGTTGTTTCGTTTTTCAGCTCAATAGCTTCTGTGTTATCGACAATGATCACCATTCTAATCACTTGTGTTCGACTACTGTCTTCAAGGCAGTTGGGCTTATAAGTAGCAGGGTAGTTACCTACGGCGATCAGATTATTTTCATCATCAAATAAGCCAATTTCATGAATAAACCAGCCACCATCAGTTTCAGGTATGACTTGTTCTGCAATAATTTGACAAGGGTTTTCATTGTCGACGAATAATTTGTCGATAGCTGCACGTCTAACTTCATGAACTAATTCGGTTTGGGTTACATCAGGTTTAGTAATATTACCGTTGCCATCACCCACTGCCATTTGAGTTATTTTAAGTGGAACGCCTAATGAGGTTGCATTATCTAATAATGCAATCCCTTTTTGGGTTAAAACTGTATAATATGTTTGATTCATTTTTTTATCCTCATAGTATCGATTAAATGAATAGTTGTGCCAAAATGGATTTCATATTTAATTTGAGTGGAATACCTAAAGCGGTAGCATTGGCTAGTAATGCAGCCCCTTGTTGGGTAATTAACGTGTAAAATTTTTGACTCATACTTTTATTCTATAAACTAAATTCTAATCGCCAATAGGGCGAGCGAATGAGCTGATTGTGTTTATTTTAAATGTCTAGTTTACGAATACCTTATAAAATGCATTAGATTTGCATTTTATAAAATGGCTTGGCAAAGATAATGACACAGTCTAAAAAAGTTAGTTAATGGATGGATTTGTAAAAAAAATGATTACAAACAGCTAAGATAACAAAACGTTAGAAATATAAGATGTGAATAAAAAAACCTTAGTGAAATTTTACTAAGGTTTTTGTTTATTCGTTACTTTATTTTGGTTGGTTTGGCCATTCGATATTAGGTGCTTGTTCAATATCAATGCGATTTACCTGCACTCGATATTTTTTCCATTCAATGAGTAATTGTGTTTCTTGCTCACTGGCAATTTGTGAATCAACCGCATCTTGTAGATAACTGAGTTGTGAAGCTGCTTCAGCGAGAAGTTGATTTTTCTTGATTGAAGCTTGATTGACTTCATATTGATGTTGTTTATTTTTATCAAACTGCCATTTTTTCCCATCCCAGCTATCAAATTCACTAGTTGGTTTTAATTCAGTAAAACCATCAGGAATTTCACCCACCTCTTGAAGGATAGTTTCTCCCCCCGTTTCAATTGAGTAAATCTTAGTACCACGTAAATCTTTAGGATAGGTCCATTGTTGACCATCATGAATGATTGCCTGATTATCTTTAACGCTTTGTGGTGCTTCTAAATAAGCATTAGCCGGTAAACCAACACCAATTGGTAAATATTGATAGGTTGCTTGTAAAAATTCACCTTTTGAGTCAACGTTATAAATAACGGCCCAACCAGCTGAAATTGTTAAACCGCTATTATCTAATACTGCTGATTCAGGTTGTAATTGGTATTTCATCAATATTCTCCTGATTATTCAGCTTTAACTATATACATAAATGTAATATTTTTACCATCAGGGCGATCTTTATTTCTAGAATTATCCCAATTTCGTAAATCTGGTAATTTTCTATCCCAATATGCATAAGCTAGTTTCGGGTATTTTTCCGCATCAATGTCAGCTCCATTACACTCCAAATATCCTACAGGTGGTTTAGATTTAGGCCATGGTAGTGGTACGCCGACTGGTGGTACAAAACGATCTACATTTGCTTCCGTGATAGACTCAATCCATTCCTTTTTATCTTTTAAATGAAATACATTACGGCTAAGAATTCTAGGTCCTTTGGATGCCGGAACATATAATTGCTCAACATGACCAGCCGATTGGCTTCCACTACCATAAACTGCCAGCGTTGACCAATGATTGTCATATCCTAAATCAGGAAGACCAGGGCGATTAAATGTGTCTGTGCCATAGAAACCGGTTAACAATATGTCGTTTGCATTACTTAATGGGGCACCACCTTCTGCTGAACCGATTCCATAATCACCTGCTTTTAGAACTGATTTATCGTTAACAGTTACATCATTTACATTTTTAAATTGCCAAATGTTTTTGGTTGAATCGTAGTCTAATTTGCTTTTCGATCTTTTAGTTTTAGCATCATAAAACACATGTGAATAACTATCGCTTGAAGTCATCAATGTCATTGAATCATTGTTAGCATTGTTTATTTTCAATCCTTTACTTGATAATGTCAATTGACCTGTCATTGTGTCACCAGCACGTTTTACTGCTCCGTTTGCCACATCATACACTTTTTTGACCGCTAATGGCGTTGCGGCTTGAGTTTCGAGCTTAGAATCAATTTCTGAATTCAGTTGCACAAAACCTTTGGTCCTAGTAGTGGCATCTGGGTGATTGGTTGATTTTTCATGAGCAGTCATTTTTGCTGTAATTGTATCATTAACATATTTTTGAGTTGCAGTCGTTTGAGTAGCGTCGGCTCTTGGTTCAATGTATTTCCGCGCGGCAAATACTTCAGTTGTTTCGTTTTTCAGCTCAATAGCTTCTGTGTTATCGACAATGATCACCATTCTAATCACTTGTGTTCGACTACTGTCTTCAAGGCAGTTGGGCTTATAAGTAGCAGGGTAGTTACCTACGGCGATCAGATTATTTTCATCATCAAATAAGCCAATTTCATGAATAAACCAGCCACCATCAGTTTCAGGTATGACTTGTTCTGCAATAATTTGACAAGAGTTTTCATTGTCGACGAATAATGTGTCGATAGCAGCACGTCTAACTTCATGAACTAATTTGGTTTGGGTTGCATCGGGTTTAGTTATATTACCGTTGCCATCACCCACTGCCATTTGAGTTATTTTAAGTGGAATGCCTAATGAGATTGCATTATCTAATAATGCCACCCCTTTTTGGGTTAAAACTGTATAATATGTTTGATTCATTTTGTTATCCTCATAGTATCGATTGAATGAATAGTTGTGCCAAAATGGATTTCATATTTAATTTGAGTGGAATACCTAAAACGGTAGCATTGGCTAGTAATGCAACCCCTTGTTGGGTAATTAACATATAAAATTTTTGACTCATATTTTTATTCTATAAACTAAATTCGAATCGCCAATAGGGTGAGCGAATGAGCTGATTGTGTTTATTTTAAATGTCTAGTTTATGAATACCTTATAAAGTGCATTAGATTTACATTTTATAAAATGGATTGCTAAAGATAGTGACATAGTCTAAAAAAATTAGTTAATGGATGGGGTTGTAAAAAAAATGATTACAAACAGCTAAAATAGCAAATCGTTAGAAATATAAGATGTAAATAAAAAAACCTTAGTGAAATTACTAAGGTTTTTGTTGATTAATTAACTTTATTTTGGTTGGTTTGGCCATTCAATATTTGGCGCTAGTTCAATATCAATACGATTTATTAGCACTCGATATTTTTTCCATTCAACGAGTAATTGTGTTTCTTGCTCACTAGCAATTTGTGAATCAACCGCATCTTGTAGATAACTGAGTTGTGAAGCTGCTTCAGAGAGAAGTTGATTTTTCTTGATTGAAGCTTGATTGACTTCATATTGATGTTGTTTATTTTTATCAAACTGCCATTTTTTCCCATCCCAGCTATCAAATTCACTAGTTGGTTTTAATTCAGTAAAACCATCAGGAATTTCACCGACCTCTTGAAGGATAGTTTCTCCCCCCGTTTCAATTGAGTAAATCTTAGTGCCACGTAAATCTTTAGGATAGGTCCATTGTTGACCATCATGAATGATTGCCTGATTCTCTTTAACGCTTTGTGGTGCTTCTAAATAAGCATTAGCCGGTAAGCCAACACCAATTGGTAAATATTGATAGGTGGCTTGTAAAAATTCACCTTTAGCGTCAACATTATAAACAACGACCCAGCCGGTTGAAATTGTTAAGCCGCTATTATCTAATACTGCTGATTCTGGTTGTAATTGGTATTTCATCAATATCCTCCTGATTATTCAGCTTTAACTATATAGATAAATTGAATATCTTTACTACCATCCCACTTTCGTAAATCTGGTAATTTTCCATTCGGATACGCATAACTTAGTTTCGGATATTTATTTGCATCAAAACTAGCTCCGTTGCACAATAAATAGCCTTTTGGTGCAAAGGATCTAGGCCACGGTTGTGGCACGCCGACAGGTGTTGTTAAAAAACGGTCTATATTTGCTTCTGTGATAGACTCAACCCAAGCATCTTTACTATTATAAGCTCCACAACGGCTGAAAAGTCTTGGTGTTCTTGGTAGAGTAGTCTCTGCAATATATAATTGCTCAATGAATCTAGTCCATCGAGTTTTACTACCATACACTGCCAGCGTTCCAGAACCATGTACATTTGGGAGACTTGAGAGAAGTTGATCGGTATCTATGCCATAGAAACCGGCTAACAATCGTTTTTCTGGATCATCCAAATTAGCACCGTCATATGTACCAATCCCATGATCACCTGCTTTTAGAACTGACTTATCGTTAATAGTTACATCATCTACATTTTTGAATTGCCAAATGTTTTGGGTTGAATTGTAGTCTAATTTGCTTTTCGATGTGTTAGTTTTAGCATCATAAAACGAATGTGAATATTTATCGCTTAAAGTCATCAATGTCATTGAATCATTGTTAGCATAATTTATTTTCAATCCGTTATTTGATAATGTTAATTGACCCGTCATTGTGTCACCAGCACGTTTTACTGCATTATCATACACTTTTTTGACCGCTCGTGGTGTTGCGGCTTGAGTTTCGAGCTTAGAATTAATTGCTGAATTCAGTTGCACAAAACCTTTGGCACTAGTGGTGGCATCTGGGTGATTGGTTGATTTTTCATGGGCAGTGATTTTTGCGGTAATTGTATCATTAACATATTTTTGAGTTGCAGCCGTTTGAGTAGCGTCGGCTCTTGGTTCAATGTATTTCCGCGCAGCAAATACTTCGATTGTTTCGTTTTTCAGCTCAATAGCTTCTGTGTTATCGACAATGAACTCCATTCTAATCACTTGTGTTCGACTACTGTCTTCAAGGCAGTTAGGCTTATAAGTTGCAGGGTAGTTACCTACAGCGATCAGATTATCTTCATCATCAAATAAGCCAATTTCATGAATAAACCAGCCACCATCAGTTTCAGGTATGACTTGTTCTGCAATAATTTGACAAGGGTTTTCATTGTCGACGAATAATGTGTCGATAGCAGCACGCCTAACTTCATTAACTAATTTGGTTTGGGTTGCATCGGGTTTAGTTATATTACCGTTGCCATCACCCACTGCCATTTGAGTTATTTTAAGTGGAACGCCTAATGAGGTTGCATTATCTAATAATGCAACCCCTTTTTGGGTTAAAACTGTATAATATGTTTGATTCATTTTGTTATCCTCATAGTATCGATTAAATGAATAGTTGTGCCAAAATGGCTTTCATATTGCGTTGTTATTGTTTCAGTAATATAGGGATAGATATCTAACGTATTGATTAAGTGAATAGTTATCCCAAGATGGTTCTCATGCTGCGTTGTTACTGATTCTGCAATATAGGGATAGATGTCTAAAGCATTACCATCATAGCTACTAGCACCAATGGGTAAGGAACCTTTAGATATTAATTGAATAACCAAATTTGATAATTGACGTGATACGGGTTTAACATCATCAATTATGCGACTAAGTTCTTTATAAGATTCTTCGGTTATGCCAGTATCTGATACGCCAATTTCTAGCGCAAAAGAACCTGGAATTTGATCGTTTTGCCACCACTCACTAATTTTTATTAAAAAACCAAATGGCTCGACAGCACGGCGAATTGATTCTTTAGTACCTTTGAATTTATGAATCTCAAACGCTTCAGCTATAACTTTTCGTTTGATCTGCTCAGACCATTTTTCATCCCAACGGTCTACACTATATTGCCATGCCAAATAAGGTAGTAATTCATATGGACATGTTTGTGGATCCCAAAGTGTGCGTAGTGGTATAGGAGGATCACAAGTAATCGTTTGTGAAAGTTTTTTTTCCAGTTTGGTAGCTGTAGGCGGAAGTAGTGTTTTATTCACCATAACCTGCTACCTCAATTTGATAATTTGAACAATAGCTAGCTTGCTCACGGCTGATGATAATATCTTGTGCAGGCTCTTGAAGTTCAACACGTTGTACACCAACAGCATGTAATGCTGAAATGATTGCACTGCGACTGATTCTTCGACCAATTCGATGTTTTTCACTAATATAAGCTTGCAAATTATCCATGACTGTTTTTCTAATTGGTTCTGATTCAGGCCCTGGATATAAGTAAAGTTTTGCTTTGATTTGATAATTAATTAATTCTACCGATTTAACGGTTACCCTATCGGCAATCGGACGACGATTGTCTTGATTAACCGCTTTTTTAACAATTTCAATCAATTCATCAGAGGCAATACCATTATTATCACGTGCTAATATTGCTAATGTAACACAAGCTGGTGATGGACTTTCTGCTGCGGCATCTAACACACGGCCATCAGCACTTCGAGCAAAAAATTCATAAGCAGCTCGAGGTCCAGCGACCGATAAGCCTTCAAATGCTGATTGAATTCGCATTCTAAAGTTGCTATCAGCTTCTTTGATTTCTTTAATAGCTGGTACAACACTATTATCTTCAGCTTGAATGATCAAACGATGAACATTAAAGTTTGCTCCTAAATTATCTAAATCCTGATCTTTAGCGTGAGCAATCATAAGTGCTTGTGATGCTTCGTTTATTCTTTGTCGTAGGAGCAGTTCATAATAGCTGCTTTCTTGTAATAGTTTTACTATTGGCTCACTTTCAAATTGTAATGTTTTAGCAACTTCTTCTTGATCTTGAGCGCTATAAAGTGAAAGAAATTTAGCTTTGCGACGATTAAAAATCTCCTCAAAATCTAACGATTCAATCACATTTGGAGAAGGTAATTTTGAAAGATCAGTTAATGTCGCCATGTTGCTACCTCAATTTCGCTAGTAAAGGTTTGATTTGGTTTGTCTATTCGTGAGCCCGTTATTTGTAAGGTTAATTTTTCTTTATCAGGTAAAACATCGACTGTATCAAGTTTTATTCTTGGTTCCCATTGAGATAGTGCCAATACCGTTGCTGAAACCACGCGTAATTTTGTTGCTTCTGTATTCGGGTTATCTAAAAGTAAAAACAGTAATGAACCATAATTGCGCCTCTCTATTCTGGAACCAATTGGTGTGGTAAGAATATCTTTAACTGATTGATTGATATGTTCCATATCGCTAATTGTTCGTCCTGTTTTGCTGTTCATGCCTATATAACTCATTGTGGTTTTCCTGTTGAATCACCACCAGCTTTAACGCCAATGTGGATGTGAGAATCTAATACAACACCGTTTGATGATAATTGACCTTGTTTATGAATGACATTACCAGTTAATGTACCTGTATTCCCTTTAGCTCCACCACCACTTGCACTAAAAGATTTGAATGTTACATGATCACTACACTCTACTAACGGAGCATCAAGTTGAATTTTGCTACCTGCTTTAGCGGTTATTTGCTCACTGGCCTCAATCACAGCGATTTTGATACCTTTGATGGTTAATTGACTAGTTTCTGGTTCATATTCAAATGATGCACCATCAGGGAATGTCACAAAATAACCATCTTCAGATTTAGCTGGAGCAGGATTTGTATCACAATAAATGCTAGGTAATACACAACCTAACAAAAGGTTACCATGAGGGCTCAAAATAAATACTTGTTCACCTACCGATGGGCGCCACCAAGTACGGCTTTTACCTGCACGATGACTAAACCAAGGTAACCAAGTTGTAATTAATTCACCTGTACGGACTTTAACCCGATCGCCATTGGTTTGATAAATTACACCAGGGCGAATCAGGTTTTCAATTTTTCGAAGAATGTCGACTAGGTCGGCGGGATGATAATTTTCCATAACGACTATGATGAAATTTTATCAATTAAAAATAAAGTAAGTGTAGTTGTAGTGGTTGGGATTACAAATTTTCAGTGAGTTAACTAAAATTTATGTTTTATTTGAAATAATTTAATCAATAACTTCTTGATTAATCATTTTTTGTTTTAAATAAAATAATAAAACACTATGTTAAATGAATATTAAAAAAGAATCTTTAACATCAAAAAAGTCGGAGAAAGGGGGTTTAAAGCCCCTAATAACATCTATTTGTCATTAAATTTGAAATGTCTATGCTAATGTCAGCATTTTATTTGCTACGCAAAGTAACAGTTATTAATAGCCATACTTTTCTAATGGTTCTTGCAAAATTATTCGGTCGGTTAATGAGTTAAATTCCAATTTATCTTGCTGTTGTATTGATTTGATCCGTTCTGATAATGTTAATTCAATTGTTAAATCACACTGATTGCCAATGATATTTGCAATGTTAAATTTAATTGCTTGTTGGCGCGATTGTAGACTTATCATGGCATCTGGCTGATTGGCTTGCATCCAAATGACTATGCTGGCGATTAAATCTTCAAAAGGGTAGCGATAATTAGTTAAATTCATCGATAAGGTGAAATGGTATTGGAATCCTGAATTGTCCACAGAGAAAGGCTCAACAATACCATCTTTGACGATAAATTGATTTTTAGTTGCTGAGTTATTGTCTAGCAGATTTTTTTTTAACAGATATTTTTTTAAATCGTTAATTTTTTTCATACCGATCCTTCTAATATTTATGAATAATCTTGGTTACTTTAAAACAGTTAATTTTAATTTAGTGAAAGATAGCTGAGGTTGAAATAAAATAACTTTCAATTCTCAATTCTCAATTCTCAATCCATTCGCATTGGTCCAAATATTTAATTCAGCTATTTACTTGCTTAAACGGCTATTTTTCAATTTATCACAATTATTTTATTGTGAATTTGTTTTGTTAGCCGATTTTGCTGAACGACTTAGAATGCTTATGTTGCCTTTACTTTTAAATAAACAAAGTAATAATGTTATGTTCATCACAACTTGAGCTAGATAAGCACGATGGGGTAGATCGATAAATGAAAATAAGCTAACAGCAGCACTTGATACAATCATCAACCAAGCTAACCAACAGTATTTAATTTTGTAGCGGTAATTGTTACGATCAAAAGTAAATAATCGCACTGCAATCATTAAACAAAAAATAGTATTAAGTGTCGTTATCATGATTTTTTGCCTCTAAAGTAATTGAAAAAGTTAGTTGGATCATCGAATTTTTTAATTAACCATAGTAATAATTTAACGCTAATAGCTGATGAAATTAATGCACCTAAGCCAAGTGGCATTTTAGTTTGAATATTGGTTGGAAAAATTGGGATGAGTAAATACAGCGTCATCTCAGCTAAGAGTAACCCCATAGAAAATGAGATAAGAAATAGGACGATACGACGCAAAAGAGAAATACATTGTTCACTAATTACTAATAAAATAGAACCACAAAGAGCGCCTAAGATAATCCCATTTTCAATGTTTGGATAAATCATTGATAATGAAAAAGCGCTTATAAATGAGGTAAAAGTTAAACTGGTGGGTTCTGTCATTAAGTTAGTCCCATAAATTTATAGAATTAAAATTTTTTTCAGATACTGATTCTGGAACGTTTACTTCTAAACCCATAGGTAATATCGCTGGCAATTCACATAGTTTTGGGTTGTTTTGATAAATTATTTCTACAATTCCCGCTGTTTTACCAAAAACTCGATAGGCTAGTGCATCAATAGTTTCATTTTGCATGGTATAAACAATCATTTTTAAATTACTCCATAGTTAATTTAGACTTATTTTTAACAGCGACATTGATGATGTTTTAATAAATAGATCTCGGCGGACAACAAAGGTATCGATCTATTAAAACCATTGCACCGCCGAGGTGTGAGGGTCACTCGTTATAAATATCTTTTTAATATTATGGTCGTTGTTAAATCATTTTTAAGCAATTAAGCCAAATTGTGACAAATTGAAATACAATACGATAAAGTATTGTATTTCAATTAACAAAAATCAGTTGCCGTCAGAGTTATTAATCTCTCGAATGGCCTGTTTATCCGCATTACATTTTTCAATGACATGCAATAGATGTTCGTTGTATTTAAGACTATCACCAAAGGTCATTGGTTTTGGAGGCAAATTCGGCTGACAACTAATGAGTAAATTCGCTGGTATTGGTTGACTGACGAAGATTTTTCGCTCGGTTGTACAAGCTACCAGAAATAGGCAGAGGCACCAGCTGGTTAGCGCAATAATTCTCTTTGAGTTGACCATTAATCTGTTCCTGATTTTGTAACGATTGCTGTTCTAAAGACTGTTTATTTTTTTCATTATTAGCAATAATTTGATTATTTTTTATAATTATTTGCTGTAATTGACCTAATTTTTGAGCCAATTGACTAGCTTCATTTTGTGCTAATTGTTTAGCATGCAGTAAATCGCTAATAATAAAAAACAATAACATAAATGCAAAAGCAATAGTGACGTTGTTTTTGTTCATATTAATCCTGGTAAATAAATAGTTTTTCCGTTTTGTTTAACTGCAGTAAGTACACGACGGCGTTGGTTTATGTGACTAAATTCAATATGAACCCATTGATTATATTCTTGGATGATTTTGTCAAATTCAACGTCAGCCATAATTAATCGTTGGCAAATTTGTTTTGGATTACCGTAAGCACAGTGGAAATCAACTGCTAACCCTTTGGTATGGGCGCTGGTTTGCGACCCTCCCACCTGATTATTTAAAGCAGGGCAGCGGTATCCAGATGTGATGATGATTGGATGGGCTAAAACTTCTCTAACTGATTCTAATTTATTAGCTGTCAGATAAATATTTACCATTAATTCATCTGGCACATGATTATCTATTTTTAGTCGAGTGGCTGTTGTTGAGCGAGTAAATTCTTCTAATGTGAAGTGTTCGGTTAATTTCATGACTTTTCATTTCCTTTGATATATTTAACTAATTTTTATTTCGAATTTAAATTAAGCTGACTCCCGACCAACTACCTTGGCCATAGCTATGTCGCAGGTAAGTTCAGATTGCCAATTAAAACAGCTAAACACTAAAAAGACTAATGTTCCAGCAAAAGCCGAAAATAAACATTTAATCAATTAATGTTGTAATGCGAAATTTGCTATCATTTTTTACTATCCTTTTTAATAAGCATATTCCAATCCTGATATCAGTTATCAAGAATCAAAGGATAAAAAAAGCAACTCCTTAACACTGTTTAATTATACAGTTTTTCACTCTTTCCTCCTAATTTATAATGAAAAGTTAATTTTTAAAATTTGTTATTAATCAATTGATTAATAATTATTGTTGATAAGATTTTGTAGTGAGAGTTTAGACAATTAAAATCATGTATTTTGACTAAAAAAAATGAGTATTTGTCTGGTTTCAGATGTTAATTAAAAATTTAAGTATTAAAGTTTAATTTATATAAATAGTCATTGCTATAATGAATTATTGACAATAATTATTAGCAAATAATGAATAAATTTATGTTATTAGGATATAAAGAGAAGCTTTCATTAAGTTTAGTTTTTTAGATTATATAGTGGATAGTTGATGATTATAGTTAAGTGGGCATGAACTATTTTCAACTATCCTAAAGTGATTATGGATTATTTGGGTTATCCGGATGTTTAGTGGCTATTTGCTCCTTTAATGGCTCAAGTAAATCCCGAAACCAAAACATTATTATGTCTTTATCCGGCTCCCGTAAATGAATATGTTCAGTAATGATTCGTGAAAGTAGTTCTGCACGTTCTATTGTTTTTATTTTTTCCAATTCATTCATTTCAATTTCTCCTCAAATGCTGTTTTTATATTTAGTACATAATAATTACTTTTTCGATCAAGTCACTTTAAAATGACTTAAAACAAAAGTAGTTAATAATTTCTAATATATTTAGTATATTTGTTTATTTTTTGCTAAAATATTTAGCATTTTTATATATTTTTAACTTAACATCTTACACTATTCACTAAGTAAAAAACACCAATAATGTCTTTTTTGCTTTAGTTAAATGTGGCATTGATATAGTTTTTAAGTGGTCTTTTTTTCTGTTTAATATAATGATTATTTACTATTAGATGAAGCCCATTTAGAGAATCAGTTAACATAAGATGCTGATGCGCATTTAGTCTGATACTTCGTCTTAAGTAGAGTTGATTCACATTTAAATCATTATCTGGTAAACCGATAATTTTCAGTTGTTGCTTAATAGTTTGTCTTTGTTGTTCAAAATTAACTGTGTGAGTACAGTTATTGACAGAACTCCAAGGCGTGCGTTCCGCCCGCAATAAAGATACATCATTAGTTTTTACGCCATTACTGATATTTTTGGGAACTAGCTTCCATTTAATTAATCGGGTGCAAATAAAAGATGCAAAACCATGAATCGGTGCATAGACCCCTTTAATTTTTTTGATAATTTCTTCATATTGATTAACTTTATCCTCATAAGCAAGTCGGACTTTAATATCCTTGCGTTTGACTAATGGTCCACCTTGATGAGTAGTATAAGCTGCCCAATCACCAATATCGGCCGATGCTAATACTGGATCGATAATATCATTGGCTACTTTTTTATTTTTTAAACGACGCAGTTCTCGCCATACACTGACGGGTGCCCCCCCTAATTGTTGAAATTGGCGAATCTTCCAGCGGCTGGCCCAAGCGGTTATCGCTTTAGATGATAGTTTTAAGTTTTCGCCTGTTTGCGTATCAATTTCGTTTTCTAGTGCATATCCATCAATATTTTTGGCAATATATTTGGCGATGTAGCCAGTTGCAGATCCTTTTTGTTTATCAATATTTTTAAATTCAAAACGATTGATGGCTGCACCTTTTTCCTCTCCATCTTCATCCATAGCATATATCCACATACTATAAAAAGCTTTTTTAATATCTTTTGGATGCATAAAGATTAAAATATGCCAGTGAGGTGTACCATCATGATGAGGTTCGGCAACACGAAAACCAAAAAATTGAATATTTTCACGATTTAATTTAGCCCGAATTCGTGACCAAATTTTGCATAAGTAGGCTTGTGTTTCTCGTGGAGTGTTACCTTGCCAGTTCTCAACAAAGCCGCCTTTAGCATGCACACTGTGATATTTAGCTGGGGCTGTCAAGGTTATAAAAGCACCTTGATAACCTAACTGATCTGCTAAATCTTCAAAGCCGCGCATTCGTGTCATAAGTTCTACACGTCTTATTGCTGGATTAGCTACCGATTTATAAACTTGTAACTCCAATGGTATTTGTTCACCCGTTTCTGGATTTTCTATTGCCATCTTTTCAAGATATTTTTGATTGCGACGTTTTTGTTCTTGCCATTCCATTTGACAGCTACGACTAGCATAAGGAGATGCCTTTTTTTGTACTTGGCCTACGGCAATTGCAAAATGTTCATGTTCAAAATCTCTGCGAGTTTTTAATTTACGTTGCCACCATTCATGATTGGTTATTTTAGCTAATGCTTTAATACAATTATCATTAGTTAATTTGTGATTTTTAAAATCATTAAAATAGGGGGGTATAATATTAATTCCATTTAATTCTTTTAAGACTGTTCGATAAAGTTTTTGCTCTAAACTATTGCTCTCAATATTATTATCTGTTAAACAAAAGGCCTGATCGGCAAGACAGGTCTGGATGTGTTTATTTAGATAATTGACTATGTCAACACTTAATTTTACTAACTTTTTTGTACTCAATGTGGCTAATCGGGCAAATTCCTCGGAAAAATTAATCGATAAGGCACTGGGCGTGTCTACTTGATAACGTGCTTTGACTTGCGATATTCTTGCCTGAATATTGCCACCTAAAGTTTGTCGTAAAAAACTATTGGCTTGTTTTCTTCCTTCAGCATGAAAAAGATTAATATATTTATCAGCAAAATAACCAGCTAAGAAATCAGGTAAATCACTAAAAAATTGAGTACGGAATGGGTGGTCTTCTTGATCAACTTGCCACAATTTAATTTCATTATAGCTGATAGATTGTGGCATTTTTTTTTCATAATCAAACTGGGCTATTGGCGTTCTTACTAATTTTTTATTAGGTAAATATTGCCCAATATTTTCATAGTAATCACGCAGAGCTAATAATAGTGAATGTTTATTTTTAGCTGGAATAAAAGGTAAAGAGAAAGATTGACTGGTCATAAATTCTCGGTAGCAATTATCGTTTGGCTCGCAGTTCTTTTAGACTTTGACAATCGATACAAAGTTGACAACCTTTTAACAATTGTCTACGTTTTTCAGGGATTGGCTCGCCACATTCGATACAATCCTTTGCTGATTCGCCGGTAAAAGTTTGACGATTAGCAAGTAAATTATCGAGTTCAAGCTGAGCCAAATCATTTGCTTGGTCTATAATATCTCGCATTAGGCGTTAGTCTCATAACTTTGATAGCGAAGTTTTTCTGCTTCTTGATAAAGCAATTCATTTACTTCGCTAGCAGTTAAATTTTGATCTAAAATATGACCGCCTATTTGCATTAAGCGATTTATATAAAGATCACAAAGTCGTTGTTCGGTTTTTTGTTTAACTTTTCCCGATATATCGTTTAATTTAGATTGAGTAATATTGCTTGAGTTCATATGTTTTTTCCTCATTTTGATATTCATTATTGTTTGGTAAAATCTTGTGCTTCACAGTGAGCAAAAACATCCACAATAGCTTGTAAACGGCGAAGTCCTATCTCTAAGTTATCTACTTCATTATCGTTAAGCTGATCAAAGTTTAAATTATGCTCTGAATACGACAATCTTGTGTTTAATGATGTTATGCCTGCGGCTGCTAATAACAGTCTTTTTTGTCCTGGCTTTAACCGATTAAAATTGCTGCGAACTAAGCTGCGATGTCCATGAATTAATTGATATAGATGTCTTATATGTTCAAGTTGACGAGATTGTTCAATATTATTCATCGCTCTTCCTTATATAAATGTAGTTTGAATCAAAAAAGAGCCATGTCTTTCGAAAGAGACAAAGGCTTTATCAAATGGTTTGAGTTAGTTTTGGCGATGATTAACTTGCTTTAATTTAATGGCTTTACCATTACTTTTTTCAATCCAACCATTTGGATTATGTTTATTGATTTGAATAAAAATAACTAACGGTTGGGTAGTCGATTTTTGACTTAAATAGATAGCCTGGCTCATATTATTGCTCCATCAAATTTAGTTCAGGATTAAATGCTTTCGCCCCTTCAAGCGTAAGGGCGGTCATATTAATTAATGTTGTTGAGCGGTCATGTTTACCTGTGATTCTTTTTTTTCGCGTTGGTAGCAATCCTTCATGTACATATTTTTTAACAGTACGCGGGTTCATGCCTGAAACTCGTGCAAATTCATCAACAGTGACGTACGGAGCAGAAATAGTGATTGAAATTGTTGTCATCATAGTGCATTATTCCTAACATAAATATGCTTATATGTAATTATGTGTATTTATATGTAAAATTAAACTAAATATAATTTATCATTAAGCTAAGCTTAATGTCAATTATATTTTTATTTTAAAATTAACTTAGGCTTAATTCAAAATGAGTATTAATTTTAATTCTGGTGGTGCCAAAGTATTGGACAGAATCATTGAGGCTTATGGGTTTAAATCCAAAGTCGAATACAGCAATTATTTAGGAACATCAGCAGCAAGTTTATCAATCCGTTATCGACGAGATCTCTTTCCTTCTGATCTTGTTGTCAAATGTATGGATGAAACTGGTGCATCATTACAATGGTTAGCGACAGGTGAAGGACAATTTAAACCAGCTGAACAATCTAAAGAAGCGATTATTTCCGATGAAACTTTAGTTAAACTTGAACGGTTGGCAAGCTTAAAAGATAAGGGAGCCATTACTGAACAAGAATTTAGCGAATTAAAAGGACAATTGATTTAGATTAGCAAAGGACTAATTGTAATTATGTCAGTAAGAAAACAACCTAATGGAAAATGGTTATTTGAAAAATATCTCCCTGGCGGTCGTAGGATCCGTAAAAATTTTGCCACCAAAGGGGAGGCATTAGCATATGAAAATTATCTTGAAGAGCAAGCAAATCAAAAACCCTGGATTAATGAAAAAATTGATAAGCGTCGTTTATCTGAATTAATCCAAAGCTGGTATTCGCTGCACGGTCAAACCTTAAAAGATGGTCAAACTCGATTAAAAGCAATGCTTTTTGCCAGTGATTGTATGAACAATCCATTAGCAACAAATTTCACTGCAAAACAATTTACTACTTATCGCCAAAAGCGGATTGATGGTGAGATATATCGAACTGATCGCATTAAAACGGTTGCTCCTAGAACGATGAACCTTGAATTAACCTACTTTAAAGCGATGTTTAACGAATTAATTCGGTTAGGGGAGTGGCAGCATAAAAATCCTTTAGAACTCGTTCGTTCATTTAAAACTGATGAACAAGAGATGGCTTATTTATCCAAAGAACAAATTCAATCTTTACTCAATTCTTGTCAGCAAAGTAGTGCAACCGATTTACCCATTATTGTTAAAATTTGTTTAGCAACTGGTGCCAGATGGAGTGAAGCTGAAAGCTTAAAAAGCGCTCAAGTCAAAGACGGAAAAATCACCTACATTAATACTAAAGGTAAACGTAACCGCACAATTCCAATTAGTGATGAGTTATTTCAACAAATTCCCAATAAAAATGGCCAGCTTTTTACTGGTTGTTATTCGGCCTTTCGCTCGGCATTAGATAGAACTGGTATTGAGCTACCTGATCGACAATTAACACATGTATTACGCCACACTTTTGCGAGCCACTTTATGATGAATGGTGGCAATATATTAGTCCTGCAAAAAATATTAGGTCACACCGATATTAAAATGACCATGCGCTACGCTCATTTTGCTCCCGATCACTTCGAAGATGCCGTGAGATTAAATCCGTTAGAACATGATTAATTAAATAGAAATTGAGTCATTTTATTTCAATAATAACAAACTAGATTAAATAAAAAATGGCGGTATATTGGCGATCGAAAATGATTTTATAGTGCTTAATATGTTTTTATATGCATAATTAACTAATTGATTAATAACTAAGTTATTGATTTAAAACCTCTATCCAAAAAACTCATAATCGATTGCTGATTTAAGGCTAAAATTAATTCCAAAGAAACTGTAGAACAAGGAATGGGAATTGGGGAACTATTACAGGAAGTTGATTTGGAAGGTTAGGTAATTAGTAATATATCGTCAAGATTCCAGCTTGTGCTCTTGTTGTTATTTTAATGGGTGGTATTAGAAGATCGTTGATTGGTTCAGTAGTCGCAGATAGCCTTAATAATGCAGTAGATTAAAACCATATTCCCTATGTAAAAAAATTATTTACATATCCTAATGTTGAACATGTTTTATTTGATTATATCACCACAAAGCGCTCATACCTTTCCATCTGTCTAATATATTTTTGATAGAAATGAGTCAATGAGTGCAATTGATAATTTAAAAAATCTTTTTGTAAATCAGTGTTAAAAAACAGGATAGGTTAGATATTATAAACGTTAAATAGAACCCTTTTTTAGACTAAGTTACTTGATTTATCAAAAGCGATAATTTGTTACAAATAAAAGGAAGGGGAGTAAAAATACTTCTTTTCATATAATAATTCAATTAATAAAATCAATGCTATTTATAAGAAGATCCAACTTACTATTCTGATAATGAATATCTCTACTTTTATATTGATAAAGTTTTTTGTTAATATTATTGTATAAGAGTTAAGCATTTTTATTAGGAAATGATCATGATAGAACCACTATCCAATATTATTTTAAAAGCGTTACCTCGCAATAAAAAGGGCATAATAGGTGCGCAGGTTGAAGTCGATGGTGTTTGTTTTCATGACAAACTGGAAGTTTGTGATTTAAAAGCAGCTTATCTTTATAACAATCGTTATCTTTTATTGTTTGTCATCGATATTGATATGGGACTTTATGACGAAGAGTTGTACATCTATTTGCTTGATTATCAGAGCAAAAAAATTGTTGATCATGTTGTTATTGGTGGGCTGACTGGTTGGTTAACACCAAGTATTTTCAAGATTGGAGATATTGAAATCCTAAATGACGATTCCATAAGTTTTAAATTTATGTCGCCAAACGGTAGTGATGGTTGGATAATTAAACTGTTCAGCAAGCCGATTAAAAGTTTGCCATGGGCTTTAAAATATTCGCCTTTAGTGACATGTCCAGTCTCGTTTAAGCGCTATTTTCAAATCTATCCTAATACATTAGTAAAAGAAAATTGTCTACAAGACAAATAAAATTATTTATAAATATTATGGAGTAAAAATGGCTTTAATATCTATACAAGATGTATTGATTGATATTGAAAACATGCCAAATGATTGGTTTTATTTGCCTCCTGATTCAAAATCTTGGACACTTGATACAATGGGATTCTTTTGTGATGATGAGGATATTGACAAAAATTACCAAATTAATTTACCTAAGAAAGCTATTGAAGAAAATTGGATACCAACATTAGAGAAAGGGGATATTGAAAGTATTATTGATGTAGCTAAGAATCAATTAGACAAATTAACATTATATGATTTATTTAATTCTTTTGTTTTCTTTTTTGAAAATGATGCTTTTTTACAATATGATGATTAAATTCATTGAATTTCAATAAATTATTCCTATTGCAAATCGCACATTAATATATTACTAAATAGTAACAAATTTTAAGCAACTAATGATTCTAAAGTCGTTTGGTTAATAATATCGACAATCAAAATACATCAACCGAAAGTTTTCAACTTTAAATAAAATCTCCAATCACTCTAGTTAAATATTAAACCTATCGTATGATTTGGTGAACAAGTACCCGATAGAGTAGTATATTAATAAAACTAGCATAATTTTAGTGAAATACAACTGTGAGAATATATATTTAAAAATGATTAGACTGAAACTAATTAATTATTCGATTATGATACTTATAAATAATATTAGATCTAAAGATAATTTGACATTTTATACTGAAACATAGGTAAGACCTCAAACTTCTTGGCAAAGTTAGTTATTAGTTTTACGTTATTATCTAATTAATAATAGAAAATCAAAACAATATTATTTTAAGAATCATCGAATGTTGGAATTGAGATGACTTAAAAAACTACTAACATTTAAAATAATAAATTTTTTTGAAATTGTTAAAATATTAAATAATATAAAATCATTTAATCAATAGATATTATGCCGTTTTATTGTAATTCAGAACAAAGAAAAATAGGTTTATATCCAATTTTTAACTTGGATTGTGATAGTTTTCTTGATTATAGAAATATCAAAGCAAATACAGGAAAATCAGTAATTAACGGTTATAAGAAAATAATACTTTTTATTTAAATGTTCAATTGTGAACAGAATCCCAATTTTTACGTAAATTCTAAAAAATATAAGACTACTTTGTATTTATATTCTTAAAAAAAACAAAAAGGACAAAATCGACAAAAATTTGTGCAAGTTTTCTGTTACAATCAGTTCAGTTAATCACATTGAACGACGAAAACATTCTCCATTTGATTATTATTATGAAATAAGATCTAATAGACGCTCGCAATACTATTTTTTAATTATCATCTTTAACTTTAAAAATAGATGTAGTTATCTATCTAATTTATAATGATTTTATAGGAATGCAAAACGATACATCATTGAACAATTAATATCAGAATTGTATATGTCATGGGGTGATTACCATAGGATATAAAATAGTTAATATTAAAAAGGAAACACAAAATGGCATTGATACTTGAAAATAGTCAACAAAAATTAACCTATGAAGATATTATTGATTTCAACCGACTATTTAATGAGAAAATTCCTTCTTCTTTTCTCGATTTTTTCCATGAATTTAATGGTGGGGATTTTCCTAAAGTGAATGATCATAATTGTGAATATTTGAGTGGTTTTTATAGCATCAAATATGGTCATTCGACCATAACACGAATATATAATGAACTATTGATTGAAAATCCAGAATTGCAATTCATGATACCTTTTGCTTACGATCATAACCTTAATAGTTATTTAATCTCATTAAAAGAAGACGACTATGGAACTATTTATCTATGGTCGAATGAAGATCAGGGAATAGCTCATGTTTCCAATTCATTTGATGATTTTATTCAATCATTCGATCAATTCATCGATGCAGTTGAGATAAAGAAGGTGAGTAATGATATAAAAAATCGTTTAGTTAAAACATTTATAATAGTCGGAGCAATTTTTATTGTTTGGTATCTTTTTTCGAAAAGTTAAATAATTATAACTTATTTAGGTTACATAATATTTTTACAAATTATCAATGCCTTGTTGATTATTTTTGAGTATTGACGATTTTTATAAATTTATCACGATAATCATTGTTAATTTCGTGATTCCAAACCATTGCAATTTCCCATTGAACAGTATTTTGTTCAGGAATGAGCAGTTTAACCTTTACTGGTAGAAATTGCTGCATACTTTGGGGAATTAAAGCGACAGCGTTACCACTAGCAACTAAAGCTAGCAGAGTTGTCAGATCACCTTTTACAAAAATTTTGTTGGCTCTCATTTGATTACTTTTTAAAAATTGTTCGGTTTGCTTAGCTAGACAAGGATAGGTAATGTTATCAAGTTGATATAATGAGTAATGATTTAATATTTCTTGAAAGTTATTGCTCAGATCTTTTGGATAATTTTCTGGTATGGCGAGCGCAAGCATTTCATGACAAATAGGTTGAGTAGCCAGCTTGTTGGCATTGGGGGAGAGAACTTATTAAGTGTTGGCGCACAACTCACAATTACTGATTTTTCGGCTGTAAAAATTGTTACTCATCCTAATGGTCAAATTATGATAAGTTTTGATGACCAGCATCAATTAACTTATATAAATCCGTGATAAGTTGCTCAAATTAATTTTTTTGTAAATTAACTATTTTAATAATGCTTAAATAATGAAAATGGTCAAAATAAAACCATTTCTTAGCTTGATTTATTGCTAGATCAGCGTTTATATATAAAATTGATAAGTATTGTACTTATCATTCATATTAATTTACTGGAGGAGCTTATAATGGTACAAAAATTTGCTGCATACGGTAGTGACGCTTCAGCTGGCACTTTTAAATGTGCTGATTGTGGCTATGTATATTCAAACCAAAGTAAAAAATCGTTACCTCCTTGCCCAGAACATAATAAAAAACCTCATAGTAAAAATGGCTGGTATATTATGTCAGGTCAAGGTGATTCAGTTAAAGATCCTCATCCAAATAAGAAATAATCTTTTTGTTATATCCTAAGGTAACCATTGTGTTACCTTTTTTATGCACTTTATTCAATCAATATAATCGCACCTCAATATTTATTATTACACCAATGATCTCTTTGGTATTTAACGCTTTTTCGCTTTATCAATATTTATGACTACTTTAATAGATAAAATGATTAACAAATAGAGTTAAACGCATCAAAATAGAGATGACCAAGCCTTTATAAATGTGACAATGTCACTTAAAAAATAAATAAAAATTTATTTTTTATCTGATTCCACTCTATTTGTGGGGTTCAACGCAAAAATGATTGATTAGCAATATTGACTAAAACGACAAATATAAATTTATTAGATACTCTTTTTTTCTAAAATTTTGTGTATGATAATTAACAAATTTCATTTATTTAAATAATAATTAAAAAAGATAAAATATTACTATTATTATCTATTGATATAGGTATACCAGAATAAACTTCATTTTACTAAAAAGAGTGATAAAGCAGGATTAAAGGATAAAATAATGAGAAATTTGGTTAAATTAATGGTATTGCTTTCTGGAATTATGGTGTTTTCTCCCGTTTATAGCGATGATGATATACTTTCGGTTGATAAAGTAAGTTCAGCGATTGTTGAGAGTGCAAAAAGTTCCCTATTAGGTAAAAAGGGCAAATTTCCTTTCAAAACAGCAGATGGCACCGAAATTACTAATATTAGCTATAATAGCAACAATATTTTATTTGAATTTAAAATCCCATCCGATAGCCAAACCATACTTGCGCAATACCTTGCGGAAGATCTGCGGATAAGATTTAATCATGAATTTTGTCATAACGAAAATTTGATTAATGTACTAAATCATTATGATATTCGTTTTCTATTTCGTTTTGAATATACTGATCATCGAATTGTACCCGCAATACTTTCAATGAATGAGATTTGTCCATAAAATGAGCTAGTTTCAAATAATTAACTGTAAATATTGTTTGCAGATTAACTTATATAGATGATAACGAAAAGTATTGGTTAATGATCAATAAATGAGTTTTATACTGAAACGTATAGTTTTCCTCAAACTTTTTTACAATTTTCATTATTTTTTGAAGTACTCTAGATAAAAATGGTAAATATTATTGATTGTTAACCCTAATTTCCACATTATAAATCATTCTATAAAAGTGATTAAAAAATAGAAATCAGAAAGTTTTAAAGAGTACTTTTACAATTAATTTTAGTTCTTTATCAGGGCTAAAAGTTAACGATATTTGATTTAATCAGTTAACCGCTCATCCTTAGAAAATGGGCTTTTCAACAGAATGAGAGGTTGGTTGCTTAATTAATCTTATTTCTTAGCTATAAATACTGCCCGCATTGGTGCAGGGTAGCCTTCAATGGTTTTACTTGAATCATTTGGATCTAAGAAATCAGCTAATGAATCTGATGTCATCCATTCGGTTTTACGTTGTTCTTCCAAACTCGTTACTGATTTATCAACCATCTTAACATCAGAAAATCCGCATTTATGTAACCAATTAATCATCGTTGGAACCGATGGAATAAAATAGACATTTCGCATTTGCGCATAACGTTCGCCTGGCATTAAAGCTTGATGTAGCTCACCATCAATAACTAAAGTTTCAAGTACTAGTTGCCCACCATCAATCAATTGATCTTTTAATTGAAATAGATGATCCAAAGGAGAACGTCTGTGATATAAAACGCCCATAGAAAATACGGTATCAAACGCATTGAGTTTAGGCAGTTCTTCTATTCCAAGCGGTAATAAATGAGCACGTTGATCGTTACCCAACAATTTGCGAATCGCTTCGAATTGACAAAGGTAAAGTGCCATAGGATCAATACCAACCGCTAGCTTAGCGCCTGCTCCAACCATTCGCCATAAATGATAACCACTATTACATCCCACATCTAAAACTGTTTGTCCTTCAAGATTATTAATGTGCGGAATCAATCGTTCCCATTTCCAATCTGAACGCCACTCAGTATCGATATTAATACCATAAAGATGAAAAGGACCTTTACGCCAAGGCATCATATTTTTAAGTAATTGAGTAATACGTTGTTGGTCACCGATTGAAATCGGTTGTTCAGTTTCGACCGTTACACTATTTAATAGATCAATTTGATAAGGTTTAATCGTAGGTAGATGTTTAATACTGTTGAGCCATTGATTAAAACGATTATCAATGTTACTTTTTTGCCAATTGGCAAGTTGTGCAGGTAATACTTCAAGCCATTTGCTCAATTTATTTTTTGCGATAATCTGGTAAAAATCACCAAAATCAATCATTCTTTTTTCCTTTTTGATAATGTAGATTAATGCGTTATTTAATGGCAATGATTGAGCCAAAATTAAAACATTGAAACCAAGTATCGATATGTTTAAAACCTGCATCCGATAAACGTTTTTTATGGGTTTCAATGGTATCAGTAAGCATGACGTTCTCTAGCATGTTTCGTTTTTGACTAATTTCAAGTTCGCTATAACCATTTGCACGTTTAAAATCATGATGCATATTAAACAGCAAATCATCAACGGTTGAATCAATAAAACTAAATTTTTCAGATAAAACCAAGATCCCATTAGGTTTTAATGCCTGATAAATTTTATTTAAAACTTGTTGGCGATTTTCAGGTGTTAAAAATTGTAAAGTAAAATTCAGTACCACCATTGAGGCATTTTGCATATCAATATTGCAAATATCGTCACAAATCACTTCGACTGGGGTAATGGCTTTATAAGATTCGATATGTCTTTTACAACGTTGAACCATTGGCTGTGAATTATCAACAGCAATAATACGGCAGTTTTTTTCATTGACATTCCGACGAATGGATAGAGTAGCAGCTCCTAATGAACAACCTAAATCATAAATTGTTGAATTGGGTTGAACAAATCTTTCTGCGAGCATTCCAATCATGGAAATAATATTCGAATAACCCGGTACGGAACGTTGAACCATATCAGGGAATACTTCGGCAACTTTTTCATCGAATGTCCAATCACCTAGTTTATCAATTGGGGTAGAAAATAATTGATCTTTTTTAATATTCATAAAACATATTGGTGCTATTGAAATAAATTCTGTTATCATAACATTTTTTGACTTCTATTGTTTGGATAATTATGACTATTGCAGCTTTCATAGCCATTTCTATAGCTATTATCATTAGTGGTTTAATGGCTGTCTATCTAGGAAAACGATGGCAGTTTTGGTTTAACTTTTCTTTAACAAGTTATTACCAAATTGTTTATTGGACAGTTGTTATTATGGCTGGATTATCAATTGTCTTATCAAGGTTATCTGAAAACATTTCAACATATTGGCTTCCACTAATCTTAAATAATGTTTGTGCAATAATGATTTGCAGTGTTTTTATGTCATTAATTTTTGATATTGGGCGTTGGATCAGTAAAAAAAGATTAAAACCTCAACTAGCAACTAAAGTTGTGTATATTCTTGGTGTTTTTTCATTATTTTATTACGGTCATGAAATGGCGATAGAGCCTAGCGTAGTTAACTATCAAGTTAAAATTAATAAAAGGGCAAAGGTCAATAAACTTCGTATTGTGCAATTGAGTGATATTCATATTAATGACATGACTTCTTCTGATAGAATTCAAGACATGGTTGATAAAGTAAATCAACTCAATGCAGATTTTATTGTAATTACTGGCGATACATTAGATAGACGGTTACAACCTTTTACTGAAAAAGGTTTTAATAAACAATTTCAGCAATTTAAGTCAAAATATGGAACCTATATTATTTTTGGTAATCATGAATATTTGAATATTAAAGAAGAAAATAATCATGAACAAGATATTATCAATGCTTTTAAACAAGCTGATATGAAAGTTTTAAAAGATGGTGTCGTTTATCTTGATAACGTAGGTGTTACTTTCATCGGTCGGGATGATTTTTCTTCATCGCATTATGATATTAAACGTGCATCATTGTCAGATTTAATCATGTTTTCTAATACCGACGAACCAATTATATTGTTAGATCATCAGCCACATGATCTCAATGAACCTGCAAATTTAGGTGTCGATTTAATGATTTCTGGGCATACCCATGCTGGTCAAGTATTTCCTATTAACCTTATTGAAAAATTAATCTATAAAAATAATTATGGAATATATAAAAATACAAAACAGCATTTTACCAGTATTGTAAGTAGTGGATTTGGTTTTTGGGGGCCTCCAATTCGCTTAATGACACGTTCTGAAATAGTCGTCATTGACGTAACATTCGATGAAAAAACCACTGAGTTCTTTAATTTTTCTATGTAGGAATTTAAACTTTGTCTTATCAATATATAGTTAATAATGAGCAATTAATTGATTATTGTTCAAAAATCGGAAACAGCACTGCTTTGGCCTTGGACACTGAATTTGTTCGCACACGAACGTTCTATCCTCATTTAGGGCTTTTACAAGTTTTTAATGGTGAGCACGCAGCGCTCATTGATCCAATTAATATTACTAATTGGCATGCTTTTTTAAGCATTTTAAGTAATCCTAACATTGAAAAGTATTTCCATTCCTGTAGCGAAGATCTTGAAGTTTTTTTTCATCAATTTGGCTCTATTCCAACACCTATTATTGATAGCCAAATCTTGGCTTCATTTTTGGATAATCCACTAAGTAGTGGTTATGCAAACTTAGTTAATAAATATTTACAGGTGGAACTTGATAAAAGTGAAACGAGAACTGATTGGCTAAAGAGACCATTGACGGATAAACAATGTGAATATGCGATTAATGATGTATTGTATTTGTATCCTTTAGTCAATATTTTAAAAGCACAATTAACCTCAAAAGGATATTTAGAAGCAGCTTATCAAGAAAGCCAGATGGTTGTCGCCCGTAAATGTGAAACAATAGATCCAAATGATGCTTATCTGAATATCAAAAACAGTTGGCAATTAAAAGGGCGAAGTTTAGGACAATTATATAAATTAGCCAGTTGGCGTTATAAATTAGCGAAAGAACAAGATTTAGCATTGAATTTCGTTGTACATGAAAAGACATTATGGAACATTGCCCGATACTCGCCAAATTCATTAGCACAACTGGGTAATTTAGGCTTGAAAGGGAAAGAAATTCGTTTATATGGACAGAAAATATTAAATATTTTGTCAGAACCTGTTCCGGAATTATCGCCAATTTGTAGGATAACGAGTTACCCTAATTACAAAAAAATTAGTGATGAATTAAAACTTATTGCCCAAGATATTTGTTCTCATACTGGATTGAATCAAGATTTATTACTTTCACGGCGATTAATTAATCAATATGTAAAATGGCAAGCAGATAAAAACGGAAGCCAACCAGAACTGTTATCTGGTTGGAGAGAGCCTTTATTTAGAACATATGGCTTATAACTTTTATAAATATTGGTAATTGGCGTTTTAAGCAAGCTCACTTAACATTGATTCAACAATCAATGATGATTGAGCTGCAGCTACTTTCAAAAACGATTGGAAATCAATAGCAGATTCACTATCCCCATTATCTGAAATTGCACGAACTACGACAAATGGCGTCTTATATAACCAACAAACATGACCGATTGCGGCAGCCTCCATTTCAACCGCAATTGCGTCAGGGAAAGTTTGCCTTATTCTTTCTAAATTAGATTTACCATTTATAAAAGCATCACCACTACCAATTGATCCTTCGATAGCATTAACACCATGTTTTTTAATGCAAGTTTTGGCTAATAATTGATATTTTGAATCGGCTTCAAATGCAACCGGACAACCGGACATTTGTCCAGGCTTATAACCAAAAGCGGTTAAGTCAACATCATGATAAAATACATCTTTTGACACAATAATATCGCCAATATTAAGTTCAGAAGAGAGTCCTCCTGCTGATCCCGTATTGATTACAGCATCAACTTTATAATTATTTAATAATAAAGTAGTACCAGATGCCGCAGCTACTTTACCAATACCAGATTGCAGTAAAACAATTTCACAATTTGCGATTTGTCCAAGATGAAAGTCGTACTCTAAATGGCGTTCTACATGGTAATGGGTTATTTTGCTTTTAAGTATAGCAACTTCTTCTTCCATTGCGGCAATAATGGCAATTTTCATTTGATCCTCTTGGTTTACAATAAGTAACTTGAATTTAGTTGTGCTATCATAATTGCTATAAACAAACTTGACAATATTTTAATATAACGGAGCAAACAAAGTTGCAAACGATTTTTATTACGGGTTGTTCTAGTGGGATTGGCTTAATTTCAGCGATTGCCCTTAAAAAACGTGGATATCGTGTCATTACTTCATGCCGTAAAGAAGCCGATCGAAAAAAACTCATGGAGCAAGGATTTGAATGTGTTCTACTTGATTTAGATAATCCTGAATCAGTTACTCATGCTGCACAAGAAGTATTGGCATTAACAGGGGGTAGGTTATACGCATTATTCAATAACGCTGGATTTGGTGTTTATGGACGATTAAATAGCATAAATCGTGAGCAGTTGGAATCACAATTTTCTACTAATTTTTTTGGTGTGCATCAGTTGACTCAGCTACTATTGCCAGCCATGTTATCACAAAATGTAGGTCGAATTATTCAAACAAGTTCAATTGTTGGTATTATAGCTACACCAGGTCGAGGCGCATACAGTGCAAGTAAATATGCATTAGAAGCTTGGTCTGATGTGTTACGATTAGAATTGAGTAATACAGGTATTAAAGTTTGTCTAATTGAGCCGGGTCCATTAAAAACCTATTTCTCTAATAATGTTAATCAAACAGAAAAAGAAAATATTGTGAAAAATCCGACAATTGCAAAACGTTTTACTCTGCCTCCTGAAGCTGTTTTGCCCTATCTGTTTCATGCATTAGAACATCCGAAACCAAGAATACGTTACAGGGTAACAAAAGTAACTAAAATTGCAGCTATTGCTAAACGTTTGCTTCCAGATAGATTAATGGATAAAATTTTAAAGAACAAATAATAACTCATCATATTACTAGGACATATTATGCAAAACCAATTCATTTTTGATGTTAATGAGCAAAATATTCAAGAGGTTATAGAAACCTCTTCTAAATATCCAGTGTTATTTTATTTTTGGTCTCCTAGAAGCCCAAATTATGAAGCAATGACACAAACATTAACTAATTTAGCAAATGAATATCATGGGCAGTTTGTATTAGCCAGTGTAAATTGTGATGAGCAGCAGATGTTAGCTGCACAATTTGGTTTACGCGCTATCCCAACTGTTTATTTATTTCAAAATGGACAACCTATTGATGGTTTTCAAGGTCCACAACCAGAAGAAACGATTAGAGCGTTTTTAGAGAAAGTTCTACCAAATGAAGATGAACTTAAATTGATTGAAGCACAAAATTTGTTTAATGAAGCCAAATATGAACAGGCTTTACCATTATTAAGACAAGCATGGAAAACATTAACCGATCATTTAGGTAAACCAAGAACAGATATCGCCTTAATGTTAGTTAAAGCTCAAATAGAACAAAAACAGCTTAGTGAAGCTAAAGAAGTATTAGCAACAATTCCTCTTCAAGATCAAGATTCTGATTTTCATGGATTGCAAGCTGAAATAGAATTGCTT
This sequence comes from Gilliamella sp. wkB7, assembly GCF_001693435.1. NCBI lineage: Bacteria > Pseudomonadati > Pseudomonadota > Gammaproteobacteria > Orbales > Orbaceae > Gilliamella > Gilliamella sp. wkB7. Next base: position 150,395 of record NZ_CM004509.1, read on the forward strand.
GAGCAAGCAGCCAATTCACCTGAACTACAACAATTGCAAGCTGAACTTGCCAAACAACCTGATAATGTTGAACTTATGATTCAATTATCATCACAATTAATGCAAGTAGGGCGACATGAAGAAGCACTAGAATTGTTATTTAAACCATTAACTCATGATCTAAATGCTGGGGATGGACAGGTGAAAAAAACATTACTGGATCTTCTTGCTGCTCTTGGAACAAGTAATCCTTTAGCAAGTGCTTATCGCCGTAAACTTTATACACTTTTATATTAATTTTTATGAAACCAAAATATAAACGATTTTGTTTACGCATGTTAATGTGGTTATTTTCTATATTGAGCCTTGATTGTCGTACTGATGAACTATTTCGACCTTATATTAAAATTTTGAAAGAAAAAATATATAAAAGTAAAGTTGATGAATTAAACAAGAAATTAGAGGAAAAAAATTCGAATCTAAGAGTATTGGATAAATTTTGAGAAATGAGGAGATTCAACAATAATAAAATTGTTGAATCTTTCTTTATTTAATGTTCAATAATTCGTGGAAAATCTTCATTGCTACGCAATGTTAAAATTTCAACACCATTATCTGTCACTAAAAGAGTGTGTTCATATTGGGCAGAAAGACCATGGTCTTTAGTTTTCACTGTCCAACCGTCTTTCATTGTGCGTGTTCGCCAATCACCAGTATTCACCATTGGTTCAATGGTAAAGGTCATTCCTGACTTCAAAATCACACCGCCATCATCTGCATCGTAATGTAGAACTTGCGGTTCGTCGTGATACACTTCGCCAATACCATGACCACAATATTCACGGACTGATGAAAAACCAAATTTATCAACATATTTTTGGATTGTTTTACCAATTTCTTTTAAACGAATACCTGGTTTGATAATTTTTATTGCCTCATATAAGCTTTGTTGGGTAACTTGGCAAAGTTTTTCACCGGCAACAGTTGGTTTACCCGCTATGTACATTCGGGACGTATCGCCATGATAACCATCTTTAATAACAGTTACATCAATATTTAAAATATCACCATCTTTTAATTTTTTATCAAAACTTGGAATACCATGACAAACGACATCATTGATTGAAATACAAGTAGTATGTTGATAACCACTATAACCAATATTGGCTGGTATAGCTTTTTGAACATTAACAATATAATCGTAACAGATTTTATCAAGCTCACCAGTACTAATACCTGGTTTTACATAGGGTTCAATCATTTCTAATACTTCAGCAGCAAGTTTTCCTGCTACACGCATTTTTTCAATTTCAGCGGGGGTTTTTAATTTAATAGACATTAGAGTTTTCCTGTAATTTTCATGGCAATATCCTATCATATACCGTTGTTTCGTCAAATCATCGCGATTAATAAATTAGTTGTGTAAATTAAATACATAATTTTTTTGTAAAGAAGTTTCAGGTTAAGGGTACGTTTTAGTATAAAATTGAAAACTAATATTTATTAGCATAGTTTAAGTATATAATTATTGATTATAAAAAAAGGTTATATAGTGATGCAATGTAGTTATTATCAACAAAATAAATGTTCATCTTGTCAGTGGATTGACTATTCTTATCCAACTCAACTTGAAATTAAACAAAATAAAATTTTAGAACAATTAATTCCTTTTAAACCATTAGACGTTAAATCTCCTTTTGCGAGTCGCGAGGCAGCTTTTCGTAATAAAGCTAAAATGGCTGTGCTTGGGACCGTTGAAAAACCAGTATTAGGTATTCAAAATGGTGATGAAACTGTTGATTTGTGTGATTGTCCTCTTTATACCCACAGTATGCAAAGCATCCTTAAAATAGTTCGTAGTTACATTCGGAAACAGGGTTTAGTTCCATATAATATCAATAAGCGAAAAGGTGAATTGAAATTTGTAATTATCAACGAGAGCGTCAGTGCTGGCGAACACAAATATATGTTAAGGTTCGTAGTAAAATCAGATAAATTCGTTCAAAAAATCAGAGATACCTATAAACAGTTGCAAGAGAAGATTCAAAATTTACTTGTTGTTTCAATTAATATTCAACCTAAGCATGCAGCAATTTTAGAAGGTGATCAAGAAATTGTTCTAACTCATAATGCTTTTTTACCTATGACATTAAATCATATTCCACTGTATATTAAGTCCAAAAGTTTTTTTCAAACGAATACTTATATCGCGGAAAACCTTTATAAAACAGCAAGCGAGTGGGTTGCAACTCTGCCAATTAACTCTATTTGGGATCTCTTTTGTGGGGTAGGCGGGTTTGGTTTGAGTTGTGTCAATAATGCCGCATCAAATGGTATTAAATTAACAGGTATCGAAATTAATTCTGATGCTATTGAGTGCGCCTCAAAAACAGCAAATACTTTAGATTTTAAACATTTGACATTCAAATCACTCGATGCAACACAGTACGCCATTGGTATGCAAGATATACCTGATTTAGTTTTACTTAATCCTCCTCGTCGTGGAGCAGGTAAAGATTTGATGCAATATTTAGAAAATGTTAAACCAAACTATGTTTTATATTCCAGTTGTAATTTGACTTCGTTAACCGAGGATCTAACTTTTTTATCCAATTATCAAATAGTAAAGGTTCAACTATTTGATATGTTCCCTCATACATCACATATGGAAATTTTAGTTTTATTAGCGAAAAAATAATTAATTCTATTTTGATTAGTCGATAATGGCTAATCAATTTTCTACTTGTGATTTGTTATAAATTTTTTAGTAATAACAATCTCATTTTGATAACTCAATTTTACTTATCTGTCCCTCGATAATAAATCTAAATCTCGTTATCTCACTTAATATTAAAAACGTTCAATATAAATACTAATGATAATCATTATTAAATGTTAGTAATAATTATTATCATTGATCGCTTTAAGTAAATTTGTTAGATTAGCGCAATAAATATGATAAACATCAAATATTGGAGCAATACTTTATAAGTTTTAATATGTTTTATGGTGTGTGAATGAGAGTAAATAATATCTTTTTAACTTTTGTAATTGCTTCAATCTCTTTGCCTGTATTGGCGGATAATGATGAATTAGAAACAATAACTGTGACAGCAAGTCGGCAAAAAAAAGCTAAATTAACCATTCCAGAAACTGTCGATATCATAAGTAAAAAGACCATTGATGATCATCAAATGACAACAATGGAAGATTTAGTCCGTTATCTTCCCGGTATTTCGGTAAATAGACAAACATCAGGGACCGACCCTTATGTTAATTTGGGTGGAATCAGAATTAGAGGGATGTCTGGGAATCGGGTGCAATTACAGGTTGATGGTGCAAGAGTAATCGAAGGTTTGCAAGACGGTAATCGTAATTTTATCGATTTATCGACAATTAAAACTGTTGAAATCGTGCGGGGACCGGGTTCAGTTTTATGGGGAGCGGATGCATTAGGTGGAGTTGTTGCATTCAAAACATTAGATCCTAATGATTTATTGAAAGGTAAACCTTATGCAGTACAAATTAAGGGTGCTTATGATAGCTTGAATAAGCAGAATACAAAAACAGGTATGCTGGCATTAGAATTAATGCCAAATTTAGAAGCACTTATCAGTTTTAGTCGACGTGACTATCAAGAAACAAAGCTAAAAAAAGCTAAAGCGAATGGGGGGATATGGGGATGTCCTCGAGGCGAAAACGCAATTAGATGTAATAAACTCAATCCGTTAGATGCAAAAGCTGAAAATATGTTGTCAAAACTGGTTTATCATAATGATAATCGTGAGACAAAATTAACTTTTGAAAATTTCCGCTCTAATTCTTTTGTTAAACAGTTATACGATTATGGTTTACAATCTTCTGGTACTTTTAATGGTGATTATAGAAGAACTCAAATACAGACAAGAAAGCGTTATGCTATAGAAGACTCATGGTCACCCGCTTTGCCTTTTATCGATCAAATCAAAACAATGATCTCTTATTCTCCCCAAGAACGTTATCTAAAATCTCGTCGTGAACAAATCGATAGAAAGCGTAATCCAATCTATACCTATACTACAAATGATTATAAAGAGAAATTTTGGCAAGTTGATTTACAATTCAATTCAAATTTGGATTTTTTGAATGTTGATCATGATTTAGTGTATGGATTTCAAGGCGATATTACCCACAGCGATTACCGTAATAAAAGTACAAAAAATGGTATAACTACCATTGGAGGTGGATTCAATTTTGCTAATTCTAAAACTCAGCGAGCAGATATTTATTTGCAAGATGAGTTTCATATATTTACGGAACGTTTAAAAGTTAAACCTGGTTTACGTTATGCTACTTATAAAATTAAACCTGATATTGATAGTTATTATGCTGTTATTAAAGGAAAAGAACCTCGTAAATTAACTTCTCATCGCTTGATTCCTCAATTAGGAACTTTATTCAACCTTACAGATCAATATTCAATTTATGCCCGTTATGCTGAAGGCTTTAAAATGCCAACAGCTCAACAGTTATATACTTCTTTGCCATCGGTATCGATGAATTTGATCCCTAATCCTAATTTAAAACCAGAAAAAGTTAAATCGTACGAAGCAGGATTAAGGGGCGATTATACCAATGGTTGGTTTAGCTTTGGTGCCTTTAAAGCTGACTATAGTAATTATATTAAAAACTTTATTCGTGTTGGCCCTAAAGATTATACATATAAAAATTTATCAAGAGTAAATCTTTGGGGATTGGAATCATCGGCTGAGTGGCGGTTTTCAAATAACTGGACTTTAAATACTTCCGCATCTTATCAACATGGTAAAAAACAAGAAACACCTGGTGAAAAGAAGTCATATTTTAATGAAGCAATGCCTTTACAAGGTACTATTGGCCTTAAATGGCATCATCCAGAATACAATTTTGATACTGAGTTAGTTGGAACGTTCTCTAAAGCTGTGACACGTGTGTCAAAAGATAGTTCATCTAACGATGAAGTATTCAAACCTAAAGGATATGCTATTTATGATGCGTATCTTAATTGGCATCCTAGTAAAAATATTACTTTTAGGGCATCAGTCTTAAATATTTTCGATCGACGTTACTTTAAGTGGCCAATGTTTAGTACATATTATAAAAATCCACAAGATAATGTAAAAGCAACCAATCCGATTGAGCTACAAACAGCACCGGGAAGAACTTTCACTGTTGATGTGGTGGTAAATTTTTAAAAGATCGTCTGAATATAAACAAGGACACCGTTTCTGATTAAAAAGCAGAGTAGGTGGCTTTTAACAATGGTTATTTATTGAGAGTAAAAGTTTTGCAAACATTAAGAAATATTTTTTTGCTTATAAAACTCTGCACCAAAACTAAGCAAGGTAAATGGGGATTTTGTTACGCTTTCATTGTGATAAGTTTAAAAATTGTTTTAATTAAAATTAGTTTGGAGATGATTGGTTGGAATAAAAATTTCTACAATGCACTGGAAAAATATAATTTACAAGAAGTAGTAAATCAAATTGGCGTTTTTATTTTATTAACAATCCTAGGTGCCATTACTTTTTTAATGTCAGATTATTTAAGAAAAATTACCGTTATTATATGGCGTAAAGTACTTAATGATACGATATTAGATCATTGGATAAATAATAAAACCTATTGGTTTTTGAATAATAAACAAGGTGAAATAGATAATCCTGAACAACGCATTGCTGAAGATTGCCAGTTGTTTGTTGATAAATTAACCAATGAGGGGTTTTCTTTTATCACTCAACTCATCGGTCTAGTTACGTATTTTATATTGCTATGGCAAATTACAGATAACTTCGTTTTATCGTTTAATCTATTGGGTTTTGATATTAGTCTTTCACACTATATGGTTTGGTTAGCGCCAATATATGTCATTATCTGTTCTTACCTGACTCATTGGCTTGGTAATCCTTTGAAAGCTTTATTAATTCAACAACAGCATAAAGAGGCGGATTACCGTTTTGCTTTAACTCGATTTAGAGAATCAAAAGAACCGATAGCCTTATTAAACGGAGAAAAAGTTGAAAGAGAGATACTCGATCAGCATTTTAGTAACATCATGACAAATTGGTATCAGTTAATTAAACGACAGTTATTTTTAGGTTGTTTTACTCGACCTTATAATCTTACTGTTTTACAAATACCCACTTTTTTTGCATTACCTATTTACCTAATTGGCAAAGTTAGCCTTGGATCATTAATGCAAATTAGTAAGACATTTAGTAATGTGGTGGTTAATTTATCGTGGTTTATTTTCAATTATAATAATTTAGCTGAGCTGACTGCCTGTAGCCACCGTTTATGTCAGTTTATTAATCGTGCGAGATTGATAGCTGATATGCATAACCAACAAAGGCAATTTGAAAAAGATACGGATATTTTATTAATAAATAATCTAATTATAAAAAATCCAAGTGGTAAGGTTTTGCTTAAAGTACCCGAACTGCGATTAAATAAAGGGGAATCTATCATCTTGTCAGGAGTGTCAGGAATAGGTAAATCGACCTTGTTTAAATTATTATCAGGAATTTACCCCTACTATGAAGGTTATATTGAGTTACCAAAAGCTAATAAACTCTTTTTATCACAAAATCCTTATTTTCCTATGGGAGGATTAGCTCATGCAGTGGCTTATCCTAACCCTTTATTAGAAAAGGATTTAGACAGTATTAAACAAATTTTAGCAGAGGTAGGTTTCTTAGCTCAAGATATTGAAAAAAAGTTACTAGATTACGATTTAAATAGACTATCTGGAGGTGAAAAACAGCGTTTAGTGATAGCGCGGATTTTATTGCATAAACCTGATTGGATATTTATGGATGAGACGACAAATGCATTAGATAAACATTCAGAACATCAATTACTAAAATTGTTACAAACTAACTTAACAAATAGTAGTTTTATTATAATTTCTCATTCGGATATATCGTCTTATTTCAAACAATGCAATCAATTAATATTATAAAAAAAGAGATAACAGATTAAGTAAAAAAATAAAAGTTAAATTAAATAAGGAGTTTTTATGGCAGAATCCAAAACTAATAACGTTCAAGATACATTAGATAGCTTACATGAAACCGTGTTAACAGTCATACTATCAACTATAAATAAAGATGGAGGAGTTGAAACCAGTTATTCACCTTATTTCTTTGATGGAAGTGATTATTATGTTCTTATTTCTGATTTAGCACCACATAGTCAAAATATGAAAATCAATCCTCAAATTTCTTTTATTATTATTGATGATGAATCTAAGACAAAAAATATTTATGCACGTAGACGTTTAAGTTCTCAAGCAACAGCTGAAATTGTTGATAAAAATTTACCAATTTTTGAGAAAGTAATCGATCAGCTTGCTAAACGGGTGAGCAAGATGGTTTATATGCTTTGTGAGATGAATGATTTTAACTTATTTAAAATTGCACCAACATCAGGACGCATTGTTATTGGTTTTGGTAAAACCTATCTTATTGATCACAAAAATAAAATCGTCACACCTGTCGATGAAGATTATGTTGCTAACCAAAAAAAGCAAAGTGAAAGTTAAACTATAATTAAATTTTAAATCAATAGAGTAGGTTAATTATCAACTCTATTGACTCTTATTATTCTCGAAAAGATTGCCCTCTACAGATTATTATGTTTCTATTTAAATATAAAATAATGTTTATCTGATAATTTTTAATTAACAGCTCTATTATGAATATAATAGTGAAGTTTATCTTTAAAGATGAACAAATATTAATTTATTGATTGTATATTATAAAAATAGCCCATGATAGGCTGTAATTTATGTTAATATGGCAAAAATCAATCTTAATTATGGAAACGCAAAATTATGATACCCGATGTTTCTAAAGCACTTAGCTGGTTAGAAAAACATTATACAATTTTACAAGGCATTCAACGCGGTGTTGAGCGAGAAACTTTGCGTATTTTACCTGATGGTTCCTTATCAAAAACACCTTTTCCAGCCAATATAGGCTCCGCGCTCACGCACCCTTGGATCACAACTGATTTTGCTGAATCTCTACTTGAATTCATTACGCCAGTTAATACCAATATTGATTATATGTTAACATTTTTACGTGATTTGCATCGTTATGCTAGTGTTAATATTGGCGATGAATTGATGTGGCCTTTAAGTATGCCATGTTTTGTCGCAAACGAAGATGACATTATTTTGGCACAATATGGATCATCAAATGAAGGACGTTTCAAAACGGTGTATCGTGAAGGTTTAAAAAACCGTTATGGCGCAATGATGCAAACTATTTCAGGGGTTCATTATAATTTTTCATTACCAATGGCATTTTGGCAAGCTAGAGATGGCGTAAAAAATACTGAAGAAGGTAAAGCCGTTATTTCTGAAGGCTATTTTACTTTAATCCGTAACTATTATCGCTTTGGGTGGGTTATTCCTTATCTATTCGGCGCCTCTCCATCTATATGTTCTTCATTTATTCAAAACCCAGAAAAAGCGAAAGCTTTTATTGAACAAACAAACGGAAATTGTTATTTACCTTATGCAACGTCATTAAGACTAAGTGATATTGGCTACACAAATGATGCACAAAAACAGTTAGGTATAACATTTAATCATTTAGATACTTATGTTGAAGGCCTTAAACGAGCCACCCATACTAAGTCACCACAATTTAGTAAGTTGGGTGTCAAAGTAAATGGCCATTATCGTCAATTGAATGATAATGTATTACAAATTGAAAATGAGTTTTATGCACCGATTCGCCCTAAACGGGTACCAAGATCTGGAGAATCGCCATCTGATGCACTTATGCGTGGCGGTATTGAGTATATTGAAGTTCGAGCGTTAGATATCAATCCTTTTTCACCTATTGGTATCACCGAAGAACAAATTCGTTTTATCGATCTTTTCTTAATTTGGTGTGCATTAGCGCCTGCACCAGAAATGAGTAGTGAAGAACTTGAGTGTTCTAAAATAAATTGGAATCGAGTAATCATGGAAGGGCGTAAGCCTGGTTTGGAAATAGGTATGGGCTGTGATAGTTATCGGGAACCATTATCTAAAGTTGGGCATAATTTGTTTAAAGATTTGCTTAGAGTCGCGGATGTTTTGGATCATAATGACGAGCATCGACAATATCGAAAGGTTTGTGAAAAGTTGGATGTGATGTTTGACCAACCTGAATTAACTTTATCTGCTAGAACGCTTGAAGCTATCAGTGATTTAGGCACTTCTAAATTTGGTTTAGTCCTTGCATCTCAATATAAAAAACAACTCTCAGCAGAACCTTTAGCAATATTGACTGATAGCGATTTTGTTCAACAGCGTATTTTGTCTATTGAAAAACAAAAGAAAAAAGAGCAAAGTGATACCTTATCCTTTGATGAGTATGTAAAACAAAAAACCAATATTTAAAATGTTCAGAAAACGCAATTATACATTAAGATATAAGAGAAATAGCGATGTAGAATTGATATTACCTAACCATCATATAGTGGTAAAGCAACCACTCATTGATCAAGAATATTTTTCAATTTTAGTTTGGAATATTTTTAAGCAAAAGAGGGCGGAATGTATCAATATTTTAGAGCTTTATGCGGATAAAGCTAAACTAATTTTATTACAAGAAGCCCAAACTACACCTCAATTATTAAATTTTATTTCACGACACAATAAAATAGCAGATCATGTTCCAGCATATTGTTTGAAAGATATTTATGCTGGTGTTATGACTATAGCCGATAATTTACCAACAGATCTTTTGTCTTTTAGAGAAATAGAGCCACTAATTCGGGTTCCCAAATCAGCGTTAATAACTATCTATCCTATTAAAAATTCATTACAACAATTATTGGTAGCAAACATTCATGCTGTTAATTTTAGTATTGGAATTAAGGTTTATCGCCAACAAATCCATATTTTATTAAAACGTATTAAAGAACATCATGGTCCAGTAATATTAGCAGGGGATTTTAATGCATGGAGTAAACAGCGCTTAGATTTATTATTTTATCTAGTGAGTTCAATTGGACTTAACCCCGTAAATTTCAGCGTTGATATTAGAAAAACATTTATGGGAAGACCTTTAGACTTTGTTTTTTATCGAGGATTACAGCCTGATGCAGCACAAATAATTAGTACAACTGCATCAGATCATAATCCTCTTTATGTAAGTTTTAAATTGGATTTGCATTCACAAGGTTAATTGTTAGGACATCACCTTCTTTAATTCTCTGATTTTTTAAGTTATTCCACAACAACAGATCGGTAATTTTCACTCGATAATTTTGCGCAATGCTATAAAGATTATCACCCGCTTTCACTTGATAGGTGATTTGAGTATTGTTACTATTATTCTCCACAATTGAACTGATCTTTTGATGATTTAGATCATTATGTTGTACTGCCGATGATTTAACTTCAAATGGCATCGGAGCATGTGGTACATCTTGCAAAAGCTCAGTTATTTCATTTGCTACAAGATTTTCTGCTTGTAATTTTTGGAATAAACTTTTGGCTTGAGCATGTGGAATAAGCAAATGGAAAGGACCATTTACGGTTTGCTGTACATACCCCGCATTATAGGTTGTTAACTCATTGAGTGACAATCCTGTATATTGAGCAATTTTAGCCAATGAAATGTTTTTAGTTATATCAATTCTGACCAATGAATTTTCATAATTACAATCAGGTAATTTAATACCATATCGGGTATTATTTTTTACAATATCCACGATTGCCAAAATTTTAGGAACATAATGCATTGTTTCATTAGGTAATTCTAAAGACCAATAGTCAGTGGATAAACCTTTAGCATGGTTTTTCTCGATTGCTCTTCTAACGCGCCCTTCACCAGCATTATAAGCAGCAAGCGTTAACAACCAATCGCCATTAAAGCGTTCGTTTAAATTTTGTAATAATGTAATGGCTGAATTTGTTGATGCAATTAAATCACGGCGAGCATCAAAATAATTACTCTGTTTTAAGCCATACTCTTTTGCTGTTATAGGTACAAATTGCCATAAACCCGCCGCTTGAGCAGATGATGTTGCTAATGGATCATAAGCACTTTCAATTAAAGGAACTAAAGCTAACTCAACAGGTAAATTATTTTTACGTAATTGATTAACTATATAATAAACATAAGGCTCCGAACGTAATGCGATTGTTTCAAATCCTTGGGGATCACGTAATAATATTTCTCTTTCAGCTTTAATGCGACTATTATCGGGAACATTAACATTAATCTGATTGTTTATATACTGCCATGGATTTTGCGTGATAGATACATAATTACTATTACTGACAGTTTGTCTATTACTCACTACGGTATTTTTTGAGTACTTTATTCTAACAACTGCATTATGGCGTGGCCCACTATACTGCTGACATGCACCTAAAAAAGAGCATAACACTGTAAATATTAATAATTTTTTCATTAGACAGACTAAGTTCTATATTGTTTAAGATTACTATTATACCTAAAAATTATCTTTTAGGCTCCTAAAAAAAGCAAACAGCTCTAATTCATCGTTAAAATTGAATTTATCTTGTAAAGATTTTTCTTCGCATCGTAAAAATAAATTAATTTGTTTTTCTTCATTTAAAATAGAAGGTAAAGTCACTGATTTATTATGGATACTATCAAAATATTTGTTTATTTCTTTGTCATCTGGAACCATATTTTTAGCAAAATTTAAATTTGCTAAAGTGTATTCGTGTCCAGCACAAACAAGAGTATCATCAGGCAACTGTTTTAATTTTTTAAGCGAACTTAACATTTGTTGATAAGTTCCTTCAAAAATTCTTCCACATCCAGCAGAAAACAATGTATCACCAGAAAACAGATAAGGATGACAATAATAAGCTAAATGTCCCAAAGTATGTCCAGGTAAATGGAACACCTCAAAATTGAAATCACCAATACTAACTTCATGTTGATTAGTTAGATAGGTAATTGGTAAATTAATCTCACTTGGACCATAAATGAATATATCAGGATATTTGGTTTTTAGCCCACTAACACCTCCAACGTGGTCTATATGGTGATGAGTAAGTAAAATTGCAAGTGGTAATAGTTTATGTTGATTAAGATAATTAATGACCACTTGTGCATCACCAGGATCGACTATGATGACCTGATTATGTGAATTTTCTAATAACCATATATAGTTATCTTTTAATGCGGGAATGACATGTAAGTGAAACATTTATTATTGACTCCGTTAATATTACCTATTGCAATTTATTAAAAATTTACACTTATTATCGATAATCTATCAAAATAAATTCATTTCACTATCGTCATTATTTTCATTTTCAGATAATGATTGTTCAAATATAACATCGGATAAGCTTGGTGCTTGAGCCATGGATTTGGCAATTACATCACAACGTTCATTTTCAATATGTCCAGCATGACCTTTTACCCAAATCCATTCAATTTCATGCGTTTGAACCAATTTGTCTAAACGCATCCATAAATCTACATTTTTAACAGGTTTTTTATTGGATGTTTTCCAGCCATTTCTTTTCCATCCATGTATCCAATTGGTAATCCCATTACGTACATATTGACTATCTGAATAGAGTTTTATTTTGCAAGTTTGTTTTAATTGCTCTAAGGCAACAATAGCGGCTAATAATTCCATGCGATTGTTTGTTGTTTTAAAATAACCTTGAGATAAGATTTTTTCGTTTTGCTTATATTTTAATATTGCGGCATATCCTCCAGGACCAGGATTACCAAGGCAAGAACCATCTGTGTATATTTCAATTTGTTTTAACATTTTATTAATCTTTTTTAAAAATCAAATAACATTTTGAATGTGATTTTGATATAAAATAGTAAAATATTTGTACTAATTTGATTAAATTATTTACTTCAATTTTCGCAGATATCAACATCAAAGAGTTTTAGTGCTAGACTATACCATTATTTTGTTTTTCCCAACATTTATTAATACATAAAAAGAGAATAATGTGATAACTAATTGTACTCGCCAAATCGTATTAGATACAGAAACCACAGGTATGAATCAAGAGGGCAATAATCATTATGAAGGTCATAAGATTATTGAAATTGGTGCTGTTGAAGTGGTTAACCGTCGATTAACTGGCAATCATTTTCATGTCTATATTAATCCTGAACGCTTAATTGATGAAGAGGCTTTTAGAGTTCATGGCATAAGTGATGAATTCGTTAAAGATAAACCGATTTTCAAAAATATTGCTCATGATTTTATTAAATTCATTGATGGCGCAGAGCTAGTGATTCATAACGCTTCATTTGACGTCGGATTTATGGATTATGAATTCCGGCTTTGTGGTCTAGATTTTAAAACATCTGAGCATTGTATCGTAACCGATACTTTAGCTATGGCAAGACGAATGTTTCCCGGTAAACGTAATAATTTAGATGTTCTTTGTGAACGCTATCAGATAGATAATTCTCATCGAACTCTTCATGGCGCTTTACTTGATGCCGAGATTTTAGCTGAAGTTTATTTAGCTATGACAGGCGGGCAAACAACTCTGGCTTTTAGTTCGGATGAACATCTTTCAACTTCAACAGAGGGAAGTGTTATCAAAAGAATAGAACGTACAGGTAATCCGTTAAAGATTATAAAGGCAACGGAATACGAGCTTTCTGAACATGAATCAATCCTAAAAAAAATTGAAAAGAAAAGTGGTGAAGCCATGTGGAAATTACATTAATGATGCTTTTATATTCAATTGAACAATGATTTTAAAAATATGATTGACGAACAAGAAAATAATCTTTAATATCACGCCTACTTTAATGTTGTTCATTAAAGGAATCTAAAAAGCGGAGCGGTAGTTCAGTTGGTTAGAATACCTGCCTGTCACGCAGGGGGTCGCGGGTTCGAGCCCCGTCCGTTCCGCCAATTATTATAGAAGTTCATTCAATTAGAGCGCTCCACGAAAGCGCTTTTTTTATTGTAAAATTCTTAGTGTCAAATTGCTGTCATTTTCAGATAATCCATTTTCGACCATCACTAATCAAAGCCATGATGACAAATAAGCATAATGTCTAACAGTATCAGTTTTTCTTTAAATATCTAAGCCCTACAACGGGCGTGGGTGAATTCTATTCATAAAATGCCTAGGCTTAATCTGTTTTGAATTCTAACGCTATAGATAACTTACATAAATTTCTAACGTCAGGTATTGTTGTATCCGATTCCATTGAGAAATTGCAACAGTTTGTCTAAGTTAATATTTTAATCATCTTCTTTTATTGACTTAAGATATCTAATATTGTGTATTAAAGAAAGCTGAAATTAAGTAACAAAACACATACTTAAAAACTTTACTTGATTATTATAAATATCCAAAAAATTGACACTATAATAGTCAGTTCTGCTGTTGTTTATTAATGGTAAGAAATAATCCCAGAAAAAGTACCTATTAATTATAAGAGTTCAAAAATGGTGAATTAAAAGTTGAAAATAACGATGGGTTTCTCGATTCTATGTTTTATATATTTTATGATAATACTTTTGGTCGTAATAATATAAAATCTATATCGACTTTCAATATATAAACACTATAGTTTATGTTTTATAGTGTGAATAAATTGGTCTATGTCTTAAAATCATTAATAAGCATATTACTTAATTATTGCGGTAATATCCTAGTTCTAAAATAGGAGAAAATGATAATAGAATTGACTTCTCTATATATTAATAAGATATGAATATATTCGAACTTTCCATAGATCATATTAAAATTAATGAAATATAAAGTACTTTAATTACTCTTTCATTACAGAACATGAACAGAAACTTAATTATATTACTGATGTTCATAGTCAGCAGAATAGGGATGATGTGGCTAACAAAAGCATTTTTCAAAAAAAACATCAGCTGTATTATATTAAATTGATGTTAATTAAACAGTAAATTTACTTAGAGCTAAATTTTTTAATGTTAAAAAAAAGTTTATTTATATTATTGGGAAGTGTTTCTTTTATATTAGGAACCGTTGGTATTTTTGTGCCAGTTTTACCTACTGTGCCTTTTTATTTATTAACAGCTTATCTTTGGCTGAATAGTTCTGATCGCCTTTATTCTTATTTTACTAAAAGTAAATATTATCAAATTTACATTCAAAAAATGTTGATTGAGAAAAAAGCTTCAAAAACAAGTTTATTTAAAATGCTTTTAATGGTATTTATTGTATTACTCATACCTTTTATTATCTTTAATTCATTACATGTTAGAATTATTCTTGTTACTGTTTTTCTAGCACATCTTATATTCGGTTATATTTATTTCAATAAAAATAAATAAAAGTAATATTGTTATAAATAAGATTAAATTAATTTAAAAAGTTAAAGGGTATACAAGTTACCCTGTAACTTTTTAGAGTATCCATTTATTATTGTTTTAAACTCTTTTTGATTTCTATTGCAAGTAAAGGATTCCACATAGCGCCTGTAGCACTCATTACTGCGTTAGCACCAGCTTTTATAAATTCCTGATAATGTTCACTTGAGCTTACGCCGCCAACGCCAATAATTGCAAAGTTTAATTCCATTTGCTGACGATATTTAGCTAGACGAGTCACCATATCCAAACCTGCCCAACGAATAGCATCACCACAGACTCCACCTTCTTTTCTATTTTCTCCTAATGCTGGATGGCCATTTGCATCTACAGGTCTAGCCGAAAGGGTATTAATAGTACTTAAACCATCAATAATTGAGCCAACTCGTTTTAATAACGACACAATTCTTTCATCATCAGGAAAATAAGCTAATTTTAAAATAAGAGGGCGATCAGGTACGGCTGTTTTTATTTCATTAACAATACGCTCCACTCTATCCGTATCAAAACAAAGTAGTTTACTTGCACCTTCGTTAGGACAACTCAGATTGGCTTCTAGAATGGGGGCATCAGTTTCTCTAACTAATTTTGCTGCTAAAGCATAGTCTTTTTCAATTGCGCCATTGCCTTGCGTTCCTTGAAAGCTACCAATTACACATTGACCATGACTCGCTGCTTTAACTGCCTCAGCCATATCTGGTTGCCAAACGTCAGGAGCAAAAGAAGGAACGCCAAAGGAGTTAGTAATTGATAATGGCTGATTATAATTGGTATCGGCTAAAACTGTATCAAGGTTACTGGTTAGTTTACCTTTAGGATGTACGGACAAAACATTTGGTAAAGGGTGACATTTATGCATTTTTGTCCTAACTGTTTTGTACACACATAAATCAAATCCATATACAAAAGCTGCTTTGATATAATTTGCATTTAATAATGGACCGGCAGGCATTCCAAACGGTAAGTTCACATCAACATTTAAAAATTTAGTAGGCAGAGTTGTTACTTGTTCTGCCTTATCTAATTGACTGAAAAGTCCAAAAGGCCCTTGAGCATAATTATCTTCATAACTAATACTTGGATTATAAAAAGGGATCAAAGGTTTCATGCTTGCTCCTGTTTTGGTGTACTTATATTGAATTTGATTGGTAATCTGAGATGAAAATAAAAAAAGATAGGCTTAAAATAAAAAATCCTCCATAATGGAGGATCATTAATTAAAATAGAAAAAGAATGATGTTTTAATGTTTCTTTCAGTTTGTGTGTATGTGCCACAATCATCTACCATTCCTTTTTATATAATTTTTTAAGCATTCTAACTGATTAGAATTAAAGTTCAAGAATAAAGTATTAAAAAATTTGCAAGTAAATGAAATAGTTATAGTGTTTTTTTTTAGACTAAAAATCCATTTTTATTAATCAAAAATGGAAAAAATGATACAAAATAAACAATATTTAATTATTTAAAAAGTAAATTATTTTATAATTTTTTAATAAATTTAAAAAAAATTTCTGTCGAAAAAATGATACTAACCTTGCTAATGAAGCTATTGTCGGTAGAGGATGATTATTAGTAATGTTATTATTACCAATTATAAATTAATTTAAGTAATTATCAGGTACCTAAAATGACAAAGAAAAATGCTTTTGAACCATTAACATTACCCAATGGTGTTGAATTAAAGAATCGCATAATTATGGCACCAATGACTACTTGTTCTGGATTTTATGAAGGTTCTGTAACATCCGATCTAATTGAATATTACAATGCTAGATCTGGAGAAATTGGAACTATTATTGTCGAATGTGGTTTTGTCGATCAAAAAGGGTTAGCTTTTCCTGGTGCTATTGGACTAGATAGTGATGACAAAATTGAGGGTTTAGCAAAAATAGCTCATGCAATTAAAGAAAAAGGTTCAAAAGCAATCATTCAGGTTTATCATGGAGGTAGAATGGTGGAGCCCAAGCTTATTGGTGGACTTTCCCCTGTAGGCCCTAGTGCGATTGCTGCCCCTAGACCTGAAGCAGCTACACCTATAGAACTAACGGCTAACGAAGTAGATCAAATGATCGAAAAATTTGGAGAAGCAGTTAGACGAGCTATCCAAGCAGGTTTTGATGGTATAGAAATCCACGGTGCTAATACCTATTTAATTCAGCAATTTTATTCACCAAATTCAAATCAACGCAATGACAAATGGGGAGGGAGTCGGGATAATCGAACAAGATTTCCCTTAGCCGTTTTGGATATAACTCACAATATTGTTAAGCAGTTTGGGAACTCTGATTTTATTATTGGCTATCGTTTTTCACCAGAAGAGTTAGAAATACCAGGTATTCGTTTTGATGATACTATGTATTTACTTGAGAAATTAGCTGAAAAAGGTTTAGATTATGTTCATTTTTCAATGGGAACGATTTTAAGATCCTCAATTGTCAATATTGAAGATCCAACACCATTGATTAAAAAATATGTTGCAATGCGTTCTGACACATTAGCTAAAATTCCAGTTGTCGGGGTTGGTAATGTAATTAATCAAACCGATTTAGAAACTGCCTTAAAAAATGGTTATGATTTAGTTGCTGTTGGTCGAGCCTGCATTGCCTATCCAGATTGGACAAGTCGAATCAAAAATGGTGAAAAGCTTGAATTGTTTATCAATAGCGATAAGCGAGAAGAACTCAAAATCCCAGTGCCATTATGGCATTTTCCATTAGTTGAAAGTTTAATTCGAGATGTAAATTTAAATAACAAAAAATTTAAACCAGGTAATTATCAAGAGAAAGTCAATGATGAATCCTATGAATTTACGATCAATGTTGAATTAGCAAAAGACTATATTAAAGATATGCAATTAGTTAATGCAAATAATTTTGATGATAATGTATTAAGTAATTTTAATGAAATAAAAGATAGAATTATTAGTTCAAATAGTCCTCATGTTGACACTATTTCTGGTGCTACAACTCAATGTGAAGCATTTAAAAAAGCGGTAACTAAGGCCATGGTTAAATCCAATAAAGATGCCATTTTGGCCGAAGGTGGTGATCCAGATGATAAATCTTTTGATATTGTTATTGTTGGAAGCGGAGGAGCGGGATTAGCAGCGGCAATTCGTGCACATGATTTAGGTACCAATGTAGTCATTATTGAAAAAATGTCAGTCATTGGGGGAAATACCAATAAAGCATCGGCCGGTATGAATGCTGCAGAAACTAAATTTCAAAAACTGAAAGGAATCATCGATAGTAAAGATCTTTTCTATAAAGAAACAATGATTGGAGGAAAAAACAAAAATAATCCTGATTTGTTACGTTATTTTGTCGACAATGCTCCAGATGCTATTGATTGGTTAGATAAAAATGGCATTACGTTAAGTGGTATTACCACAACTGGAGGCATGAGTATCGATCGAACTCATCGACCAGAAAGTGGGGCTGCCGTAGGTGGTTTTTTAATAAGTGGATTGGTAAAAAATATCAATAATCGTGGTATTGAAGTTATGCTTGATACCAACGTCACTAAGATTTTAACTGAAAATCATAAAGTAAACAGGGTGGAAGTTACCCAAGAAGATGGTTCAATTCATACCATTAAAACAAAAGCAGTAATCATTGCTACCGGTGGATTTGGCGCAAATAGAGAAATGGTTGAAAAATATCGCCCTGATCTCAAAGGTTTTGTGACAACTAATCATAAAGGAGCAACAGGATCGGGAATTACCATCCTAGAAAAGCTTGGTGCAGGTACGGTGGATATGAAAGAAATTCAAATTCATCCTACTGTAGAACAAACAACCGCTTACCTCATTTCTGAATCAATTCGTGGTGGAGGTGCAATATTAATATCACAAGATGGAAAACGCTTTGTTAATGAATTAGATACACGCGATAAAGTTTCCAATAGTATCAATAATTTACCAGAACATTATGCTTATATCTTATTTGATCAACAAGTTCGTGATGAAAATAAATCGGTAGAGGAGTATGTTTCACGTAATTTTGTGACTCAAGCCAATACTATTGATGAATTAGCTAAACAGTTATCCATTGATGCAAATACATTGACTGAAACAATAAAACGTTATGATAATTTTATTTTGAATAAACATGATGAAGATTTTGGTCGAACAACAGGGATGCGTCATCCTATTAATAAAGGCCCATTTTATGCGATAAAAATTGCACCAGGAATACATCATACTATGGGAGGAGTAACTATCAATCCGGAAACACAAGTATTAGATACTCAACATCATGTTATTGAAGGCGTCTTTGCCGCTGGTGAGGTGGTTGGAGGCGTACATGGTGCCAATCGTATTGGTGGAAATGCAGTTGCAGATATCATTATCTTTGGTTTACAGGCAGGCAAAAAAGCTACAGATTATATTCATCAATATTAAATTAGTAGTTTGAATATATTCGATTTTATTAAAAGCAACGGTTCTATTGAAGTTTGATTAGACTAGAAAAGCCGTTGTTTAGGTGGAATATTTATACTATCAGAAACTTGATAACCAATTTGTTATTAAGTTTCACCTACTAAAGGTGATCTCCGTGAATTTAGGTAATGATAAACATCTAGTCAAAATTAATCTAATGTTATTATTTAATTATACCTAAATTTTCTTAAAGGTGTATGTATTGCACAATGAATAAGTGAATATCATGATCTATAAAGTAGCAAATATATAAAGTAAATGTTTTTCGATAAATTCATTGAAAAAAATAATAAAATTAATAAACACCTATAGTTTCACTTGCCAAATAATTAACGATTAACAAAATTAAATAATTATCTAAAAAGTAATTTTTTTAAACTAAATTAAATCTTTTTAAAACAAGAAGGAAAATGCAATGGATACAATAAAAAAGCCACCGGTTAAATGGCTACCATTTATTATTATCGCTGCTATTTCAGCCATTTTATGGCTATTTGTATTACCTCCTGATGGAATCAGTATAGAAGGATGGCGGACAAGTATTATTTTTGTGGCTACTATTGCTTGTATTGTTGCAGAAATTATGCCTATTGGCGCAATTGGTTTACTGGCGATTACCATTTTTGCGGTGTTAAGACCATCTGGAGCTACTTCTGCAACAGAATCAATTAAAATCGCGCTAAGCGAATTAAATAGTACATTGATATGGCTTATTGTTATCGCTTTTATGATCGCTCGTGGTTTTATTAAAACAGGATTAAGTAAACGTATCGCTTATTATCTTGTGAAAATTCTCGGACGAAATACATTAGGTTTAGCCTATGGATTATCAGTAACTGATATTGCTTTAGCACCTGCAATTCCAAGTACCACAGCTCGAGCGGGAGGCGTAATTTACCCAATTGCTGAAGCTTTAGCCATTAATTTTAATTCAAATCCTAAAGATGATTCACGAAACCGCATTGGAACTTTTTTGATGCTAACGATCAGTCATATCAATGATATTACATCGGCAATGTTTTTAACGGCATTCACTGGAAATCTACTGGCGGCTAAATTAGTAACATCTTCGCTTGGCATAACATTAGGTTGGGGTCAATGGTTTATTGCTGCTATTGCTCCTTGTTTAGCTTCTTTCATTATCATTCCGTTAGTTATCTATTTTTTGACCAATCCAGTACTTAAAAAAACACCTGAAGCACCAAAATTAGCAACGGAAGAACTAAAAAAAATGGGTCCCGTTACCAGTAAAGAAATTATAATGGGAAGTACAGTGATACTACTTTTGGTATTTTGGATTTTTGGTAATAAATTGGATATTGACTCAACTACTACAGCTTTTATTGGCTTAACTCTATTAATTTTAACAGGCGTATTGAGTTGGGATGATATTAAAGGAGAAAAAGCTGCTTGGGATACTTTAATTTGGTTTGCAGCTTTACTTATGATGGCAGGACAAGTAAACAAACTTGGTGTAACTAAGTGGTTAGGTAATACTATAGGTAATGCAATAGAAGGGCATTTAGGTGAAAGTAGTTGGGTGCTTGTTATTATTATATTGTGTACCGTTTACGTTTATTTACACTACTTTTTTGCCAGCGGTAATGCTCATATTGCAGCTTTGTTTCCTGTATTTTTATCTGTAGCAATTGCACTCGGTCTACCACAAATGATAGCTATCTTTGCACTAGTTATTTGTACAAATTATTTTGGTTCAATTACACAATTTGCCAATGCTAGGAATCCACTATTATTCGCTGAAGGATTTGTACCGGTAAAAACATGGTGGAAAGTTGGTTTTGTATGTAGTGTTGTGAATTTAATTATTGTTTTCACCATTGGTTTATTATGGTGGAAAATGATAGGGTTAGGTCAATAAAGTAATTTTTTTACTCAAGAAATGTTTTTACTGCTAGTTTAACTAGCGGTAAAAACATATTAATTAAATTTATTTAAAATATTTTAATTGATAACTTCCAGTCATTGACTGTTTTCCAATATTTTTGTTCTTGTTCTAAATCAAGCAAAATAAGTTTATTATTTTCAATGAATCCCTCATCTATCTCTAAAGTAATATTTGTTAATTTGTCATCAATTAACTTCAAACGAAAAGCATTTAAATTCAGATCATTATTACGCTGATTATTGATTAATATTGATAATCTCAATATCTGTAATAATGAAATAATATGCTTATATTCAAAAAGGCTGAAATATGGCAAATTATCAATATTTATTGATTTTCTATGATAACGAACAAGAGAAGATAAAAGAAGCTGTTGTTCTTCATTAAATCCAGGAAGATTACTATTTTGTAAAATATAACTTGAATGTTTATGTATAGAAGAAAAATTGATTTTTAATCCTACTTCATGTAATTGTGCTGCCCAGTATAATATTGATTCTAAATGCATTGGAATAATAATAGGAGATTGTCTTTTCCACTGTGAATATAAATACTTGGTTGTTTTAACAACCTGCTTTGCATGCCGTTCGTCTATATTATAATGTTGAGAGAGAGTCTCAGCTGTCGTTTCTCTAATATCTCGATAATTGGGACCATCAATGAGTTCATATAATACGCCTTCTCGTAGAGCACCGGGACAATATCTTAAGTCTTGTAACTCTAATGCATCAAAAACACCGCTAAATATAGCAAGGCCGCTAACAAAAACATTTTTTCTTTCATCGGAAAGAGAAGGGTATTGAATATCATAGAAAGATTCAAATTCTAAAATATAACTGATTAGATCATCTAACCGTTTTTGAGTTATGATCCCATCACTTACACCCAAATCCAACAGTATTTTGTAAATGGATTTGATCGTTCCAGATGTACCAAAAGCAATACTAATATTCTGTTTTTTTATAGTATTAATAATGCTTTCTATTTGTTGTGCCGCGGCAAGTTTAGCTCGTTGAAAAGATGTTTTATCGATCTTTTTTTGGGAAAAAAACTGCTTTGTATAAGTGACACATCCCATTGGTCTACTCGCAACGATGTAAGGTTTAAGATTATTGCCTTTACCTATTGCTATCTCAGTCGATCCACCACCTATATCTATAACGAAGTTCGTATTAGTTATGTTGGTCGATTCGGTAGTCATCGTGCCCAGATAAATTAAGCGAGCTTCCTCTTGCCCTGAAATAATTTCAACAGGATAAGGTATTACTCTAGCCGCTGCTGTCAAAAATATTTGTTTATTTTTGGCAATGCGTAATGTGTGTGTTGCGACAATCCTAACATTTTCAGTCGGAAAACCCTGTAATCTCTCAGCAAACAAAGCAAGACATTCTACGCCACGTTTGATACTTGATTCACTTAACTCATTGTTTTCATTTAATCCGGTAGCTAAATGAATATTTTTTTTATTTTTATAAATAATTTGTGAAGTACCATTTATACACCGAGCAATGACCATATGAAAACTATTTGATCCAAGATCAATAACAGCATATTCATTTAATTTAGTCACTTTCCTAATTCCTTATGCGATTGTTTCTAATTGTTTTAAATAATCATAAATAGCATGTTGTGCTCTAATTTTCTTTTTATTACCTCTTAATACATAATTGTTAGTGTTATCTTTATCAATAATTCTAGCTTTAACATTGTCATTACATTGGATATTAAATATATCGTGAATCGTAGATTTTATAATAGGGTCAAAAATTTTAACGCCAACTTCAATACGATTATCTAAATTCCTAGGCATCCAATCTGCTGAAGAAATATAAGTATCCTTTTTTCCATCATTTTCAAAAATATAAACTCGAGCATGTTCTAAATATTGATCAACAATGCTGGTCACAAAGATATTTTCACTTAAATGAGATATTTGAGGAACTAATACGCAAGTCCCTCGAACAATCATTCTAATTTTCACTCCCGCACTCGATGCCCGATAAAGTGCATCAATCATTTCTTTATCGGTGATCGCATTGAGTTTTAAGAAAATGCCTGCAGATTTTCCTGCTTTGGCATTTATTATTTCTCGTTCAATAAACTCATGAAATCGTAAACGTGTATTTTGTGGAGAAACCAGCAAATAATTGAAAGATACTGGTTTAAATGGATTTTCAATAAAATTGAAAACTTTTTTTACTTCATCAGTTATAGCGGGGTCTGCTGTTAATAATGAAAAATCGGTATAAATTCGGGCGGTTCTTTCATTAAAATTGCCTGAACCAATATGAGCATAACGGACTATTTCATCATTTTCCTTGCGGTCAATTAAAAATAACTTGGCATGGATTTTCAATTTTGGTTGTGAATAGATAACTTTAATACCACTACTAATCAATCTCTTGGCCCATTTTATATTTGCTTCTTCATCAAAACGAGCTTGTAATTCAACAACAACCGTAACTTTTTTTCCATTATTGGCGGCATTTATAGCAGCGTGAATAAAGCGAGAATCTTTTGCAACTCGATAAATATTCATTCTTATGTGGGTCACGGCAGGATCGAAAGAGGCCTGTCGCATGATTTCTAATACGTGACCGAATGAATAATAAGGATAATATAGTAGTACATCACGATCTTTGATTGCTGCAAAAGAATTTCTGAATTGTTTGAATCTATTATAAACTAGATTAGGTGCATGTTTATTCATCAAATTTTTAATACCTAGGTCAGGAAATTTCACCAAATCTTTAAAATTCGGATATCTTCCCCCAGGCATGGCATCTTGTTCAGTTAATCTTAATTTGTTAATAAGCAATTCAAATAATGCTCTAGGCATATCCTTTTGATAGGTAAATCGAACTGGTTGAGCTGTTAAGCGTTGTTTCAATCCTTGAGACATTAGTTCAAGTAAACTATCTAATTCGGTATTTAATTCATACTCAGCATCACGATTTATATTGATTGAATAAGCATTTAGTTCTAATGCATCAAAAAAAACTTTAAATATCTCAGGGAGACAATAACGTAAAATATTATCTAGAAATATAATTGATTTATTTTTTGTCGACACTTCAGAAGGAAGTAAAACGAATCGTGAAACATTATCAGTAGGTAGTTCAAGTAGAGCATAACTTATACTAGTTTCACAAATTATTTCAACAGCCAAATATGCATGATCGTCTTTTAAAAATTGAATCAATTCAGTATGGCTATCAAGAAGGATAGGGGTGATATACTGTCTTAGATTGTTTTTGTAATAATTTTTTATCCAATTTTCTTGATAAGAAGATAACTGCCTTTCATTTATCAAAAAAATCTGATTTCTGGCCATTTCAAGTAATAATTCGTTATAAAGCTGATCAAACTGAAGCTCTAATTGAATGACTTTTTGATTTACTTGTCGTAAAAGCTGTTTTGAATTTGATGAACCCTGAGATTGTTCTTGTTCAATCAATACGTATTTTTTTAAATTAGCAAATTGTACTTTATAAAATTCATCAAGATTACTGGAGTATATTCCTAAAAATCGAATACGTTCAATAAGCGGATTACTTTTATCGGCGGCTTCTTGTAGAACACGTTGATTAAAAGACAACCAACTTAGTTCTTTTGGAAAGTATACTTTTTCTGATAGCATTTTTATCTCTTACAATTTATTAATACTGTATATTTACAGGATAACTTAAGTAAAAAAAAAAGCTAGCACATAGCTAGCTTTTTATAGTTAATTAACGATATTAAAATTCATTAAATTCTATGAACGGAAGTTGTGTTGGTTGTTCCGCTTGGAACTAATGCTCCAGACACCATCACGATTGTATCACCTTGATTTAAACCGCAATGTTTAACGGCCATTTCTTTACCTAAACGGTAAAAATCATCAGTAGAGTTAATTGCATCAATTAAAATAGGCTCTACACCTTTAGATAAAGCTAATTGGTTAACGGTTTTTTGACTTGATGATAGTGCTAAAATACGTGCTTTAGGGAAATAATGACGTACTTCACGTGCAGATTTGCCACTGCGAGTTGCAACAACAATCAATGGAACATTGAGTCGTTCTGCAATTTCAACTGCACCACAACAAACTGCTGCTGTAATTCGTAATTTTTCTTCTTTAGCGGTAAGTTCCAATGAAGCAGGAATAGTACTATCTGTACGTTTACAAATAGTTGCCATGACATTCACCGTTTCGAGTGGGTATTTACCTTTAGCACTTTCGCCTGATAACATCACTGCATCAGTTCCATCAATAATTGCATTAGCTACATCACCCGCTTCAGCACGAGTAGGGCGAGGATTTTTTATCATTGAGTCAAGCATTTGTGTTGCGGTAATAACTGGTTTTGATGCTCGATTACATTTTTTAATCATCATTTTTTGAGCAAAGATGACTTCTTCAACCGCAATTTCAACACCTAAATCACCACGAGCAACCATAATACCATCTGATGCTTCTAATATTTCGTCAAAATTATCTAAACCTTCTTGGTTTTCAATTTTAGAAATAATTTTGATATCTTCACCACCATGAGTTTTTAAGTGAGCGCGGATATCTTCAACATCTGAACGTTTACGAATAAATGAAGCCGCAATAAAGTCAACACCTTGTTCACAACCAAAGATAAGATCATTTTTATCTTTTTCAGCTAGTGCTGGTAATTTAATTGAAACACCTGGTAAGTTAATACCTTTATTTTCTCCCAAATCACCATTATTTAAAACGGTACAGATAACTTCATTACCTTTAATTTCTTTAACATCCATAGCAATTAAGCCATCATCAACTAGCACGCGATTGCCTGGTTTTAGATCATGCGCAAAACCATCATAGGTAACCGCAACACGCTCAGAATTACCAACGACATTCTTATCAGTGGTGAAAGTGAAAGTTTGACCAGCTACTAATGAAACGTCATTTCCGCCTTCTAACTTAATAGTACGAATTTCAGGACCTTTGGTATCTAGCATGATTGCAGCTTTTAAGCCAGTTTCTTGCATTACTTCTCGTAAATTCTTTATTCGATTACCATGCTCTTCATAATCACCATGAGAAAAATTTAAACGCATAACGTTCATTCCTGCGTTTAATAATTTGGCTAGCATCTCTTTTGATTCAGATTTAGGACCTATGGTACAAACTATTTTTGTCTTTTTCATAATATTTTCTACTAGTTGTTAAAGTTAATGTTTAAAATTTAAATAATCTTTTTTCGCAAAAAAAATCAATGTCTGATGATTGATTAGATTGGTATATAGAGAGATGAGTAACTACAAAATAGTTACATAACTTAAATAAAATATTTGAAGAATTAGTCATTTTCATTAAAGCTTGGACATCTACAAAACTGAAGCCATTATATTCTTAACTACATTTAAAATAAAGCTTTTTGTAATGAAATTGTCTCAATTAGCCACTAAAAAACATTTTAATAATATAAATATTTGTCAAAATGTTTGAGGTAATGCGTACGTTTTAATCACATTAACTCTTTAAGTTTATAAGTAAGTTCGTTATCTTCATTCTTTAGAATTAATTGATCCTTTGTTAATTCAATCTTTGCACCTTTAACAATTAAGTCTTCAATAACTGCATCTAATTCACCCAGTTCTCTATCAGGACAAACCATTTTGGTCATAGCTAAACCTGCTCCTTTAATAACATTATCATTTAATGCAACTTTACCAGAAAATAAATTGCACATTTTTCCTGTTATTGTCATATTTTCACCGAATTCTAATTCAGCATACTTATCAGATGCGATTTCTTGTCCATTAGCCTTTACTAGCACAAAGTGGTGATGCATAAGATCGGTATCTTTGATATTGTTTGATTTATTACAACCAGAAATGGCGAAAGCTGTAGCAATTAAAGGTAAAATAAAAATCGTTTTTTTCATTTAAACTCCTAATAGAAAGTTTAATTTGCTATAATTGAGCACAATTTAGATTATTAACAGAGCATTTTACTCTCTATGTTATCTCAACAGCAACTAAAAGATTTAAAATCAACGACTTTCTTAGATAAACATAAAATAATAAAACTGGCTAAAAAAGATCATCTTGAGAATGATATTAATTTGGCTATACAAGCAGCTAACCAGCATTACCAAGCTCGAGTATTGTCGTTACCAAATAAAATCCATTATCCTGACAATTTACCTGTATCTGAAAAAAAACAGGCGATTTATGATGCTATAAAAAACAATCAAGTTGTCATTATTGCAGGTGAAACAGGTTCAGGTAAAACGACACAAATTCCGAAGATTTGTTTAGAGTTAGGTTTAGGGATTAAAGGATATATTGGTCATACCCAACCAAGACGATTAGCTGCTCGTTCTGTTGCAAATCGTATTGCGGAAGAATTAAAAACAGAAATAGGGCAGTTAGTTGGTTATAAAGTTAGATTCTCAGATCATGTGAGTGAAACAACATTAATAAAATTAATGACTGATGGTATATTACTTGCTGAAATCCAAAAAGATAAATTGTTGCTACAATATGATACTATTATTATTGATGAAGCTCATGAACGTAGTTTAAATATTGACTTTATTTTAGGTTATCTAAAGCAACTATTACCTAAACGTCCAGATTTGAAAGTAATAATTACATCAGCAACCATTGATGTGGAACGATTTTCTAATCACTTTAATCAAGCGCCAATAATTGAAGTTTCTGGACGAACTTATCCTGTTGAAGTGAGATACCGTCCACCCATTTTCAATGAAGAAGATGATACAAATAACGATTTTCAACCTATTCTTGATGCTATAGAGGAACTATCAGCAGAAAGCTTTGGTGACATATTAATATTTTTAACTGGTGAACGGGAAATTCGTGATGTAGCCGATATACTTAATAAATTAGAATTACGCCATACCGATATTTTACCTTTATATGCCAGATTATCTGCAACAGAACAAAATCGCATATTCCAATCCCATTCCAAACGTCGAATTATTCTTGCAACTAATGTTGCAGAAACATCATTAACTGTACCAGGAATTAAATATGTAATTGATCCTGGTTTAGCCAGAATTAGTCGTTATAGCTATCGAACAAAAGTCCAGCGATTACCAATTGAACCGATCTCCCAAGCTTCGGCTAATCAACGAAAAGGTCGTTGTGGGCGTACCTCGGATGGTATATGTATTCGTTTATATGATGAAAATGATTTTTTATCACGACCAGAATTTACTGATCCCGAAATATTACGAACTAATTTAGCTTCGGTAATTTTACAAATGACTTCATTAGGTTTAGGTGATATCGCTGCTTTTCCTTTTGTCGAAGCACCTGATTCCAGATATATTCGTGATGGTATTCGATTATTAGAAGAGCTTGGAGCTATATACTTTAAGCATCATCAGTATCATTTAACTGAAACAGGTAAAATTTTAGCTCAATTGCCTATTGATCCAAGATTGGCCAGAATGTTAGTAGAAGCAAGGCGATCTGGTTGTACAAAAGAAATAATGATAATTACAGCGGCCTTGTCTATCCAAGATCCAAGAGAAAGGCCATTTGATAAGCAACAAGCTTCTGATGAAAAACATCGCCGTTTTGCAGATAAAGAATCAGACTTTTTATCCTTAATTAATTTGTGGAATTACATCCAAGAACAGCAAGATCTTTTATCAGGAAATCAATTTAGACGATTATGTCAAAAAGAATTTTTAAATTATCTTCGTATCAGGGAATGGCAAGATGTCTATACGCAAATTAGACAGACCATCAAACAATTAGCTTTTCCAATAAACAGTAAAGCTGCTGATTATATTTCCTTACATACTTCTTTGTTGAGTGGGTTATTATCTCATATTGGCATGAAAGAAATTGAAAAACGTGAATATATCGGTGCCCGAAATATTAAGTTTGCAATCTTTCCAAATTCAGCACTTTTTAAAAGTCAGCCGAAATGGTGTATTGTTAGCGAACTGGTCGAAACAAGTCGATTATGGGGGAGAACTGCAGCTAAAATTGAATCAGAATGGATCGAGCCTATAGCCAAACATTTGATTAAATACAGTTATAGTGAACCAAGATGGTCTAAAAAGCAGGGCACCACAATAGCCAACGAAAAAGTAACATTATTTGGTTTACCAATTGTTGCTAGTCGTATAGTTAATTATAGTAAAATTGATCCAGTTTTAAGTCGTTCATTATTTATCAGGCACGCATTAGTTGAAGGTGATTGGTTAACTAATCACAAATTTTATAAACAAAATCAAAAATTAATCAAGGAAGTTGAAGATCTTGAACATAAATCTCGTCGCCAAGATATTTTAATTGACGACGATGAGCTTTACGAGTTCTATGATAAACGTATTGACGATTCAGTTATTTCTACAAAACATTTTGATAGTTGGTGGAAACAAAAGCAAAAATCTCAACCTGATTATCTTAATATTGAAAAGGAGATGCTGATCAAACAATCAGCACAGTTGGTTAATCTAAGTGATTTCCCTGATTTCTGGTATCAAGATAATTTTAAATTAGCATTAGATTATCAATTTGATATTGGTCATAACCGTGACGGTGTCACAATTAAAATCCCTATTGATTTGTTAAATCAAATAAAAAATAGAGGATTTGATTGGCAAGTTCCTGGATTCAGGAAAAATTTAATTATTGCCCTAATTAAATCATTACCAAAGTCATTACGTCGTAATCTTGTTCCTGCACCGAATTATGCAGAAGCATTTTTAGAGAGAATAAAAACAACAGACCAACCAATTCTTGAAAGTTTAGAAAATGAATTTCGCAAAATGACTGGAGTAAAAATCACATCTGAAGATTGGCAACTAGATCAGGTTCCCGATTATTTAAAAATGACATTTAGCATTATTAATAGCAATAATGAAGAAATTGCATCAGGCAAAGATTTAGTTTTATTGAAAGAACAGTTAAAAAATGAAGTTCAAAAAGCTTTATCCACTTTAACTACAAAAAAAATAGTATCCATTGAGCAAAGTAATATAACTGATTGGAATTTTGGTACATTACCTACAACTTATGAAGAAAAACAGAAAAATTATACAGTTAAAGCTTATCCTGCACTCATCGATCATCAAAATTCAGTCAGTATCGAATTAGTTGAAAATCAAGAGGAACAACAAAAATTAAATAAATTGGGTCTTAGACGGTTGTTAATGCTGAATATTCCTTCACCAATCAAATATTTACATGAAAAATTACCGAATAAATCCAAATTAGGACTTTATTTTAATTCTTTTGGTACCGTATTAATGTTGATTGATGATTTTATTGCTTGTGCAGTTGATGAATTAATAGATAAATATAATCAAAGTATTAAAAATCAAGATCAATATCAAAAATTGCTTGATTATACCAAAGCAAATATCAATGAAACAGTTATAGATATTGCTAAACAGGTAGAAAGTATTTTGACTTTACACTATAACATTAACAAAAAATTAAAAGGTCGAGTTGATCTATCATTAGCTTTTGCTCTGTCAGACATAAAAAGGCAACTTAGTAATCTAGTTTATAAAGGTTTTGTTGCTGATTCGGGTTATAAACGACTTGCCGATGTTTATCGTTACCTACTAGCAATTGAAAAAAGAATTGAAAAACTTATGGGTAATGTAACGAAAGATAGACAATCGATGAATATTATCGAGGAAGTTGAAAATCAATATGAAAAATGGGTTAATAGCTTGCCACAAATTGTTAGATCTAAAGATAGTGTCATTAATATACGATGGATGATTGAAGAGTTAAGAGTGAATCTATTTGCTCAGCAATTAGGAACTTCTTATCCAATTTCACCTAAACGAGTTAAACAGCAGATCGAACTTGTAAAATCTGAATTATAAATATTAGGATGAATATTTAAGATTTGAAAATTGGGATAGAAAATTAATCAAAAAATGGAAATTCAAAAAGAAAGTAGGGCGTACAAATACGCCCATCTTCAAAAAAGCTACTTATAAAGATCTACAAATACAGTGATATTTGGTCCTTTGGTATCATGAGCTACTCGAGCAATATGATAATATTTGGCTCCACTTTCAATCGCTCTTTTACCTGCTTGATAAGAAATTTCATGATCAGTTACATAATATCCACGGAATTTAATAGTATCAAAAGCAACCATTTTTGCGGCTGTAGCATCATTCAATTCTTGAATTTTCTTTCCGTCAGGAAGCGTTACAGTGTAACGAGTTAAACGTTGTGGTTCGGTTGTAACTTCAGGAACTACATTAGTTGAAGCAGTTTCAGTTACTTTCGTTTGTATCGTCTTCGTGGTAGATTGATCTATTACTTTTACTTTATTATTAAATTTGTCTGCATAAAATTTTTCATTAAATGCAGATGGTGAATAATAACCAGGTTTTTCAACTTGCATCGCCGCTTCACCGCCTTGTGCAAGGGCAAGTTGACCTGCTTCAGAATCATAAGGTATGGCGTTTTCTGGTTGAAGCTTACGCTCTGGGGCATCTTTTTTAAACAAATAAGCTGCAACTTGGATGTTACTTCCTAATTCAGAACGAGAATCAATATAAAAAGCGTAGGCACCTTTTGTTAAAGCTTCTTTTGCAACGGCTTGATTTACATCAATTTCACTAGGAAAATATCCACGTATACGCACGATATTAAAAGGTTCTAACCGAATCGCCTTTGATTTTGGATATTCATATACACCTTCAAATTTACGGAAATTCTCAGTTGCTTCTACGGCTTTTGGTGCATCTGACTTATATAATTTAGCGTAAACAATACGCAATGTATCATTCGATGGACTGATATTAGTAGTAGTTATATAGAATGCTGAAGCACCTTCTTTATCAGCTGCTTTTGACATAGCCATGACATAATCACTATCAGTATAAAAAGCACCACGAACAGTTATTTGTTTAAAAGATTGAAGGTCTTTAGCTTGTTCTTCATTTAATTGTTGCGCTGCAAATGAGCTAATTGGACTTGCAGCAATAGCCGCAACAATAAGAGTTTTCTTTAAACTTATCATATTTAATTAACCTTAGAATTAACTTACTTAACATTTTATCATGAAATAAATTACTTTCCCAAAACAATTAAAGCGTTTAAATTTTTGATGAAAATATATTTTCCTTTTACAGATAAAATATCAAGTTCTTGAAATTTAGTTAAAATTCTACTAACAGTTTCAATAGTTAATCCTAGATAATTAGCAATATCGGTTCTACTCATAGATAATTTTATATTCAATGAAGTATGACCACGTTTTTCATAACGTTTATAAAGAGAATAGATGAAATAGGCTAGACGTTCATCAGCCTTTTTTTGTGAATAACATAAAACTAATTTTTGAAAATTATAGATATCATTACTTAATAATTTAAAAATCATGTCTCTAGTAGTTTTATTTGTATCAACTAAATCCATAAGTTCATCATAACGGAGTTCGCATATAGAAACATTGTTTAATGCTTTAATACTATAGTTATAAACCTTTGTTGAAATGGAATCTAACCCAACAATATCACCTGGTAGATAAAAACCATTAATTTGTTCATTACCATTTGAAGTAGTAACATAGGTTTTTAAAGCACCTGAATGGATGATGAATAATTTTGTCAAAGATGTGTTTTCGTGAATTAAGATCTCATCTTTTATATAAGACTTTTTACGATCTAACACTGTATGTAGGGTATTATTGAGTAACATTGGGATACATAGTGATCCGGCACTGCACAATTCACATGGAACAGAATAACTTTTTGATCGTAATGACTTATATTTAATTTGCATCTTTCTAAAAGTGTTAATCCATTAGTTAACAAGAACAATGTATTTTATAATAAAAAACGAAGAGTAGTTAGATATTATTTTTTTATTTACAAAAATAATCTAATATCTTTATAGAAATACAAAAAACTCTTTATATTTCATATAAAACTACACGAAACCGATTTATTTATATCTTATATGAAAATTGATAAATGTCAAGAATCACAATTAAGTTCAATATAAAAGAAGAGAAGAAAAGAGAACTAAATAACATTAACCAGTACTTAAATACATTGCAATAAGTTATATTTAACATAATATACATTATGCGAACCAAGATAACGTTAGTAAATTTACCAAAATTAAGAGACTTTTTTAATCTATAAATCTCTCGAACAGCTCTAGGACTGAGTTTAGTTAATTAATGATGTTGGCTGAAAAAATAAATTTATTGTGTTATTCGATAAAACTAATCAGTTTATTATTAAGTATGAATCGGTCAGGTATTTATGTATAGCCAATAAATGAAATTCAGTTAACGATTATATTAATAAACAGTATTGAGGAATAAAGTTGGTTTCAGTGTATGATACATAAAAGGACGATGAGTTGAGTCGTTCAAGAGTTGGGTGTAAACAGTAAAGCAGATCGTAATCACGTTTTAGTAATGACAATATTATATGATTATAATAATTGCTCCTTTGGTTAAATTGTTACCTTAGATCATATAGTAATAATAGACCTTAAATCTGTTCTTAAATAATGGCTGCTAAACTAAAACATGTCTTAAGGAGAGTTACATATAAATAATGCCTGTTTTAATCGATGATAGTATAAATATCATCTATATAGCCAATTAGATAATCACTAGCACATAATATCTATACTAATTGTTAAAATAATCGTTCATATAGATAATCAACCTTCACTGCTGTTAATGTAATGATATTGGTTATCCAAACATTATTAAGTTTGTCGAAATTAATTAACTAAACTCAGTCCTAGAGCTGTTCGAGAGATTTATAGATTAAAAAAGTCTCTTAATTTTGGTAAATTTACTAACGTTATCTTGGTTCGCATAATGTATATTATGTTAAATATAACTTATTGCAATGTATTTAAGTACTGGTTAATGTTATTTAGCTCTCTTAATTCTACTTAGTCCTATTACTTTTTTAGGCATGCAGCCTGAACGTTACCTCTTTCGGTTTTAAAATTAAATATCAAAATTGGTAACGCTCTCTTTTTCAGAGTATTTATTAGATTATAATATCAATTATATATATCTTTTTAGACTGATGTTTTATAGAATAATTCCATTAGCCCCAATTTTTATAATATTTGGTTTATCTTCTAATATATTTTTATCCTTTATGAGTATATCAATTTCTTCAACCGCTAACTCAGGACGATCAAAACTAACTTTTGTGAGCATATTAGGAGCAAATCTCCACCATTGCTGATTTAATAATCTTTCAATTATTTCATTGCTGAATCTATAGCGAATTAATTTAGCCGGAACACCTCCTACTATCGAATATGGTTCAACATCTTTAACTACAACAGCACCTGCTGCAATGATAGCTCCATCACCGATCTTTACATTGGGTGTTATAGTTACATTTGTACCAATCCAAACATCATTACCAATCGTAATTGTTCTATTAGGTTTCTTAAAAACAAGGGAATTCTCTAATGGTTCTTCCATTGGTACAGGAAAAGCACCCCATTGAAATGGGCTTGTAGAAAGCCAATCTGTAGGGTGATTACCATCTCCTATTTTTACATCTGGTGCTATAGAACAGTAACGTCCGATCGATTTTAATGCGGGAGACAGTCGACACCCTTTTCTTATGTAAGTATAGGCCCCTATTGAACCTTTAAATGATATTTCTCCACCAATTTTTATTGGAACTTCACACGAAACTTCAGCATTATTTTCAAACTTTGTTCCCATATATGTATATATTTTATGTTTTTGAAGAATTACTTTTTGTTCTTGATTCATGTTATAGCTCCTAATATTGATATAAAATTACTTTTCGAATGAAGATTCGAAAGGAAAATAAGATTCTAAAAATTGGATAGTCAGTTCATTAACTGCAGAAAGTCTTTCAGTAGGAACTGCTACATCATTAATACATATAGATTTATATTTACGAGTTACAAAAACACCATTGAACTGTCTATCAATAGTATCTTTGTATAAAGCTAAATACCTATGTGTTAAAGAGCTTGGAATAGCTAATCCTTTAAGAAAACCATAATGATATTGCATAAATGCAATCGGTCTTAAATCATTTTTTGATCTAAATCGTTCCTTTGCACATTTAGCAAATTCAGATTCAAATCTATCTTCTAAAAGAGAAAGAATACTTTTTCTTGAAGGATATGGACAATGTAACATAACATCATTTCCTGACTTACCGAAATCTTCCTTTATTAAAGAAATTGCATTTCGATCCGCTATTAAATATTCTTCACGAGAATCATCAATATCACTCTCAAATACCCTTGTATCTGAAGGAAAATATTTCATTATGCCATTAGCAAAGAAAAAGTCATTGGGAACACAAAAATCGGTAAGCATGAAATCATCATTAAAATAGATAAAATGCTCCGATAAACCTTCAATGTGATGAAGTTGAGTCTCTATGCTACTTGAGTTAAAAACTGGTAAAGCTTCTTTATCTTTATAAATTTCATTATGATTAACTAATACTATTCTATCATTATCAATATTTAACCATTCAGGCGTTTGTCCGCAGGTAACAATAAAAATTTTTCTTATAAACGGTGCAAACATTTCGATTGAACGTAGTAAATATTTCAATTCATTTCTATTTCTGAATCGTTCATCCTCATTAGCCCTACTTTCAGTATTATTATTACTATCATTAACTAAATGCAAATTTGAGTAAAATTCTTTTTCTGATTTCCATTCAGGATCATCACCATTAACCCAAGTAATGACAGCATCAATTGGAAATGAAAAATTGGATGATCGTACATTTAAAAATTCATCTAAATCTTGATTATTATTAACAAATTCTTTAAATGTATCCTGTGTTAGTTTACTTATATATTTGTTATTTTCTTTGATAGTGTAAAGTGGAAAATTTGAATAATTCGCTTGCAAACTCCAAAAAGAAACTCTTATAAGAGAATAATATTTGTTTGTATAAGATTCAGATGAATATTCTTTTTCAACATGAACAAGGTCAAAATATTTAAGTTTTGGAATATCAACTTTGGAAGTAATATTTTTTATTAAAAAATACTCGTTATCTACTTTGAGATAATAACTATTTTCTGAAAACCAATATTGAAGTACTTTGATAAACTCATAAAGATTTTCATAATCAATATGAATTCCTTTCATCCAAACGTCATCCGTAGCACCTGTCATAAACGGAATATTGATTAGTTTACAAATTTCAGTAAGTTTTTCATAAAATAATTGTCCATTTTTAGAAATAGCCACTCTTTGAAAATACACAGGGTTCTTTTTTTTCTTTTTTTCTTCTTTC
The DNA here is from genome assembly GCF_001693435.1 of Gilliamella sp. wkB7. Lineage (NCBI taxonomy): Bacteria > Pseudomonadati > Pseudomonadota > Gammaproteobacteria > Orbales > Orbaceae > Gilliamella > Gilliamella sp. wkB7. The sequence goes on from NZ_CM004509.1 coordinate 187,345, forward strand.
TCCACTTTTTTAGCCTCTTTCTTTTCTTCTTTCTTTTTTTCCTCTTTCTTTTTTTCCTCTTTCTTTTCTTCTTTCTTTTTTTCTTCTTTCTCCACTTTTTTAGCCTCTTTCTTTTCTTCTTTCTTTTTTTCCTCTTTCTTTTTTTCCTCTTTCTTTACTTCTTTCTTTTCCTCTTCCTTCGCTGTTGTTTCTATCTTTTTTTCTAACTCAAAAGAAATATTTGATAAATCAATTTTTTTCCTTTTTGCTTTGTAATCATCAATAAAAAGTGAAGGATTACGAAATAATTTTTTTGTTTTAGCTATAATTCTCATGGGACCTCTTTATATTTCATATCTAAGTAATAACCAATAATTAACTGTAAAATTTTTTTAGAAAAGCCATTAAATTAGCTTTATAATCAAAAGGATTTTGAATGTTGGAAATAAAATCATTAGCACAGAAAGAATGGGGTAATATATTTTCATTTTTTCTTGTATTTAACATATGATAATGACTGAAGGATGACGCAGATCTAATATTAAAATGATAGCAAATATCACGTGATAATTTAGACTTACCACCAAGATACATCATCCAAGGAACTAGAAAGGTGGCCAAATTAAGATCATTATCATATCTAAACCTATTAGGCAGAAAGTTATTAATTTCATTTCCAAACAGCAACCACGCTAATTTGAAATAAGATTTCTTTAATGGAACATAGGCATGCACCAATGGATTACTAATTTTTTTATTATACTTTTTCAATAGCAATTCCCGACAATTCAAGCTAGCTAATAGTGTTGGCGTTTTTACACCCTTTTTAATCATTTGATCCAAATTTTTTCTGTTTAAAAACAAAGATGATAAATTATTACCGCTTAGAAAATGTGTTTTAGGTAGTTTTCTAGCAATAAACACATCATCATTAAAGTAAATAAAGTTTTCAGATAATCCGGGGATATTATGTAAATGTGCTTCAATGACATGAGAATTAAATGTGGGAAGATATTTATGACTTATTATTTGTTTATGATCAATTATTTTAACTTTATCAGATAAAGGAAATTCTGGAATTTGATCATCTGTTACTAAAAATATTGAGTTTACCCAAGGTATGTGAGATTCAATGCTTTTAATTACATAATATAATTCACCATGATTTTCAAACCTTGAACTATCAATGGATAAACGGTTAAGATTATTTTTACTATGAGCTTTATAATACTTTAGCTTTTTAATCCAATTTGGATCATTATTATTAACCCATGTAATAACCACATCAATGATTTCTGAACATTGATTTTCATAAATATTATATAATCTAAAATCATCCATGATTAAGATATTTTCATTGACAACATTGTGACCTTGTTCATCAAATGATAAAGGATATTTATTTATAAAATAATCCCTAAAAAATATACCTGGATTTCTTACAAATTTATTGAATTTACTCATACTATCAATTTAAATTTTACTCATACTACAATTTAAAATTTACTCATAATATAAAAATCATTTTAATTTTTTACTTACTTTCTTAAAATAAACAGAATTTTGAACACTATGTAACTTCAAGAAAATTTACTGAAAAAATTAATTAATGTTTAACTCAAAATTATTATAATAAACCGATCCCTTTATCTGGGATTTATTACATAAATAAGTTCGATAACGCTCAAACAATTCAGCATCAGGTTTTATCCCTTCTTTCCAGAAATGATGGAGTCCTTTTTGAAAAGTTAGTCCTTCAATATCATAATGAGCATTACCTAATACTTTAACTGGTAAACCATGGATAAGTGCTGAAAATCCACAAGTACTGTTAACTGTTACTAATCCTTTTGCTTTTCTTAACAAAATTGGCATAGGAACGCCATGCATGTATATTACTCTTTCACTAACACCATATCTTTTAGTTAATTTTTTAATCAATTTTTCATAATTATTAAAACCTTCATCCATTGGATGATGCTTGATTAGTAGATAACTTTTATCATCAGCAAACATGGAAAATGATCGAATAACTCTAAAAATATATGATCTCATTGAATGGTAGTAACTATGAACTTGTATTTGAAAATCTTGATCACATTGCAATGGAAAAATATAAAATGGCTTATATTCGTCATTAACTATCTTTTTTATTAATCTTGGCAGTATTACTCTTGCCTTAAGTTTTCGTATTAATGCTAAACCCCAATAAAAAGTATAAAAAGTTAGTGAGGTTTTTCTGTGATGTATATAATTTGGGTACTTTCGTTTTTTTAAAAACATTAAAATATAATAAACACAAGTGTAATAAATCATTGAATAAAAATGGGATTTACCTTTATTCGCTTTAAAAGAGGTAATTTGGATATTTTGATAAAAATCATGATTCTTAGGAATTAGAGAATAGCCATTAACGCCATTTTTTTCAAATGTAATATAATGTGGCCTTAAATAACCTTCTTCAAAAACCCAAAAAGATAAACTTGGGTTGGAATTAACTATTGATTTAGCTATTTTGTGGTAAGCACGACAATCTCCAAAAACAACAATTGCATTAATATTATATTTGTCAATATAATCAACTAAAAATTGATGAAATTTGGCAATCGGTTCATAAAAAGACATACTATTCTGCGGAAAGAAAAACTCATCGCCTCCATTTAAATTAATTTTATAAACTTTACATCCTTGATTTTGTAACCATTTTGCAACATTTTTAAAAAATGGACCAACAGGTCCTTGTAACAAAAGAATATTTTCTTTCATTTGAACTAACTCATATAAATAATGACTCATTCCATAATTCACATAATAAATTATTTCTAATAAAAAAGTTAATTATTTGCAAAAAATATTAATATAAACAAATGGTTAATTTATCATTTCTAATTTATTAATGATGTTTCACAATAAATCCATTTAATTAATAAAGTTTATCATGACACCATAGATATCCCTTCATTTTAAGGTTTAGTATCTATGTATTCACACAATATAAAATGCATTAGAATGCAACAATCTTTATTATTTATTTTCCATTATGATAAGCTAATATTAAAGTTTTGTAAATAATATTTAAACTAAATTCGATATAATTGCATTCATAAGTTAAAATTCTTATAATTTGTAAGTTTATGTAAATTTTATGATTATGAATCAACACATTAAAAAAATATAATATTTTGAAAGTAGTGTAATAAATTACTTTTATTAAGCTTTATATTAGTAAAAAGAGTTATTAGTTGCGTTATTTTTTGTAATTGCTTTTTTAACCAACATTGGTTAATAGATGGAGAGCTTTTAGTTTTTTTATAATTTAAATAATCAATTAATGTTTCTGGATCTGTGAAATGTAGTGTTTCAGGATGAATGTATATTGAATATTCATACATCACAATATAAATTAATTCATCTAATGATAAAATTCGACATCTAAGTGAATTTGGATATAAATCTGTAGTCAATCCCCAACCTGAATAAAATGGTTGACCATAGCAAACAACTACTTTATGACGGATTAATGCCTCAAAACCTGCTAATGATGTGATTGTATGAATTTCATCAACCTGTTCAATGCAATGAATAATATCTACAAATTCAATAATATCATTCACATATTTTTTTAATTCCGAATTATTTATCTCCCCTATTCTATTACCACTTAAAACATCAGGATGAGGTTTATAAATGATATAAGCGTCTTGATTTTTTTTTCTGACCATTTGAACCAATTCCAAATTGGTTTTAATTATGGGTGAGCCATATATTATCGATGCATCATCCTCGACTTGACCAGGTATTAATATTATTTTTCTTTTTTCATGATTAGGTTTAATTTTCTTTTCATAACCAACATTATATTTGCTTATTTTTGTTTCAATTATCAGTTTTTGTAATGATTTAGCTCTTTCTTGCTCTTGTTCTGTCACCACTCTAGTTGCTAATAAAGACTCTAATTCACTAATTTTTTGAGAATTATAATATATTCCCATTTCATCTATCACTAATGAATATGGCATTACTAAATTAGAGCCTAATCCTATCGATCGAATAAAGCCATCCTCTATGCGCATAATACAAAATTTTTCTTTCTGAATAATTGGAAGAATGTTTTTTTTACCTTGTCCCCAGATTAATATTTTTTGGGATTTGACCTCATAATTTAATTTGTTGCCATTTTCAATCTTTCTAAACTTATTAATAGAATAAAAATGAATTTTGACTGAAGGAAGATTTAAATATGGCAGTAATATATGTTTTTTCCAAAATGAAAATCCAACTAATTTAACTGAACCACGAAGTTTATTATTTAATTTTTTAATTTTAGTTAGATAATTAATAACATCGAATATAGTTCCTTTTTCACCATTATTTGGATTTATATATTGGCAATAAAGGATATAACTTGCTACAAACAATTCGGTAATAGTCGCCTCGGTTCTTCTTTCATTATTTTTTAAACTTTTTATATTTTTGTGTCGATCGTCTGTCACTCCCCATCCAGCATACCATGGTAATCCGAAAGTAATAACTTCTTTACCTAATAAAAGAGCTTCAAATCCCATATGAGATGTGACTACATAAACTTTATCAATTTGTTTTAACAATGAAATAGGATTAATATCCTCGCTGAGTAAAACTATTGAATCTTTATTTAAATTATTTGTTAAAAAACCTTCTTTATAACCATTAATTACGTCTGTATGTGTTTTAACATATACAGTTGCAGTAGGATTTTCCTGTAAAGCATTATCTAACATTTTGAGGAAAGTTTGCTGATTTGCACCACCATATTTAACTGACATATCTCCAACAGTTTGATCAATTACCAATACTTTTTTCTTTTTTACATGATTTTCATCATTAAAATTAACAAAATCTGGGGCGTGATTGTATTTTGTTAATTCGTTGTCAGTAATTAATTTTATAGCTTGTTTTGCATCATCTAAATAGAGAACTAAACGGCTTTTATCTTTTATCAATTGTTCTAATTCTGAGGGAAAACGAGCATCATAATAAATACCTATGCTATCTGCTATAAGTGATAATGGAGAATAACCTTCTAATCCCAAACCCACAGAACGTAAAAATCCATCTTCAAGTGAAATAAATGGCAGTTTATTTTCTTTTGCATATTTTCTTGCTTTCTTTGTAGTCGGACGAAGTCCCCATCCAGCAATTGCATTAGCTTGTTTTTTATTTTTCTTATCTGTAAAAATTAAATCAGGAAAAAAATGATTAACGTTTTTAATTTTTATGATTTTTTTTGAAAAAACAGCAACTTTTTGCATAAACGATTGAATGGTGTTTTTAAGTTAAATTTTGTTGCTTATTGTGATATTGATAAGCTTCATCTATAGTTTCAAATTGGTATAAATTACCCTCATCTAAAACCATTGCCTTATCACAATAGCTTTTTATTGCATTCATATTGTGAGACACTAATATCAAGGAACGATCTTTTTTATTTTCAAATAGTTCTTTTTTACATTTTTGTGTAAACCTTGAATCACCTACAGCGATAACCTCATCAATTAGATAACAATCAAATTCTATTGATAAAGATAAGGCAAAAGCTAAACGAGCTTTCATTCCTGAAGAGTATTTCTTAATAGGTTCATATAAATATTCATCTAGTTCGGCAAAATCTTCAACATATTCTTTAGTTTTTTTAATATCAGTCTGGTAAATTCTACATATAAATCGTAAATTATCCATACCAGTCAAACTACCCTGAAAAGCACCTGTAAAAGCTAATGGCCAAGAAATGGACATACTGCGCTTGATGGTACCTGATGTTGGTTTTTCAATTTCACTTATAAGTCTTATTAATGTTGATTTACCTGCTCCATTACGACCTATTATTCCGAGTTTTTCGCCTCGATGTAAAGTAAAACTAATATTATTTAAAACGTTCTTATACCCATTTCGTGTGTTATATTTTTTGCATACACTATCAACTATAATCATTATTCTTCCTCAAGTATATGGTTTTCATTAATTTTAACCAAAGTCAATCCAATGAATAGTAGAACTATATTGCACAAAATTAGATAACTTATACTTTCGTGAGTGGTTACAGATGAGCCAAAGTATCCATAACGAAACATTTCAGTTCCATGTATTGGAGGTAGAAAAAGTAACAAACTACGAATTTCGTTAGGGAAAGTGTCCACCCAAAAAAAAGCACCAGAAATGGGTATTAACATAAAACGTAAAGTTCCCCATATTTTATCAAAAGCTTCAAATCTAGCAGATAAAACAAAAATAATAAGTCCTAATCCGAGAGAAAACCAACACATCAATCCCCAAGCACACAGCATATAAAAGGGATCACTGGGTATGGAAATTAATCTAAGAAATATAAAAATTATTATTATAAATATTTGAGCTGCACTTGCACCTATCATTTCAAGAAAAATGCGCGCATATACAACATCTAAAATACGTATATTATGGTGATATAGTAATGCTTGATTAGCTTTAACAGCCCCTTTTGCTCGCGATGAACTATTACGCCACATCATAACCATAGGATAGCCTGTTAATATAAATGCAACAATATTGAGATTAGAAACAGCATTAACTTTAAAAAAAAACCATATTAAGCTTATCAATAAAGTCAAAGACATTGGTTCAACAAATAACCATAAAAAACCAATATTATTACGACCATAGCGAGTTATTATCTCACGTAATATCAAAGCTTTTATCACATTAATTTGGATAGTGAGTGAGCGTAAAAATTGAGTTTTAGAAATTACTTCACTTATCAATCTTTGTGCTCCCTTATCCCTACTATCATCAAATTAAAAATGCCATATATAATTAGGCTTATTATAAAAGTTGAGATTATATTATATGCACGCGCAGGTTTGAATGAAACATCTGAAACACTCGGTTGTTCTATTCGTTCTAAATAAAGTTGTTTTTTAGTTATCTCCACTTGAGCATTACGTAAAGACAACGTAGCTACCTCAAATTGCTGTTTTGCAACTGTATTATTTATGAGAATTTGTTGATATTCAGCTAGATTAGCATCTTTATTTTTGTTCTTTTGAAATTCGGAAAGTGCATTAGCTTCCTTTTTCATTTGTAATTCAGCATTTTTAAGTTCAGCTAAAGATGCAGTGATAAGATCTTGTTTAGCGCGTAGATTTATTTGATTAACAAATCCTTCAGCTTGTTTTAATAAATTTTCGTTAATATTAAAAGCATCATGTATATCAAATGCATTAACACTTATTGTTGCAATACCCGAAGAACTGTCAAAGTTAACAGTTATCATATCACTCATATAGCGATAAAAATATTCATTTTTATTCATGAAATTAAAATTAAACCCGTTAAAACGAGCAATTACATCGCCTTTTTGGGTATACCATTGTTTAATAGGTAGCAGTTGTTCAATAGAAGAGAGTGCGTCTCTAGATTTTATATACGAAAGAACAACATATGAGTCATCATTTGAACGAGAAATACCAACTTTTGAAAAAAAAGTCCCCAATCCTCCTAATGAGGATTGAGTATCAGAAGAACGTATAATATATGTAGCTTCTGATGTATATATATTCTCTGCTATAAATCCAAAATAAATTATTGATAATAAAGTTGGTAGCGTAACAACTAAATGCAATAACCATCTTTTTTTCAACTTAATGAATAAAGACATAGTAGTATCAAGCCTATCAATTAATAAATTATTCTGTAATTTGGCTAACTTGATTAATCATTCCTACACCTGGTGAAAACACCGCATATAAGAATTTTTGTAGTTCAACAATAGGTGCAGATGCAACATAAACGATATCATTATTTTGAACTTGGAAATTTTTCATAATGAAAAATGAATTAGGATTAGTTAAGTCAATTTGATAAACGGTTGGCATGGTTTCTTTCTTATTATTGACTAATAGATTATCTTGATATCTAAATACAAACACACCTTTTGCATTTGCTTTATTATCATTTAAACCACCAATACGAGCTAGTGCTTGAATTAAATCAATTCCTACAGCTTCAAAACGTACTTCTTTGGTTGCGCCTGTAGCCCCCATCGAAATAAAAGAATTTGGCTTATTAATCAAAGTAATAACATCATTTTGCTGAAGATAAATATTAAATTGAGGATTTGATAAAACCGAAATTAATGGGATTTGGCTATTTTTCTTATTTCGAGTAAGTTGTATTAATGTGTCTTTAATATCATACATACTGTCACCTAACATTGCTACAGCATCTAATAATCGTTCTCCTTTAGCTGTCAGGGTCATTTTGCCACTAAACTTGTCTCCAATAACTGTAATTGTTGACGATCTTTTCTCTAAAATCGTAATGATGATTTGAGGTCTATTTGCGATGCCTGATAATTTTTCAACAATCTCATTTTGTATTTGAGAAGGGGTTTTATCATTTACTTTTAGAATTCCAACAAATGGTAATGAAATAAGACCGTTTGAATCTACAGTCACTATAGGCAACTCAGTTAATCCAGTTCTTGGCGCCCCTGTATCACTCGATCCTGTAAATAATATTGCTGGTGGAGTTTCAATAATTGAGATTTTTAGACTATCCCCTTTTCCAATTCTATCGACTTTTTGTACTTGATTCGTTGTTTCATTAATAAATTTAATACGATTTTTGGATAAGTTAGCATCTTTAGTAAAATTGATTGGATTATTGAGATCGACTAAATTAACTTTATTATAAATTGCATCCTGTCTAGAATCATGTTTATTTAGACTTTTTATTGAAGAAAAACTTGGTCCAGAATGTGGTAATACTGAACAGCCACATAAAACCATGGCTAGAGTTATTGGAAGAAGAGCTGGTAGTTTCAAAATAAATTTCCTTATACATCATTTCTTATTTCTTATTTTTTATTTCTTATTTTTTTTTATTTTTATTATAAAACAGATAATTTTAGACTAAAAGTGTTTTGTGGTGGAGACCCTATCAGCCACATCTCACACACATATTTTTTACTTTGGCTGCTTCCTTCCGGACCTGACCTGATGAGCAAAAAAATGTTGCAAGAGGACCCATAGTGCCTCCATAGGAAAGGTTTTATTATGCTTTAATTATAAAATTATTTCAATTATTATTTTACTCGACAATACTCAATCGACCTTTCTTTAATCTTAACTTTAAAGAAAGGCGATTGAAATAAGAGTATAGAATTTAATTCTACAGCATAAGCTACAGTGCTAAATTCTTTTCTACTCGTTCTCTGAATTTAATACCTGGTCTGAATGTAACTACTCGACGAGCTGAGATATCTACACTTTCACCAGTTTTAGGATTACGACCCGGGCGTGAATTTTTATCACGTATAGCAAAATTACCAAATCCAGATAATTTTACTGGTTCCCCTTTTTCTAAAGCCACTCGAATCTCTTCAAAAAAAAGTTCAACAAGGACTTTAGCTTCTTGACGATCAATATTAAATTTTTCGGCAAGACGATCTGCAATATCAGCTTTAGTTAATGTCATAGTTATTATTCTCTTAATAGGGCTTTAAAACGATTTTGTAAAGCAGTGACACACTTGCTTACAATGTTTGTTATATCTTCTTCTTCAAGTGTACGTGATTTGTCTTGTAAAATCAAACTGATAGCAAGGCTTTTTTGATCTTCTTTAATGTTATCTCCTTGATAGACATCAAAAAGATTAACTTTAACAAGTTGCTCTCCTCCAGCTTGCTTACACACTGAAATAATTTCTGCTGCTGGAATTGTATTTGAAACAATAATCGCTATATCTCGTTTGTTTGACGGATATTTTGAAAGGTCTTGAGCAACAGGCACCTTTTTAAAGTTAATTTTAGCTAAATTTATTTCAAAAACAAGCGTTTTACTATTTAAAGATAATTTTTTTTCGATTTCTGGATGTAAAACACCAAAATAACCGATAACCTCATCATTTAAATTGATTACTGCACTTTGTCCTGGATGTAAAGCTGATAATTCTGCTTTATTAAACAAAACTTGTCCATCACAACCTAACAGAGATAAAATGGCTTCAAGATCCCCTTTTAAATCATAAAAATCAACGCTCTTTTTAGGTAATTGCCAATGATCTTCGTATAAATTACCCGTAATAACCCCAGAAAGCATGAATTCTTGACGCACACCCAACTCACATTTTTCATCTGGTATAAAACGTAAACCCGTTTCAAATAATCGTAAACGAGATTGTTGTCGATTTTGATTATAGAGCACCGCATCTAATAATCCTGACCACAATGATAAGCGCATTACAGACATTTCACTGGAAATTGGATTTGGTAAAGTGATTACAGGTTCATTCGGATGAAGAATATGCTGAATTTTAGGATCAACAAAACTATATGTTACGGCTTCTTGATAACCACGATCAACCAATAAGTCTTTTATTCGGCGTAAAGATATAATACTTTCTGGTTTTGGCTGCATTACCGATTCAATTTTCATATTTGTATTCGGAATATTGTTATATCCGTATATGCGGGCAACTTCTTCAACCAAATCTTCTTCGATTTGTAAGTCAAAACGCCAGGTAGGTGATTTAACGATCCAAATATCGTCTTTATATTCTACTTCACAACCAAGTCGAACTAAAATATCCGTAATTTTTTGTGCTTCAATGGTATAGCCTATAATTCGATCAATTTTGTTACGGTGTAACTTTATTGTTGCTTGTGAGGGTAATTCACTTTGATTTGTAACTTCAATAACTGGCCCAACCTCCCCGCCACAAATATCAACTAATAATTGTGTCGCTCTTTCCATTGCCACAAACTGTAATGCAGGATCGACACCACGTTCATAGCGGTGAGAAGCCTCAGTATGTAGCCCATATTCTCGAGCCTTACCTGTAATTGCTAATGGAGCAAAAAAAGCTGACTCAAGAAAAATATCTGTAGTTGATTGTGTTACACTTGATTTTTCACCGCCCATAATACCTGCAATTGCTAAAACTTTATTATGATCTGCAATAACTAATGTTTTATCATTCAATTTAACTTCATTACCATTAAGTAATGTCATTTCTTCGTCTTGGTGAGCATAACGAACAATAATGCCTTTTTCAATTTGGTTTAAATCGAACGCATGCATTGGATGACCAAGTTCAAGTAATACATAATTAGTAATATCAACGACTGCATCAACAGAACGAATGCCTCCACGACGCAACTTTTCTTTCATCCATAATGGTGTCATCGCATTGATATTGATATTTTTAATTACTCTTCCTAAGTAACGAGGAGCTGCTTTTGGAGCATCTATTTGGATTGATAAGGTATCAGAAATTGTTGTTGGTACATTTGCTATTTTAATTTCTTTCATTGGAATATTATTAACGGCTGAGATATCTCTAGCAATCCCAACAATACCAAAACAATCAGCACGATTAGGTGTAACACTTATATCAATCATAACATCGTTAAGATTTAAATATTCTCGAATGTCTTTTCCCAAAGGTGCATTATCAGGTAATTCAATAATACCATTATGATCATCAGTAATACCTAATTCTGAATAAGAGCATAGCATCCCTTCTGAAGGCTCACCGCGTAGTTTTGCTGATTTAATTTTAAAATCACCAGGTAAAACAGCCCCAACAGTAGCGCAAGCAACCATTAAACCTTGTCGGCAATTTGGTGCACCACACACAATATCAAGTAATTCATCTTTACCTATGTCCACTTTAGTTACACGAAGTTTGTCTGCATTAGGATGTTGTTTACACTCAACAACTTTTCCTATCACAACACCAGTAAAATCTCCTGCAACCTTTTCCACATTATCAACTTCTAAACCAGCCATTGTTAATTGATCGGCTAGCATTTCGCTACTAATTTCTGGATTGATCCATTCACGTAGCCAACTTTCACTAAATTTCATGTTTTGATCTCCAGAATTAATTAAATTGCTTTAAAAAACGTAAGTCGTTTTCAAAGAAAGAACGTAAATCAGTGACACCGTAACGTAACATTGTCAATCTTTCTATTCCCATACCAAAGGCAAAACCGCTATAAATTTCAGGATCAATACCAACATTACGTAATACATTAGGGTGAACCATTCCACATCCCAATACTTCTAACCATTTACCATTTTTAGCTTTAATGTCAACTTCTGCTGAAGGTTCTGTAAATGGAAAGTAGCCAGGCCTAAATCTTATTTCCATATTATCTTCAAAAAAGCAATGAAGAAAATCATGTAATAAACCTTTCAAATGGCTGAAGCTGATATCTTTATCAACTAATAATCCTTCCATTTGATGGAACATCGGAGTATGAGTCTGATCATAGTCATTACGGTAAGTTCTTCCTGGAGCGATGATTCTGATTGGCGGTTTTTGATTTTCCATAGTTCGAATTTGAACTGTTGAAGTTTGGGTACGCAATAAACGTTTCGCATCAAACCAGAATGTATCATGATCAGCACGAGCAGGATGGTGAGCAGGAATATTCAGTGCATCAAAGTTATGATAATCATCTTCTATTTCTGGTCCAGTTTCAACCACAAAGCCAAGTTCTCCAAAAAAATCAACTAAGCGATTAATTGTTTTTGTCACTGGATGTAATCCACCTAACTCAAGAGATTTACCTGGTAAGGTAATATCAATCGTCTCATTTGCTAGTTTTGCATCTAGGACTTGACGCTCTAAAAGATTGCGTTTTTGATTTAATATTTCAACAACTTCTTGTTTTGCATCATTGATTTTTTGGCCGACTGCTGGGCGTTCTTCGGCAGGAACATCACGTAAAGAAGCCATCTGCAATGTAAAGTAGCCTTTCTTACCAAAATATTCCACTCTGATCTGTTCGATCGTATTAATGTCGTTAGCATTTTCAATAGCGGATTTGGCATTACTTACCAGTTCAACTAATTGAGACATAAAATTCTCCTGCTTATTGTTCATTACATAAAAAAAGCCTCTCCTGAGGCTTTTATAATTATTTTTCGTTTTTCCATTGCCTCACGAATGAAAATTTTTAATGAAGCTAAAAAAGAAACGAAAAACAACTAATTTCATAATTACTTTACTCTTAAATAATATTATCAATAAAATGATAAAAGCCGAGATAACTCGGCTCTTATAAAGCTATTATAATGCAGCTTTTGCCTTTTCAACTAATGCAGCAAATGCATTTTTGTCAAATACAGCAATATCAGCAAGGATCTTACGATCGATTTCGATTGAAGCTTTCTTTAATCCATTGATAAAACGACTATAAGAAAGACCACATTGACGAGCAGCAGCATTAATACGGACAATCCATAATTGACGGAATTGACGTTTACGCTGACGACGGTCACGGTAAGCATATTGTCCAGCTTTGATTACTGCTTGGAAAGCAACACGATAAACACGTGAACGAGCTCCATAATAACCTTTTGCTTGTTTTAAAATTTTCTTGTGACGTGCACGAGCAATAACACCACGTTTAACACGAGCCATAAACTATATCCTCTAATTAATTAACCAATAAATTAAGCGTATGGAACACACGCAGTAACTAAACCTAAATCGCCTTTTGACACAGTAGTCAAACCACGTAAATGACGTTTACGCTTAGTTGATTTTTTGGTTAGGATATGACTCTTGTTAGCTTGTTTATGCTTAAAGCCACCAGAAGCTGTTTTTTTAAAGCGCTTTGCTGCGCCTCTTACAGTTTTAATTTTAGGCATTTTATTAATTTCCACTTCGCATTGTTAATAAAAATAAAATAATGGTGTAATTTTTAGAAAACTAAAGATTAACTTGCAAAACCATTACTTCTTCTTCGGCGCTAGCACCATTATCATTTGACGACCTTCAATCTTAGTTGGATAAGATTCAATAACCGCCAAATCAGCTAAGTCTTCTTTAATGCGATCAAGCATCTCAGTACCTAACTGTTGATGAGCCATTTCACGTCCACGAAAACGCAACGTGACTTTAGCTTTATCGCCATCTTCTAGAAAGCGAATCAGGCTGCGGAGTTTTACCTGATAGTCGCCTTCATCTGTACCAGGTCGGAATTTAATTTCCTTAACCTGAACAACCTTTTGCTTCTTCTTCTGTTCTTTTGTTGCTTTACTCTTTTCATAGAGGAACTTGCCATAATCCATAATTCGACAAACAGGTGGCTCTGCATTAGGGCTTATTTCGACTAAATCTAAAGTTGCTTCTTCCGCTTGTTTTAAAGCTTCTTCTAAGCTTACTATACCGAGCTGTTCACCATCGACGCCGGTTAACCTCACCTCACGAGCAGTAATCTCATCATTGATCTTATGCGCGCGTGTTGACTGAATACGTTTACTGACTTTAATATCTCATTCCTCCAAATTAATTTATCGTTAATTCATTTGTTCTAATGAACGACTATGAATTTCGTTAAGCAACAATTCTATAACATGTTTCACTTCAAAGCTACCAAGATCTTTACCTTGACGAGTTCGAACTGAAATTGTTCCTGATTGCATTTCTTTGTCTCCACAAACAAACATATACGGAACACGTTTTAGAGTATGCTCTCGAATTTTAAACCCAATTTTCTCATTTCTCAAGTCTGCTTTTGCTCTAATTCCAACTTTTTGCAATTGCTCGGTTAATTGTTTGGCATATTCAGCTTGATTATCGGTAATATTTATTACTGCAACTTGCAAAGGAGCAAGCCATGTAGGGAAGAATCCAGCACAATCTTCGGTTAAAATTCCCATAAAGCGTTCCATTGAACCTAAAATTGCTCTATGGATCATAACTGGTGTATGGCGTTCGTTATCTTCACCTACATATGTCGCATCTAAACGTTCAGGTAACATGAAATCAAGTTGTACTGTACCACATTGCCATGCTCGTCCTAAACAATCATGTAAAGTAAATTCAATTTTTGGTCCATAAAATGCGCCTTCGCCTGGTAAATATTCGAATTCAATACCATTTTCAGTTAAACATTCAGCTAAATCTTTTTCAGCTAAATCCCATGTTTCATCTTTACCAATACGTTTTTCTGGGCGAGTGGATAATTTAACGGTAATATCTTTAAAACCAAATGTGCTGTAAGTATCATAAACCATTTTAATACAGCTGTTTACTTCACCTCGAATTTGCTCTTCAGTGCAGAATATATGCGCATCATCTTGGGTAAAGCCTCGAACACGCATTAAACCATGTAATGAACCTGACGGTTCGTTACGATGACAACTACCAAACTCAGCCATACGTAAAGGTAAATCACGATAAGATTTTAGACCTTGATTAAAAATTTGTACATGACCCGGGCAGTTCATTGGTTTAATACAATATTCACGATTTTCAGACGAAGTAACAAACATTAACTCTTTATAGTTACCCCAATGACCTGTTTTTTCCCATAATACGCGATCCATCATAAATGGACCTTTTACTTCTTGATAATTGTATTCTTTTAATTTGGTACGAACAAAAACTTCTAGTTCACGAAATATAATCCAACCATCATTATGCCAAAATACCATACCAGGTGCTTCTTCTTGCATATGATAAAGATCAAGTTGTTTACCAATTTTACGGTGATCACGTTTAGCGGCTTCTTCTAAAAATTGTAAATAACTATCAAGTTGTTTTTTATCCGCCCAAGCTGTGCCATAAATACGTTGTAACATTTTATTATCACTATTACCACGCCAATAAGCACCAGCAATTTTTTGTAATTTGAAATGATGACAAAAACGCATATTAGGGACATGAGGTCCTCGGCACATATCAATATATTCTTCATGATGATAGAGTGCCGGTGTTGAATCTTTGGGAATATTTTCGTCTAAAATAGCAATTTTATACGGTTCACGACGATCCCAAAATACTTCTCTTGCACGTTCCCAGCTCACAACTTCTTTTTTTACTTCATAATCTTTTTTTGCTAATTCGTGCATACGTTTTTCTAAAGCATCAAGATCTTCCTGAGTTAAAGAATGATCTAAATCAATATCATAGTAGAAACCATTGTCAATAGTTGGACCAATTGCCATCTGCGTATCAGGCCATAATTGTTTAATAGCATGACCTAATAAATGAGCACAAGAATGGCGAATAATTTCTAAACCATCTTCATCTTTAGCAGTAATGATAGCTAATGTTGCATCCTCTTCAATTACATCACAAGCATCTTTACGTTGACCATTTACACGCCCAGCAATACAAGCCTTAGCAAGCCCTGCTCCAATACTTTGAGCAACTTCTAGAACAGTAACTGGTTTATCAAATTGACGTTGACTTCCGTCAGGAAGAGTAATAATTGGCATAATAAATCCTTATAACAGTGGTGCGCCACACGAAAGCGCACATGCGTACATAAATAAGCAGAGTATACTATCACTTATTATAAGGTTTTTAAATAGGATTAAACTTGATTTAAAATTAGATTTTTATCAAATTAATCATCTATGATGATTTCATGAACTTAAAAAGCTCAAAATCAATTTATTAATGGTATTTATGAATATTAGACATGAATTATGTAACACTATAATATTATAAGTTAAATTACCTAGCTTTAGTTTTTAACTAATCAGCTAGGCTTATAAAAAATTATAATTCTGCTAAATATGTTTCAGGTATAACTGGCATTGAACCATTTTGGGTACAGACGTAAGAAGCGATACGATTTGCTTTAATATTAATTTCCTGTAATGCTTTACCTTTCAAATATAACACACTACTAATTGCCATAAATGAATCGCCAGCACCAACAGTATCAATCGCTGTGATTTTTTCTGCTGGACAATAATCTTGCTCACTTTTAGTAAATAGATGACTGCCATCACTACCACAAGTATAAATTAATAACTCTAGTTGATGATGTTGGTTAAGATAATCGAAAAGTTTTTTTGGATCAGATTTGATTTTTAACAAGTTTGCAATAATTGGTAATTCTTCATCATTTAACTTTAAAATATTGGCATTTTCAATACAAAAAAGCAAAGTTGAATGGTTATAATGATTTTGACGCAAATTGATATCAACAATAATTTTGGTTCGTGGTGAACAATGAGTAATAATTTTTTTTAGTAAGTCATGATTCTGTTGATTGCGTTGAATTAAACTACCAAAATAAATTGCATCTAAATTATCTTGCTTGATAAGGTCTAATAGTTGCTCTGTTAACTGAATATCATCCCAAGCAACAGGATTAACTATATCATAAGTCGGTTTTCCGTCTGAATCTAATTTGACTAATACAGTACCTGTTGGATAATTTTTTGATATTTGAAGATGTTGTGGAATTTGCAGTTTTTCAATCAGATTACTTAAATCTTTACCATTTTCATCATCACCAATGGCAGAAACTAATATAGCGTTTGCCCCCGCAGATTTAGCATGATAACAAAAATTGGCGGCAGCCCCACCAATTTTTTTCCCATTAGGTAAACAATCCCATAAAAACTCGCCTATTGCGACCACTTTTATGTCATTCATTTTCAATTATTCCTTGTTTGACATCAATGTTTTTTTCCATACTGTCGGCTTGCTTTTGCCAATCATCAAATTGACCATATGCTGTATATATAGTCGATCCTGTTGGTAATTCAGGGTATTCATTTTCACCATTGGTTCCCCAATTCACCCAACCTGAATCTTTACGTTGAACAATTTGATAACGTCCAACAATATTACTCGTATACCAAATCATAGAATACCCTGATTCTGGATTAATTTCAGCCGTTTTATTTGCAGCAAGCGGAAAAATAGTTTGTTCAGGCACACTGTTAACATCGACTTCTTTCGCGGATAATATTTCTTTATTTCGTTCACTGTTATGAACAACATGATGCGCTTTACGTAAAATAGTTTTAACATGTGCTTTTATTTCTTCATCACTTAAAATACCTTCTTTAACACAAAACAGCCGCCAAAAGAAATCCCAAGACACCGCATTGATATTATCACCGATTGACTCTCGATAGCGCCTCGCATTTGGAGGGAGTTTATCAAGTGGTTGAGATAAAATTCGATTAACTTCATCCGCTAGTATGTTGGCATACAGATCTCCCTGCCTATAATAAGTACCACCGTAACTAGCAAAACGAGAAAACACCACATTATTTTGTCCACTTTCATACTCATCACCAACGGTGATCTTATTTATAACAGGTATTCCATCCACTGAGGTTTCAAAATCATCCACATAATAAGTACGTTTAAACCAAGGTGATTTATAAAAAAATTCCCAAACAATTGAGAATGATTTATTGTGTAATGCAGGATCTAATCCATTAGGTATTTGACCATCAAATCGATAACGACAATAAATAGGACCTTCAACCTCAGTTTTACATTGAACTATAGTATGTTCTGGCGGATTAATTAAGCCATTTGCTGGCGTAAAAAATGGTCCATAAAATCCACCGATAGCATTTGAGCAATCTTTAATCAAATTAAGGTTTTCAGCTTTAGCTGCAAAATAACGAATACCCCATTTTCCATATGATGTACCATCAGCAGTCCCACGACATAATTCTAAAATATAATGCCCAGTATCAAGCCTTTTAATTCCATCTTTTAAAATGGGATCTAATTGCTTTATTCCCTTTAAATTACTTGATTGCGCTTTCGAATCTAAATACAAAGTATAATTTTCAACTAATTGATTTAAATTAGTTACTATGAAAGCTATTGAACAAGCAGAGATCAACTTATTTGCTCCATCATAAGCTAAATCAAATAATTGATGCGGTACAATATTCCCTTTCTCATCGACAAGTTTTACTTGGGTCGGATCAATTGGCTGTTCTTTAAAAAAAAGGCGCGTAATTACAGGTTCATTTTGTCGATTAATACCATCTGGATTATTTAACATCAAAGTACATTTTTTCATTTTATTGTCCTATTAATTAAATTTTTATTATTCATGTTATTAAACAATTTATTTTGCTCTTTTTCGTTTCAACATATCGACATAAACGGCTAAAAAGATAATCACACCTTTTGCAACCAATTGCCAAAATGAATTTACACCCAATAAATTCAAACCATTATTAATAACGCCGATAACAATAACGCCTAAAATGGTGCCACTAATACGACCTATCCCACCAGACATTGATATACCACCTAACACACAAGCAGCTATCGCATCCATTTCATATCCCTGCGCAACAGATGGTTGTCCTGAATACATTCTTGCGGCAAGAACGATTCCTGCGAAAGCTGCTAAGAAGCCAGCAATTGTATAAACAATGATTTCAACACGCTTAATTGCTATACCTGATAGTCTTGCTGCTTCACGATTACCACCCAGAGCATAAATATAAGTGCCTAAACGAGTTCGATTAACAAGAACTAACATAATGATGATAAACACCAACATATAAATCACTGGGTATGGAATCATTCCCAAATAACCAGTACCAATACGAGTAAAACTTTCATCAAAAATACGAATTGATTGGCCACCACTATAGATAAAACCTACACCACGAGCGATCATCATCATAGCTAAAGTAACAATGAATGGTGGAATACCTGTATAAGCAATAGCTACGCCGTTTGATAGACCACAAAGAGTACCAATTAGCAAGCCTAGAAAAATTGCTGTAATTATGCCCATTTCACCTATTGATATAAATCCAACAGTAAGCGTACCAGCCATTGCAACAATAGAACCTACAGATAAATCTATGCCACCTAATATGATAATCAACGTCATTCCTAATGCTAAACACATATTGGTAGATATTTGTCTTAACACCGATAACATATTTTCTTGTGAAAGAAATACAGGACTTGCAAAAGTTAAAATTGTACTAATCAATAAAAGAGCAATTAATATACCTATATTATGAGTAATAAAATTTTTGAAACTTCTGATAATGATGTTATTGGTTATTGACGAGGGATGATAGATTTTATCATTTGATTGTTTAATTGATTGGTTAATCATTTTTTAAGCTCTCCCTGTTGCTAATTTCATAATCTTTTCCTGTGTAAGTTCATGATGAAATAGTTCTCCTTGAATTTGACCATTAGCGACCACACAAACTCTGTCACACATATTAATAATTTCGGGTAATTCTGATGAAATCATAATAATAGCTATACCATTTGCACAAAGCTCATCAATAATTTGATAGATTTCAGCTTTAGCGCCAATATCAATTCCTCGAGTCGGTTCATCTAAAATGATAACTTTAGGTTTAATTGCTAACCATTTAGCTATAACAACTTTTTGCTGATTTCCACCACTTAATTGACCAACAATTTTGTCGGTATTTGGAGTTTTGATATTTAGTTTATTGATATAGAATTGAATAATTTCTTTCTGTTTCTGTTGGTCAACTAAGCAACCGTGCATAAATTGTTTCAATACGGTTAGTGTAAGATTAAATGCGATACTATTATTTAATATCAGCCCCTGTTTTTTCCTATCTTCAGGTATTAATGCAATACCGATATCAATCGCATCTTGAGGAGATTTGATCTGAACTAACTTATTATCAAAATAAATTTGACCACTATCATATTGATCTGCGCCAAAAATAACCTGCATGATTTCACTTCTTCCTGCCCCCATCAGGCCAGAAAAACCTAAAATTTCTCCTTTCTTCAATTTGAAATTGACATTATTAAAAACGCCTTTTTTTGAAAGATTCTTAACTTCTAATAAGCATTTACCCTCTGGCTGATAGTGACGTTGATAATAATTACTTAAATTACGACCCACCATCATTTTGACCAATTCATCAATATTTGTTTCTTTTGTATTAACTGTATTTACATAACTTCCATCACGTATAACAGTAATTCTGTCAGTGATGGTAAATAACTCATCCATACGATGTGAAATATATATGATGCTAACGTTATGTTCCGTTAGTTTTTTTATCATTAAAAAAAGTTGTTCTACTTCTTTATCAGTTAAAGAAGAGGTCGGCTCATCCATGATTAGAATGCGTACATTGAATGAAATCGCTTTAACGATTTCGATGAGTTGCTGTTGAGCTATGGTTAACTCATTTACTGGGCATAGAACATCAATAGTTAATCCCATGTTCTCTATCATAGTTTTAGCTTTGGTGATCATTTGTCGATGATCTTTAAAACCTAATCTAGTTCTTGGTTCACGCCCTAAAAAGATATTTTCATATACACTAATATAAGGAACTAAGACAATTTCTTGGTGGATAACATTAATTCCTCGTGATTGTGCATCTTTAATACCATCGATTATCTCAGTTTTACCATTAATTTTAATTTCACCGGCATCCGGTTTATAGATGCCGCCGATAATTTTAATTAATGTTGATTTGCCAGCACCATTCTCACCTAATAATCCATGCACTTCACATTGTTTTAAGTTAAAATGCATGTCTTTTAAAGCATGAACCCCAGCAAATTTCTTTTCTATATGAGATAGTTGTAAAACAACTTGTTCCATAGATTTATCACCTTATTGATTATAAAAGCTATAACAGGATTTAAGTCGATTATTACTGCCAGACTTTTACACCATTTTTTTCAATCATTTCTTTGGTAATAGGAAAAGTTGGTACTAAGATTTCTTTAGAAACATGTTCTCCTGCTAAAACTTTTTTACCGACTTTATAGGTTTCTTTAGCTAATTGAATTGGTGCTTGGGCTACAGTTAAAGTTAAATCACCATCACTAAAAGCCTTTTTGCCATCAGGTGAACCATCAACTGTATAAATTTTGATATTTTTTAGTTTATTTGAAGCTTTTAATGCAACAACCACACCTAAAGCAGAAGGATCATTTACAGCAAAAAAAGCCTGTAGATCTGGATGAGCTTGAATAATATCTTCAGCAATTGGCATAGTCACTTCTAAAGCACATTTTCCGTTTTGTTGAGATACCACATTAAATTTACTTTTATTTTCACCTAATCCGGCATAAAAACCATCTGCTCTTAACACGCTGGCTCGATTGAATGGGCAATCAATGACTGCTATTTTTGCACCATTAGGAAAATCTTTAGCCATTTGTTCACCATTGATTTTACCTGCTAGAAAATTATCTGATGCGACAGTACTTACAATTAAATCATCATCACTAATTGGATTATCAATAACTACAACTGGAATTTGTTTTTGTTTAGCTGCAAGCAAACCTTGCCTAATACCTTCAGAATCTACAGCAATTAAATAAATGATGTCCACATTTTGATTAATCACATCTTCCATCATAGATATTTGCTTAGCTTGGTCATATTGAGGATCAATAAGAATATATTGATCCCCATTCTGTTTAGCTATTTCAGAAAATGTATCTGAGATGGCGGTAAAAAATGAATTGTTTAATGTTGAAGTGATAAAAGCAAACTTAATAGGTCTCTTATCATCAGCGTTTACAAGTTGAAAACAACTTGTAAAAAATACAGATGTAATTGTTAAGCATATTGTTATGAATTTTTTCATAAAGCCACCTCAGGTAGTCAATTGTTTTATAAAAATAATTTACTGATTAAATTAAGACATCAAAATAATGATTAAGTATTTTGAGCAAATTTAGTCTAATTATCTGAGGTAATCTAAACAATATTAATCTATATTTTTTATGATTTATGATATCAAAGTCACTTTTTTTATAAACTTGTAAAATTTAATTTATCAAGTTTAACGGATATGTCATACTGCATAAATTATCGAAATTTTAACAGGTGAAACCATGGTAAATAAAAGTGACCAGATATATAAAGAAATATTATTACAAATCAAAAGCGGAGTTTTAGATTACAATAGTGCTCTACCCTCTTCATCCGATTTAAGTCAGGCATATAAAACCTCTCGACCAACAATAAGTAAAGTATTTTCGAAGCTAAAAAATGAAGGTTATATTGAGGGTAAACAAGGAGGAAAGTTTTATGTCAGACAACCTAAAAATGAACAAGTGACAAAATATATTTTTGGCATTTTAGCTCCACGACTTGAGCAAGACGAAAGCAGAATGATTCTTGATAGTTTATATTCTGAAATAGCTAGTTTAGCAAATCATTATCAATTTTCATTATTATGGGCTGGTATGCTAACTAAAAGTCAGGATATACAATCTATCTTGGATGACGTAGAAAAAGTTATTATTAATTATACAAAAAATAACATCAACGGTATTTTTTTTACACCTTTAGAATTTCACCCATATGCCAACATTATTAACCACAAAATAATGGATTGCTTAAATCAATATAAAATTCCTTGCATATTGTTAGAACGTGATTATTGTTTATTTCCTACTCGAGGCATGGCTGATTTAGTCAGTATTGATAATATTGCAGCTGGTTATATTGTAACTCAACATTTTCTTAAACAAAATAATAAACGAATTGCTTTCGTTTCAAAAAGTGATTCAGCTAATACAATAGCATTGAGAATTATTGGTTATAAACAAGCGCTATTTGATACAGGAATTACCAATAATTGGATAATTCAAATTCCACAAGTAGATGAAAATGTCATAAATCATTTGTCAAAATTAAATATTAAACACGTTGTTTGTGGAAACGACTTTACAGCAATGCAATTAATTTCCTTAAATCAGAGAATCAATCCTAAACAAAAATTATTTACCATCAGCTTTGATGATGCCGATTATGCATGTCACCTTTCAACACCCCTTTCGACATATAAGCAACCTTTGGCTAGTATCGCCCTAACTGCGGTTGAAACTTTAATTCAACGAGTTTATAACCCAACATTACCAATTCGAACTATTTATGTTAATGGAGAGTTAGTCATTCGAGCGTCAAGTGGGACTTGATTTGGGTGTTGCTAATATTAAACAGAGATACAAATGAAAAATAGTAATAATTACATTCAGTTCTATGTGACGTTGTCACTAAATTGAGCAAGATAATAATCTATGTTTAATAATAAATTTGCTTAAAATGTTTAAATTTTCAAAAATAATTCCCTACTTTTAAAAGGTTTTGAGCCAACATAAGGTTTTAAAGCCATTCGAGTAAAGCGTTTAGCTGCTTTTAGTGTATCAGGAGTGCTAAAATCACGATTTCCCAAAGCCAATACTTGTTCACCTGTGAAACTGGTACTATTTCTTAATAAACTACCGATAAATCCTTTTTCAGATTGATATTGATAATACATTGATTCAACAATATTATCGCCTGTCGCGCTACAATGAAAAAAATCAACGTAATAACCCATATTTTCTAATAATGACAATTCAAAAGTACGAAGAACATTCTCAGCAGGAGCTTGTTGTGCCAGTTGTTGTAAACTTTTTAAATAATCATCAAAAAGTGTTGGCATCTCAGTATCTGCAATTAATACGCGATGTAATAATTCATTTAAATAAAAAGCGCTATATAATGAAACCGAAACTAATGGTATAGTAAGTGACATTGCTTCAACTTGACGTAATATTTTTATATTACTTTTACCAGAATATTGTACTATTAAGGGGGTAAAAGGTTGCAATAGCCCTTTCAAAGAAGAATTTTTTCGTCGAGCTCCCTTAGCTAAAACGGTTATTTTACCACCATTTTCAATGAATAGATCAACTAATAAGCTGCTTTCAGTTTGAGTACGTGTGTGCAAAACAAATGCTCTTTGCCAATTTTCCATGCAAAACCTTTAATTAGATTGTTGTTTTTTTGTTTAATAATAGCGTGTGAACAAAATTTAAGTAATTTTTTGAAATTTAACCTGAAATTAAGTTAAAAATCCGATATAATCAAATAATAACAATAGGATTATAGGATAAATAAAAGACAAGCTATGGAACTTTTTTCAATAATTTTACTTCTCGTATTAATTGTATCACTTTCTGGTGTCGTTGTTAAAATGTTACCAATACAAATACCATTACCGCTAATGCAAATATTATTAGGTTGCATTCTGGCCGCATTTGGTGTTTATGTAAAATTTGATCCAGAATTATTTCTTGTTTTATTCATTCCACCTTTACTATTTGCTGATGGGCGAAAAACATCCGTAAAAGATTTCGTATATAATTTCAGAGAAATTGTTGGATTGGCGCTTGTATTGGTGGTTATCTCAATTATCGCTTTAGGTTACATTCTTCACTGGATGTTACCAAATGTCCAATTGGCAGCTGCTTTAGCTCTTGCAGCCGTCTTATCACCTACCGATGCCGTTGCCTTGAGTGGAATCGTTGGTAAAGGTCGTATAGAAAAAGAAAAGATGGAAATTATTGAAGGTGAAGCATTGATGAATGATGCTTCAGGTCTAGTTTCGTTAAAGTTTGCAATCGCAATTGCGACAGGACTGCTTGAATTTGATTTGTTGCAAATTAGTATATCTTTCTTTGTCGTTGCTGTCGGTGGTTTAGCGGTTGGGGTTTTATTTACTTGGTTATATGCTAGGATTTTACGTAAAATAAATCAACTTACTAATAATGACCCAGCAATTCAAATCGTATTATTATTCTTACTTCCATTTGCCGCTTATATTATTGCTGAAGAATGCCATTGTTCTGGTATTTTAGCTGCTGTAAGTGCAGGTATGACCGTCAATCATTCTGGTATGATGCGTAATGCACCTTTGACAACACGTTTACAATCAGATAGTGCATGGTCAATGTTAACTTTTGTATTCAACGGATTTGTTTTTGTTCTTTTGGGTATTCAGTTACCTAGTATTTTAAATAATACTTTCGCTGAAAATCAAACAGATGCATCGATTGAGCTATGGCAATTATGCTTGATTGTTTTATTTGTTTTTATCGTATTAATGGGAACAAGATTTGCTTGGCTATGGGCTATGAAACACATGCCAACCATGCCTTTTGGAACAAAACGACCTCTAGCATTTAGAGCATATACAAATCGTGATTTATTAATTTCAACTTTTGCTGGTGTCCGTGGAGCAATAACATTAGCTGGTGTATTATCTATCCCAATGACCATTGCAGGTAGGTATCAACTTGTCTTTATCGCTACAGGAATTATCTTAATTTCATTGATTGTTGCAGTAGTTATATTACCTATTTTATTACGAGGTAGTGTAATTTTAGATAATTCAAAACAAGACAATGAAATTTTAACAGTGAAAGGACAAATGGCAGAAGAAGCTATTATTAGCCTAGAAAAAATGCAAAACAACTTACTACAAGAAACTTCTGAAGCAGGTTTGGATCAAGAAATAATTCACGAAGTTGGCTCGCGTGTTATCGGTTCATTAAGACGTAGGACAGGTCTCAAAGATTTAGAACAAAAAGCACTTGAAGCTGAGAACCTAGAAAGACGTATGCGTTTAGTTGCAATTGGTGCAGAACGTACCGCACTATTACAAATGAAAATTCGTAATGAAGTAAGTGAAGAAACTTTTGAGCATCTAAACACTGATTTAGATATTTATGAGAAAATGATCTCTGGAGATGTTTAAATGATAGAAAGCCAGCATAATTTATTAGGAAAAATACATTCAACATTTGTTGATAAAGCGCCTCAAGTATTGGGAATTACTTTACGCTGTATTCCTTTTAATTTAAAAAAACAAGTTATTGAACAATTGTTACAATTACAATTTAAACATTCACTTGAAGATGGTGATCTTGATTTTTTAGAAAATCGCTGGCTTAAAATTGAAGTTACAGATCTACAATTAATATGGTTTGTTAGCCTAATAGAAAATAAATTAGTTGTCAGTCGTGAAGAAATTGCTGATGTAAGCTTCATTGGCAATGCTAATGATTTGATAATGATTGCAACTAGAAGACAAGACCCTGATACACTCTTTTTTCAACGTCGATTAATAGTTGAAGGAGATACTGAGCTCGGTCTATATGTTAAAAACTTAATGGATTCAATTGAATTAGAAACTATGCCTAAACCTCTCAGAATCACTCTTGAAAAGTTGGCTGATTTAATTGAGAGTGCCCCAAAAGAGTAAAAATTGTCTATTATTCATAATTAAATAAAAAGGGAATGATATTAATTCATTCCCTTTTTTATTTTTACTTAAATTAAATATTCGTTTTTAAATTAGATATTTCTATTTGTTTATTCACATCATGATAATTAATTACATATTTTTATCTTTTCATTATTAGAATGATCTTTTGAATAATGATTTTTTTAGAAAATTTGATAATTAATTCTTAATTTTAATTTTAATTTTAATTTTAATTTTAATGAAATATTGAGATATAAATCACAATAAACAAAGTATTTATTTTCGATTTTAACCTAGTAAAGTTAAATTAAAGGGATAAATAGTGAATATAGGTAAAAAAAATTATGGTCAACTTTAAGAAAAAACTATGCATTGTTATTTTATTAATAATTCCTTCTTTTGGGTATTGTCTCGATTTTAATAATAAAAATGAAGCCAACTTCATTATTAATAACTTCAAATTTAATGATGGGAGTACAATGTCAAATCTATCAATACACTATATTACTCTTGGCAATCCGAAAAATAAGCCCGTATTAGTATTACACGGTACTACTGGTAATGGAGCATCGATGTTAAATGATAGTTTTGGCCATGCTTTATTTGACAAAGGAATGCCACTAGATGCAGAAAAATACTTTATTATCCTTCCTGATGCTATTGGTACAGGTCAATCTTCGAAACCGTCAGATGGTATGAAAGGTGACTTTCCACATTATGATTATACCGATATGGTTAATGCTCAATACCAATTAGTGAAAAATGGATTAGGCATCGATCATTTAGAGTTAATTATAGGAAATTCCATGGGAGGGATGAATACTTGGAATTGGGTTACTATGTATCCAGATTTTATGACTGCTGCAGTACCAATGGCTGCGACCCCTGCCCCTATGTCAAGCCGAAATTGGATAATGAGAAAAATGGTTATTAATGCTATTAAAGACGATCCTGATTGGAAAAATGGATTCTATGACAAAAAACCAGAAAAATTCCAAACCGTTTATAATTATTATAATATAGCAACCAATGGAGGCGATATTGCTTGGCAAAACAAAGCCTATAATACTGCAAAAACAGAAGAATTATTAGCTAGTACATTAAAAGAGCGCATTACAATGGATACTAATGATTTTTTATTTCAATGGGATGCAGCAAGAAACTTCGATCCAACTAAAGACTTGATTAAAATAAAAGCTCATATATTAGCAATAAATTCAGAAGATGATGAAAGAAACCCTCCTACTACAGGTTTAATGGAAAAAGCGATAAAAAACATACCTCATGTTAAATATGTATTAATACCAGCAAGTATCAAAACCAGTGGGCATAGTACCACAATGACAGCAAATTTATGGAAAGATCATTTAACTTCATTTTTAAAAGAGATAGAGGACAACAAATAGCTTAATTTTTAAATAAATGTTAATGAATTATAATTAACTACTATTATAGATAATATTATTTATAAAAGTATTGTACTTTTATTTTAAAGTTACAACGTCACAAAAAATTTTTATTTGATTAATGCTAAATTACTAATTTAAACAAAAGTTATATACATTTAATGTATATGAATTAGCCAAACCATGATTTAAAGATTTAGTTAATTAGTAGTGCATTTAAAAGTTAAAATAAATCTCATGTTAACATTATAAAATTTGCTATAACAACATGGTATATCCTACTTATTAATTATATCTAATATCATAAAGTTTACCTTTTGATATCATAACGTATTGGGCTATAAATCCTACATAAAGACCATGATTGCTTTTTGCTATCACAAAAATGGAAATAGCCCAACCATAACTAGGTTTATCGCAATATAAAAAGTAAATTTAAAAATTAGATGTTACCATTTTTGAGAACTTTACTAAACGCAGATATTTGTAGGATTTTTAAATATATTGCATCGTTAGCTATTACAATTAATGATAAATATCATTCATGGATTAAAATTAAATCTCAAGCATTGCTCTATACCGAAATTAAAAGGCAATACTCCCTTTTTGTGATATCCTTACACTTAAACCATCAAGTAGTAATTTATAGAAAACTAGGATAAGATTTATTTGATAGTGCTATTTGTTTTGAATCGTTAGCCATCATTTTAATTTTCTACATTTTGTACACAATTAAAAGCATAGCTATATATTTTGTATATTCACAATCGCAAATAAATAAATGAACAATAAAACAGTTAAAAATCAAGAAATAAAATAATAATTAAGAGCCCAAAAGAATAATGAAAAACGACTTAAATCAGCCAACTTTTTACGTTCATGATTATGAAACTTTTGGTATAAACCCAGCTTTAGATCGCCCAGCACAGTTTGCAGGTGTTCGAACTGACGGTGATTTTAACATCATTGAAGATCCATTAGTTATTTATTGTCAAATTGCTCAAGATTATTTACCAAATCCTGAGGCTGTACTTATTACTGGTATTACTCCTCAGAAAGCCAATCAAAACGGCATTTGTGAAGCTGAATTTACTAAACGAATCTATCAAGCTTTTAGTGAACCTAACACATGTATTTTAGGATATAACAATATCCGATTTGATGATGAAGTCACCCGTAATATTTTATATCGTAACTTTTATGATCCCTATTCATATAGTTGGCAGAACGGTAATTCTAGGTGGGATCTTCTTGATGTTGTTAGAGCTTGTTATGCATTAAGACCAGATGGTATCAATTGGCCCATCAATGATAACGGTCTTCCTAGCTTTCGTTTGGAGCATCTAACTCAAGCAAATAATATTAAGCATGAACATGCTCACGATGCTATGTCCGATGTTTATGCAACTATTGCTATGGCTAAACTAATAAAAGAAAAACAACCCAAATTATTTAATTATTTTTTCTTATTACGTAATAAAAACAAAGTTGCTGAACTTATAGATGTAGTCAATATGACACCTATCATTCATGTATCGGGCATGCTAGGTAGTCATCGAGGTAATCTATCAGTAGTTGCTCCAATAATCTGGCATCCAATACAAAACAATGCAGCAGTTATATGTGATTTAGCGGGTGATATTGACCTCCTTATTGATTTGTCCGTTGAACAAATCAAAGAGAAACTGTATACAAAAACAGAAGATCTAGAGTTAGGAGAATCGCGAATTCCTTTAAAATTAATTCATACCAATAAATGCCCTATAGTTGCTCCATTAAAAACCTTGTTACCTGAAAATGCAAAACGATTTGGGCTTGATGTAGAACAATGTTTAATTAAACTACAAAAACTACAAGAAAATCAAAATTTGCTGCAAAATAAGATGCAAGAATTGTTTAATATTGATAATAATTATCCAATTAATTCAGATGTTGATGCTCAAATTTACCAAGGTTTTTTGAATAATCAAGATAAATTGCGCTGTGAAACGATTCGAACAACACCCACTCAACTGTTAGATAGCCTATCTTTAACATTTGATGACCCTCGTTTAGCTACTCTATTTTTTAGATATAAAGCTCGAAACTATCCTCAAGCATTAACAGAACGAGAGCAGGCTGTTTGGTTCAATCATTGTCGAGACAAACTTAATATATCCAAAATACAAGATTATTTATTGAATCTAGAACTATTAGCTGAAACGTATATTCAACAACCTGAAAAATTAACAATAATTAAACAACTTTATAACTATTGTCATTATTTAGTTGGATAATTGAATTTGACGGGCGTATGATAAGATCAATTCTATTTATATCATTGAAGCCGCAGATATAAATAATCATCATAAAGTTTAATATATTTAACAATATAATATTATGAAACATTTTTTAGCCAAACATGCAACGATAAAACATCGACTCTATTCTTTATACTATACGCTGTTCAGCTATGGTCGAGGATTGATTATTTTAACTCTCTGTTTATGGGTGGGAAATATAATCTCAAAAATAATACCGATAATGATTCCTGGCAGTATTATTGGTTTGTTACTTCTATTTTTCTTACTTGCTTTCCAGCTTATCCCAACTTGTTGGATCAAAAATAGCTGTAATCTATTTATGCGTTATATGACGGTTCTTTTTATTCCTGCTGCTATGGGCATAATGGATAACTATTCACTTTTATTAGAAAATTGGATCCCTATTATCTTTAGTAGTGTAGGTGGATCGCTCATTGTATTAATTTTTACCGCATTTCTAACCGAAAATTTCCAAAAAACAATGCCCCAAAAAAGAACAATTTTATCAAAAAATCAGGAGAAGCAGCCATGATATGGATGCTACCACTCACACTTTGTGTATTTCTCATTATTCGTAGAATTTCATTTAAATTAAAAAGTCCTTTATTTAATCCATTAGTCATATCGGTTATTGTTTTAATTCCAATTTTAATAATAACTAAAACCAGTTATGCACAATATGTAGCAAATGTACAAATTATTAATGATTTATTGCCTTATTCGGTTGTAGCCCTTGCCTATCCTTTATACGAACTTATTCCTCAAATTAAAGCTCGTTGGAAATCAATCATATTTATCACCTTTACTGCCTCGATTGCATCAATGATAACTGGCGTTTGCATTGCTTTTTGGTTGGGTGGCAATAATGCCATTGCAGCATCTGTTTTACCGAAATCAGTTACTACTGCTATTGCGGTAACTATTGCTGCCGATCAAGGTGGTGTGCCTTCCATAGCGGCATTATGTGTAATATTAGTCGGTACATTAGGCGGAATTTTTGGACATCAAATATTAAATCTTGTTAAAATAAAATCGGCTTCGGCTAGAGGACTTTCTATTGGAGCTGTTTCACATGCAGTTGGAACAGCTCGTTGCATTGAGGTTGATTATAACGAAGGAGCCTATAGTTCCTTGTCGCTTGTTTTATGTGGTATTATGACATCATTGACAGCACCTTTTTTATTTCCAATAATGGTATTTATTTTTGATTGGTTTTAGCATGAATTTAAAAAAGCTTATAGCTTGTTTTATTGGTTTGTGCTTGATTACAATATCGGCGATTCTTATACTTGACTATTGGATCAGCTATAAAACAGCACCTTATATCTATCACGATGAGAACAATCTACCATATCGTGCAGTTGGTGTAGTACTTGGCACATCCAAATATGTTCGAGGTGGCGGATTAAATGGTTTTTATCGAAACCGTATTGATGGAGCAATCGACCTTTATTGGCAAGGTAAAGTCGATTATCTTTTACTTAGCGGAGATAATGCACTATTAAGCTATAATGAACCAATCACTATGCAAAAAGATTTAATCAAGGCTGGCATTCCTAGAAAAGCGATAGTTCTTGATTACGCAGGTTTCAGAACGTTAGATTCAATTATTCGCGCTAATAAAGTTTTTGATGCAAATGATTTCACAATTATCACTCAAGAGTTTCATTGCGAACGTGCAATTTTTATAGCTATTGCACAAGGAATCCAAGCACAATGCTTTGCGGTGCCATCGCCTAAAAGTATGAAATTAGTGCGTATCCGTGAAATGTTCGCTCGTGTTAGTGCTTTTATTGACCTTTATATCCTTACTAAAGAACCAAAATATCTTGGTCCTGTAATTCCAATCATATCTAATAATGAGTGATTTTTTGTAAAAAAGTTTCAGGTTATGGGTATGTTTCAGTAAAAAAATAGGCACAAAACTATTGTCTAATAAATTAGATTGCATTTTTATGCAAAAAAAAGTAATATTTAGTCAATTTAAATTTAAGAAAACGAAGAATGAATATTGAACTAAACCATATTAATTGCTTTTATGGTTCTCATCAGGCATTAAATGATGTTTCATTATGCTATCCACTTGGTGAAACGATTGTTTTACTTGGTCAAAGTGGTGCAGGAAAGAGCTCTTTATTAAAAGTATTTAATTTACTTGAAATTCCAACATCGGGCGAAATGACTATAGCTGACTCACATTTTGATTTTTCAAAAAAAATCAGTGAATCAACAATTCGACTACTTCGAAAAAATGTTGGTATGGTTTTTCAAAATTATAATTTATGGCCACATTTAACTGTACTTGAAAATCTAATTGAAGCACCTTGTCAAGTATTAAAAATGTCTAAAAAAGAAGCCAGTGACAAAGCAATGTCGATTTTAAAACGTTTGCGGATAGATGATATGGCACACCGTTACCCTCTTCATCTTTCAGGAGGACAACAACAACGTGTTGCTATAGCAAGAGCATTAATGATGGAACCTCAAATTTTATTATTTGATGAGCCAACTGCGGCTTTAGATCCAGCTATAACATCGCAAATAGCAGAAATCATTAATGAATTATCACAAACAGGAATTACACAAATTATTGTCACACATGAAGTGGATTTTGCTCGTAAAGTTGCTTCGCAAGTGATTTATATGGAACACGGTAAAATTATTGAGCAAGGACAACTAGAATGCTTTGCTCATCCTAAAACCAAAGAATTTAAAGCTTATTTATCACATTAAATAATATTATTGGGTGAGAATATGAAGAAAACATTATTAGCTGTTTTATTAGCAGGAACGGCATTTGTAACACAAGCAGCAGAAAACCTCATCATCGGTACAGAAGCAACTTATGCTCCTTTTGAATTTACTAATGATAAAAATGAAATTGTCGGTTTTGATATTGATATGATTAACAAAATTTGTGATGAAATGAAAGTTTCTTGCAAAATCGTTAATCAATCATTTGATGGTTTAATTCCCAGTTTAAAAACTCGTCGAATTGATGCTGCAATTGCAGGTATAGATGTAACAGCTGAAAGAAAAAAACAAGTTGATTTTACTAAAATTTATTATGATGATAGTTCAATTCAATTCATCACATTAAAAGACTCCCTAACAAGTTTAGATCAACTTAATGGCAAACGTGTCGGTATTCAAAAAGGTACGACTTATTTAAAATATTTGAATGAAAAATTTCCGGATGTGAAACCGGTTAGTTACGATAGTTATCAATTTGCATTTCTTGACTTAAAAGCTAAACGTATTGATGCTATTGTTTCAAGTTCATTCGTAGCTGGTGATTGGTTAGGTAAAGAAGCCGAAATTGTACCATTAGGTGATAAAATCACTGATCATGAATTTTTTGGTGAAGGTTTAGGTATTGCTTTACGTAAAGGTAATGATGAGCTTCGTGAAAAATTTAACCAAGCAATCGATAAGCTAAAAGCAAATGGAGAATTAGACGCTATTTATAAAAAATGGTTTAATAATTAGTCGTTAAAATTTAATTCTTAACTTGATTTATGATCTCGCCGCATACATTGCGGCGAGTTTATTTTTTTAATTTAAATACGGTTTTTTTATGTCAGACTTTCTATCCAACGGAACAAACTGGATTCTATCTTCGATGGACGGATATATCTTGCCATTAGCGCAAGCAACGTCAATCACATTATCCTTAGCTTTTGTATCATTAATTATAGGCATGATATTTGCTTTTATTTTTACACTGTTAGAATCTGCGCCTTTCAAACCCGTTGCATGGTTAATGTCCTTATTTAATTTGACTATCCGCGCCCTACCCGAATTATTAATTGTGGTAGCAATTTATACTGGACTACCTTTGTTATTGATGTCATTAGATGATGGAATAGCAATTTCGCTTGGATTTACCTCATTTACATTGCAAATCGACATAGCAAACACAAAACCCGATCCGTTTTTATGTGGTGTAACTGCCCTTTCATTACTTTATGCGGTTTATGCATCTCAAACATTACGTGGTGCATTTAAAGCAATTTCAAACGGTCAAAAGCAAGCTGCACAAGTACTGGGATTAAGCAAATCGCGAACGTTCTTTCGAATTATTATGCCACAAATGTGGCGTCATGCCTTACCTGGATTGAGTAATCAATGGCTAATACTATTAAAAGATACCGCGTTAGTTTCGGCAATCGCTATTGATGATTTGATGATGCAAACAAAAACCATAATTGCTCGAACTAATCAACCTTTTCTATGGTATTTCATTGCGATGCTTATTTATTTAATTATTTCTATTTTAAGTCAAAGGATTATTACACGAATCGAAAAGCGTTCAACCTATTTTGAACAACCAAAATCAGCCAATAGTTTGTAAGGTCACGTTATGTTTGATAATTTTATTTACTATCTTAAAGTCATTTTACAAGGACTTCCTGATACCTTAAGTTTAGGTATTTTAGGCATTATTTCAGCAGGTCTATTGGCTGTTATTTTATCTTGCTTATTATCGCTAAATTCTTGTGTAATAACTAAAATTATACGCACTTATATTATTATATTTACCGGTTCACCGCTTTTAGTTCAGCTATTTTTAATCTACTATGGACCATCACAATTTGGCGATGTTTTAAATAAAGTACCGACATTTTATGAGGTTATCTCTTCACCTTGGTTCTGTGCTTATCTTGCATTAACACTTAATAGTGCAGCCTATACTACGCAAATATTTTATGGTGCTTTAAAATCCGTACCACAAGGTCAATGGCAAGCGTGTGAGGCTTTAGGTATGAATAAAAGACAAACATTAAAAATCGTCATGCCATATGCATTAAAACGAGCACTTTCGACTTATTCTAATGAAGTGGTTTTTGTAGTAAAAGGTACGGCTTTAGCTTCAATGATTCCTGTTATGGATATTATGGGATATAGTAATCAATTAAATGGAGATTATTATGATTTTTCAATTTTTGTGGTTGCAGGGCTAGTCTACCTCTTGATAAATGGGCTTTTAAGCACCATTATGAGGGTAATAGAGAAAAAAGCCCTCATTTTTGAAAACTAATATGAGCCAATTCGATTCAGCATCATTTTTAAAAACAGTCCCACATAAACCTGGTATTTATCAAATGTTCAATGATAAACAGACCATTATTTATGTGGGAAAAGCCAAAGATCTCAATAACCGATTAAAAAGCTATTTTAACAGTAGTAAAAAAACACTTAAAACAGACAGGCTAGTCAGCCATATTCATCATGTTGAATTTACAATTACTAACACCGAAACTGAAGCTTTACTACTAGAACAGACTTACATCAAAAAATATCAGCCTCGTTATAATGTATTATTAAAAGATGATAAGAGCTATCCATTTATAAAGCTTAGTAAAGAACGCCATCCACAATTATCACTTTATCGTGGCGCAATTAATCGAAAAAAAGATGAGTTTTTTGGTCCTTATCCGAGTGGATATGCAGTTAAACAGATTTTAGCACTACTACAAAAAACCTTTCCGATTAGGCAATGTTTGGATAGTACTTATCGCAATCGTACTCGTCCATGTTTGCAATACCAAATTAAACGTTGTTTAGGTCCATGCGTACCAGGATTAGTTAGCGATGAAGATTATAATGAGCAAGTTAATTATGTTAGATTATTTTTATCTGGACGATCAGAGCAGATTATCCAAAAAATAACTGAAGATATGCATAAAGCAAGTAGCGAGCTTAACTTTGAAAAAGCCGCAGCATTACGTGACCAGTTACAAGCCATAAAACATATTAATGAGAAACAAGCTATATATAATAATAATGATAATCTTGATGTCATTGGATTCCATTATGAGTCGGGCTTAGCGTGTATTTATGTTTTGTTTATCCGCAATGGGCAAACTTTTGGTCACCGCTCCTACTTTCCTAAAGTGCCATCAAACACTGAGCTCGAAGAAGTTATTGAAACCTTTTTAGGTCAATTTTATCTGCAAGGTAATCAAAATAGAAATATTCCTCAAAAGATTTTATTAAATTTTTCATTATCAGATAAACAAGCAATGGAAGAAACTTTATCTATCATTGCAGAGCATCAAGTTAAATTAGTTGATGAACCTAAAGGCGATAATCTAAAATTACTTAACATTGCTACTGTTAATGCACAAACAGCAGTCAAAAATAAATTATTAGAAAATTCAACCATAAAACAACGCTATGATGCGCTTAAGGCATTTTTAGGGATTGATAAAATCAATCGTATGGAATGCTTTGATATCAGTCATTTTATGGGTAAAAATACAATAGCGTCTTGTGTGGTATTTGATGAAAATGGTCCAGTCAAATCTGAATTTCGTCGCTATAATATAACGGGCATAACTCCAGGTGATGATTATGCTGCGATGGATCAAGTATTAAGACGTCGTTACAATAAAAAAGATCTACCTGATGAAAAAGTTCCTGATATTATCTTCATTGATGGTGGTAAAGGGCAACTTAACCAAGCATTACAAGTATTTGAACAATTAGATGTAAATTGGAATAAAAATCATCCAATTTTAATCGGTGTGGCAAAAGGTGCAGAAAGAAAAGAAGGTCTAGAAACACTATTTTTTGAAGCACATGGGACAGGTCATTATCTTGATGATCGCTCCCCTGCTCTATTGCTTATTCAACAAATACGTAATGCGTCTCATGATCATGCTATTGTAGGGCAACGTAAAAAAGGGACAAAACAACTTACGGATAGTGCATTAGAACATATTGATGGCGTGGGCGCAAAAAGACGAAAAGCACTTTTAAATCATTTTGGTGGATTAAGAGAGTTAAAAAATGCCAGTATTGATGAAATAGCCCAAGTACAAGGTATTTCTAAACCGTTAGCTGAAAAAATTTATCTAAATTTACAACAATAACGCATTGAAAAAATAACACATTTCAGGCAACATAAGTGTTAAAAGAACACTATTTTTTTATTATCACTAATACTTTGATTAATAAGATAAAAAAAAGAGCTTATTTCACATGAAAATCAACCTACCAACATTTTTAACCCTATTTCGAGTTATTCTAATTCCTTTTTTGGTGTTAGCATTTTATCTTCTACCCCACGAATGGTCTGGTTTTTTTTCAGCGTTAATTTTTTTAATCGCAGCAATAACGGATATTTTTGATGGCTATCTTGCTCGTCGTTTAGGACAAACTACCAAGTTTGGTGCTTTTTTGGATCCCGTTGCTGATAAAATTATGGTAACAATTGCACTAGTATTAATTACTCAATATTACCAAGCATGGTGGATCTCTGTTCCAGCAATAATAATTGTCTCACGTGAAATTATAATATCCGCTTTACGTGAATGGATGGCTGAAATTGGCAAACGTAGTAATGTTGCCGTGTCGTCCATTGGCAAAATCAAAACCATTGCCCAAATGACTGCATTAACTTGGTTACTTTGGCGTCCTTGTGACATTGTTATTTATGCAGGCTTAGTCACTTTATTACTTGCTACAATTTTAACCATATTTTCCATGATCCAATATTTATGGATAGCACATACTGATCTTTTAGAGGAAGAATAACTCCTCTTCTTCTAAATTTTAAAAGTGTAATTTTATTGTTTAACTTTGACTCAATAAAATTACACAAATCTACTTTAAGTCAGCAAAAGAATATCTTTAAGCCATTATCAAGTTAAACATTAAGCAATCAATCGATTTATTTAAAATTTCTATTGACTGAAAAACTGAGATAGGTAAAATGCACAGCATCCAAAGCGAATTACTTTTTGATAATTAGTTTTGAGCCCGGGTGGTGAAATCGGTAGACACAAGGGATTTAAAATCCCTCGGCCTTTTTGGCCGTGCGAGTTCAAGTCTCGCCCCGGGCACCATTTAAAACACTTCTTTTGCGGGAATAGCTCAGTTGGTAGAGCGCAACCTTGCCAAGGTTGAGGTCGCGAGTTCGAACCTCGTTTCCCGCTCCAATTCACGTTTCATAGTCTTTTATAATCAAATATTTATCGACTTTTTTTATTTTAAAATCAGTCAGTAAGCCTTGTTTTGTACTCCATTAAAGAGTACTGAGTTGTATTATAATCCACTCGTAAATGGTACATCCAACGATACATTGCATTTTTTACTGTTTTTTAGTTCTATCTCCTTATAATTAGAATCTCCTTTTTTCTGTTTTGTTGTTTGAGGAGATTGTCTATGGCTTTACTGATGCCTTAATGAAAGATGATAAACCTAAATCGAAAGCTTATACTCTGAATGATAATGAGGGCTTGGCGTTGTTTGTGTCGCCTTCGGGCGGTAAAACGTGTCATTTTCGTTTTACGTTACAAGGTAAATGACAACGTATTTCGTTGGAGGTGTATTCAGAAGTTGGCCTTGCATAGGCAAAAGTACAGTGTGAGTCTAATCGTTCTATTTCACATGTTTCTGTAACTGCTGGTATTCCTTTTACTCATACTATTGCCAGTATGTCTAGTATGTCTCATGCGTCTAACTTGGGACGTTTTCAACAAGAAATTCATGCCTTTGTTATTGAGGTGCATTCGCATTCGTTAGAGGGTAAT
The DNA here is from genome assembly GCF_001693435.1 of Gilliamella sp. wkB7. Taxonomy (NCBI): domain Bacteria; kingdom Pseudomonadati; phylum Pseudomonadota; class Gammaproteobacteria; order Orbales; family Orbaceae; genus Gilliamella; species Gilliamella sp. wkB7. The sequence goes on from NZ_CM004509.1 coordinate 226,413, forward strand.
TCGGATGATATGGCGGCCTCTTGTGTTGTTTCGTCTTCGAGTTTGCTGAGTTTAATATGCATTGAGAGTTGTGTAAGTTTCGTAAGCTAGGATTAGATAAAAAGGATAAACGGAAAAGTACTGCGTTGCAGATTGAGCAGTATTTGTGTAAGGATATGATACCGAGATTGGGCATTTGAAATTGGATCAGATTTTGCAACGGGAGAAGTAGGTGGTTTTTTCGTGAAATTGAGGCATGTGAGGCGTTGTCGTTAGCGAAAGGCTCTGTGCACATCGCAGTGAACTACAGCTGTGTATCAGTAACAGTGTTTACGGCGGTTGGGTTTTAATGATAGGCTGACAACCCATGGGATTCGGGCGACTATTTCATCGGCTTTGAATGAGCTTGGCTATCCTAGGGAGCGGATTGAGGTGCAATCTTTCATTCGCATAAGGATCAAATACGCGCCTCTTATAATCATGCTTTGTATGTGATGCAACAACCGGAGATGATGCAGACGTGGGCTGATAAGTTGGATGCTTGAGCATTAATTTACAAAAAAATAAAGATCCTGTATGCTGATAGGAGGACATAGCATTACCTCCATAGTGTTGTGGTTAGAAGCCTCGTTGTGTTCCCGCACAACGGGATTTCGTTAGTGAAAAAATCATTTCATCTGTTCGATCGTTAGTAACTTTACCCTAGTTATAGCAGATTTTTTATGTATTTTATAATCGTTGAATTAAAACAATTGACCATTATTGATCAGTAATAACGATCCTAATAGTCGTTCATATTATTTTTAACCCATGGAGTAATTAACCTATTTAAAAAAAGAACCCCATAATATTATTTTCTTTGTTTTTAAGATGCTGAGGTACTTCGATAAAATCTAGTAAAACATGAATAAAGTCAAAATAAACACGATAGGTAAGAAAAAAATTTAATAAATTAATTCATCTTTTTTGTTAATACTAGAAGACTGCTGTGATATAAAAAACAGCACTATCAACTAATTTTTTCAGCAAAATAATTGATGAATGCCTTAAGTTTCATTGAGTTTTTGTATGCCGAAGGATAAAGAAAGCAAAACTCCCAAGCATTTTCTTTATTATACTCAGATAAAATTTCAACTAGCTCTTTTCTCTTTAGTTCTTCTTGTACAGAAAAACTAAAAAGTTGAACTATACCACCATCATTTAAAGCTAAAAATTTGGTCGCTTGGATACTATCAAAGATTTGTATTTGGCTATTTTCAATATTGTCTTTACATATATTTTTACTCAAAAATGTCCAGTGAAATCGTTTATTATTTTGACTAGAGCTAAAATTGATACATTTATGATTTATTAGTTCATTAGGGCAAACAATCATGCCATTTTTTGCAAGATAATTTGGGCTAGCATATAATCCGGTAGTGGCAACAAACAATTTTTTTTTAATTAGAAAAGCCTCTAGCTTGGTATTTTCTTGTACTAGTCTAACTGATAGATCATACTCTTCAGCTACGAAATCAATATTTCTATTAGTTACATGAAAATCAAGTTTTAAATTAGGATGCTCTTCAGAAAAATTAGCTAGATAAGGTGATATTTTATAGTTAAAAAAGGTTTCTGGAACGCTTATTTTTAATTTACCTCCTATTGCATTTTTTTCAGTTTTAATAGAATGCCCAGCATTAATTAGCATATCTAATATTTCGGAGCATTTTTTATAGTAAATACGCCCTTCCTGTGTCAATTTAACTTGACGTGTACTACGTGAAAATAATTCGAATCCGATTCTCTCTTCAAGTCTCTTAATAGAGCGACTGACAGCAGCAGGTGTAATATTTAAATATTCAGCAGTAACTGAAAAGTTCTCATTTTCTGCCGCTACTAAAAATAATTCAAGGCTAGCGATATGCATAGTTTTAAACTGTTTTTTCATCGGATTGCCTTTATTTATGAAAAATAACTGCTTTTGGAATATTTTATAATTTAACTTAATTACACACAATAAAAACTTCATTGTAATCAACATAATGGATTACAAGGAAATATGAGTATAGTAGTTTATGCAATAAATTGCATTTTTCCTCCACCAAATGACCAATTTACAGGATCATTCTCTATTAAGCAAATAGCGATATCATCTATAGATATCTCTAATTGGTGAGATATTTTTTCCGCTATTCTATTATATAGTTGTAACTTACTTTGCTGTGTTCGCCCCTTATTCATCGTAATTTTTACGAAAATAAAATTATTGCTATAACTAATCTCCCAGAGTTGCTCAGGAGTAATACAATCATCAGATTTAAAATGATGAAAATATATAAATTTCGCGCTTCTTTAGCATTCAATATATCACGAAGTGAACTATAGACATTATCAGCGATGATTTTTTTTAGCATCAAAATTATTATTTGTATAATAAATATCAATTAATGGCATATGAAATTCCCTATATTATTTTTTTTAAAATAAAAAGTGATTGTTGGTCTTGGTAATCTGAGTTCTTAATTTGATACTCACCATCTATAAGGTGTATATGTCCCGCTAAATGATGTTTTAAACCCAAAGCTACCGTAAACATTAATTTACATTGCTTGTTAAGTTGCATTTCAATATTCTGAAACTTACCAACAATAAATGAAAACTGATTCATCGCATCTGTACTTCTAAGCATGTAACCATTGTATAGCATTAAATTCATTAAGCTTATTTCATCAGATGTAGATGTTTCGTATTTTTGCATCTCTCTTCCATAAGTATCTTCGTAACGTATTTAATCAAATTTATTTCTTGGATTTTCAACTTCAATAAGATTCAACCCATTTTTTCCAGCTATAGTAGAATGATAAACTCCTTTTTTATAAAAACTTTTTTACCCTCAAACAACTCTATTTTTTTATTATCTAAAAATACCGTAGCACCATTACCACCTAAACAAAGTAATACAGTATCTTTTCTTGGATGGCAATGCATTGAAGTTTTTGAATTAGGATTTATATGTAATCGCCATACATCATAAAAATTATCGTCATAGATGCGATATTCAAAACCCCAAGGTTTTTTTATTAAACCATTAAGGTAGGTATCTTTTTCAAAATTTTCTGAGCCAACTGAATTGAGTAATAAGCCTTACTCTAATTTAGAAATATCATCTTGTTTAAATTCCATAAACATTTTTATTTCCTCATAAAGATAAAACATCAATCAAAGCTGATGCTAAGAGGTAAGATGACTCAGGGTTTTGACCTGTTAAAATATTACCATCAACAACACAATTGGGTGTTCTAGATTCTTTTTTAAAGAATAGACCACCTTGTTTAACTAACTCATCCTCCACTAAATATGGTACTATCTCAGTCATTCCAACTTTTTCTTCTTCCTCATTAGTGAAACATGTTACTTTTTTTCCACTGCATATAGGATTATTATTCTTTTTTGATACCGAAGCCAATAATCCAGCAGGTCCGTGGCAAATAGCAGCAACAATTTTGTTTGAGTCATAAAAATTTGTAACAAGATCAGCAAGTATTTTATTTTGTTTAAAATCCCACATTACACCATGCCCACCTGGCATAAATATTGCGTCATAATTCTCATTAGGAACATCTTTAATTGAGAAACTATTTCTTAATTTGTTAAAATAGAATTCATCATCCAAAAGCCATTGTTGTGCATCTGTTCGAATATTTTTGGGGCGTAAAGTTTTGTATTCTATCGGAGGTTCCCCTCCTTTTATTGACGCTATACTCGCATTCCAACCATTATCCACAACAGCTTTAAGAGGAATTGCTAACTCATCTAAATAAAATCCTGTCTTACGATCTATTTCAGCAATATGATGAATGGAAGTAACAACAAATAATATATTTTTCATCTACTTTCTCCTTATTTTTAAAGTTATTGAATCTATTATTTTTTTAATTTAGATTTTTTATTTACTACTTTTAATTGTTCTCATATAAATATTATTAAGAACTAGTGCAATAATAGTGATTATTGCTCCTATAAATTCGATATACGAAATAGAATGGCCTTGATAGATGCCAATAATAAAAGAAATGACAGGTACTAAATTTACAAAAAGAATGCCATTGATAGCACCAACACCATTGATACCTGCATTCCAAGTAATGATCACTAATGTTGTAATAACAAGTACAAAAATATCAAATCCACTGGTGATTAATACATCTAGACTTGGAGGACTTGCTAATTCTAAGAGAGACGCGATTAAAGTAATAGCTATAATACTTAATACACCAAGAGAAGAACTTAATGCTGTTACTCTTAACGCACTCCACTTGTGTTTTGTAATCATCATATTTGCAAAATAGGTATAAATAACCCAGCAGGTTGTAGCAGCCAACAATAATAAGTCACCTAGAAAGCTTGATGAGGCTATCAAATTATTAAAATCTCCATTCGTTATAACCAAAATAATTCCAACAAAAGCTAATACTGTAAATAAAATTGTTTTAATGTGAGGTATATTATGGTTAAGGATAGATGATAAAATCATTGATAACATCGGCATTAACGCCAATATGATTGTTGCATGTTCAGCAGAAGAAAAACCAATACCAATAAAAGTAAGGAAGTTTAATCCAGCAAAACCTATTGTTCCAAAAAACCACAATTGAAAAGTGTTCCCTTCCGTTTTATAACTTTTTTTACCCTCGATGATAAGTAGAACAAAGCTTACAAGAAAAGCACCAAGAACGTAGCGAATAAAAGTAAGATAATAACCATCTAAGCCAGATGATACAGCATGTTTTGAGGCGGGATACATAATACCCCAGCCAAATACAGTAACTAATAAATATAATGTATATCTATAATTTTCTATTCGAATATCTTTCATAAAAGTCAGCCTTATTTTGCTTATTATTTATTTCATTGACTTTTATAATATTTTTTTAGGAAAAGATCATTATTACGACTGTAATATCATTTATTACACGAAGTAATAAATGATACTGCCTTCTGCCATTAATATTATTAAAGGTAAATGCTATATTTTTAATTATGTGGTGATATTTGCTCGATACTCATAAAACTTCTTTTAAAATTTAAATTTGAAAAATATTGCCTGAAATATAGGCTAATCTTCTTATTATATGAATTTGGTAGCTTTGATGATTATTAACTCTCCTTTTTTAGGATAAATTAAAGTAAAAATGATCTTTTTTTGGTTATGTGGATTTTGTTTTTACAGTTGAATGGTTGCGCTGTTATTTTTTTATGAAGATTTTTATGAAAAATATGGTAAATACGGAATCAACAGTCGTCATTGGATTGCTAGCCAATGAGATTTTATTTATTTTTCATTTTAAATAAAGAAAAATATGAATATACCGACATGATAGAGAGTACACTAAAAGTGATGCCCCATAATTTTTGATAGGTAGAAATGTATTCTAAAGGAGAAATATCTATTTCTAACAAAGCTAAAGAACTTGCTGATCCAATAATAATTCCTCCATTTTGAAAAAGCCTTAACAAGCCTCCAATTGATGATTGTTTATCTTTTTTTTGATCCATCGCTATTTGAATTAATGAACTTTGAAACAGTCCGCCACCTAGTCCGTAGCACAAAGCAGCTATAACATAATTAAAGACTGAAATATTAAAACTAACCAAGAAAAGCAAGGCAAAACCAGATAGCATAAGTGGTAAAGCATAAATTAGTATAATTTTTTCATAATTTGAATTTATTACTTTTTTTACAAACACACTTAAAATAACGCCAATGGGTGAAGCTGTACAAATTAATCCTATATCGTCAATATGATAACTAGTTTCTCTAATAAATATGATAGGTGATGCCGAAAATATAATGCCCGCGGTGACTCCAAATACCAAACTGCCAATTGAAATGTATCTAATTGACGAGGTTAATAATAATTTAACAGGAAAAAAAGGATTGGAGCATTTTGACTCTATCCTCCAAAAAAATAAAAATATGATTAAAGTAGAAATACCAATGAAATTTGTTTCAACTAACGACAGATTTAAACTATTAGAATAAATAAGAGAAACACAACCGACTAACATTATGAAAAATAGTATCATTCCTTTTAAATCGAAAGTCTTTCTCATTAGTCTGTTTACTGCATTATTTATTTTTAAACAAAAAAAACAACCCAAAATACACAAGGGAACATTAATTAGAAACAATAATTGCCACCCCCATAATTTTAAAATAATACCACCAAAAGAAGGTCCTAAAATTGGGCCTAAACTTATCGCCAACATTATGAAAGAATTTAATCTTATTTTCTGTTTACTTGATTGTAAACCAGCCAATCCCAAACAATTTGCTTGCAATAATGCGGCACCTATTCCTTGACCACACCTTGATAAAATAAGCTGATTTGCAGACTCTGAAAATCCAGCAATCAATGAGGTTATACCAAAAAGCAAGAAACCCAGTGTTAAGGCTGTTTTTTGTCCCCAAAAGTCACCAAGCCAACCGCTAGGAATGAGAAAAATAATTAAAAATAATAAATATAAAGTAACAGATAATCCGATATATTCCAAAGAAACGTCAAAATTGATAGAAAATGTATTGAGCGCCAAGTTAATAATACCGGTATCTAGGGTAGATAAAAACAATCCTAAGCAACATATAATATAAATTGAAAATATAGGTTTAGAACTATCTGCTACTTTTGTCATTTATAGGCCTTATCTTAATATAATTAAACTATTAGCTGACTTCCTACAGAAGAAAGTGATTTTACCCGTAACCAACCGTCAGAAGTTGCAATAATTGAATATTGATTTTTCTATAGATTCAATGCCTTTTCTCTTTTGTTTTTGTGAATAAAATATCTAATTAGCTTATTTACTTTTTAAGGGTTATGTTTAAAAATAAATTTAAATAAGTTATCTAAAAAGTGTATTAATATTCTCTGTTAAATTTATTTAAGATTGAATAATAATTAGCAATATTATTGATCTTTCAGGGAGATTCTTAAGAGTGAATAAATTATATTGTGAGGATTTAATACGATTTTCGGATGCAATGTCTGACTCTAATAGAGTTATAATTATTAGTGAATTAATGAATGGTAGAGCTCTTTCAGCCTCTTGGTTAGCAAATCGATTGAATTTGTCACCACAAGCTACTCGTTTTCATTTAAAAAAATTAGAAGATGTTGAACTTATCGAACACAGAACGTGTGGTAAACATCGCTACTATAAAATAAAAAATCAAGAAACAGCAATGTTTATTGAATCAACTTTTAAAGTTATTCCCCCTAAAGATTGTTTATTTTTACCCAATGTCAAAACTAATGAAAAATTTAAAGAGGCAAGAACATGCTATAAACATTTAGCCGGTTCATGGTCTGTTGCACTAACCCAATCATTTATTAATAATGGATTTATTGATATACAAAATAATTTTTTTGAGGTTACCGAGAATGGTAAAAATTTTTTTAATGAACATAAATTATTAGTTAATGTGTCAAATACAGCTTTTGTTGGAAAGCGCTGTATCGATTTTTCTGAACATAGAGATCATATTGGAGGTCCATTAGGAGCTTCATTGCTTCAATCAATGCTACAACAAGAATGGTTTAAACAAAATGATAATAATCGCGAATTGACAATTACGCCGAAAGGTAGAAAAAAACTTAAATCTATTATTAATTAATAAATATAGAGCTTTACAAAGTACTATTATCAAACTCCCCTCTTTAAATCACCATTAATAAAATTTATGTATATATTTGTTTGTCTAGTTTGGGATATCGTTAACATTATTTTTAATGATAATTATGGCGTTTAATAAGCAGACTACCTATCCTATTTTAATATTTTTTGAATAATTACTCATTTCTTAATCCCCTTCAGCTAGTATTATTCCATCTTGAGAAACTGCTTCTCTAAAATAAACTAATAATTCTTTTATTTCATTGTCGTTATTATTTGATAAATAATTAATTAAGATTTTTTGATGGTCAGGATAAACTTTTGTTGTACCATAGGGATCAATATAAATTCCAGTTTTTTCTCTAAATGAAAAAAAGCATCAGTTAACAATTCAACATTTTTGTCGTTTAAAACTACTGATGGTTTACTTCCATCAGTATCAGATAAATATGAAAAATTTAGCATTATATTAACTCTTTTTATGGGTTGGATAAGATGTAATTAAATTATTTTTTATAGTTTTATCTGAAGAATACTAATTAAGATAATACAAAAATCTATGTTTATTGCTAGATTGAAGCAAATTGTGTATGTATTTTGGACAACGCAATTTAATCAGCTTTTTTTAACGAGCAGATTTAGCCATTTTTTTTAAATTGAGTTTTCTGTTTTAACTTATAATATGCAATAAACACTTTTTAAAAATTAATCGTTCCAAATTTCTTTAGCTAAACGAAACGTTGCCCAAGCTTTAGGCCAGCCAACGTAAAATGCTACATGAGTCAAAACTTCTGCTATTTCTTCTTTTGTAATGCCATTGGTTTTAGCCGTCTGTAAATGAAATTGTAAAGAACTGTCTAAAATACCACTTGCAAGCAGTGCAGTAACCGTTACTAAACTTCTATCTCTTGCTGATAGCTCTTTTTCTCTAGACCAGACTTCACCAAATAATACATCATCGTTAAGCTCTGCAAACTTAGGTGCAAATTCGCCTAAAACATCTCTTCCTGCTGTTACCTTATTCATAATTTTCCCCTTTATTTTTTTGATATAAAAGATTTAAACAACTTATAAACTATTCTGTATATAAATATTTGATAGAAGAAAAAAAGCTTAGTTCCAAATACAATGTAAAAATACAGTTTATTTATTTCTCAACAAAAACTGAAAATATTACATTTTTTATAATTTACTCTGATTTTTTTGAAAAACTATTTATTTTTAAAAGATTTTTAAGTCATTTGGTGAATATACATTATATTTATTACAAGGAATTTTCTTATATAATACAAAAAAATATTTTTTTCTTATTTGCAAGCAAGCCTTATATCATCTTTAAATGCCCAAAATGATTTAATTAATAAGCATAAAAATATTGAATTTTATCAAAAATATATAAGTAATCTAAATTTAAAATGCACTTTCAATTATTCAAATATTATTATCAAACTCCACCCTAATCAATATCAATAATTTTCAATATATACCTGTTTATCTTGCGATATTGCTAATGTTATTTATCATTATGGCGTTTTATAAGCAGACTTTGTAACCTAAATATCCAACACAAAGATATAATCCCACCATTATGTTTACCCCAAGTATCTTAATAATCAGACACTTTATATGTACTTGAAGCAACTTCCATAACAACGATGACATCGAGCTAAAGTTCAATTAGCTTATTAGGTACTCAATTTTATTTTTATCTCTTATAGTCCTAAATTAGCGACACACTATTAAATATTCACTTCAACTCACTTTGTTCAACCTTTGTTACTCGGCATGACCAAAGTTAGTGCGCAAAAAGTTCTTATGCATAGACTATTATTAAAAATAAAGAACTTTTGCTGGTCACTCAATTTTAAACAGATAGTAAATGCATTAAACAAATCAACATTACCCTGATCAAAAAATTTCTTATTTATTAAATCATCTCATGATTTTTTATTTGTTAAAAAATAAATAGTTATCTATAAAAATCAGAAAAATTCTAAAAAAATAAATCTGATAGGGTTATTTTTAACCGATAAGGGGAGAAGTTTTTAAATTAAACGTTTAACTTATGAATGATAATCATTCTTATTTATAAACATATTAATTAGCATAATCGAATGGAAGTTTAATTAAATTATGACTTACTAAAAAAGGTTAATGCAATGACAAATTCTGAAACAGCAACTTGGAGTATAGAAGAACAAAAGCAATATTTAGAACTGGGATATTGGCACAAACTATCAATTGGTGCTGAACTCAATAATTGGTGTAAATGCTATAGTAGTAATATAGCTATTATTTCTGGTAATAAAAAACTTACTTATCAAGAGCTCAATCAACAAGTAGAGTTATTGGCAGCGGGATTTTATCATCTTAAGGTACGCCCTAACGATCGTGTTTTATTGCAATTACCTAATTGTATCGGTTTTATAATTAGCTTTTTTGCCTTAATTCGGTTAGGGGCATTACCTATCTTAGCTATGCCATCACAAAGGCAGCAAGACATTCACGCCTTATGTAAATTAGCTGAACCCAAACTTTATATTGTACCTAATAGATTTTTAGGCACTAATTACCAACCTTTGATTGATGATATCACTACTCACTTTACTAATACTAGAGTGATCAACATTGATAATGAACAAGATCCAGACTTTACGTTAAGTCAATATTATCACTCTACGCCTTTCACAGTTAGTGAGCCTCATTACTTAGATCCTGCTATTTTATTATTATCTGGCGGTACAACAGGCACACCTAAACTAATTCCTCGTACACATGCTGACTACTGTTATAACGCGAGAGCTATGGCGGAAATTTGTAAGATTGATAGCAATAGCGTTTATCTTAACGTACTTCCCATTGCTCATAACTTCTCTTTATCTTGCCCTGGTTTATTGGGTGTTTTATCAAAAGGAGGACGCGTAGTACTGAGTAAAACAACCAGTTTTGATGAAGGTTTCAATCTCATTAAACAACACAAAGTTACCATTACTGCTCTTGTTCCTCCCCTTGCGCAATTATGGGCTAATGCAAGGGAATGGGATGATACTGATATTACTAGCTTGAAACTGATTCAAATAGGAGGCTCTCGATTAGAAGCAAGTATTGCAAAACAAATTAAACAAGCTATGCATTGTCAACTGCAACAAGTATTTGGTACCGCGGAAGGTCTGATTTGCTGTACCCGATTGGATGATAGTGATGAAGTTATTTTCAATACTCAAGGCCGTCCTATTTCTCCGCACGATCAAGTATTAATCGTTGATGAAAATGATCAACCTTTAAAAATCGGTGCTACTGGGGAAATGATTACCAAAGGCCCTTACACCATTCATGGTTATTATCGAGCAACCGAACAAAATAAAACTAGTTTTACCAAAGATAATTATTACCGTATGGGGGATTTAGTGAAATTTACCAGCACAGGTAATGTAATTGTTGAAGGACGTATCAAAGAACAGATCAATCGTGCAGGTGAAAAAATTGCGGCGGCAGAAATAGAACAAAAGCTTATTGAGTACCCCTCTATAGAAAGCTGTGCCGTAGTACCCGTTAAAGATAGTCGGTTAGGAGAGCGAAGTTGTGCTTTCATTATTTCCTCTAATAAACAAATAACTTTAAGCGATGTTAGAAATTTTCTTAAACAACAAGGTATAGCTTTTTACAAATTGCCTGATCAATTAGAACACTTGACTAAATGGCCATTAACCTCTGTAGGAAAAATTGACAAACGCAGCTTATCTATTATAGGTGAACAACAAATGAGAAATAATCAACAACAAACTTACTTTGAACAATTAATTAGCATTAATAATCAGCCATTAGATCTTGCTGTTGCGTTGATTAACGAAAAACTAAATGAACAATATGCAGTCTATGAGCATAATGGTGAATGGTCAGTTGGTTTGGGTAATATTGCACAACTTACAGTTTCTGCAGACAAAGCGATCATTTGTTATAACCAACAACAACAGTATTGGGACCAAGCTGAGATTATAGACAATATTAATGCGGCATTAGCTTCTTTACCCATTGCCGATTGGCGTGCTTATGGTGCGAGTAAGTTTGAATTAGCTCATATCTTCCACGATCCAGATTATATAAGTAATAATGATGAAACATTATTACAACTATTTATTCCTAGTCAAGAAGTTAGATTTACTCATAACCAAGCATTACTTAGAAGTATAACAGAGGAAGGCTTACAACAACTGCATGCTGTTGTAACAAAGTTAGATCAACTTAATCATACCGATCCAAAAATTAATAATACATTCAAAGAAAATGAAGCGATCATTCGTTCAACTAATGCTGAACTTTATAAAGAAAAAGTAGCAATCGCAGTTAATGAAATTAAAGCAGGTCAATACCAAAAGATTATTTTATCCAGAAAAGTTCCGATTCCGGCTGATATCGATCTTGTGGCCAGCTATCAACTTGGTCGCAAACATAATACCCCTGCTCGCTCTTTTGTACTTAATTTTAATGATCTAAAACTTATTGGTTTTAGCCCAGAAACAGTATTAGAAGTTAATAAAGAACGCATAGTAAGCACTCAACCTTTAGCCGGCACTAGAGCCTTAAAACAAGATGATCCAGAACAGTCAGCAAAACTTTATGACGAGTTAATTAATGATACTAAAGAAATCGCCGAACATGCCGTATCTGTAAAACTTGCTTTTGAAGAATTAGAACGTGTTTGCGAAAAACACACCGTTGTTATTCCAAAATTTATGACAGTATCCAAACGTGGCACAGTACAACATCTAGCGTCACGTGTTACAGGTAAATTAAAACCTAATTTAACTTCTTGGCATGCTTTTAAATCACTCTTTCCTGCTGTAACTGCATCTGGTATACCCAAACGTGAAGCTTTAGCCGCCATTCGATATCATGAGGCAAACAAACGCGGGGCTTATAGTGGTAGCGTAATGATTGTTGATAGCAATGGTAGTTTAGATGCAGCTCTTGTATTGCGAAGTCTTTATCAACAAAACGGACAAGTTTGGTTGCAAGCAGGTGCTGGCATTATTGATCAATCATTACCTGAACGAGAACTAGAAGAAACCATCGAAAAGCTTAGTTGCATATCACGCTATTTAGTGGTTAGAGAACAAAAACCAGTGACGAGGATGGAGGGATAATGATGTCTCTATCAGTAACGGATATTAGTTATGACGAAATTTATGATCAAATAAAGAAATTATTACCACATGGAACAGGTGAGATTAAAGATACGGATAACCTCATTGAAAGTGGGCTCGACTCATTACATATTATGCGTTTGGTTAGTCAATGGCGTAAATCTGGCTATAATATCACCTTTGCTGAACTAATAGAGCATCCAACCTTACAACAATGGCAAACATTATTATTAAAGTCTTTTAGTGAGATTACCTCTGTTACCAGTTCAGCTACTGCGATAGATCAAGTTAAAAATGAACCATTTCCTTTAACCGATGTTCAATATGCTTATTGGATTGGTCGTGACGATAATAGAGAACTAGGTGGAGTTGCCTGCCATGCTTATTTAGAAATTGATGGTCACCTTAATAATCCAGAGCAATTAAATTTAGCATTTAGCCAATTAATTCAACATCACCCGATGCTAAGAGCAAGCTTTACTGAAAATGGCCAACAACAAATCAAAGCAGCTAATAATAATGCTCCATTAATAGTACACGATCTACGAAAACTAACTGCTGAACAATGTACACAACGTTTAGCAGAAATTCGGAAACGACTTTCCCATCGTAAATTAGCAATTGAGCATGGCCAAGTTATAGGTCTTGAACTTTCGTTATTAGCTAACAGTAAATCCAGACTTCATTTCGATATTGATTTACTTGTGGCTGATGTACAAAGTTTAAATATTATTTTAAGAGATTTAGCACAACTTTATAGGCAAGAACTCCCTTTAAAAGCTCCTAATGATTGGAGTTTTGCCCATTATCTAGCTAAAGAACAACAACGCAAACAAGCTAATTACCAAACATCCAAAAACTATTGGAATCAACGTTTAACAGAATTACCAGTAGGGCCACAATTACCCGTTCTCAGTAAACAAATAACTAAACCAGAGTTTACTAGGCGAACTTTTGTTCTTAACCATAATCAATGGCAAAATCTCAAACAACAAGCTGCTAAACATAAAATTACCCCTGCCATGACTCTGGCCTGTGCCTATGGTTATGTGTTAGCTCGTTGGAGTAACCATACAAACTTTTTACTTAATATCCCCTTATTTGACCGTAATGTAGAAGAGCCTGATATTGAACATGTCGTAGCGGATTTTACCAATTTATTATTATTAGATTGTGACTATAGTCAATCACACAGCTTTGCTGAACAAGCTATTCAGCTTCAACAACAATTTCATAAAAATGTTGCCTATTCCACTTACTCTGCAGTAGAAATACAAAGAGAAATGGCACGATTCAATAACCAACAAGGTATCATTGCGCCAGTGGTATTTGCATGTAATCTCGGTACACCACTACTGGATATGGCAACCTCGCAAACGTTAGGTGATCTGCATTATATGATTTCACAAACTCCACAAGTTTGGTTAGATCACCAAGTCTATGAAATCAATGATGGTCTACTTCTGGCTTGGGATAGTGTCGAAGAACTCTTTCCTAATGGTTTAATTGATGTCATGTTTGATGCATACTGTCAGTTGTTAATAGCTTTAAGTGAAGACGCTAATGCTTGGCAGCAATCACCATTTCAGGTATTACCTACTGCACAACAGTTCATTAGAAAGCAGGTCAACGCAGTTACTGCGCCTTTACCCTCCACTACTCTAATCGAGCCAATCTTTGCGTATGCCAAAGCTAATCCAACGTCAATTGCTTTGATATACAATGAACAAGAGATTTCTTATAAAGAGTTAACTACGCAAGCTCTTAAAATAGCCAGCCTGTTAGTCAGTAAAGGATTAAAAACTGGGGAGCCTGTCGCCGTTTCACTGCCTCGTGGACCCATGCAAATCATGGCGGTATTGGGGGTATTAGCTGCTGGCGGTGCTTATGTGCCAGTATCGATTACACAACCAACTTCGCGTCAGCAAAAGATTTTTAATACTGCTGAAATTCGCCTAGTTCTTTGTAATCAATCTTTATTTGAAGACAGTCAATTTGAATTTATTTCACCTCTATTTGCTATGGATTTAAAGCCATTAGCCGAACCGGTAAAAGTAGATAATAAATCTTTAGCTTATATTATCTTTACTTCCGGCTCGACCGGTGAGCCTAAAGGGGTTGAGATTAGTCATCAGGCGGCTTTAAATACGATTGTTGATATCTGTCACCGTTACCATATTGATAACTCAAGTTGTGCTCTGGCGGTTTCTTCTCTCGATTTTGATTTATCTGTATTTGATATCTTTGGTCTACTGGGTGTGGGTGGCCGTTTAGTATTAATTAGTGATGAAGAGCGTAGAGATGCTGCCAGCTGGTTACAATTAATTTTTGAACATGACGTTTGTGTATGGAACTCTGTACCTATCTTATTAGATATGCTATTGGTTGTAGCGACTCACGATACACGTACACTCCCTTTAAAAACGGTATTACTTTCTGGGGACTGGATAGGGTTAGATTTACCTGTTCGTCTTGCTCAATGTTGTGGCAAGCTACCTAAATTGGTGGCAATGGGCGGTGCTACAGAGGGCAGTATTTGGTCGAATGCCTTTGAAGTTACTTTACCTTTACCTGAACAATGGTCTTCCATTCCTTATGGTTATCCTTTAACAAATCAATGTTATCGTGTCGTTGATGCGTTAGGTCGAGATTGCCCGGATTATGTAGCAGGTGAATTATGGATTGGTGGTGCCGGCGTTGCGCTAGGTTATCGTGGTACACCTGAGTTGACGGCTGAACGATTTGTTGAACTCAATGGAATGCGTTGGTATCGAACCGGCGACCGGGGTCGTTATTGGCCTGATGGTACTCTGGAGTTTTTAGGCAGACAGGACCACCAAGTTAAAGTGCGAGGTCATCGTATTGAATTAGGTGAAATTGAATCGGCCTTAGCGGGTTTACCTGAAATTGCTCGTGCTGTTGCTGTAACAGTCGGCATGCCACCTCAATTGGCTGCTGCAATCCAATTAAAACAAGGGGTAACCACAACTGAACACGATATTAAACAATCGTTACAACAACTATTACCTGATTATATGGTACCTACCAGCTTAGTCATTTACCAAAATCTGCCTTTAAATGCTAATGGTAAAGTAGATCGTAAAACCATTATTAGTGAACTTGCTAATCAAATAAATAATACCGAAGCTATTTTTGAAGCGCCTCAAACAATCATTGAGCAACGAGTGGCTCAAGTCTGGCAAACTATTTTAAAAGTAGATCAAGTAGGACGCACGGATAGTTTCTTTGCATTAGGCGGTGACAGTTTATTAGCTACCCAAGTCATTTCACACTTAAAACAATTAGGGTTAGATACCGAACAACCCTTACGTCAACTGTTTGCTAAACCAAAATTAGCTGATTTTGCGGCTACTTTAACTCAAACCGAACAAAAAATAGAGCAACAAGTTGTAGCTGATTTAAAAAATCGCTATCAACCATTCCCTTTAACTGAAGTACAACGTGCTTACTGGATGGGACAAGCACCCGGTCTGCCTCTAAATTGTGGTACTCATTATTTAGTAGAGCTAGATGGCACCAATGTTGATCTAACAAAGTTTAATCAAGCATGGAATCAATTAGTTAGATACCATGAAATGATGCGGGTTACCATAGATACAGAAGGTAACCAAACTATCTTACAACATGCTGTTCCTGTCGAATTATATACTATTTCTCTGAACACAAATTCAGCCGCAAAGGCCCAACAAATCATTCATGATTATTGGCAACAACAACGTTTAACTAAGAACTATAATCATCACCTCTATGCTATTAAATATGGTCAGCAACGTTGTCGTATTGGCATTATTTTTAACTACCTGACCTTAGATGGTTTCAGCATTAAACTGATTCTGCAACAACTGGCTATGCTATATGAAAATAGTAATACAACCCTGCCAGCTTTAGATTTATCATTTAGAGATTTTGTCACTCAAATAGAAACTGACAATAGAACAAAAAATAATGATAAAACTTTTTGGTTAGAAAAACTAAATACATTACCTTTAGCGCCACAACTACCAATAGCAAAACAACCGGAACAACTTAATCAAGTTATTTTTAAACGTTATAGTCATCGGTTATCAGCTAATCAGTGGTCACAACTAAAATCTAAAGCACGACAACACCAGCTAACCCCTTCGGTTATCTTGTTGACTGCCTATGCTCATATTCTTGCACAATGGTCTGCAAACCAACCTCTATCGATCAATTTAACTCTTTTTGATAGACCAAATATTCATCCACAGATTAATCAAATTGCAGGCGATTTCACTACTCTTGCCCCAGTGGGTTATTACCCCAATAGTGCACATTCTGTTATTGAGCAAGCTAAAGCAATGCAACAAGAAATTGTCGACGCATTAGAGCATAAAACCATATCTTCTATTTGGATACAAAGAGAGCGTTCTAAAACGATGGGCATGGCTACTGCTGCCTTACCTGTAGTGTTTACAAGTACTCTTGGTTTAGGACAAGATTTATTTGTAACGCAAAACCAAAGTTTTCCTGCTTTTGTAAGTGGTGGTTTATCAGAAACACCACAGGTATGGCTAGACCATCAGCTTTATGAATTTGATGGTGAGTTGGATCTTTCTTGGGACGCAGTGGAGGAACTATTCCCTATTGGTATGCTTGAGCAAATGTTTAATAGTTATATCCAACTATTAAATCAATTTATTGAACAAGATTGGCAACAACCTATCGTTACTCTATTATCTACTGCACAACAGTTAATTAGAAAGCAGGTTAACGCAGTTACTGCGCCTTTACCCTCCACTACTCTAATCGAGCCAATCTTTGCGTATGCCAAAGCTAATCCAACATCAATTGCTTTGATATACAATGAACAAGAGATTTCTTATAAAGAGTTAACAACACAAGCTCTTAAAATAGCCAATCTGTTAGTCAGTAAAGGATTAAAAACTGGGGAGCCTGTCGCCGTTTCACTGCCTCGTGGACCCATGCAAATCATGGCGGTATTGGGGGTATTAGCTGCTGGCGGTGCTTATGTGCCAGTATCGATTACACAACCAACTTCGCGTCAGCAAAAGATTTTTAATACTGCTGAAATTCGCCTAGTTCTTTGTAATCAACCCTTATTTGAA
Organism: Gilliamella sp. wkB7; assembly: GCF_001693435.1. Classification (NCBI taxonomy): domain Bacteria; kingdom Pseudomonadati; phylum Pseudomonadota; class Gammaproteobacteria; order Orbales; family Orbaceae; genus Gilliamella; species Gilliamella sp. wkB7. Next base: position 244,300 of record NZ_CM004509.1, read on the forward strand.
GACAGTCAATTTGAATTTATTTCACCTCTATTTGCTATGGATTTAAAGCCATTAGCCGAACCGGTAAAAGTAGATAATAAATCTTTAGCTTATATTATCTTTACTTCCGGCTCGACCGGTGAGCCTAAAGGGGTTGAGATTAGTCATCAGGCGGCTTTAAATACGATTGTTGATATCTGTCAGCGTTACCATATTGATAATTCAAGTTGTGCCCTGGCGGTTTCTTCTCTCGATTTTGATTTATCTGTATTTGATATCTTTGGTCTACTGGGTGTGGGTGGCCGTTTAGTATTAATTAGTGATGAAGAGCGCAGAGATGCTGCCAGCTGGTTACAATTAATTTTTGAACATGACGTTTGTGTATGGAACTCTGTACCTATCTTATTAGATATGCTATTGGTTGTAGCGACTCACGATACTCGTACACTCCCTTTAAAAACGGTATTACTTTCTGGGGACTGGATAGGGTTAGATTTACCTGTTCGTCTTGCTCAATGTTGTGGCAAGCTACCTAAATTGGTGGCAATGGGCGGTGCTACAGAGGGCAGTATTTGGTCTAATGCCTTTGAAGTTACTTTACCTTTACCTGAACAATGGTCTTCCATTCCTTATGGTTATCCTTTAACAAATCAATGCTATCGTGTCGTCGATTCGTTAGGTCGAGATTGCCCGGATTATGTAGCAGGTGAATTATGGATTGGTGGTGCCGGCGTTGCGCTAGGTTATCGTGGTGCACCTGAGTTGACGGCTGAACGATTTGTTGAACTCAACGGAATGCGTTGGTACCGAACCGGCGACCGAGGTCGTTATTGGCCCGATGGTACTCTGGAATTTTTAGGCAGACAGGACCACCAAGTTAAAGTGCGAGGTCATCGTATTGAATTAGGTGAAATTGAATCGGCCTTAGCGGGTTTACCTGAAATTGCTCGTGCTGTTGCTGTAACAGTCGGCATGCCACCTCAATTGGCTGCTGCAATCCAATTAAAGCAAGGGGTAACCACAACTGAACACGATATTAAACAATCGTTACAGCAACTATTACCTGACTATATGGTACCTACCAGCTTAGTCATTTACCAAAATCTGCCTTTAAATGCTAATGGTAAAATAGATCGTAAAACCATTATTAGTGAACTTGCTAATCAAATAAATAATACCGAAGCTATTTTTGAAGCGCCTCAAACAATCATTGAGCAACAAGTGGCTCAAGTCTGGCAAACTATTTTAAAAGTAGATCAAGTAGGACGCACGGATAGCTTCTTTACATTAGGCGGTGACAGTTTATTAGCTACCCAAGTCATTTCACACTTAAAACAATTAGGGTTAGATACCGAACAACCCTTACGTCAACTGTTTGCTAAACCTAAATTAGCTGATTTTGCTGCTACTTTAACCGAAACCGAACAAAAAATAGAGCAACAAGTCGTAGCTGATTTAAAAAATCGCTATCAACCATTCCCTTTAACTGAAGTACAACGTGCTTACTGGATGGGACAAGCACCCGGTCTACCTCTAAATTGTGGTACTCACTATTTAGTCGAACTAGATGGAGAAAGAATTGATTTACAAAGACTAACGGTAGCTTGGAATAAATTAGTAGAACGTCATGATATGTTGCATACGATCGTTACAGAACAAGCAGAACAGCAAATTTTACCAGAATGGCCTGTTTATACCATTACCCAAACACAACATGACAATCTATTAGAAGTAAAAAAGAGTGTTGCCGGATGGTGGCAACAACAGCAAAATGAAAAGTATAGCTTACCTTTTGCCATACACAGCTTTAACTATTCTGATAACCGCAATTATTTAGCTATCATATTTAATTACATGAATTTAGATGGTTTTAGTATTAAGTTAGTACTAAAAGAATTAGCTGATTTCTATCAAAATCCAGATTTACAATTACCTAAACTCACTTTATCGTTTAGAGATTATGTTACTCAAGTTAGCTATTCAACCGATGCCTTACAGAGAGCAGAAACATACTGGCGCAACCGTATGGCAACTTTACCTGCCGCCCCACCATTACCGGTAAGAATTGATCCACAACAAATTAAACAATCTAAGTTTATTCGTAAAACGGCCAAATTGAATCAACAAACTTTTGCTGCTTTATGTAATATTGCTAAAAATCATAGTTTAACACCTTCAGTTATTATTATGTTGGTCTATGCTGAGGTACTCAGTCAATACAGTGGTGGTCAAGCTATTACGATTAATATGACTCTGTTCGATAGACAACCAGTACATCCAGAAATCTATCAAATTACAGGTGATTTTACTTCATTATTACCTATTGCTTACGCACCTGATGCAACAAAATCATTATTAAATCAAGCCCAGTGTTTGCAAGAAGAACTGGCTACAGCACTCGATCACCGTGAAATATCTTCTATTTGGGTACAAAGAGAGCTAGCCCGCAATAAGGGAATTAATTCTGGATCCCTACCGATTGTCTTTACGAGTACATTAGGAATTGCCGATGAATTATTACAAGATAGTGAACAACAAGGATTTTTACAGCTAACTGGCTCTGGTTTATCAGAAACTCCACAGGTATGGTTAGATCATCAATTATACCAATTAGACGGAGGTTTATTATTATCTTGGGATGCAGTAGAAGACCTATTCCCTGTGGGATTACTCGATCAAATGTTTAATAGTTATATCCAACTATTAAATCAATTTATTGAACAAGATTGGCAACAACCTATCGTTACTCTATTACCTACTGCACAACAGTTAATTAGAAAGCAGGTTAACGCAGTTACTGCGCCTTTACCCTCCACTACTCTAATTGAGCCAATCTTTGCGTATGCCAAAGCTAATCCAACATCCATTGCTTTGATATACAATGAACAAGAGATTTCTTATAAAGAGTTAACAACACAAGCTCTTAAAATAGCCAGCCTGTTAGTCAGTAAAGGATTAAAAACTGGGGAGCCTGTCGCCGTTTCACTGCCTCGTGGACCCATGCAAATCATGGCAGTATTGGGGGTATTAGCTGCTGGCGGTGCTTATGTGCCAGTATCGATTACGCAACCAACTTCGCGTCAGCAAAAGATTTTTAATACTGCTGAAATTCGCCTAGTTCTTTGTAATCAACCCTTATTTGAAGACAGTCAATTTGAATTTATTTCACCTCTATTTGCTATGGATTTAAAGCCATTAGCCGAACCGGTAAAAGTAGATAATAAATCTTTAGCTTATATTATCTTTACTTCCGGCTCGACCGGTGAGCCTAAAGGGGTTGAGATTAGTCATCAGGCGGCTTTAAATACGATTGTTGATATCTGTCAGCGTTACCATATTGATAACTCAAGTTGTGCTCTGGCGGTTTCTTCTCTCGATTTTGATTTATCTGTATTTGATATCTTTGGTCTACTGGGTGTGGGGGGCCGTTTAGTATTAATTAGTGATGAAGAGCGTAGAGATGCTGCCAGCTGGTTACAATTAATTTTTGAACATGACGTTTGTGTATGGAACTCTGTACCTATCTTATTAGATATGCTATTGGTTGTAGCGACTCACGATACACGTACACTCCCTTTAAAAACGGTATTACTTTCTGGGGACTGGATAGGGTTAGATTTACCTGTTCGTCTTGCTCAATGTTGTGGCAAGCTACCTAAATTGGTGGCAATGGGCGGTGCTACAGAGGGCAGTATTTGGTCTAATGCCTTTGAAGTTACTTTACCTTTACCTGAACAATGGTCTTCCATTCCTTATGGTTATCCTTTAACAAATCAATGCTATCGTGTCGTCGATTCGTTAGGTCGAGATTGCCCGGATTATGTAGCAGGTGAATTATGGATTGGCGGTGCCGGCGTTGCGCTAGGTTATCGTGGTGCACCTGAGTTGACGGCTGAACGATTTGTTGAACTCAATGGAATGCGTTGGTATCGAACCGGCGACCGAGGTCGTTATTGGCCTGATGGTACTCTGGAGTTTTTAGGCAGACAGGACCACCAAGTTAAAGTGCGAGGTCATCGTATTGAATTAGGTGAAATTGAATCGGCCTTAGCGGGTTTACCTGAAATTGCTCGTGCTGTTGCTGTAACAGTCGGCATGCCACCTCAATTGGCTGCTGCAATCCAATTAAAACAAGGGGTAACCACAACTGAACACGATATTAAACAATCGTTACAACAACTATTACCTGATTATATGGTACCTACCAGCTTGGTCATTTACCAAAATCTGCCTTTAAATGCTAATGGTAAAGTAGATCGTAAAACCATTATTAGTGAACTTGCTACTCATACAACTAACGTTGTAGATAAAGAACCACCTCGAGATGAATTGGAACACCAATTAGCAGAATTATGGCAAGAAGTTCTGAAATGCCCTGCTCTGTCTCGAGATGATGATTTCTTTTTAAGTGGTGGTGATAGTTTGACTGCGACTCAAATCATACAACTTCTCCATAAACGACATATTACCCCTGAGCTTATTCCACTTAGAGCATTATTCACAGCACCTACAGTTGCTAGTTTAAGTGATTATATCAAACAACAATGGCAGACCAACTCATCAATAGCTATTAATGAAAGCACTCTATTTGAAGAAGGTACACTATGAATAAAGCAATAACTATAGAAACTTTATTGAACGAATTATCCTCACAAGGTGTATTACTTTGGTCAGAAGGTGATCAGTTAAAATTTAAAGCACCTGCTGGGGTAATAACCGAACAATATAAAGCGTATTTAAAAGAGAATAAGCAACAAATTATTGAGTATTTATCATTAGTTAATAACAACCGTATTGAACATGATGCTCATGGACGCTATCAACCATTTCCACTTACTGATCTGCAACTAGCTTATATGGTGGGTCGTAGTAATCTTTATGAATATGGTGATGTTGGTTGCCATAGTTATATTGAATTAGAATTACCTAAAACTAATGGCAAACAATTAGAAGCAGCTTGGCATGGATTGATTATGCGTCATGATATGTTACGAGCTGTTATACTAAAAGATGGTACACAGCAAGTACAATCAGAAGTAATTTTACCTTCACTTATCGAAAATGATTTTAGTCAATTAGATGCACAACAGGCAGAGCAACAGCTATTAGCCATAAGAAAGCAACTATCGCATCGTTGCTACGATCCTAATCAATGGCCTTTATTTGATTTACAGCTAAGCCATATCGCACATGGAGCAATTTTACATTTTTCTATTGATCTATTAATTGCTGATTTTGCTAGTATTCAAATCTTATTAGCTGAACTTGGTGAAGCTTACCATCATGGTGTAATGAGTTTAGCCGAACTCCCTATTACTTTCCGTGATGTGGTATTAGCCAAAAAACAAGCTTTTAATAATCCTCTTTATCAAGAACGCTATGAAAGACACAAACAGTATTGGCTAAAACAACTCGAAACGATGCCATTGCCTCCAGAGTTACCAACAATTAGCAAGCAACAAAACCAAATTGTAACGTTTGAAAGATTTAACTTTACTCTGACTAAAGAACGTTGGCGAGCACTTTGTCAAATTTCGACTAGCCATAAACTAACACCATCAAGTGTGGTGTTAACCGCTTTTACGGATGTGTTAGCGCGTTGGTCTCGTCATCCAGATTTTTGTATTAACTTAACTTTATTTAATCGACCTACTGATTACATAGGGGTACATAACATTGTAGGTGATTTTATTGCAGTCAATGTATTGGGCATTAGAAATAATCCAACGCATTCTTTCATACAGCGTAGTCAAGCGTTACAAGAACAACTTTGGCAAGACTTAGAACACAATGAGTTTACAGGTATTGATGTATTACGGGTAATGAATCAAAAAAATCAAGCTAATATATTGGTTCCCGTGGTTTATACCAGTACCCTCGGCGTCAAAGGCGATAACCTTGCAGACAATGAATTTATGCGTAATGCTAAATTACATTATGGTATTACTCAAACACCTCAAGTATGGTTAGATTGCCAAACGACTGAACGCTATGGCACATTACAATTAGATTGGGATATCAGACAAGGAATATTTCCTGAGGGAATGGCTGAGGCAGCTTTTGCCTCTTTAAGCGAATTATTAAATGATCTAGCTGATGACAAAAGACTATGGGAAAGTAATGTTATTATCAAATTGCCAATGGCTATGCAACAACGTCAAGCAGAGGACAATGATACATTTACTGCTTATCAACCACAGTTCTTACATCATGATTTCTGCCAACAAATTCTAATCCGACCTAATGCCCCAGCAATCATTGCGAGTGATTATCATCTAAATTATTTGCAGTTGGCAGAATTTGCTTTGAGTATTTGTCAACAGTTACAACAAGCAGGTTGCCAATCTGGTGATAATGTTGCAATTATAATGAATAAATCAGCCAGTCAAATAGCTGCTATATTAGGTGTTTTATTAGCCGATGCCACCTATGTACCCATTGAAAGCCAACAACCTACATCAAGAAAACAGACTATATTAGAAGATGCAGCAATAAAATTAGTTATTACTGATAACCCCCATCTTCGTGAAAATTTGTTAAGTTCAGTAAAAATTTTATTAATTAATAAACCGAAAGCAATTGATGATATTGATTCATCAAGCATAACAAACACTTTTAAACAGTTTATTAATCGTTATCAACAACAATCAGAAGAGACCCATCGTACGGCCTATATTATTTTTACCTCCGGCACTACAGGTAGACCTAAAGGGGTAATGGTTAGCCACTTCGCAGCATGGAATACGGTAACTGAAATCAATAGACGTTTTGGCTTAACTCATCGTGATAAAACACTAGGTTTAGCAAGTTTTAGTTTTGATTTATCTGTATGGGATATTTTCGGTACTTTAGCCGCAGGTGGTTGCTTAGTATTACCTGATGCTGAACAAAAAACAAATCCAGAACATTGGGGACATCTGATTGAGCAACATCAAATATCTCGTTGGAATTCGGTTCCTGCACAAATGCAGATGTTAATTAATTGGTTAGAATGGGATGACCAACTAAATCTAAGCAGTTTACAAACAGCCTTTTTATCGGGTGATAAAATCCCCGTTACCCTACCGGTTTTAATAAATCAACATTTACCTAATTTACAGTTAATTAGTTTAGGTGGTCCAACAGAAACGTCTATTTGGTGCGTGAGTTATCCAATCAATAATGTGTGTGATAAATACACCATACGCATTCCATATGGTAAACCCTTAGCTAATCATCAAATTTATATTTTAAATGAGCGCCTTGAGCAATGTCCTGATTATGTAATTGGCGAAATGTATATCGGCGGACATGGTTTAGCAACGGGCTATATAGCTGATGAAAAACAAACAGCCTATCGTTTCATCAATCATCCTGTCACAGGGCAACGACTCTATAAATCAGGTGATATCGGTTTTTACACTACACAAGGAATAATTGAGATTTTAGGACGTGAAGATAATCAAACTAAAATCAGAGGATATCGTATAGAACTAGGAGAAATAGAAGCTGCACTCAATCATATCCCTACAATTAAACAAGCCGTAGCTATTGCAATTAATAATACCAGCAGTCTAGCTGCAGCTATTGTCGTAAACAATTTAGAAGATAAAAGTGAAACTGAATTTATTGTCCAAGTTAAACAGCAATTAGCGAATAATCTTCCTGATTATATGATTCCAGAACGAATTGATGTCTTTCAGCAATTACCACTTAGCAGTAACGGCAAGGTAGATCGTAAAGAATTAAGTCGATTATTTGAAGAAACCCATACTATTACTAGCCAAGATTTTGAAGAACCAACGGCAGATCCTGTAGAACAGGATCTATTAACTATTTGGCAAGATTTATTGAAAATCAGTCAGGTTTCTAGAAATGATGATTTTTTCCAAGTAGGTGGTTCTAGCTTATCAGCGATTAATCTACTCAGCATTTTACTGGCTAAAGGTTACCCCGCCACCTTAGAGTTAATTTTTAATAACAGTATATTTGTTAAGATGGCAACCGCATTAAAAAGCAGTAATGACTCAAAAAATAAATGGTTAGAAAGTATTGATTTAGTCACTATGGCTGAACAAGCAATGGTCGGTTTAACTCATGCTAAAGCATTTGATAACGATCATCACCCACAAAATATATTACTAACAGGCGCTAATGGTTACTTAGGTATCTATATCTTGAGTACGTTACTGCATAAAACTTCCTATAACATCTACTGTTTATTACGTGCAGAAGATGAACAGCAAGGCTTTAATCGGTTATTTAAAGCGGCTACAGAAAAAGGTGTATCCCTTCCACAAGCCGAACAGCGCATTAAGGTTTTTTGTGGTGCTGTGGATAAAGATAATTTGGGATTAACCGAATCGGAATATCAACAATTAGCGAATGAAATCGACATAATTATTCATAACGCTTCTATTATTAATTTAATGGATCCCCTCAGTAGCTTATTTCCCACTAATGTACAAGGTGCGCTTAATATTCTTAAATTAACAATCGCTAATAAGATTAAACAACTGAATTATGTTTCTACTATTGCCGTTCACCATGCATTAATAGATCACGATGAAGATGAACCCATTCCTGAAATTACAACAATTACTCGTTGGCGAGATCTTGATTTAACTTATGAACAATCAAAAATAATGGCAGAAAATCTTTTCTATCAGGCAAGAGATCGGGGCGTTCCTATCAATATCATGCGTCCAGCTACTATTACTTGGGCAACGACAGAAGATCCTTTTATTAATGATGATGCTTTTTTAAAGTTCTATAAAGCCTGCTTAGATATTGCAGCGTATCCACATTCAACTTTAAAAGTAAATGTGGTACCGGTTGATTTTGTGGCACAAAGCATTTGTGCTATCACTCAAACCCATTATGGCACCAGCAAAAACTTCCATTTAGTTTCAACCGACAGTTTAAATGTCGAACAAATTTACCATTGGTTTATTGAATTAGGCTGTCAATTAAAAGGCTTTGAATTTACAGAGTGGCAACAGAAGTTACAAGATAATTTTGTTGCTGGTTTTGTTAATCTTTATTTTAAAGAAGGTATGAATAATGGCGGTCATCATCAATATGCAATAGATAACTTATTAACAGCGCTTGAGCCATTTAATGTTCATTCTTTCAAAGTAAGTAAAGATTATTTTAGACCACTAATTCAGAAGTTTAGCAATAAGGAGAACCAATGAATAGTGCACTATCAGCCAATGTAACCAACAACAATGCTTCTTGGTGTCGTATTTATCAACCCCGGCCACTGGCTAAACAGCGGTTCATTTGCCTACCCCATGCGGGTGGCTGTGCAAGTTTCTTTAAACGTTGGCCAATTACCTTACCAAGCTCTATTGAGTTGGTAGCGATTCAATATCCTGGTCGAGAAGAGCGGTTGGCCGAACCGCTAATTAATAATATGGATGAGTTAATTAATGGATTGATTGAGGCATTAATCCAACAACGATTACTTGATAAACCTTATTTACTGTTTGGGCATAGCATGGGGGGATATGTAGTATATGAGCTTTGTCTTGCACTACGAGCACGCAACTTACCCAATCCCTATCAGTTGGTAATTTCTGCTAGCGAAGCGCCTTCCCATAAAAATTATAGCACCTTACATCTTGAGACTGATGAGATACTTCTTGATGAAATTGAAAAACTCAATGGTATGCCTTTTTCTTTAGCGACTCATCCTGAGTTAGCACAAATGTTATTACCTATTATTAGAAATGACTATCAACTTATTGAATCATGGCAGCCAAAAACTAACCCTCACCTGTTTGATATTCCTATAAGCATATTTATGGCATTACAAGATACTGAACTTACTGAAGAACAAGCACTTGCATGGGAAAAACAGACAACACAACACTTTCATTGTGAACATTTTCAGGGTAACCATTTTTATCTTATTAAAGAACAAGCAAAAGTTATTCAAGCACTAGTAAAAATAGCGAAGCAACAAATGAGAGCTCATTACCAATCGATGATAACACCTTAAAAAAATAATTAGTTAATTGATTTAATCTGTAATTTTAGGAAATAAATATGAAACGCCAACCCACTCTAAGAAACAATCTGTCCTCTGTGCCATTAATCGCTGTTAATTATAATATTAATAATAAATTACTATTGGCTAGCGCTTTATGCTTATCCTTTAGCGCTACCGCGGAAAATACTCCCGCCGACGGAGAAGCATCAGTAGATACAATGACAGTCACTGCAAGACATGTTAAAGAATCCGCCAAAGATATTCCTTTTACGGTTAATGTGATTGATAACAAACAGATTGTCGAACAACAAGAAAACACGCTAGAAAAAGCCTTAAATGATACAGTAGGAATACAGGTTATCAGTAATATGGGCGGTGCAAAATCAATTCGAATGCGTGGTGTCGGTTCGGTGCTACCCATGAGCGGTGATGATAGTTCAGTAAGTATTATTGTTGATGGTATGCCTCAATCGATTAAAAACACCACTTTAAATTTATTAGATGTGGAACGTGTTGAAGTGCTCAAAGGTCCACAGGGTACATTATTTGGTCGAAATAGTGAAGCGGGTGCGATTAATATCATTTCTCAAAAACCAACCCTTTATTTGGAAGCAGACTTTAAAACAGAATTTGGCGAAGATAACCATAAATTAACTCAAGGTGTTATTAGTGGTCCCTTATCCGATACACTAAGTGGACGGTTGGCCGTACTTTATGATGAAACCGATAGTATTATTGATAATCGTTATGATAATGAACCGGTTAGTATTCTCAGAAATAAGATGGCAAGAGGTTCATTACTATGGGAACCGTCTGAAAATACTTCGATCCTATTTATTACAGAAGTTGAAGATGCTATGGGTATGGATGATATGTATATGATGCGTCCCTATGGTCATCATCCGAAAATAGATATCCCTAATAGCAGCGATAAAAGTGATAAAAAAATCTATCGTTTTAATTTCAAAGTAGAGCACGAATTAGAAAACAGTGTGCTTACGTCTATTACAGGCTATTCGCATACAAAAATTGATACTCAATCACCGATTTATGAAGGTGATCTTTATAATCATTTAATAGGTATGAGACCCCCTTCAAATTGGTCGTTTATCACTCATGAGAATTTGTTTAACCAAGAATTTAGAATTTCATCTAAACAAGAGGACTCTATTTTTTGGGTAGCGGGTATTAACTATTATAAGAACGACCGTCACCGCAATACCTATGATGTTTTTGATGTTTTTTATCCGGTTAATCCTTTAAATGCCGATATTCATAGAAAATTCGAAACCGATAATGTTGGCATATTTGGAGAGATAAGCTACCCCATTACGGATAAATTTAAACTAACAGCAGGTATTCGCCAATCTTATGAAAAGAAAAACTACCGAGCAAAATGGTATGCAAACTCTATTTACAAAAACGCAGCACCAAACATGCCAGCAACGGCTTTAGATAAACAAAAAATAACCGATCACTACACAACAGGACGCTTTGGATTTAACTTTATATTAAATGACAATGCCACTCTCTATGCACTTTATTCGCGTGGCTATAAAACAGGAGGATTTAATGATCAAGGTACCGACTTTGCAACGTTAGGAGTAGCAGATCAAGCTTATAAATCTGCCTATGTTAACGCCTATGAAACAGGATTAAAGTTAGAAAATGATAGCAGTACTTTGGGATTAAATACGGCTATTTTTCATAATAATACTAAGCGCGAACACTTAATGGCATACAACCCTGCGACTTTTGTATCGGTTGTCGAAAACTATGATACCCGAAGTTATGGAGTTGAGTTAGATGGTTTTTGGAAAACACCTTGGAATTTAGAACTTATTGGTGGTTTAGGTTATACCAACGCCAAAATTGTAGGCACACCAAATAAAAGTCTGGCTGAGGTAAAAAAGCATAACTCTATTCCAGATACAGCTAAATGGAATGCAAATATTACGTTACGACATACCATGCCACTTAATATTGCTGGATTAGATTTAGAAACCAGAATTAGCAATCGCTATATTGGTTCACGCAAAAACGATGTACAAAATACCTTTGGTTTGAAACCTTACAACAAGCTAGATGCTCGAATTAGTATTAAAAGTACTAACGCACAAGTCTATATTTGGGGGGATAATTTACTGAATAAAACTTATGATCTTTGGGGATATTACATACCTGCTATGTATGCTGGGGGACCAGATGCAACTATTGGTTCACCTGGTAGAGGCAGAACTGTTGGGATTGGTTTTGCTTATAGCTACTGATACTAAATTTAACTAGTCGGCTAATAAACCGACTAGTACCAAACAGGAAATGATTTATGCAAAATAATTATTCTAATGTTTTAATTCTAGGTGGTACAGGTAAAGTAGGAAAAACAGTCATTGACTATTTACTAAAACATAGCCAATGTCAAATTAGTGTTGTGACTCGAAACACTCAATTATCTTTAGATAATAACCGATTAACAAGTTTACAATTTGATGCATTAGATAAAAAGCTACTTAGCCATCATTGCAAACAAGCTGACTTGGTGATTTCTTGCATTGGTCCGTCACAAATAGTGGGATCGACTGTTGCAGATATATGTTATCAAACGGGAACGCCTTATATTGATGCTGGTGGTTACGATCCATTATTAAAGTATCTAAGTCAATTAGTAATGGCGAAACCTTCAACTGTTCCACTTATTATTAATGCAGGATTACTGCCAGGTTTATCAGGAGTCTATCCCAATTATCTAATAACTCATTATTCTGATAAGCAACTTATCGAAAATTTGGAAGTTTGTTATGCTGGTCGTGATGCTTGGAGCTATAACTCAGCATGGGATATTATTGTCGGCTTAGGTGATTTTGGCGAAAATCGTGGCTTTTGCTATATCGCTAATAATAAATTGATTAAAGTTCCTTTTTTTAAAGCCGCCAATAAACAAACTTTTGCTGAACCTATTGGTAAAGTAAGTACTATGCTAATTTATTCAGAAGAACTGCGTAGATTAACCAATCATTATAAAATTCCAAACCTTAAAGTATGGGGGGCAAATATTGGTCCTAAAGCGGCTTTTAGTTGTGCCATCGCCAAATTGTTTGGTTACTATAAAACCCCAGAAAAAATCACTAAAGCAGCGAAAAGGCTAGCCTCTGCTTCTGCCAAAGATATGCTTAAACTATCACCTATTTATTCTATTAAATGTAATATTAAATTAGTTGACGGCAGAATTATTGAAGGCAATTTACTAACAGGCGATACCTATCTTGCAACGGGTACTGTGATCGCTATCACAGCTAAATATTTATTAGAAAATACGGTAGTTGCAGGTGCTTATAGCCTGCATGAAGCTATCCCTAGCGAAGTTATTATCAATCAATTGCTAGCTGAAAACATTATTCAGATTAGTACTACAACTCATAATACTTTAACTGCAACGGAGGCAATTTGATGACAATCTCTTCTTTTATCACTCACGCAAAAAAGATTATTGTAATTGGTGGTACCGGCGAAACTGGACAACGTATTTTAAAATACTTAAAACAAAGTTATCCTGATATTTCCATAAATTGCGCAAGCCGTCAAAACACTTTAACCCAAAAGGATATCCCTTTTGTTACCCTTGATATTAATAATAAACAACAAACCATAGAGCTATTAAAAAATTACGATTTGGCTATTTTAGCAATGGGACCTATGGAACGTTTATTAGATGCTCCTCATCAACTGTGTTTAGATGCTGGAATTGATTGTATTGATATTAATGACAGTGCCAGTGCCAGCAAAGCCATATTAGCCTTACATACAGCTGCTCAAAAAAAACAGTGCAGTATTTATACAGGTATGGGGTTATCGCCCGGTATTACGTCCTTAATGTTAATGCAACTGGCTCAAGCCAAAAAATCCACTACTGGGACTTACTGTTCTAGATTATATATGGGCGCTGCTTACGGTGGTGGTAAAACAAGCCCCTACTCAATGCTTGCTAACTTTACAAAAAAAATAACCGTTTTTCAGCAAGGTAAATTACAAACTATCGCGACGCCTTGGAAAAAAGATCCCTATCAATTTCATTTCTTTGGTCAAGAAAAACCTTTAGCCATGATCCCCTACGGCACACCCGAAGTCATTTCTTTAAGCAGTGAGCGTTATGACCAACAACTTGCTCCAATTACTACTTTTGATAGTCGCTTTCATATTCAATTCTTTCCTTTAGCTATGGCAAAAGCTATCGCTAACTTTAATCCTAGTACTAAAACTATTAACTTTTTGGCGAAAAAGTTCTATAGCAGTGGTCAATCTATTAAGCATAAACCCAAAGCCGATCCGGATACTTATATCTGTATATTTCCTGATAACCAACCCAAGCAAGGCATAATGTTACAGGGTAGCATTTCTTCATACGATCTCACTGCATTAATGGCATGTGCGGTAATCGATTGTTGGTTAAATAACAAATTGAAAGAAAAAAATGGTGTTTATCCTGTTGAATTTTTATCAACGACTACCCGAGAATGTTTAGTGCAAATGCTTGAGCAAAGAGGTATTTCTTGGCGTACAGGAGATACTGATGCACTAAAACACCAAAACAACTATTTTGGTTGGTTAGAATCCAATATTTATAATGTACAAACACTCCGACATTACGGTAAAAATTGGTATACAGTAGATAAAGTTCACCCAAGAATGGTTTTTTTACAAAAACAATTTTTATTTCAATCTGAAGTATGGCAGTCTTTAAAAAGTAAACTTAATAGTTTTCAATTAACTTCTTTTGTTATCAAAATGCTTATACGTTGGAAAAAACAGAAAAAACAACTCGAGCAATATGCCCAGAAGAGTATTGAATGGAAAAAATTAATCAAAGATTTAACGATGTTTACATCAGGTTATAGTTTATTTCGTGAAACGGTAGGAAAAGAAATCGCTTATCCACTTTATCGTAAAATGTTTTTAGATACAGGTGATATGGAAATGCAATGGTTATGGCCTCAAGCTGAAGCCTTTGCTTTATTAACTAGTCCAGAAGAGGCTGTATATCAATATTGGTTAGCATTTTTAGACAGTTACCAACAATTAGGAATCTTAAATTATAGCCAAACCATGTTGTCAAAAGATTGTTATCAAATACATATTGATCAATGTATCTATGCTGAAGTTTTTAATAAACTTGAGTGCCCTGAATTAGCTAACTTAGTTCGAGAAATGGAACATTATGCTTTTACCAGAATTGCATCGAAAACACCTTTAATCATTGATTGGCATCAAAAAGCGAATGGTGAAGCAGATGTTTTTTTAAATTTGCAGTCAATAACCGATAAACAAACAGCAAATAAAGTCAATAATAGCTGAACTAGTCACTATTATTGATTGTGTAAGCATTTTGTTGGCGTACTTCTTTTGGTAGTACCCCAAATTGCTTACGAAAAGCTGAGCTAAAATGACTAATATTGCTGTAACCCATTATAATCGCTGTCTCAGTTACGCTATTAGTTACTAATAACTGTTTAGCTTTATTCATACGCTCGGCTAAAAAATAAGCATAAATACTTTTACCAAATACTTTTTTAAAGCCTTTTTTTAGCTTATTTTGATTCATTCCTACTTGTTTTGCCAGCCAATCAATCGTAGGAGGACTGCTTAAATCTTTTAACAAATAATCATGTGCAACATTAATTTGTTTGTATTCTCTTTGGGTAAATTCTTGTTTTCCTAGACAACTATTAAAGGCGTGAAAATACCAATTTAAATACTCTAAAACATAAGAATACAACAATAATCTGTTAGTCACTCTACAATCGGTGTTTCGTATTAAATGGTACAGTTGCCTTGCTGAAGATAGCACATTTTTATTAGCCTCTAACTTATGATGGTGTAAAAAAAAGTTCATATTATGATCTAAACAAGAAAATTGAAAATCGATATCGCCAAGCAATACTTCTAATAATTTTGGCATTACCATGACTTCTACATTACAAAAATCATCAGAATGCTGTAAGCAAAAGTTTTCACCACCAGTAAAACCAAAGATTAAATCGCCTTTATGGGTGCTAAAGTGCCGATCTTTAATTTGCACCTGTAATTTACCCTGTAATTGGCAGTTAAAACATACATGATTATTACAACTAGGAAATTTTTTACAAACATCTACTGCATTTAAATGCTCTGCTGTTACCACACTCACAGATAAGCCAGGCTGAAGCTCTATATAGCTAGAACCATTGACATGATTATCAGACCTATAATTTTTTAATATTTCATCTAAATGCATATATGCTCCTTCACAACTCGTAAACGATAACAAATATCATTTGCATTTACAATAAAATAAAGCTACTATTTCATATAATTTTTTAGCAGTAAAAATACCCTCTTTTATAGATTTATTAAAAATAAAAGATTTATGAAAATGCTTTATGAATAACCAAAATACTCGCAGTAACCGCCGGCCTTATTTTCTATTTATAATTGCCCAACTCTACATTATTCAAGGTATTCCAGTTGGTTTAGCGTTTGATGCTTATCCTATTTTATTGCGTGATGCAGGCGTATCACTGGCTGTGATTGCAATAATTCCCCTAGCAGGAATACCTTGGGTAGTTAAGTTTCTATGGGCGCCTTTTGTAGAAAATTATTGGCTGGATAAAATAGGTTATCGTAAAACTTGGCTACTACCTATGCAGTTTTTATTAGCGATATTAATTACCGTAATTGCCTTTACTCCATTTACTGAAGATACTACCAACCAATTAATTGGTATTATTATTTTATCTTGTATTATTTCTGCCACTCAAGATATTGCTACTGATGGTTTAGCTGCTGACTTAGCACAAATCAACACCATTACGCAAATTAATAGTATTCAAGTGATGGGTAATATTATGGGTATGTTAATTGGTGGTGCAGGTGTTAGTATTTGTTATGACTACTTAGGAAAAACTTACAGTATTTTATTACTCGTTGTAATTATTATTTTTTCAATTGCACAACTACTATTATGGAAAGAGCCTAAATTATTTTACACTTCACAACCTAAACCTCGAGCTAAAATTGGCCTCTTCTTTAAAAGACCAAAGGCTTATTCAATGTTATTTCTGGTACTACTCGTACCGTTTGCTGGCTCAGTTATTTTAACCATGTCTAAGTTGATTCTTTTAGATCGTGGCTTATCGGTTAGTGATGTAGGACTATATACAGGTATCGGCGGTTATTTAACAATGATATTAGGTTGCATACTCGCTGCCTATTTATTAAAAAAACATCCCCCTAGCTATACTTTAAAATTAGGTTTTAGTCTAGTTACATCGTTAGTTTTTAGCTGGAGTGTACTGGATTATTACCCAAGTTATATTAATGCAGTTACGGTTATCATATCAATGACGTTGTTGGGAATTGGTATAGGATTTATTAATGTAAGTATCTATACCTTTACCATGATTTATGCTAAACAAAGCAAACAAACAGCTACTGATTACGCCGTATTTCAAAGTACTCTATTACTTTCTGAAATTATTGGTTCTTCTCTCTCTATGACACTAGCGGAATATTTTAACTATTTTGTCGCATTCTTTAGCGCTTTAATGGCTATCATTGCTATTTTTGTTATTAATAAGAAATATTTGAAACTCTTTACATAATATCATTGATAATCATTAATCTATCTACAGGTATTATTATATTACTCTTTAAAAATCTGTATAAACTACAGGCGGTTAAAAAATCTTTTATATCTTTAAAAAAATGCTATAAATTTAATTGTGATAGATAACTAATTAAAATGATTCATAAAATACAATTAACATTTGTTGCTTAAAATTGATCAAAAAAGGATTAACAGAACTTGGATTTTCCAGATTTTTTATTGAATATTTTGCACCGAATTTTTATTAAGATTTGTATCTAAAAAATCATTTTTACTCAATCATAGCCATAACCTAAAGCTTTTTGACAAAATAAGTGACAACATAACAACAAAAATATTTTTTAAAACTATTACTAAGATAATGAATAGAATTTAGGCAATATTGAATAATTAGATTTAAATTAATATAAAAATATAATTATATTAATAAGTTAATGTTGATTTTGTAAAAAATATTCAGGAGTCTATACCATTTCATTAAATAAAATTCATAAAATTTAATTTATAACTATAAATGATATTAATAAATAGCTACTGAATTTAATTCTAAAAATATTACAGAACTCCCTTCTTTTTTATATATTTGAGGTTTAACGTTATTATTAGCAAAATTAAGAAAAAAAGAATTTTTTGAATAGAAATAATTCAATGAAAGATATTTATCATTTGCTAGGAAAAGTAACGGTATAGTGTCATAATAACAATATTACATAATCCATATTAGGTATTTTTCTTAAATTAATTCACTGTTTAAATTGAGTTATTTTGCTAGAAATTTAAATTAACGTATCCAATATAGAAAAATGAAAAAAAAGCATATTCAACAAATATTAGCTGTTTTGCCTAACGATATTACCTTAGTTGGCGAAAAAATAGATTATTTAGATTATCAAACAATAGCCATAGCAAAAAATATTACGGCGCTTGATGCTTATAAAATAATGACATCTTATCAGCCTAAATGGTTAGAGTTTCTATTTAAAATAAGAGATTTTTTAGTTAGATTAGTTGGAATTAAACCTGTTCATGGATTTAATAAGCCTGAGCCACACCATCACAATCTTGAAACTTCAAATACCCTCCATTTTTTTACAATTATTGAACAAGCTGAAGATAAACTCACATTACAGGTAAAAGACTCGCATCTTGATGTTTGTCTATGCTTACGGATTATTAATAATACGGAGAAGACTAATATGTTGTATCTTATTGCTTCAGTTAATAATCATAACTTTTGGGGAAAATTATATATGATACCCGTTTCTATACTTCATCCATTTATAGTTAGACAATTATTCCGTAATTTTAAATAATAAAATGATTACATTGATGTTTTGTTATTTAATGTTGTTCTTTTAGCTTTAATTATAAAAGGATAAAAAATTCTGATCACTTTCAGACGGATTTTATTTTTAATAAAGAAGTTAAAACATAAATAAAAACACAAAGAAAACTAAGGAATGGCAATTTTTATTAATATTGAAAACATGATAATAAAAAATAAAACCAATAAAAAAGCCCCATTTAGACAAGCTAAATGAGGCGGTTCGGATCGATTATAAATGCTTATTGCACACCTGGAATGGTATATTCCATGATGAGTAATAATGTTGGTAAAATAAAAATTGATAAAACGGTTGAAGCAAAGAAAATGCTTGATGCATGCTCTTGTTCAACATTCCAGTTATAAGCCAAAATAACCGCTGTTGATGCCGTTGGCATTGCAAGTAAGAAAACTAATTCTTCTGCCTCCATTCCTGTGATACCAAATAGATGTACAGCAATTAACGCAACAACTGGTGTAAAGAAGCTTTTCAAAACTACGTTGATCATAAGTGGTTTTGACATTTTTAATTTAACACCATAGATACCCACACCTACTGCAATTAACGAAATGAAGTTACAAGCATTAGACATGATATCGAAAGTGTTAAATATAAAGTGTGGCATCCAAGTCGTACCATCAGTCACACTCACCACTAAACCAAGAATCACACCTAAGAACATTGGTTTCATCAGTGAACTTTTTACTGCACTAAAAACCATTGCACCCGTTACTTTACCACCTGATATTTTGGTGTCACATAATTCTAATAGAAAAATGGTCATAGGAATTAATGACAATGCCACAACAAAGTTAGCGACTGCAACAGAAATTGTAGATGAGGCGCCTAACATTAACGTTAAGAACGGAACCCCCATTCCACCCATATTTGGGAAGCAGCATAACATTGAACTCATGGCTGTTGATTTGAGATCTTTATGTAGAACGTATTTATTCACTAAGAAACAAACGATCCATAAAAATGACATCGTGCAGAAAAAGGCAATCATCCAAATACCATTGAATATTTGCGATGGTTTAGCGTGTGATGTATGCACAAATAGTAATGCTGGGAATACAAAGTTAGATACAAGTCCAGATAATAATTTTTTAGAATCTTTCGTAAATATTCCTTGCTGTACACACAGCCAACCAAGAAAAATAAGTAAAAAAACCGGAAGACAAGAACTTACAACTTGTCCAACTGCAGACCAGATTAGATTCATTTTTTTAAAACTCCTAAAATAATATTACTTGAAATACAAATTCGGTAATTGTTCGGTAACTTTTGATTAGATTTTTTTTAGACCGAGCTAAAGCGGATAACAAAGTTGAATGTATTTATTACATGTAAAAGTGCATGTCTGTTTTTTGAAATTCTATATTGCTTAATGTTGTTTTACATGATGTAAGCTTAACTGAATACATTGTTAATATGTCAACCTTTGTTATATCAAATGGAAAATTCTGTAAATTGCGCGGTATTATACTTATTCTTTTTTAACTTGTGTTAAGCAAGGTCTGCAACCTATCTTAAAAAGAATAAAAAATCATTCAATTTTGATTTGACGCCACTAAACAGCGAAGTTTTATTTCATAAAAATCAACAAATAAGATCACAGAGAAAACACGTGTTAAATTATGGTAAAAGTTAATTTGCCCGTTAATCCTTTTGTTTTGCTGCTTTTTATAGCACTTTATTAACAATAAAAAGCTACTGATTTTATAGTTAAAAAACTGATTTAATTTGTTTATATAAAAGCATGACAACAACACGTGATTACTGATCTTTATATTATCAAGATAAATAATTAACATAACAGATAGTGAATTATGTTTTTAAACTATTAATGAATAATTAATACAATGTAAGCAATTTATGTGACATGACAAAATCAATAATGTCATTTGGACTATTTTTAATTTAAAAATTGCTTATCTTTGCCCTACTATTTTTAATCCCATAAAAATTGGAAAGCCCAAAAATGTTAGCTGTGGCTTAATATCAATTGCGTTTTTTTGCTCAATTTCTATTTTTTTACAGTCGAAAATTTTTGAATCAGCCATTTTATACTGTATATTTATACATGCATTCGTTTTTTAATATGTTTATAACCCTATGTCCATAACACAACGAAATAGATTTATATGTTAATTTTAAGGAGAACGTACTTGCGTAATAATTGTATTGTACTTGGCATGGTTAATACTGCCGATAAAAATTACTTAACTTTAATTGATACGCCAGTAAGAGCTGGATTTCCATCCCCTGCAGATGATTATTTGGAAACGAAACTTGATTTGACTGAACATTTAGTAAAGCATCCTAGCGCAACCTATTATATTAAAGCCGTAGGCGATTCTATGATCGATTATGGTATTTTTAGTGGTGATTTGTTAGTTGTTGATCGTTCTTTGGAGCCTAAAATCGGTGATATTGTAGTTGCCGCAGTTGATGGTGAGTTAACATGCAAATGTCTTGGAATATTCGATAACCAACATCATTTATTGTCAGGTAATTCTCTTTATCCGCCAATTCCCTTAGTGGGGAAAGATGTTCATATTTGGGGAATTGTTATACATACCATCCATTCATTACGAAAAAGAGCACATGTATGATCGGCCTAATTGATTGCAATAATTTCTATGCTTCATGTGAACGCGTTTTTAATCCTAAATTAGAAGGAAAACCAATTGGGATCTTGTCCAATAATGATGGCTGTGTTATTGCGCGTTCAAATGAATTAAAACCATTAGTACCTATGGGGATGCCGGCTTATCAGATCCCATCTAAAATTCGTAAACAAATAATTTTGCTAAGTTCAAATTATGAACTTTATGGTGATATGAGCCAGCGGGTCTTTGATACTGTACAAAACCATACTCCGAGTATTGAGCTTTATTCTATTGATGAAGCTTTTATTCAACTAGATGGATTTACAGATATAACAGCACATTGTTTAAAAATAAAAAATGTTGTAAAACGAGATACAGGTATTCCTGTTAGTATCGGTATTGCTCCAACGCGAACATTGGCAAAGTTAGCTAATCATATAGCCAAAAAACAAGCCATTTATCAAAATGTTTATTGTTTACCCACAGATGAAAAATCACTAAAAAATATATTAGAAACATTTTCAATTAATAACATTTGGGGCGTAGGTCGACATATCGCAAACAAATTAAATAGAATCAATATTCATACTGCATGGGATCTGCGTCAAGCTAATCTAAAATATATTAGAAATAACTTTTCGGTAACACTAGAACGGACCGTATTAGAATTACAAGGTATTAACTGTATTGAGTTAGATGACCTATCCACTCCGAAGAAAAACATCATGATATCACGCAGTTTTGGTCGCTTAACGAGTACACTATTTGATTTACAAGAAGCGATTCGTCTGCATGCAAGCCGTGCAACTGAAAAGCTTAGACAACAACAATCTGTCGCTAGCGCTATTCTAGTCTTTTTAAAAACGAATCGCTTTTGTGACAATTCAAATCAATATCATCCATCAATCGTAGTACCACTTTCTTTTCCAACAGATGACTCACGATTAATTATTCACGCAGCACAAAAAGGTTTGCTGGCAATATATAAGCAAGATCTTTTATTTATGAAATCAGGGGTAATGTTATTGGACCTAAAAATTAAAAACAGCCATTCTCAACCAGACTTTTTCACAACACCTTTAATAAATCCATCGCTGCATAGAAATGACAAACTTATGAAAACAATTGATACCATTAATCAAAAAATGGGTAAAAATACGATCCAATTAGGGGGAATACAAAAGTCTGCTCCTTGGCAAATAAAACGTCAATTATTAAGCAAGCGTTATACTACTCATTGGAATGAATTACCATTAGTGAAATAAATAACTAAAAATAGTAATCATTATTATATATAATAAGCAAACGAGTAACATATATTCTAGCGATGGATATTGAATATCCTCAATAAGTGACCATAACATAAGAACGGATTGATTAGGATGAAAGATACAGAATTAGAAATAGAAAGACTCAAAACTTTAAGTACTACACTGAATCATAAAAAATGTGTTTCAACTTATAAATCAAAACAACAACAGGATCTCTCTAATATACCGATATTAAAACCACTGCTTGTTGTTGTATTAAATGGTTGTAAAATCGTTGGTAACGAAACAAAAGTCGCGTGTAACGTAGGTAATTTTGTTTTTTTTACTGATGTACAAACAATGAATATGCGAAATATTCCTGCCAATACCAATTATCTTGCGGTACTCGTTGAATTTGAATTTTCTGATTTTGATAATAATTTAATAAATAATAATACTAACAAATCTGAAACATACACATTCGGTAAAGCTAATAGCGCCTTATACAAATGTATATCTCAACTTGTTGAATGTTTAGATTGGGCAACAGAAGATATAATAGAAAACCGAAGAAAAGAGATCATCAATTTATTGGCTAATTCAGGATATCCGAATTTAGCTTACCTTCCTGGTCAAAAAGAAACTACCCTAAAAGTTATCGAAATATTTAAAAGAAACGACAATAAAAAAATTACAATAGATGATGTGAGTAAAGAAATCTGCATGAGTAAAGCGACTTTATATCGCAAATTAAAGTTTGAAGGGGAAAATATCCAAAAAATAAAAGAAAAGGTGTTAATGGGACGAGCACTTCATTTATTACAAACATCAAGCCTTTCAACAGAACACATTGCCACAATGGTTGGCTATTCATCTACCGCTCGATTTTCTCAACGATTTAGAGCTTATTTTGGATTATCACCAAAAGAATTAAAAAATACCAAACGAATTTAATCGTTTTTTAATATAAAAAATCCCATTAAATTGGGATTTTTTTAATATACAATATTTGTTGGATAAAGTTAGTCTAAGTAAAAATTTTTATCATTTTAAAATATCAGTATTTTTAAAGATAAATTTTTAAACACAAATAGATAACTGCAAATCAGTTATCAACAAATTACCCTATTCATGTAGAATTATAATTATTTATTCTAAGAACAGTTAATATCAAAATTCTATACAAATAGTATCAGTGAGATTCGGATTTATACAAAAAAAGTTAATGAACAGTAACAAAACTATGTTAGATTTTGCAATAATGCCTTCCATGGCAAAATTGCAAAGGTTTTTATTGATACCAATCATCCATGGGTAATAAGCCAAAAATGACCTTTACTTTGATATCAATTAAATCAGATATTTTTCCTTAGAACTATTTCCCTTTAGAACTAACTCCTTTTAGAACTAATTCCTTTTAAACTAAAAGGATTAATACTGATTTTTTTACACTATCAAAATATCCATAAAATGACAGTATTACTATAAATACCCTATCCCAAACTACTATGTTGGTATGATTTAATACTCAACCTCATTTGCGATATGTGGCTAAATTATAACAAGTAATTTTGTGAAAAAAATCACAATTAAATTCATTTTATTAACAAAATATTTCAATTTACTTACATAACCTTAAAATTAAGATTAACAAGTCGCATAACATGATGAAATTTGCACTATTTCTCAATGCTTACTAATTGATAATTAATAAGAAAATATACATATCCATCTATTTGAGATGGATACAAATATTGTACCTTTTTATTTCAAATTTGTATCAATAAGTAACATTTCTATTCAAAATCATGATTCATTGTTTTTTGAAATAGACTCAAATAATCTATTTATGTTGAATATTATTGCCTAGTTCTAAAAAGTTATATTTAGATTTTTTATTAAAGATATTGTACGTTTTGTTATGCAAAAATGCTTGAGTTAGTTTGCTATAACAAATTAATTTATTATAGTTTTTTTAACTGTATTGTAAAATCAATGACAGATCTTATTATGGTTATAAATTAGATGTAGTGATTTAATATTACCGAAATCTTATTCTGTGTAGATACCTTTTGTATGCATAAAAACATGCGTCTATTGCAGTAATAGTGATGAAAAAGAATAACAAGTCAAAAAGAGACAAAATAAATCATTTTGTCATATTATGAAGATATGGGATCTTATGATCCCATATTGACAATTGAACTACGGAAACGCTTAAGGGCAATGAGAAAGAACACACAACCAATGGCTAATAGCCAAGCATAGGAAGTCCAGACCACACTTAAACCCGCACCACGATATAAAATTGCTTGTCCTAATTCAACAAAGTGAGTAGTAGGAGCAAACAACATAATATTTTGAACCACTTCAGGCATACTCTCACGTGGCGTACTACCCCCAGAAAGCATCTGTAACGGCAAAAGAATTAAAATGAATAACATTGCAAACTGTGCTGTTGATTTAGCGACGGTAGCCATAAAGATACCAAGTGACGTTGTCACGAATAAGTGCAGAGCAGCACCAATCAAAAATAGAGTAATCGATCCCTCAATCGGTACATTAAGCCAACCTTGAACAACCAGTAAAAGTGCTCCCCATGTTGAAACCAGAACGACAAGACCCATAGACCAAACTTTTGAGATCATAATTTGAAATGGTGTAACTGGCATTGAAAGCAAGTGATCGATCGTGCCATGTTCACGTTCTTTCATTAAAGCAGCACCAGTCAAAATAATCGACAAAGTAGTAACAATGTTAATAATTTCAACAACCGAACCAAACCAAGACCGAGTTAAATTTGGATTAAATGCAGCATGAACTTCAATGTTAACTGGCAAACTGGTTGGTTTATCAATTTGATTAAAATATTTTGTTATTTCGTTATTCACAATTTGAGTAATATAGCCATTTCCAACAAACGCCTGCCCCATTCGCGTTGCATCAACATTAAGTTGAATTTCAGGACTTTGATTATTTAAAACATCGCGTTGAAAATTAGGCGGTATATTTAATGCAAAGGTATAACTGTCTGTATCCATTCCACGATCGACAACATCCATTGAATGTAATTTAACGGGTTTATTAAACATTGGTGGATAAAATGCTGCAATAATTTGCCTTGATAAAGGCGAATCATCTTCATCAACCACGGCTATCGAAGCGTGATGAAGCGAATCAGAAGTTGCTGTTGCAGCAGAATAAATATCAATTGTGAAACAGTAGGCGATTAAAAATAACATGATTGGATCACGAATTAATCCCCATAATTCTTTAATACCTAAGCGATAAATATTAATAAAACCTTGCATAATATCTATCCTTCTTGTTTCTTGAGAAGAAATATACTTGCACCAAGTATAATCGGAATGGTAATGAGTAATACAAATATTGAGTTATGTAAATCAAAAAGTCCTAATGCTTTATTGAAAACACCTCGCGCAATAACAAGCATATGACTTGTTGGATAAACTTCACCAATATATCGCCCAATACCCTCTAAAGATGCTACTGGATTGAGTAATCCTGAGAATTGTATTGCAGGTAACATCGTACCAACCGTAGTTAAAAATATAACCGCGACTTGACTGCGTGTTACTGTCGAAGCAAGCAATCCGAATCCTGTTGCAATAATACAATAAGCTAATCCAGCTAAACATATGGTCAGGAAGCTTCCTTTTATCGGCACATCAAATATGGTGATAGCCATAATTAGGAGTAATAAGAAGCTAAGCATCGAAATAACAATATAAGGAACTTGCTTACCTAATAAAAACTCAGTTCTTGTAACAGGAGTAACATATAAATTGATGATTGATCCCATCTCTTTTTCACGAACAACAGATAAGGCTGCTAACATAGATGGAATCATTAATAATAGAATTGGAATTACAGCCGGAACCATTGCTTGTAAACTTTTAACATCAGGATTATAACGATATCGAGTTTCAATGTTCGCCAATGAGCTCGATTCTGTTCCAGTTGTTGTTTTTATCTTTTCACTTAACCAAGCAAGATGCATACCTTGCACATAGCCTTTAACCGTATCTGCTCTAGATGGCATAGCACCATCAATCCAAATACCGATGTTAACGGGATCTCCGCGTTGTATATCTCGTCCAAAATTAGGCGGTATCTCGATAGCTAAAGAGATCTCATTACTTCTCATTCTTTGATCCATGTCATCATAATCAAGGATGGGTGGTTTTTCGATAAAATAGCGCTTAGACCCTGAAAGATTTAGAGTGTAATTTTGACTGATAATACTTTGATCACGATCTAACACTGCAAATCTTAAATCCTGTACATCCATGGTGATACCATAACCCATAACCAGCATTAAGATTGCCGAACCTAAAAAGGCTAATAAAGCACGCAAAGGATCACGTGATAATTCTAATGTTTCACGCCATAAACAACCAATCATACGAGTCAAGCTAAATCCTTGTAGATGATGGGTATCTTGAGTTACCTTAACGGGTTCATTAGTTACGGTTTTGGTGGTTTCACTCTCTTTTTCATCCATATTTGTATCATCTGCACCAGCATCAACTAAATAACGGATAAAAGCTTCTTCCAGAGTGTTCGCATTTTTAGAATGAATAATATTATCAGGTGTATCACTGGCTAATACTTTACCTGCATGCATTAATGAAATTCTATCGCATCGAGCAGCTTCATTCATAAAGTGGGTGGTAATAAATACGGTTACTTTATCCTTTCGAGAAAGCTCAATAATCAAACGCCAAAAGTCATCACGAGCAATGGGATCGACCCCAGAGGTAGGTTCATCCAAAATAAGAATTTCAGGATTATGAACCACCGCAACCGATAAAGAAAGCCTTTGTTTAACACCTAAAGGTAGACTTTCAGGCAAACTTTTAACGTCATTTTCTAAACCAAAACGTTTAAGTAGTTCATTAACTCTTGCAGGTATTTTGCTCTCTTCAATACCAAATAGGCGTGCATGTAAAATGAGATTTTGTTCAACAGTTAATTCACTATAAAGCGAAAATGCCTGAGACATATAACCTAAATGACGTCTAACATTGATATCACTGGCATCGACAGGTTTACCAAATAACCATGCTTCGCCTGATGATATCGGTAATAATCCAGTTAACATCTTCATGGTTGTTGATTTACCGCAACCATTTGATCCTAAAAAGCCAAATATCTCACCTTGTTTAATTGAAAAATTAACATGATCAACTGCAATAAAATCGCCAAATTGTTTAGTTAAGTCTTTAGCTTCAATTGCAACTTGTAAATCTTGATTTATGGCTAATGGGGGGATTTCGACGGCTTCATAACCTTCCCTAGCATCTTCTGGCATTAACTGAATAAAGGCATCATCTAAATTATTTTTACCTGTTTTGGCTAATAATGCTTGTGGAGTGCCTGTTTCAAGAATTTTACCGCCATACATTGCAACCAACCAATCAAAGTTTTGCGCTTCATCCATATAAGCCGTTGCAACAATCACGCTCATTTGCGGTCGTTGTTCACGAATTTTATTGATTAATTGCCAAAATTGGGCACGAGAAAGAGGATCAACACCCGTAGTTGGTTCATCAAGAATAAGTAAATCAGGGTCATGAATCAGGGCAGAACATAAACTGACCTTTTGTTTCATACCACCTGAAAGGCGACCCGCTGGTCTGGATAAAAAAGGATATAAGCCCGTACTTTTAGTTAATTCGTCAATACGGCGTCGTCTTTCCGCTGCGTCATTACCAAATAGACAAGCAAAAAATTGTAAATTTTCTTCAACTGAAAGTGTAGGATAGAGATTTTTGCCTAATCCTTGTGGCATATAAGCAATGCGTGTACAAACGTTTTTTCGATGTGATTTATCTTTCATATCACCATCAAGAACGTACACTAATCCTTCTTGGATAACATGTGCTCCTGAAATCAATGATAATAGACTGGATTTACCTACCCCATCAGGTCCAATCAATCCCACCATACATCTTGGTGGGATTGCAATACTGATATCATTGAGTGCACAAGTCTTTTTATATTTTAAGGTTACATTACTAACATTTACTACAGCATCATCAAGGGCTTTGCCTTCAGCAAGTAAAGCTAAATCCTTTTTATCCGATTCTGACATTTGCTATCTCCAATTATTTTGTTTGGCATTTTGCAACATCAGATAACTCTGAAGGCCACTCCGTATTAGGATCAAGTCTTACCCAAGCAACACCAGGAAGACCTGTTTTAACGTAGGTAATATAACATCTTAAAAGTTCTGGGCTTAATTGTGCTTTTACTCTAAACATCAACTTTTGACGCTCATCTTTTGTTTCTACAGTTTTAGGCGTAAACTGTGCAACACTTGATACGAATGAAATTTTGGCAGAAATGGCTTTTTCAGGTAAAGCATCAAGAACTAATCGAACTTCATCACCAATAGCGACTTTACCTACAATGGTTTCAGGTAAAAAGAATGTTAAATAAACATCTGATAAATTGACCAAATTCAAAACTTTACCACCAGAAGGTAAGACTTCACCAAGTTGAGCGATACGATATTGAATACGTCCATCGACAGGTGCAGTTAAAGTACTGTCATCGATATCAGCCTGAATTTGTCTAATATTTGCTAGAGCTACGTTTATCTCTGATTGAGCACTTTCCACGCCTGCTTGCGCAGCTTCAATTGCTGCATCGGCAGCCGCTACTTGGGATTTAGCGGAATCTAAAGCGGCTTTTGCGCTATTAACTTTAGCGGTATCATCATCAAATTGTTGAACTGAAATGGCACCTTTTTGATAAAGTGTAGCCGTTCTTTGTAAATGTTTATTCGCAATATCTAAATCACTTTCTTTTTGAGTAACGCCTGCTAACGCAGCTACTTTATCACTCATTTTTAAGGCAACTTGAGCTTTTGATGTAGCTTCATTACTCATTGCTTGTCGATGCTGTGCTTGAGCTTCATTTAACTTAGCTTGCAAAGTATCAGTTTGCATGATAACGAGAGGCTGACCTGCTGTGACAAATTCACCTTCATCAACATTAATTTTTTCAATTCTACCTGCTAGTTTTGTAGATATGTTGATTTCGGTTGCTTCTATACGCCCATTACCACTGATAAAATCGGGCCCATAACCATCGGTTTTGAATTGTTGCCACAAAACCACCAGAAGCGCGACAACGATAAGAGCGATAATGATCCATTTCTTGCTAATATTTTTCATGAATAATGCCTTGTTTGAATATAATTAATTTTTTATAAAGACTAAATGAATAATAAATTTTTGTAAACTTTATCCATATGGTTTAAATAATAACAAAAGTTCTTTATAAATAAAATAAACACAATAGTTAACAGCAAGAAATGTTAAAAATTTGAATTTAAATTATTATTTTAAATACCCTGATATGCAAATAATCATCTAAGTGCTATTCTTATCACCTTGTAAAAGGACATATTGACTATTTTTTTAAGGTGATTTCTATGGCTCTTCCATCTTTTTTAACACTATATAATGAACTTATCTCAACCCCAACAATTAGCAATGTTACTAATGAAAAATTAGATTACTCCAATAAAATTCTCATCGAAAAATTAGCATCGTGGTTTTCGGATCTAGGCTTTACTATCGATATACAACCCGTTCCGAATACTCGCGATAAATATAATATGCTGGCAACGTATACCAATGATGAAAATAGTACACAAGGTGGATTATTACTCAGTGGCCATAGTGACACTGTCCCTTTTGATGAAGGACAATGGACAAAAGATCCTTTCAAATTAACCGAAGAAAATAACAATTTATATGGACTTGGTACTGCTGATATGAAAGGATTTTTTGCTTTTATTTTAGATGCATTACGAGATATAGACCTAAAAAAACTGACTAAACCAATCTATGTACTTGCCACTGCCGATGAAGAAACTTCAATGGCGGGCGCATCGTTTTTTGCCCGACAAACACAATTACAACCTGATTGTACCATCATTGGAGAACCCACCTCATTAATCCCTATCCGTGCTCACAAAGGATTTTTATCTAATTCAATTAAAGTTATTGGTAAATCTGGTCACTCAAGCGATCCAGACAAAGGTATTAACGCTATCGAAATTATGCATTTAGTCATTGAACGTTTATTGCTCCTTAAACAAAAATTTAAAGAACAATATCATAATGAAGGCTTTAGTGTGCCCTACCCAACTCTAAATTTAGGTGTAATTCATGGAGGCGATGCAGCAAACCGTATATGCGGCTGTTGTGAATTAATTATTGATATACGGGTATTACCAAATAATGATGTTGATTCGCTCTATAATGCATTATGTGAAGCATTGCAACCTGTGATGGATAAATACCCTAATCGTATAGCAGTAGAATATGAAGTCTCACCAATTCCAGGCTATGAGTGTAAAAAAGATCATCCAGCATTACAACACATTGAAAAATTAGTCGGTCATCAAGCACAAACCGTTAATTACAGTACTGAAGCCCCCTATTTAAATCAAATTGCTCCAACCATTGTTTTAGGACCAGGATCGATTGAACAAGCTCATCAACCTGACGAATTTATTTCGATGGATTTTATAAAACCGACAAAATTAACTATTGAAAATTTAATTAAAGATTTCTGTCTTTAGTCATATAAATACGCCGACCATGTCGGCGAATAAAGTTTTTTCAGATTATGATAATGGGTCATCTTTATGATTATTTCCCCATTGGCAAAGCATATCTAAAATAGGAACTAAAGATTTACCTCGTTCTAATAACCCATATTCCACTTTAGGTGGAATTTGCGGATATTCTTTTCTAAAAATTAATTTATCTTTTTCCATCTCCTTTAGGGTATTACTCAGTGTTTTAAAAGAAATATTATTAATGCTTCGTTTAAGTTCATTGAATCGCATTGTTGGCTGATTCTCGTTTAACCAATAAAGAATCACAATTTTATACTTACCTCGAATCATTGAGAGTGTGTAATTAAATCCACTATTCTCAAAATGCTCTTCGGCACAATGATGATTTTCCATGTTGACACTTTCCATAAAGATAGTACATAACGGTAATTACCGTACTTCAAAATTAATCGTATTAATATTAGTATGACTTAATTATTGATAATAATATAGAAGGAATATTTAACAATGAAACGCACTTTAGTGATTGTTGCTCATCCTCACTTAGCCTCTTCAAGTGTTAACCGATGTTGGATTAATAGATTAAATCAGTATCATGAACAAATAACCATACATGATTTATATTCTTACTATCCCTCTTATAAAATAGACTCTAGTTTCGAACAAAACTTAATTGAAAATCATCAAAATTTAGTAATTCAATTTCCGATATATTGGTTTAATTGTCCACCATTATTAAAACAATGGTTGGATGAAGTTTTCACCTATGGATGGGCATTTGGTGCCATGGGCGATAAATTAAGAAGTAAAAAAGTAGGTTTAGCGGTTTCGGCAGGTATAAAGAAAGCGGACTATTCTAAAACCGGACATTATAAATATACACTTGAGCAAATTCTCAGCCCTTTTGAATTAACAATAAATTACGTTCAGGCTGATTATCAACCCATTTTTGCAATTTATGGTGCAAATAATGAGCCAGACTATCCAGATAAAATTACACAAAAAGATATCGATAAAAGTGCAGATGATTATGTGAATTGGATGAAAAAATTAGGAATGCTAATTTAAAATAGATCATTAAAGTTCATTCATGCTTATTACTAAATAAATCTACTATGACTAAAAAGTTAATAAATATACGGCATATTTATTAATTTTTTCTAATGTAATTGGTATTTAATGATTTTATTCTGAATAAAAAATGAAACGGTATAGACTCCTGAATATTTTTCACAAAAATCTATAATTTTTAGGCTCAATTAGCTTTTCTTGCAAAATTTTATTGCTGACTGAAATATCAGCAAACTAGCCGATAATGTCGGCATATTTTTTATATTTGGAACGTGGCAAAATCAGTTGCGATTTCTGTATGGTTAAAAATGTTCTTAGCCTCATTAACTAATTTGGCATTGTCATTAAGGGAATATCGAGGGCTTATATGCGTCATAATCAATCTTTTAACATTGGCTTGTTTAGCAATCATCGCCGCATGAACCGTGGTAGAATGACCTCGCTCAATTGCTTTTTGTTCTAATGCATCTTCTTGCGTTGCTTCATGGACAAGTACATCAACATCTTTAGCTAATTCAATTGAAGCATCACAAGGTATTGTATCACCTAAAATAGCCAATTTTTTCCCTTGCTTAAAATCACCAAGATAATTACGACCATCAATGACACGACCATCAGCTAGTGTTACTGTTTTGCCTTCTTTTAAATAGGCATAATGTGAACCCGTATTAATATTATCTTGCTGTAATTTGTTGATATCTAAGATAGGTGGCAAATCCCTTTCCACAACACGATAACCAAAACAAGGTACTCGATGCGCTAATAATTTGGCTTCAACCCGAAATTTAGTATCTTCAAATACTAAACCATCTTGCTCAAGTTCAATAATGTTTAAAGGATAAGTTAGCCAAGAATAACTAATATCAATCACAGTTTGAATAAATTGTTTGATGCCTTTGGGGCCAACCAAAGTTAGTTCTGATTGATTTTGGATTAATGAACGTGTAGTTAAAACACCCGGTAAACCAAACAGATGATCACCATGTAAATGTGTTATAAAAATTATCTCTAATTTGGCTAAGCTAAATTTTGCTTTCTGCATTTGCATTTGAGTCGCCTCACCACAATCAAAAAGCCATAATCGCCCTCTCTCTTGTCGGAGATCGAGCATAATACTACTTACATTGCGCTCAGCGGTTGGTAAACCTGCGCTTGTTCCTAAAAAAGTTAATTTCATAACATTTCAATCTTTTGTTGGATGTCTTATTACATACTCAGAATAACAATACCTAACTTTACTTAGATATAATAAGTAAAAAAATTCTATAACAGTAACAATCAATTAGACCGATAAAGATCAAGTTGTTTTGCTCGTTGAAAATTTAGTTCGGCTAGACAAGAGAATTTATACATATTTAGAGCATTATCAATTGCTCCGCCCCCTAACGAATAAGCAAAGTCACACTGTAAATCACGATATTTAATAAATTCTTTATTAGCTTTTTTAAGTTTATTTTTTGAAATTACGATATACTCTTTGTCTTCATCCCAATTTGAAAGTGTATTAAAAAAATTCTGCTGCGATTTATCTAACTCAGCTTGACTGGTATAAAAAATTTTTTCTAAACATTCAGTCAGTTCTGCTTCTGAAAGAGTATTATTACTACAATAATTGCGTAATTCTCTTTGGTTTAAATCAGCGTATTTCGAATTAGCATAAACTAATAGTGGCATAGAAATAATAAATATAGTCATTAATTTTATTATTTTCATAAATTTAAACATCCTGTAGATAACAAAAATTTATTTAAAATCGTGATTTATGTCATAAATCAAACGTTTTTACGTTCGATAGTTTGCTCACCCCAAAATAGCTTATCTGCTTTGGTTTTAGCAAAAGCGAGTTTTAATACTTCATCGCTTCCTTCTTCCCAAATCTGTTCTGCTAGTTTTTCATCATCATTAGCTAATTCAAAAATAGCTTCGGCAATCTCAATAGAAGTTTCACGAACACTGGCCCAAGAACGAATATCATGTATATCTTTTTTGGTTGGATTCATTTTATCACTCCTCTTTTGGTTGATTAGGTGTAAAATAACCCCAAACTATGCAAATTACAATAGGCAATCGCTTATGCTAACGATTATTTCTCCTTCTAAAACGCTTGATTATCAAAGCCCATTAATAACTCAAAAATATACTTTGCCACAATTTATTTCGTATTCAGAAAAACTCATCACAGATTGTAAAAAATTAACGGTTGATGATTTGGCTAAACTGATGTCCATTAGTCCTAAATTAGCTGAGATAAATCATGAACGTTTCCAAAATTGGCATTCTGATTTTAATTTAAATAATGCAAGACAAGCGATATTAGCTTTTAAAGGGGATGTTTATGAGGGGCTTAATGTAGAAGATTTTAATGATAATGATCTTCAATTTGCTCAATCACATTTACGAATTCTATCTGGGCTGTATGGTGTATTAAGACCGCTTGACCTAATACAACCTTACCGTTTAGAAATGGGCATACGTTTAAAAAACGGCAATAACAGTAATCTTTATCAATTTTGGGGCGATCATCTAACCGATCATCTCAATAAAGAACTCAGCAAATCCACTCATCCGACCTTAATCAATTTAGCGTCAAATGAATATTTTAAAGTCATTAAAGCTAAACAGTTGAAAGCGACAATTATTCAGCCCATTTTTTTAGATCAAAGCAAAGGCGAATATAAAGTTATTAGCTTTTACGCCAAAAAAGCGCGTGGGCTTATGAGCCGCTATATTATAAAAAATGGCATTGATAAGAGTAATGATATTAAAGATTTTAATCTTTCTGGTTATCAATTTGACTCGAAACGGTCAACTGAATTAGATTGGTACTTTATTCGTAATCACCAATAAAATAATCTCTATGAATTTTTTGATAACATTATGGGCACAGTTTTTATCTACTCTGCCCTTATTTATTTTAATATTGCTTGGATTTTTAGCTGTAAAGTTAGGTCGATGGCAAAAAACGGTCACTGATAGTTTAACTAAATTTACCTTTTATATTGCATTTCCAATAATGCTATTTCAGATAATGAGTCACTTTTCTGAGCAGTCAGAAATTGATATCAAACTGTTATTGGTATTTTTTGGTGGTTCATTTATCGTATTTGCTATTGGTTGCTTAATTGCATCAAAAATATTCAAATTAAATGGTTCTCAAAGCACTTTATTTGCAATGGGAGGCATCTATACCAATACTGTCTTTGTTGGTATCCCAATTATAAAAATGTTACTCGGCGATCAAGCTATCCCCATTGTCGCCATCATTGTTATATTCAATGCATTAATATTGTGGACATTAGCGACGGTATCAATTGAATTTGTACAAATGGGGAAACTCTCGGGGCGCAGCTTTATAAAGGCACTAAGAAATGTCTCAAAAAACCCGATTATTATTGGTATTTTCACAGGAATTGCCGTCAATTATATCGGTTTACCAATACCCAATTTTATTAATCAGTCAACGAAAATGGTCAGTGATATGACCGCACCTTTATCACTTATTGTATTAGGTATGGGACTTGCGGAGTATAAAATCCGCGACCAGTTTTTAATTACTGGTTCGATCTGTATTTTAAAATTGGCGATTTTACCAATTGTAACCTATATAGTTGGCAAACTTTTGGGATTACCAACTTTAGAGTTACAAGTTGTCGTATTATTAAGTTCGGTATCTATTGCCATCAATTGTTATATGATGGCAAGACAATTTGAGGTATTGCAAGGTCCTATTGCATCAAGTTTACTAATATCAACGGCATTATCATCTGTGACAACACCATTGATATTATCCATCATGACCCATTTACCTTATTAGTTAGAAGAACGATTTTTAATTTTGTAGTGTAGGATTAATGCTAAAATAATGACTACACTACCTAATATAAAACGCCCCCAATCAAGTGACTGATGCCAAATCACTACATTAACAATAATGCCAGTTGGAATGACCACATTATTCATAATTGCTAATGTTCCAGAATCAACTTTAGTCGCACCATAATTCCATAAAAAATAACATAATCCAGAAGCAATTACGCCAAGCCAAATAATAATGCCCCATTGTACATTAGTAGTTGGCAATTTGGATGCATCACCAAATAATAGCCAACCTATTGTTGCAACAATGACTGCACCTAAATAGACCCATGCAAAAGCTTGATGTTGTGGTAATGGGTAAACTTCTATAATTCTTTTATAACCAACCTGCCCTAAAGCAAAAACGATATTGGCTCCCTGAATTAATAAAAATCCAATGATAAAATTTGTACTAATATGGTCATAACGAATAATAGCCGCTCCGATTACGGCTATAATGGCAGTAAAAAGATAACTCAACCGTAACGGATGATGTTGCAATAAATCATAAATAACCGTGACGTAAATCGGTGTAAAAATAGTAAACAGCAACACTTCAGGCACTGAAATATATTGGAAAGAGTTATAATAAAAAAAGTACATGATACCTAATTGACAAGCCCCAACGCCCATTAAAAGTAACATCGTGTTTAGTTGAATGTTTCTAAAACGTAAAAAAGGCAGAAAAGTAATAAAGGCAAGTAAAACACGCATTACAACCGCAAACCAAGTATCAACCTGTCCACTTAAATAGACCGCTATAAAACTAAATGAGAATGACCAAACCAAAGTCACAAAGATAAGATAAAACATAATAAAATGAGTTAAATAGTAATAAATAGGCACGCATCGTAACAATTCATCTATCAGTTGTAAACCTTTTGAAATATAAATTGATTACAATGGTTAAAAGGATTAATCACTCTATCCATCTATTTATTATTTTTTTAAATATAGATATTAATAATTTGTAATATCAATAAATCCTACCTTAAAACATAATCGCCTAACGGATAACTGATACAGTTAAAAAATGAAAGATCCTCAAAAAAGGCATTTTATGGCATAATGTGCGCCAAATCACATTTCAACTATTTTGCTTAAAGAGATAGATATCTTTAAAGCAAAATGTATTTAAAGCGAGAGAAAAGTTTAGTGTTAAGTACAAATAACATCACAATGCAATTTGGCAGTAAACCTTTATTTGAAAACATATCTGTTAAATTTGGCAATGGTAATCGTTATGGATTAATTGGCGCCAATGGAAGTGGCAAATCAACTTTTATGAAGATTCTTGGTGGTGATTTAGTGCCAACATCAGGAAATGTTGCATTAGATCCACATGAGAGATTAGGTAAATTACGCCAAGACCAATTTGCTTTTGAAGAATATACTGTTCTTGATACTGTGATTATGGGACATACTGAATTATGGCAAATCAAGCAAGAACGTGATCGCATTTATGGACTTCCAGAAATGAGCGAAGAAGATGGGTTTAAAGTCGCCGATTTAGAAACTCAATACGCCGAAATGGATGGTTACAGTGCCGAAGCTCGTGCGGGTGAATTATTGCTAGGAGTCGGTATTCCAATCGAGCAACATTATGGATTAATGAGCGAAATCGCGCCCGGTTGGAAATTGCGCGTACTTTTAGCTCAAGCTCTGTTTTCTAATCCGGACATCTTATTATTAGATGAACCGACCAATAACTTGGATATTGATACCATTCGTTGGTTGGAAGATACCTTAAATGAACGCGAAAGCACCATGATCATCATTTCGCATGACAGACACTTTTTAAATATGGTCTGTACTCATATGGCGGATATGGATTATGGCGAGCTTCGAATCTATCCAGGTAACTACGATGACTATATGACTGCATCCACACAAGCCAGAGAACGTTTATTAGCCGACAATGCCAAGAAAAAAGCTCAAATTAGTGAGTTGCAATCTTTTGTCAGTCGTTTTAGTGCGAATGCATCAAAATCTAAACAAGCGACTTCTCGGGCAAGACAAATTGAAAAAATTAAACTTGAAGAAGTTAAAGCATCAAGCCGACAAAATCCATTTATTCGTTTTGAGCAGGACAAAAAATTATTCCGTAATGCTCTAGTTGTTGAAAACTTAACTAAAGGTTTTGATAACGGACCACTATTTAAAAATCTAAATTTAATGGTTGAAGTTGGCGAAAAAGTGGCTATTTTAGGGACGAATGGTATTGGTAAAACAACTTTATTAAAAACCTTAATGGGCGAACTCACGCCAGAACAAGGTGATATTAAATGGTCTGAAAATGCCAATATTGGTTATTATGCCCAAGATCACGAGTATGAATTTGAACAAGATCTAACTGTGTTTGATTGGATGAGTCAATGGAAACAGCCAACCGATGATGAGCAAGCCGTACGCAGTATTTTAGGTCGCTTATTATTTTCACAAGATGACATTAAAAAACAAGTTAAAGTCCTCTCTGGTGGTGAAAAAGGACGTATGCTATTTGGTAAATTAATGATGCAACGTCCAAATATTATTGTGATGGATGAACCGACTAACCATTTGGATATGGAGTCGATTGAATCATTGAATATGGCATTAGAGCTTTATCAAGGAACGCTATTTTTTGTATCACATGACCGTGAATTTGTTAGCTCACTTGCTACTCGAATTGTCGAAATCACCCCAGAAAAAGTGATTGATTATACAGGTAATTATGAGGATTACTTGCGTAGTCAAGGAATTGAGTAACGCAAAGATATCTTTAATAAAAAAATAGCCACATTGGTGGCTATTTTTATTTAATATTTAGAAATTAGAAATCTAATTCATCCCACCAAATATCAATTAATTCGCTGGTTTTGACATTTTTCAAGCCATGACTTTCAAGCCATTTAGTGACAACATCACGATTTTCTTCAGTACAATTACCCAATTTTTGAGTACAGATGATGCCTTTCCAGCTTAAATAACCACTTCCTTCATAGGCCAAACCATTTGCTTGTATTGCTTCAATAATAAATTGATCAACAACATTATCAATGGTTTCTTCACTGGTACCTTCGTCAAATGACCAACTTACCGTGAAACCTAACTCTTTAAATTCTTCAATATGTAATTTTTTTCTTAAACGACGACTGCGATTAACCTTAGCCATAATAATATCCTTCTACTGTAGATAATTTAGTTCGTTTTAGAATATGTATGATGACTAGATTGCTTCATACTATTCTGGTTATTTTTAGAAGTTCGCGTTTTATCAACACGTCTTCTTTTTGCTGGAGCACGCTTTGCTGTCGCTTTTTTTACAGGCTCCGCTTTAATTCTAGGATCAACTTCGAATCCCGGAGTAAAAATTTCTGGAATCGATTTTTTAATCAATTTTCCAATTGATTTTAATTGAGCAAGTTCATCAATACAAACTAAAGATATCGCCTGCCCTTGATTTTGTGCTCGCCCTGTTCTACCAATACGATGCACATAATCTTCTGCCACTTGTGGTAGTTCATAATTGACAACATGAGGCAATAGTTCAATATCTAAACCTCTAGCCGCAATATCAGTTGCCACCAACGCTCTAATTTGACCATTTTTAAAATCCGCTAAAGCTTTAGTTCTAGCGCCTTGACTTTTATTACCATGAATCGCCGAAGCTTTAATGCCATCTTTGGTTAGCTGTTCAGCGAGATGGTTAGCTCCATATTTGGTTCGTGTAAAAATTAATACCTGCTGCCATTGATTTTTACCAATTAAATAAGAGAGCAATTCACGTTTACGACGCTTATCTACCCGATGCACATACTGAGTAATTTGTTCAGATGCACTATTCGTATTTGCCACAGCTACAGATTCAGGTGATTTTAAAATGGTTTGTGCTAACGCTTTTATCTCATCTGAAAAAGTCGCCGAAAACATTAAATTTTGACGTTTTTTAGGTAATTTAGCAATCACACGCCGAATATCATGAATAAAACCCATATCTAACATACGATCGGCTTCATCCAATACTAACACTTTAACCGACGACAGATCCACTGCGTTTTGATGCACTAAATCAAGTAAACGACCCGGAGTTGCAATTAAAATATCGACCCCTCCGCGTAGTTTCATCATTTGAGGGTTAATGCTTACGCCACCAAACACCACTAAAGACCGAATCGGTAAATATCGGCTGTAGTCACGAATATTTTCTCCAATTTGAGCAGCCAATTCACGTGTTGGGGCTAAGATCAAAGCATATAATCGACGTTTACCTTTTTTAGGTTGAGACTGATTGCTTGCCTTTGCTTGCTGTTCAACTAACTTCTGCAAAATGGGTAAGCCAAAGCCAGCTGTCTTGCCTGTCCCTGTTTGAGCACTGGCCATCAAATCTTTACCTGATAAAATAACTGGGATAGCTTGTTGTTGAATGGGTGTGGGTTCGGTGTAGTTTTGTTCGTGGATTGCTTTTAAAATCTCGGCATCTAAGCCAAGAGAGTCAAATGACATGTATTGATTCCTAAAATAAACGAAAGATGAATAATCATAGGCATTATAAAGTAATTTGATAATAATTGTTTTATTATTTTACCTTTTCAACGCGAGTCTTAATGAATGTTAATATTTAGTAAGATTAACCCCATAAAATGTGGTATTATTTGTTAATTGAATATAAATATACGCATTCTGTCTGTTTTTAAATCATCCTGCTTAAATGATATTGATTATCATTCTCATTTGTTGTATCATCCGCCTCCCCTGACAATAATTATTTCATGGAATAGGTATGTCTTTTAATTTCCCTCATTTAAAAAAAATACTCATTATTCTAATTTTAAGCAGCTTTAGTCTTAACTGTTTTGCTAAAGATGATATTACTTTCGCCAATTTTCGTGATATTCGTGATTTAAATCCGCATTTATACTCTGGTGAAATGTGGGCGCAAAATATGTTGTATGAATCTTTAGTTCACTATAACGAAGATGGTACTTTTTCTCCTTGGCTTGCAGAAAGCTGGGCTATCACTAACGACGGTAAAACATACACATTCAAACTCAGAAAAGACGTTACATTCAGCGATGGCGCAAAATTTGATGCACACAGTGCAAAACTAAACTGGGATGCGGTATTATCAAATAAAGTTCGTCACACTTGGTTAGAAATGGTGCGCTTAATTACTGAAGTGAAAGCGGTAGATGACTACACGCTACAAGTTAATCTTTCTGAACCTTACTACTCTTTTATGATTGAGATTGCTGTAACGCGTCCAATGCGTTTTATTTCACCTAACTCTATGATCGACGGTGAAACTAAAAATGGTGTTAAGTCTTACATTGGTACCGGTCCGTATGTTTTAGGTGATCATAAGAAAGATCAATATGCGGTATTTAACGCAAATCCAACTTATTGGGGAACAAAACCAATCCTAAAAAAAGTGACAATGAAAGTTATCGCGGATAATCAAAGCCGACTAATGGCATTGGAAAAAGGCGAAATCGATCTGATTTATGGTAAAAATATGGTTGATGCTGATTCGTTTGAACGTTTTTCTACCATGGATAAGTTTCAAACCTTAATGTCTAAACCAGTTTCAAGCCGAATTGTTCTAATGAATACGACCCGAAGCCAACTTAGCGATGTGAATGTGCGCCAAGCAATTGAACATATCATCAGTAAAAAAGATATCTCAGAGGGTATTTTCAATAACAGTGAAGCGCCTGCTGATACATTAATGGCAACTAATATTCCTTATGCAAATCTTGGTTTAAAACCTTATGTATATGACACTAAACTAGCCGAAACTCTACTTGATAAAGCCGGTTGGGTGAAAGTTAAAGGTCAAGATTATCGTCAAAAAGACGGTAAACCTTTTGAAATTACCTTATATTACGACAGTAATACCGCCTCTCAAAAAACGATTGCCCAATATATGCAAGATGAATTTGAGCAAGTCGGATTAAAACTTAATATTCATGGTGAAGAAGAACAAGGTTATCGTGATCGCCAAAAAGCCGGTGATTTTGATATGGTGTTTGATATTTCATGGGGTACGCCATATGATCCACAATCATTTTTATCAGGGATGAAACTACCTGTATATGGTGATTACATGGCACAACAAGGTTTAAAAGAAAAACCACAAATTGATGCAAGTATCAGTAAAGCATTAATTTCAACGGATGAAAAAGAGCGACAAGATCTATTCCGTTATGTGTTAGAAACCTTACATAATGAAGCGGTTTATATTCCGTTGACTTATGAGCGTAATCGCGCGATTGCGGTTAAATCTTTAAAAGGAATTGAGTTCGCCCCTTCTCAATTTGATATTCCGTTTGAGAAAA
Organism: Gilliamella sp. wkB7; assembly: GCF_001693435.1. Classification (NCBI taxonomy): domain Bacteria; kingdom Pseudomonadati; phylum Pseudomonadota; class Gammaproteobacteria; order Orbales; family Orbaceae; genus Gilliamella; species Gilliamella sp. wkB7. The sequence goes on from NZ_CM004509.1 coordinate 286,950, forward strand.
TGCATTTTTAAAAGACTAATATTATTGACCAATAATGTTAAATTATATTATTAAACGTTTAACGATGATGATACCGATATTATTCGGTATCTCTTTTATCGCTTTTTTACTTATCAATCTCGCACCTTCTGATCCTGCTGAAGTTGCATTACGCTTAAACGAAATCATGCCAACCCCAGATGCTATTGAAAGTATGCGTCAAGAACTTGGATTAAATAAGCCTTTTTTTGAACGATATTTTATTTGGCTCTATGATGTTTTACATCTTGATTTTGGTCGTTCTTTTATTCATCGAGACAGACTGGTTTGGGATGAGATGATCCGCAGCTTAATACCGACCTTAGTTTTAGCAATGTCATCATTTGCATTTACTCTCATCATCAGTTTAATTTTAGGTGTGTTATGTGCGATTTTTGCTAATTCAACGTTCGATCATATTGTTCGTATTGTTATTTTTCTTGGTACGGCAATGCCTAGTTATTGGTTAGGTTTACTCTTTATTTGGCTGTTTGCCAATTATTTAGATTTACTGCCTACCAATGGTTATGGAACATGGCAAAATCTGATTCTACCAACTTTAACTTTATCGTTTGTTTATATCTCAACTTATATCCGTTTTATTCGTAATAATATGTTAGAAAACATGCATAATTATTCGGTCTTTTATGCTCGCTGTCGAGGTTTAAAAGAGAAAACGATTATACTTAAACATGTGCTTGTTAATTCACTGCACACCACTATAACCGCCTTAGGCATGACTATTCCGCAATTAATCGCTGGCTCTTTTGTTGTTGAATATATTTTTTCTTGGCCGGGATTGGGTCGTTTGTGTATCGCAGCTATTATGAATCGCGATTATCCCGTCATTCAAGCTTATATATTGATTATGGCTATTTTATTTGTAGTGTGTAACTTTATTGTAGATGTTATTCATCAATGGCTAGATCCTCGATTACGTGATAATGGTGGTGCCATATGAATCTAACTAAGAAATTCATTAACAATAAAACGGCGTTAATTTGCCTGATCATTATCACCACAATGATTATTTTAGGGATATTAGCCCCTTATATTGCACCGTTTGATCCCAATAAAGTTCGCATTGTCCGTAAATATGCTGCAATATCGAGTGACCATTGGCTTGGATGTGATCATCTTGGTCGTGATATTTTTTCACGACTACTGTATGGTATTCGCTCAACCCTATTCTTATCGCTGTTAACTATGATCATTACAATAATCGTTGGTAGTATTATCGGCCTTATCTCTGGTTATCAGCGAGGTAAACTTGACGAATGTATAATGCGCCTTTGTGACATTATGCTCTCATTTCCAAGCCAAGTGATGATTTTGGCGATTGTTGGGGTATTAGGCGTAGGTATTGAAAACGTCATTATTGCTAATATTGTCGTTAAATGGGCTTGGTACAGTCGTATGATTCGTAGTTCAGTGATCAAGTACAGTCGAAAAAATTATATTCTTTTTTCACGAGCCATTGGTGCACCGCATTCCTTTATCATTTGTCGTCATTTATTGCCTAATATACTGTCAGAACTGGTTGTATTAGCAACGTTAGATACGGGTTGGGTAATCTTAAATATCTCGGCTTTATCTTTTATTGGATTAGGTGTCCAAGCGCCTACTGCTGAATGGGGGTTAATGTTAAGTGAAGCAAAAAACGTTATGACACAGCACCCGATGCAAATGGTCTTTCCGGGTATAGCCATTTTAATCGTTGTGGCAGCATTTAATATGTTGGGTGATTGTTTACGAGATATTTTAGATCCAAAGGAAAAAACTGCATGAGTAGCCCATTGTTAGCCGTAAAACAACTGACCGTTTCCCTTAATAAGGGGAATAAGCTACTCGATGATATATCGTTTACGGTCAATCATCATCAATGCTTAGGCATTGTTGGGGAAAGTGGCAGTGGCAAAAGTTTGACATGTAAAGCGATCATCGGCTTATTAGAATCCTACTTTAGCGTGACTGGGCAAATCCTGTTTAAACCCCAAAATGCTAATTTAGCATTCGATCTATTAAAACAGAATAAAAAGACGTTGAATCAAATTCGTGGTAGTGTCATTTCGATAATTTTACAACACCCAATGAGTGCTTTTGATCCACTTTATTGCATTGGTAAGCAAGTGGTCGAAACCCTGCAAGCACATCTCATTATTAACAAAAATGATGCTATTGCTAAAACGTTAGCGATGATTGAAAATATAGGGCTCGAAAAACCCAAAGAGATTTATAAAAAGTACCCTCATCAGTTAAGTGGTGGCATGTTACAACGCATAATGATTGGTATGGCGTTAATGCTAGAGCCTGAACTTATTATTGCCGATGAACCCACAACGGCATTAGATTCAATTAGTCAGTTTTATATTTTAAAAATGCTTGAAAAGATCAAAGCCAAAACAACCATGATCTTTATTTCTCACGATCTAGGTGTCATTCATCATATTGCCGATGAGATTATTGTGATGAATAAAGGAAAGATTGTTGAATCGGGGAGTCGTGATCAGATTTTTTATCATCCTAAACATGAATATACTCGTTATCTAATCGATACTCGCAAGCAATTATTAAATAAATTTAATGCAGTTGCTTATGCAAAGCATTTAAATTCCATCTCGGAGACAGTTTAATGCCACCGTTATTACAAGTTACTAATGTTAAAAAATCTTTTCTACAACCCAACCAAGGTTTGTTTCGCCATAAAAAAACGGCGGTTATTAAAGGGGTATCGTTCGATTTAAAACAAGGTGAGTGTCTCGGCATTATTGGTGAGAGTGGTAGTGGTAAAAGTACATTAGGAAAGCTAATTTTAGGCTTAGAAAAACCTGACAGTGGCAAAATCTATTTTAATGGGCAAGATATTAGTACTCGTGCATGGAAAAAATCCGCCATGCGTAAAAATATCAGTGCAGTATTTCAAGATTATAATGCGTCTGTTAACCCCTATTTTACTGCTGCACAGATTATTGCTGAACCGCTTGATATTTATGAAAGGTTATCTAAAAATGATCGAAAGCAGCGTATCAATGCTTTGTTAGAACAAGTAGGATTAGACAGCTCTTTTTATGAGCGGTTTCCACATGAAATGAGTGGTGGTCAATTACAGCGCGTCTGCATTGCAAGAGCGATAGCCTGCTCTCCTCAATTTATTTTATTTGATGAAGCAGTAAGCTCATTAGATATTTCGGTCCAAACCCAAATTTTAGCACTACTTGCCGATTTGCGAAAACAGCTAAATTTAACCAGTATTTTTATTACCCATGATCTAACCACAATTACTTACCTTTGTGATAAAATTGCCTTTTTTTATAAAGGTGAAATCGTTGAATACATTGATAAAATAGAACAATTAAGTCAAGTTAAAAATCCTTATTCTAAACAGTTACTTGAATCAATTTTAGGTTTTTAAAAATGACCCATTCATCAACATCGAATCATCAATATCAGTTTAAAGATTATCTTAAATTAGTTATTCCGTTTATTCTGTCAACCATCACCACCCCACTACTGGGTGTAGTCGATACGGCTTTAGTTGGTCATTTGCCTAATCCTGCCTTTATTGCTGGTATTGCCATAGGAACAGTAATATTTAATACCATTTATTGGCTATTTGGATTTTTAAGGGTCAGTACCACTGGTTTTGCTGCGCAAGCTTTGGATGATTGTTTATTATTAAGATCGTCTCTTATCCGACCTCTGTTTATTGCTCTTTTTTTAGGTTTGATATTTATTATTTTTCAAAAGTTAATTTTTAGTGCCTCAATGCACATCATCCAACCCAATCAAGATGTACAGCATTATGCGGATCTTTATTTTTCGATTTTAATTTGGGGGGCGCCTTTTGTTCTGATTAATTATGTCCTAGTTGGCTGGTTAATGGGGATATCCAAAGTAAAAGCCGTGCTGTTTTTACAAGTCTTTATCAATCTACTAAATATTATAATGGCGATGCTTTTTGTTTGGTGGATGCATTGGGACATTCAAGGAGTGGCTTTTGCAACATTGATTGCTCAAATATGTTGTACTTTGGTCGGTATTTGGTTTATCTATCGGTACTTACCTAAAAATAAGCAAAAAATGGATGTAAAATCTATTTTGTCATGGCAATCATTAAAAGGGGTCATTTTAGTTAATACTAATTTAATGATTCGCACCATCTGTTTATTAACGGTAACTAACCACTTTATTTCGATTGGTTCAACATTCAATACTGAAGTATTAGCCGCCAATGCCGTTCTATTTCAGATTCATTACATGATGGCTTATCTATTTGACGGTTTTGCTAATGCTTCAAGCGTCTTTAGTGGTCGAGCTAAAGGTAATAAAAATATTCAACTTTATAATCAAACTTTACGATGGTCACTACAGGCCTGCATTATTTGTCCAATAATTTTGATTGCAATTTGGTTAGCCTTTGATACTGCAATTATAAAACTATTAACGAATCAAATTGAGATTATCACCCTATCGCTACAGTATCAATCTTGGTTAATGGTATTTCCTATTGTTGCAGCAGGTGGATTAATCTATTATGGCGTGTTTTCAGGCATCAGTTACACCTCATCTATTCGCGACTCAATGCTATTGGCGTTATTAGTTTGGTTTGTAGCACAATACTTTGCTGTGCCCGTCTTTGGAAATAATGGATTATGGTTTTCTTATATTTTATTTAGTTTAGGCCGAACCCTGTTTTTGGTTATATGGATTAAACAATCCAAACGCTATGTTTTACTTTAACTCATCAGGAAATCATTAAGATTATTTATTAATCATTATCCTTGGGGATGCCATAAAAACTATTTTTATAGAATTTTTATGGCATTTCATTCACATTGACGTGTGATATTAAAATTAATGTGTGCTGTTTTGAATGGTTTATTTCGGTTTTCTTTCTTCAAATGCTTGGTGGGCAATTTCTAATGCATTAGTAACACGAGGAAAGCCTACATAAGGTAAGCAATGAACACAAATATCTAAAATTTGTTCTTCCGTTAATCCAGCATTTAAGCCACCATGAATATGCATTTTTAACTCTTTTGGCACACAACCTTGAGTAATAAGCGAAGATATGGTGACGATCTGTTTTTGTAACAAGGATAAACTTTGACGACTATAAATATCACCATAAGCAAAATCACAGATATATTCATCGAATTTCGGCGCTAATTTTGCGTTAGTTTTTAAACCATTGGCCCCCATTTCACCATATAAAGATTCGATATTTTCCAGACCTTTTGTGTGTTTTGATTGAGTCATTTACTTTTTCCTCTTGATATTTTTTAGTTGGCAGATAATTTGACTTGAGTTAAATCGATTTTACGATATAAAAACCTGTTTTTATAAGATAGTTAATGAATAAACACTTTTATATGGCTTATTTCATGCATTTTATAAAAAAAGATTTTTGAAGATAAACTGCATCAATTCATCCCATTGTGACATAAAAAAATAAATTACCCAATTTTATTGCTTAACTTCGTTTTAATTCGACACTTCTTTGATCACATCAAGATAACTGAAAAAATAAGTCATCAGATCGCAGCTTTTTTTAAGTGCAAAAAAGTCAAACTTCGGCTATCTCAACGATTAAAATAAATCGTATCCATAATTAAAAATTACTTTTTTAAAGGAGTACAAAATTTTTAAAAGCATAATGTGATATCAATAAAATAAATTGCAATTTTCAAATTCTGCCCATTATTTAGCAGAATTTGAATATACACACTAGAATCGATATGAAAAACTGGCTTTAAAGTTACGCGCTAATCCATAGGTATTTTCACCTAAATAGAGTCTATAATCTTTATTAAATAGATTATCAACAGCTAATTTAACTTCCGCTTTCGGTAAAAATGTTGGTTGCCATGTTGCAAATAAATTGTGAATTGAATAGCCTGACGAACGCCCTAAACCGTAAGCGCCCAGATCTTTAATACCATCATGATTTCTATCTTCAAGGCCTGTGCGATCTTGTTTTCTCACAAATTGAGCATTCCAACCTGCCCGAACATTCCATTCAGGTATTTTAAAACCAGTGGTTAAAGTTGCCGTGCGCGGAGCAATCGTTGGCACATAGGTTTTGTTATGCATCCATATTGCCTGCGGTGTTGAATCACGTTCCCCTTTTTGGATAGAGTAAGTGGCACTGGCAAACCAATATCGGCTATCATAGAAAGCTTCTAATTCAAAACCTTGTATCACAAGTTTACCCGGAACATTATGATAATTGGATTGACCAAGCGGGCATGAGTTACCGGGTCCACAAATTGAACCATTAAAGCCACGCGTAATGAAAATTTCGTCTTTAACTTGCTGTCTGAATAACGTATTTCTGATTTGTAATTTATCATTTTCTAATAATATATTACTGAAATCGAGAATATTACCTGCCCGAATTGACAAGTTACGCTCTTTTTTTAAATTACGGCTTGTGGCACTGATTTTACCTGAACCACCATTTTTAGGGGTAAATTGCACTTCATAGGTTTCATCTATTGTCGGTGCTTGCCATGCGTAACTAATGTCACTAAAAAATCCGATATTTTGTGTTGTCTGCCAATAGGCTCCAAATCTTGGTGTCCAACCAGAATAATTCACGGGTGAATAGTCATGGCCAAAACGAGGATCTGGGTCATTGTAGGCTGAGGCATAATTTTGCTTACCATGATTACGAACATAATCATAACGAAGTGATGGTGTTAGAACAAAAGTATCAATAGAAAGCTCATCTTGGATATAAAAACTATAATTCTGTTGTTTACCAGATGGCATATAAGCAGGTTGAAAATAACCATGATTATAGTTAGGTTTCTTTTCATAACCCTTATAATACATCAAGGTATCACGGTCGTGTAAATGTACTTGTGCACCGATTTTTAAAGCATTATCAATGGGTCCCGTTGAAAAAATACTGATATTTTCAAGTTCAACTGTTTTATCCGTATAGCTAACCCAACTTTCGTTACCCATTGTGCCCAATGATGAAACGGGATTATATTTACTCGGACGCGTATCATGCTGTTTGGTTTTAGAATAAGTGGTATGCAAAGTAAAATTAATAAATGGATTATAAGTTGGTTGATAGTTCCATTTAAATTGGGCTGATTCATCGGTTTGATCGCGTTTGACTAACTTTCTTAACCACGCAGCTTTATAACCATATTTTTTAATTTGAGCAGCCGTTGGGGGCGTCATTTTTTCGACATATTTAGCTGCCCATGGTTGCCATGAATCACGTTTAGAACGAATACCTGAAACCGTGAATGTATGTTCTTCATTGGGTCTAAAATTTAACTTAGCCATGTAGGTATCCATATCATCTTCTGAAAAGACAAATCTGGAGCCGTCTGGTCGCTTAAAATTACCACTATTGCGATTGGTGTAATAAACCAGCCCATCAAACATATCATCTTGCGTTCGTCCATAAACGGCACTCGTCACCATATTTTGATGATTATTAGAATGGAAACTGTATTTCACCAAAGCACCTACATATTGGTCAGGATCAAGCAAATCTATCGCATCTTTCGTTTCCATTTTGACCACACCACCAAAGCCACCATTACCAAACTTTACATCGTGTGGACCCTTATTGACTTCCACTTGTTTTAATAATTCAGGCTCAACAAATACTGAACCTTGTTGATATTTTTGGAAGCCTTTTTGCGCACCATCAACAATAATTTTGACATCTTCAACTTTACCAAATCCCCATATATTTAAAGTTTGTCCGCCTGGTCTTACTGATCCTGCAGAACTGACACCCGGTAATGTATTGAGTAATTCGGCGACATTGTCTGCTTGTTTTTGTTCAATTAGTCTTGAAGAAAGTGTGGAACGACCTGCAATAACACTATTAATCTTTTTAAGTTCATCTTGAGACGTCGATCGAGCAATAACAGTTATAACATCATCAATATCATCATTTTGAGCGTTATTTTTCACTGAATTCGGTGAGTTAGATTTATCAGTGACTTTTTGTTGCTTATCATCCTTATCAGACGTGAGGTTCTCACCTATCAATGATTCAGCGTGGAGAGAGCAACTCATAAAGAGTAATAATAGGCCTGTCTTTTTATGTTTCATATCTGATTCCTTCCATAATATTAATCAATATGTTAAGTGATAGATAATTATTGAATACTAACCACGCAATTAATAATGATAATTATTATCAATTAATAGGTTGGCAAGTATATTGGGTTTATTAAAAAATGAAAAGAAAAATATAGAGGCTTTCACTATTGTTGTTTCAGTTTGATACATATGTAGGGATAATGTTTTTATAAATCCAGCAAATAAATTGTATTTTCTGTATACGCTAAAAATGTTAAATAGTGAAAATTTAGGTAGTTGAAACAATTAAATATTGAAAGAATAATAAATAAAAGCACTCATTAAGTGCTTTTATTTAAATTGGACATTTGCTAAAACGTCGTATTAATTAACATATCCTATCTTTTAAAATAATATTGGTTTAAGGCGAATACTCATTAAAACATGGTATTAGAATTTGCAGCAGTTGCTGGCACATTTTGAATGATATCCCAATGTTCAACAATTTTACCGTCTTTGACTCGAAATATATCCAGTACCGCTTTACCCAGATCTTTTTCATTTTCTTTAGAGTGAACATGAAGCCAAACAAGATCTCCATCTACAGCGGTACGAATAATTTGCGCACTGGATTGAGGATGTTCTTTGAAAAATTTGGAAAAGTAAGTAACAACTGCCTCTCGACCATCTGGAACATAAGGATTATGCTGTTTATAATCCTCAGTAAGACTATTTATTGCTTTACTTATTTGATGTTTATTAAAGAAATCATTATAAAAATTAACTACCAATGTTTTATTCTTTTCTTCTTGGGCAATATCACGAGTTGGTTTTTCATTGGCAATTGCACCAGTTGTTATAAATAATAATGATATTGCTACAATACTGTTTTTTAATATACTCATATCCACTCCTAAATAGTCAATTAAACTCAATAATCTGTGCAATCAATTTTTATTAGTCTATAATGTAGACTTATTAAATGGTAACAATAAAATTGAACTAAAACAATAAGTAACCTGAATGTAACTAGGTCACATCGGTGTGACTTATCTAATTATTACTAGAAAATAGAGTTAAAATGACCAAACTATTTGATGATACGTCGATCCAATTTGATCATCCCTGTCCGATTCGTGATGTGCTTGATAGAATCGGTGACCAATGGAGCTTATTAATTTTAAAAACCCTTGAAAACCGAACAATACGTTTTAGTGTTTTGCATAAAGAAATTAATGATATTTCTCGGCAAATGCTTTCGCGAACATTAAAAAAACTCGAAAAAGATGGTTATATTATTCGAACCATTTATGCCGAAGCCCCTCCCCGTGTTGAATATGCTTTGTCCGATTTAGGACAATCGTTTTTAAAACCAATGAATATGCTTATCAAGTGGGCTAATGATAATCATAAAGCTATCTACCTTGCCAGAAGAAAAGCTGAAGTTAACTTGTCTGATTAAAGATAACTGAATAATCTGCCAATTTAATAGGCAAATTGTGAGTTTTTTATTTTATTCACTTTGTTTTCTAGCCAAACTTTTTTAAAGAATATAAATGGCTGTTCACTCTTTGTTGAGTGTAATCAAATCGTTGTAGGATGTTTCTAGGTTGTCGATGTATATAAATTTGTTATTAACGATTGTTGATAATCTAATGTATCTAATATTATTTAATTACTAATTCTTCAAGTTTAATTAATACTCTATTTAATCGCTTAAAGATAACACCTTACCTTAACAAAGTAAGGTAAGGTGTTTTATGATTACTGAGGCGTTAAAGACATGATCACTGTCTCAAATGGAGCTAATGTTATCATTGCAGTTTTGTCAATTTTGGCTGGTTTATCTGCATGAGATTTACTTATATAATCAATATTGATTTGAAAATGTTGAACGGCATTGGTAGGTAGTTCTAAATCATTTTGTAAATCAAGATAGTAAACTTGCTGTTTATCAGACGGATTACGTAACGTAATAATTGATTTATCACTTGACCAACCTGCCCAACCATAAACTGCTAATTTGGTAGGATCTTGCCCAATCCAATGTGTATCAAATAATACATGTTGATTATCACGCGCCCAGATAGCGGCTTTAGCCAAAGTATCCCAATTTGTAGTTGAAAGTAATTCAGGAGTTATATACATTTCTTGCAGTTGAGTACCCGTTGCAAAATAACTCCAAACTTGATCAGCAAAATCAGTGTCGCTCTCTTTTTGTAGATGTTTGGCCTGTTTAGCATAGACAATGCCATGTAACATTAACGAATTTAATGGAAATAAAGGACCTTTCATAATAATTGAACGATAGGTTTCCGCATCACGATAAGTCAACCATTGCTGAACTTTTGTACCTGGACCATAGTAGTTAACATCATCACCTCCCCGCCAGATGGAATCAGCATAAAACAACCAAGATGGTGTGGCTTGTGTACCGGTTGTTAGATTGACATACAAATTAGGATTAGCACTGCGCATATCTTTAATTAGATGTATAGCAGCATCAAAATCACTGGTGAATTCACTACCTGCAATAACCTTATCAGCATTACCTGTGCCATCAAGTTTAAACATACTGATATTTTGCTGATTAATTAACTCAATAATACGTTTATGAAAATTGGCATAATATTTAGGTCCTGATAGTGCCAATTTGCCATCCATTGTTTCATAACCAAATTCAGATGCATTTTTAACACGAGTATCGCGTGGTATGTTATACCCACCCCATGGTGACAACCATATACCCAATGCAGCATGATATTTTTCCGAAGCACTTTTTAGTTTATTAAATTCATCAGGAAAATTACTGCCAAATCCCCAGTTACCTTTTAAGTTATCCCAACCATCATCAAATAGGTAACCATCGAGCTTAACATGACGTTTTTCTACCAATTCTTTTCCATACTGATCGATGCGTAGTAATGCTTCTTTTTCGGTATAAGGATTAAAAAAACCAATATCAAGCCAAGAATTATAGTGTAAATAAGGTGCATAAGGGCGTTCACGCACATAATTAATAAATTGGTTAACATGGCGTCTTAACTGACCTGTTTCAAAAGTACCGATATAGGTTTTATAACTTAAAGTATGATTTGCTTGTAAAGGAATTTCCTGAGGAATTTTTTGCGAAACGCCCCCTTCATAAGCAACGGTATTTGTTAGCGGATTTTCAGGAATGATAAAAAAGGTATCACTAATAATGGGTGAACTCACCACAGAACCATAAACAAAAGGTGCTTGTGAATGAAATGGCATCAAAGAAATAGCCGTCATTGAAAGTGATTTAGTTTTAGGGGTGATTTGCAGTTCAAAACTCGCAAAATGATTATCATCATTCAAATTTAATAACGTTTCAACATTAAGATCATGACCAGTATAGGTTAACGTTAAATTATTATCATTTTGTTTTAATGTTTTTAATTGAAAATCTTTATCCGTCAATTTTTTGCCCGAGCTCAGTGTAATTTCAAACAAGGTGTTCACCTTGATTTGATCACTATTTTTAGCATTAATAAAATCTAAGGAAGTAATACTTTTTTGATTATCACTATCCGAAATTTTAATAGTCGTATTCTTCCCAGACAATTGATAATCCTTAGCCCAAACAGAATGGATAGGTAAACACAGAGTGGACAATATCCCCACAGTTATCCAATTTTTCATACATTTTTTCATTACTACCTCACTTTCGATAACAAAACTTAAGAAAAAGATTAACAAATTCAATAAGTAGTATAAACGGGTTAGAAAAAATAAATTGTGATCGTGATAGCAGTTTCTACTTTGTTCATATTCCTCAATAAATACTTTTGGTTTTAACAAAACGAAATATTAAATGTGGCGTGATAAATCCCAGATTGAGTAAATTTAATTTAATTAACTTACAGTTAGGAAAGAAAAGAGTAATTAAAAACGGAAGCATTTAATCATTTCAGGAATATGCTCACTTTTATTGTGCAATGTGATGAGATTCACAATATTGAGTTTTTTAAATGAGTTAGTGCTTTCTGTTTAAAATTTTTAATTAAGTTAATTTGCTTAACCTCATGGATTTTCATAATAATCATTTTGAGTTGAAACTTTTTCAGTAACAAATAATCACGAGTAAAAAATATCTGTTAATGAAGTTGAAAACGAACAAACTATACTTTACCAATGAGTATGAAGATAAACATCTACTTTTCTGTTAAGCTGTAAAACAATCTTCTTTAAATAAAAATCTATCATTGATATGCCAACTATCAAAGAATTATTAGAAAAACAACAAATTACCCTTTACTTTGTGACGATTGTCGTTGCCATTATTTTAGCTTTTTGTATACAAGGTACGAGTGTATTAGTCATAGTGATAAATCCAGTGCTTGCGTTTATGTTATTTGTCACTTTTCTACAAGTTCCTATTACTGAATTCAAAAGATTTCTACTCTATGGGCGATTTATTGCAGCCTTATTAATCACTAATTTTGTGATAATTCCGCTGTTTGTTGGCATATTAGCTTTATTTTTACCTCATGATCCTTTGATAAAACTGGGCGTATTATTTGTTTTGCTTGCACCATGCATTGATTACGTTGTCACTTTTTCGCATCTTGGGAAAGCCGATGCAAAATCGTTGATGATGTCAACGCCAATTCTCTTATTCATGCAAATTTTACTATTACCAATTTATCTAGGCTTATTTATTGGGGATGAAGTTAAAAGCCTAATTCAACTTGCTCCGTTTATTCATGCTTTTATTGAGTTAATACTAGTGCCATTTATTTTGGCTACTATTGTTCAATATTATGCTAAGCGTAATCAAATTGGCTCGACCGTTGCCCAATATCTAAATTTAATGCCAGTTCCTGCAACGGCACTCACATTATTTGTGGTGATCATCGCCATTGTACCGCAACTTGAAAACGCCGCAGCAACCGCTTTGATTGTGATACCTTATTATGTGATTTTTGCCATCATTGCACCATTACTCGGTTGGAGGATAGCCAAGCTATTTCATCTGCCTAGTTGTGCAAGTCGCTCTATAGCATTTAGTGCTGGCACACGAAATGCACTGGTAATACTTCCTTTAGCTCTTGCTATACCTAACGCAATCCCTTTATTACCAGCGGTAATTGTGACCCAAACGCTTATTGAATTGGTGAGTGAATTATTTTACATACATTTCATTGCTAAACTTGGCGATTAAATTGGTTATTCTTTTATTTATAAAAAATGGGCATACCGCCCATTCATTATTGTTCTAATAATTTTAGCTTAGCGATAACAGGTATATGATCACTGACTAATGGCCATTTAATACCGTTCCACTCATTACCATCATTAGGTATGGTTAATTGCTCTACACTCCAGACTTGGTTACGACTGGTAAATATGTGATCAAGATCTAATCCAGGATTACCCGCTGGCCAAGTACGTGTATCAACGCCATCTTTTTTAACTCGATTCCAATATTTATCAAGTTCTTTAATCACCCTGTCACTTTCAACAGAATTAAAGTCACCTAGCAAGATCATAATTCCCGTTGCTAAATTAGGAAACTCATCATCTAAATCAAGATCATCAAAAACGATGCTATTAATAAATCGAGCTTGTGACATTCTCACTTCATCTTCTTCATGCCAATCAAAATGACTATTGAAGATATAAATAGGAGAATCAAATCCAGGAACATTAATCTTGCTAAGCATAAGTGACCTTTGCTCGAAAGAACCCGATGGCAATAAAAAAACTTTATTTTTTTCGATTGGGTGCTTAGACAAAATTGCATTGCCGTAATTTCCCCCTTTCATTTCAGTCGCTTTACCAAAAACATAATGCATTCCAGTTTTTTCAGCTAAAACTTTTGCCTGATCCAAACCATCACTGCGAGAGGTTTTTTGATCGACTTCTTCAAGTGTAACAATATCAGCATTCATGGCTTTAATGGCATTAGCGACTAAATCTAGATCCACTTTATGCTTCCTAAGTCCACCAGCAATATTGTAATTAGCCACCGTTATTTGCGGTTGTTTACCTTCGGCATAGACTTTATTAGGCGAACTTTGATATTGTGTTTTTACCAGATCTTCATCAGCATAAACATTAAAACACAGTGAAAACAGACCAATCAAACTAACTACCCAAAAATTTTTTTTCATCGTTATTTATCCTTTAAAAAGATTTACCGAGTTAAAATTGCTAAACAGTAATATTACTTTAAATTACATTTTGTTTTTGAGAGTTTTATCACAACCTTACTTTTAGCATTAAAATTGATGAATATAAAAAAGCCATACTATTACAGCATGGCTTATTAATTAAGTAGTTAAGTAGTTAAGTAGTTAAGTAATATTGATCTTATTCATTATGAATGATCATTTGTACTGGATAGTGATCGGAATAGGTATCAGTGAATTCATCTTTTAAAACTTTAACATCAATGACATCTTTTTTAAGTTTCGGAGAAACATAAATATAATCATATCGCAATGGCGTTGATGCCTGATCATAAAATACTTTAGTCGGTGCGGTTGAAATAAATTGTTTGTTTTTCAGTTTTAAAGCATCAATATAACCCGCATCCAATAAATTTTGTTGTACCGTATAACTCAATTGACCATTCACAAGATTATCTAAGATTGGTCGTTTCTTTTGTTTATCTTTGATATCTTCCAATAATTTGCTGTTGTCATATTCCGTTTTGTCTGCTGGGGAGAATGAATTTAAATCGCCAGCAATAATCCATTTACCTTTTGGATCTGTACTGTATTTGATTGAATCAATAATCAAGTTGATCTCATCTATTCTTTTTGACGTCCAAAATGGGTTCATATGGGTTATTACAAAATGATAATTACCCACATCCGCATATAAGGCGCCATGCCATAAATTATCAACGACTTTATTTACATTCACAATTGGGTATTTTGACGTGATCGCAACAGGGAAAGAGGCAGGATCATCTGGTGCTTCTTTTAATAATACCGCATAATTGTGACCATAACTTGCAGCAAATTTTTCAAGTTTTTCACGAGTAAAAAAATTCATTTCTTGCCAAGCAATAATATCAGCATCTTGCATTTTCGCCCAATCAATAAATTTTTGTTTTCCTTCTGACTCATCCAATTTCATGCCATTATAGACATTATAGCTAATGATTTTTAAATCTTTTGCATCCTCAAGTGAAGCAAAAGCCGTCGAAGAGCTAAGAATTATAGCACCGATAATAGCGGCTAATTTTAATTTAGTTTTACTCATACAATATTCCTTTCATTTATTTACACATTTGATAGATATTATCTTGAATGATTTATAAATAAATCTTTTTTTATAATTTGTGTGATATAGCTCAATAATTTTATTTGAATTACGCATGATTGGTTGTCTTACCGAACCTTCACTTAAGGCATTAAATTACAGAATATCTTGTGAAGTAAAAAATGACTAAACAATTTTATCGTTGCATGAGATTAAATAGGAGTAAAAAATACGGGCATAAAATTAAACTGATTTTATGCCCACTTAGTAAGTTCTTATGAAACTTTATTAGGTATTTAATAATCGCTTTGGTCTATTAAATAAAGATTCACCTATTCGGTAACAAAGAAATTTATT
The DNA here is from genome assembly GCF_001693435.1 of Gilliamella sp. wkB7. NCBI lineage: Bacteria > Pseudomonadati > Pseudomonadota > Gammaproteobacteria > Orbales > Orbaceae > Gilliamella > Gilliamella sp. wkB7. The sequence goes on from NZ_CM004509.1 coordinate 302,622, forward strand.
TGTCTCAAATTATCCATTGCGTCTTCAATTTCTCTGGTCGCGAATTGGTAAGTATGTTTCGGGTCTTGACCAGAACATAGTGAATGTTTTTTCTTGAAAGTTTCGTGTGAAGTTAACTGTTTATAGGTATCACCTGATTCACTGCCCTTAGTGGTAAAAAATTTATTCCAATCTTGAAGTTGTGATACCAGAAACTCTCGTCCTTCTTGACATTCAATTTTATCTAAATCAATAGTTGGTAATACATGTTTCTTGATTTCAGAAAACTTTTTAGGCGTATAAGGAAGACTCACTTTTTCATCGATATCTTCTGAATTTATGGTATCAAGAAAATCATCTTCGCGGTATATTTTACGCTTTTGTGCTTGATATTGGTTCTCACCTCGAACCGTTACGGAATCAGGTAGTTCTTCATCGACTGAATAATCCCAAGAATTACCATTTTTTTCGATAAATACATCATTAAAAATTTGTATTGGTAATTCCATCTCTGCGGGTTCACCGTTTACGGAAACTTGAATAAGTTTAAGGTAAGGCTTAATCAATCGATCATAGACTTCATCACTGTTGGTATAGTAGGTTGTTAACAAAATATAATTACTTTGTGTTGGATTAATAAATCCAGTATTGTTTGATATTGCAGGTTTTGCCATGAAAGTAAGTGAATCACCATTATATTTTAAAGTGTGTTTGCCATACTCAAAAGCATATTTAATGCCAGATTTTGCAGGAATGGTGAGTTCTTTATCATCGATAGTTACTTTTATTTCGTTTGCAGTAGGATTGTCAATCCAGCGATCAACAGAACTATTGCTGAAAGTAGAGTCGAAACAGCCAACTAAAGTTAAACTACAAATAAGAGTTAAAGTAGATTTGATTTTTTTCATCGCATTATTTTGTTAAGATTGTTAAAAGATAGTGTAAATTATAACACAATTACTTACAAAGTTATAATGTTACTTAATGGTTCTAGCTAATAAAAAACAAAAAATTTATCATACTATTATTTGATTGTTGATTGATTGCTTGTCTTAATTTTTTCATTTTTTATATAACACATTTTTAAAAATTTAATGAGTAATCATTACATAAAATAAAAGAAGAAACGTAAGAAAAATATTCAGGCATAATACGATTACAAATAACATTATGCCTATCTATGACTAATGAATTAAGAATATCGTTTAAACAATTCCCAAATTATCAGTGCATTATGATTTAATTACCAAAAAATGCACATCAGGGATATCATGAATAGCATCAGTAATTTCTGTCAACGCTTTATGATAACTTGCTTCATTTGATGTCAGTTTATTATAAGTACTTGCAAAATCTCCACCTTTCAGTATGAATAAATGATGCCAGTCATTTAATAATTCTTTCATGTACGTTTGACCAGCTTCACATTTTACAGCTGTTAAATCAATATTTGGAAATACATTTTTGATAATTTCGGTGAATTTTTTGGGTTAATAAGGGAAGCTGATTGCTTCGTCCTCCCCATCATTTTTCAAATAATCAAGAAAATCCATTTCTCGATACAGTTTTCTTTTGTCTTCGAAGTAATACGAGTCTTTAGGTAAATTTAACTTTTGAGATAACTTTTTAGGAAAAGGTTCATCAAACGAATAATCCCAATAAGTATCCATTTTATTGATGAATACATCATTAATCTCGACAGTTGGAAGTTCTATTTCTGCTTGTTCACCATCAACCATAACAGAAAGATTTTTGAGCTCTTTTTGTGAAATTTTATCATACTCTTCCTGACTCACATTTGAAGTTGAATAAACGACAGTATTGATAAAATAATTACTTTGCGTAGAATTAATAAAGCTTGTTGTGCCAAATTTAGCGGGTTTTACAATAAAGTTTAGTGAATCATTATTATAAGTTAAAGTGTGTTTGCCATAATCAAATTTATATTCTATGCCTGATTGTGCTGGAATAGTTAATTCATTGCCATCAATAGTTAATTTAATTTCATTAATTGCCTGGTTATCTATCCAACGATCAAGTGAACTACTTTCAAAGCAGCCCACCAAGCTCAAACACCAAGTAACAAGTAAAGTATATTTTATATTCTTCAACGTATTAAAATCATTATTAATGTGGGCAAATTTTAGTATTAATATTAATAAAGACCTACTTCGAATCACAGTTTATCTAATTAGTTACAGAGATAACTAACTGAATATAATCATTATCCTTTAAATATATACAATAACTGATTAAGTAAATATTTTTCTATCAATAATAACGTTATTCCTGCAAAAAATTAAATAATGCAATCTACTGTTGGGGCCAAATAAATCGACCTTTAGCATCAGAATCTTCGTTAATAAATCTTTTTAAAGCATCCGACTGATAAAGCGCTTTAACCTCTTTAGCCCATGCCGTATTTAAATTCTCTTTTTTTACAACGACCATTAATTCCAAATTAGGGGATAACTGTTCTTGAAATAAAACATTATTAGCGGGTATCTTACTTAACCATGCTACACCTCCTGGCATAATGGCATAATCTACTTCACCTAACGTTCTGGGTATGATTTCTGATAATAACAATCTAAATTTTAAGTCATACTTATTTTCAGCAATGTCATTAATATTTGCCGTACCCGATTTTGTGTCTGGTTTAAGTGTGATCCAATTTAATTTTTGCAACAATAACAGCGCCCTAGCGGTATTAGAGGGATCATTAGGAATAGCAATTATTTGATTTGGGGCAATCTCATTAACGGACCGATGCGACTGTGAAAACAGCGCAGCCGAAATAGATGGAATATGGACTAATGATACTAAGTCGTTATTCGTTTCTTTATTATAAACATCTAAATACGCTTGATGCTGAGCTGCATTCATATCAATACTACCTTCAACTAACGCAGTATTCGAATCTCTTAAAGAACTAAAATTAACCAGTTTTACCGTATAACCTTTTTGTTCTAATTCTGGTTTTACCACTCGCTCCATCAAAATATTGTGCATACTCGGCGGTAAACCAACAACGATCTCTTTTTTGTCAGTTTTATTGGCTTGTTCTGGATTTGATTTTTGTTCACAACCAAACAAAAATAAACCGCTCAACATTAAAATGGCTAAATTAAAAATCCTTCGCATCATTAATCCTTAAATTTGAGTATATTAAATATATCTAAATAATATTTATTATTCTTACCACTAACATTATAGTGACTAGCGTAGCAATCGTTTAATACAAAAAAATTATATCATTATGCAAATTGGCTATATGCGAACAAAATTTAATAGAAAATAGTTAAGTTTGAAGAAACTCGAAATAGTACTGAGATAAATGATCACTCTTTCAAATCAGTAGGACATAAGATGAGTAATTTTCGTAACAAAATTAAAAATTAATTATTTCATTTTGTTATAGAATTGCTGGTAAATTTTTCTAAATTGAATTTGATGGCTTGATATCAAGTTAAAATTTAACCGATATTGATTTAATTAAAAGTAAGATAGAGTTAAACCTTAAGGCTATTCTCAAGCTTTTTGACAATTACCCCTAAAATGATATCAAACCATTTTAAGGGTAATAATTTCAATCACCTAATTCGAGTTATAAAGCACCCACAATACGATGTGGTATGTAAAGTTCCTCAAGATAAGTAACATCTTCTTGCGTTAATTTAACTTTCAATGCCCCTACTGCGTCGTCAAGATATTGCGTTTTAGTTGCACCAATGATTGGTGAAGCAACTCCTTTAGCAAACTGCCATGCTAAAGCCACTTGTGTCATAGTTACATTATATTTTTCGGCAATTTCATGAACTCTTTTTACAATATTGGCATCGGTATTTTGGGTACCGTCGTATTTAGAGATAGCGACCTTATCAGTTTTACTGCGTAATGTGTCAGCTTTCCACTCTAAACGAGACAATCTGCCTGCCGCTAAAGGGCTATATGGCGTTAATGAAACATTAAATTGCTTGCAAACAGGAATGAGCTCACGTTCATCTTCCCGATACAATAAATTATAATGATTTTGCATCGATACAAACTGTGTCCAGTGGTTTTGTTGGGCAGCTAATTGCATATTATGAAATTGATAACCATACATTGCGGACGCACCTAATGCACGGACTTTTCCTGCTTTAACCAAATTATGCAACGCTTCCATTGTTTCGTCTATCGGCGTGCTATAGTCAAAACGGTGGATAATATATAAATCTACATAATCAGTGCCAAGGCGTTTAAGTGATCCATTGATCTCTGTCTCGATCGCTTTTTTGGAAAGATGACCTTCATTAAAATAAACTTTGGTTGCAATAATAACTTTATCGCGGGCAATGTTTCTTTTAATTGCTCGTCCTACATATTCTTCACTGGTACCAGCTGAATAAGTATTTGCGGTATCAATAAAATTAATGCCTAAATCAAGAGCGTGTTTAATAATCGCTTCACTTTGATCAGGATCAAGTGTCCATGCATGCATTTGACTGGCTGGATCGCCAAAACTCATACACCCTAAACAAAATCGCGACACTTCAATGTTCGACGTGCCAAGTTTAATGTAATCCATAACTTCCTCCTTTCTTGCTGCTAAATTGACTTAGGTAAACGATTGCTTCAAAAAAACGATCACAATGTTTTTATAAACTGATTTTAAACAGTAATTTTATTGAGATAAACAGGGTATTGATTTATAGTATGATGAATAAAATTCATTAATCCAACCCAATATGCATAACTTTAATGAACTAAATTACTTTATAACGATAGCCCAAGCGGGCAGTTTTGTAAAAGCGGCCAAATCTTTACAAATTTCACCCTCGGCACTGAGCCATAGTATGCGTAATTTAGAGAGCCGTCTTGATTTACGATTATTTAATCGTACCACCCGCAGTATGTCATTAACCGAAGCTGGCGAACAGTTATTTAAGCAAGTTGCACCCTTATTCAAATCGATTAATGACGAAGTTAATGCCTTAGCGAATTTTCTTGAAACGCCGTCGGGAACAATCAGAATTAATTCGACCAGTCTTGCGGTAGAAATGATTCTCTATCCTAAATTGCGCTATTTTTTAACTCAATATCCTCAAATAAAAGTTGAAATTCAAGCTGACAATAGCTGGGTCGATATTGTTGAACAAGGTTTTGATATGGGCTGCCGTATCGGTGACGATCTTGCTAAAGATATGGTTGCAGTAAAAATATCAGAGCCGTTAAAAATGGCATTGGTTGCCAGCCCAGATTATTTAAAAAATACAACAAAACCCGAGCATATTAATGATTTAGATCATCATAAATTAATAGGATTAAGAATCTCTTCTCATCATGGTGCAGAATTATCATGGGAATTTAACGATAATGGTAATACTCTAATTTATCATCCTTCATCACAATTAATTTTTAATAATCATCTCCGTAAACAGGCGGCATTAGATGGTTTAGGTATTACTTGGGTGGGTCGGCTAGAAGTAGAAAAAGAATTAGCAGAAGGAACATTAGTGGAATTATTAGCCGATTTTGCCATGACTTACGAACCATTTTATATCTATTACCCAAGCCAAAAAGGTCATTCAAATGTATTTAAATTGATTTTAGAAGCGTTGAAATACTAATTCATTCAAGTTGAACAAAGAATATACTGTTTTACTTAAATTTATTTTTTTCTGAAATCTAAGCATAACCTTACACTTTATGACAAAATACCCCTTTATCGATTCCGAAAAGTTCATTTTATTAAATCCAATAAACAGTCAATAAAGTTTAATTATTTATGAATAGATAAACGAATGTTAAATGATAAATTCAATTATATCAAACAATTAACATTAAACCTGTAAAAATTATTCAAGAGTCTATACCGTTTCATTTTTTATAAAATTCTGATAAACAGTAAATAAAATTTTTATCATTCATAAATAGATAAACAAAGACTAAATAATAAATTAAATTATATTAGATAATTAACACCAAATCTGTAAAAATTATTCAGGAGTCTATACCGTTTCTTTTTTTATAAAATTCTGACAAACAGTAAATAAGGGTTAATTAATCATAAATAGATAACCAAATATTAAATGATAAATTCAATTATATTAAATAATTAACATTAAATCTGTAAAAATTATTCAGGAGTCTATACCGTTTCTTTTTTATAAAATTCTGACAAACAGTCAATAAAGTTTAATCATTCATAAAGAAATAGGCGAATGTAAAATGATAAATCTGATTAATTCAATAATTAACATTAAACCTATAAAAAATTATTGATGAATATGATGCATCTCTTATCGTTTAACGTTATAGTTAATTGACTATCGCTCTATTTTCCTAACACTTTCCATCTCAAGTAAAAGCTTATAAGAACAAGTCGGATTAAAAATTAGATCTGACTAGAGTCAAATTTTTGATAATTAGCACGTTTAATAAGCGATCGCTTTCCTCTCAATGGTACTAAGGGTTCATTGTTTGTTTACACCACTTAAATCAAATTTTGATTTTACGACTTTTATTAATTATTTTGTACTCAATTTATATCAAGTAATTGTGACCTAAAATCGATTTTTTACTGAAACACATGCATGACCTGAAACTTTTTTACAAGAAAAATGCATCATTTTAAATCAATTTATTATGACTGCTGTAATTATAGTCTATTAAGCCTTGACGATTAATAAAGCCAATGCTACTATTTGCCACCTGTTGAGACAGAGCACTACGGCGCGTTGGCAGAGTGGCCATGCTGCGGATTGCAAATCCGTCTACCTCGGTTCGACTCCGGGACGCGCCTCCATAACCTTCTCAAAATAACACATCATTATCATTCACTTTCCTTTAAGTTATCGTTTATTTTCCCTATTCTAAATTAATAATAAACCGAATAAATTTTAGATAAGTACTTAATCAATTCTGCTATTTTAATATCATTGTTTTAATTAATTGTTTAAATAATTGAATCAAGGTTGATTATTACCTTCTTTGTGTGCAATTTAAAATATTTTTCAATTTTTGAACTTATTTACTATACTGACATTCAGGTATTTCAATTTCGAGGTGAGCTATGATTAATTTGAAACTCAGGGAAGTAAAAAATGACCTGTCGGTAAAAGAATTAGAGGTTGCGCAGTACATTATAAGCCATTCTCAAGCAGTAAAAAATATGAGTATTCAAACATTAGCTAAGCTTAATTATGTTAGTACCAGTACTATTTTAAGGTTATGTAATAAACTCGGTTATAGTGGATTTAGCGATTTTAAAGTTGATCTTATTTCATCATCACCACAAAAATTGAGTACGGACATCTTACAAGATGACATTAATCTTAATGATACCTTGCAAGATGTGAATAGAAAAGTTCAGGCTATGGAAAAATCCTCTATCGATGATACCCATTCAATCGTAAACCTTAACGCATTGGATAACGCCATTGATTTGATTATAGCGAGTAACAAGATCGTTATTTTTGGGGTGGGCAGTAGCGGTTTAGTTGGAAAAGAGTTGGAGTATCAACTCATTAAAATTAAAAAAGATGTCAACTGCCATTTTGATTCGCATATTAGTCGAAATATTGTTAGTACGCTCGGTAAAAATGATTTGATCATTATTATTTCACATTCAGGTGAAACGCCAGAATGTGTGGAGTTATTAAAACTTGCCGAAAGTTTAAAAGTGCCCTCTATTGCAATCACAAAAATGGGGCAAAGCCAGATATCTTTATTAGCAAACATTGTGTTACATACTACCTCGATGGAGCATGCTTCACGACTGATTCCAATTCGTTCTAAAATTTCGCAAATATCGGTTATGAATATGTTATTGACCAATTTATTCATCCGAAAATATGATGAACATTTGCTTGAGCAGACTCAAAGTCGCGAAAAACGTAAATATCCTCATCATAACTAACGGTTTTAAAAGATATTTTTTTAATTTCTACTCAAAGATACATTAGCGTTTTTTACTCATTAGGCTTTAATGCTGTCATATTCCCTTTCTTATTAAATTATTTTAACCTTTCAAATCATGAATACAACATTATGTTATTCAAGGATTTTTTAAGTTAAACATGATCAAGTTCACAAATTCCTAAAAATCTTAAAAAAAAAGATGACTTAATTGACACTTAGATGTAATTTTATTACTAAATATTTATTAATTTAAAGTAACATTATTACATTTTGTTAAATGTAGTTTGGATAAAGGAAGTTAAAAATGGTACGACAATTACCCATTATTTTAGCCAGTCATGGTCCTTTTGCTCAAGGTGCGCTTGAATGTGCCCAGATGCTTATGGGGCAACAACAAGATATTAAAGTAATATCGGTCTTAGTTGATAGCAATATTGATAATCTACGTCAGCAGATGGCTGAAAATTATCAGAGTCTGAATAAAGGTGACGGTGTCATTATTCTCGTTGATATTATGGGCGGTACGCCATGTAATCTTGCCGGTGAACTATTAATTCAACATGGTGATGTATTGCTATTTAGTGGGTTCAATATTCCCGTATTACTTGAAGTTTTAAATAATCGAGAAGGATCACTTAACGACGTTAAATCTGCCATTGAAGAAGTTTTTCCGCAAAGCTGTGTTGACGTTGCACAAGTACTAAATTCTCAACGAGAACAATCTACTGATTTGTAAGGAGAACAATATGCCAATTAATGTAGCAAGAATCGACGATCGTCTTATTCACGGACAAGTTATCACTACTTGGGTAAAAAATTATAATATTGAACAGGTTCTAGTGATTAACGATAAAGTTGCCAACGATAAAGTTCAACAATCGGTATTAACCATGTCTGCCCCACCAGAATTAAAAGTCTTAGTATTTGGCGTTCAACAATTTATTGAAATTCTCAAAAAAACACCTATCAAAAAACGCACTATGTTGTTATTTACCAACAGCATTGATGTCGATGCGCTGGTATCAGGAGGATTAGAGCTTGAAAAGCTCAACGTTGGCGGAATGCGCATGCAAGAAGGACGTCATCAATTATCAAGAGCGGTTTCCGTTACGCCAGAAGAAGAACAAGCATTCAAAAATCTAATTGAAAAAAATGTGATTGTTGAGATTCAAATGGTTCCCAAAGATCCCGTTGTTTTACTCAAAACACTGATTAATTAATCTTAATTATCTATTTATTAATTATATTTGGAGGTTAACCTATGTTAACACAGGCTATTCTTGTCGCCATTTGGGCGGGGATCTGTTCATTAGATGATGTTGGTCCACAAATGCTACGTCGGCCATTATTAACAGGAACGATAGCTGGCATTATTATGGGCGATCTGGTTCAAGGACTTGCAATCAGTGCCACTCTTGAGCTTATGTGGATGGGTATTGGTAATGTAGGTGCCTATTCCGCACCTGATATTGTTGCAGGTTCGATAATTGGTGTTTCACTCGGCATTGCAACTGAAGGTGGAATTGCTGCAGGTGTCGCATTAGCGCTTCCTGTTTCAATACTTTGCCAGCAGTTATTGATTGTTTGGCGATCTTTTGCTTGTTTTCTAAATCCATTGGCAGAAAAAAGTATTCAAAATGGTAGTTATAAGGGATTGGTCAAAGTTCATTACTTTTCTACACCGGTTTGGTTCCTGATTCGTGCTGTACCTTGTTTCTTAGCAATCTATTTTGGTAGTGATTTAATCAAAACCATTTTAGATGCGATTCCAAAAGATATCATTACAGGTATGGGCGTTGCGTCAAAATTAATTCCTGCTGTGGGTATCTGTATTTTATTACTCATGCTATTAAAAGGCACCATGTGGTTTTTCTTTTTACTCGGTTTTGTATTAACCAGTTATCTTAAATTACCTATTATCCCAATTACTTTCATTGCACTGGCGTTTGCGGTTTTATATGACATGGCGTTTATGGCTGGTAAAAAGAATGAAAATTCAAGTAATAACACAGAGGATAAATCTACAGTAAATAATAGTGCAGTTGAAGAGGAGTATGATCTATGAATAACGAAAAGAAAATTACCAAAAAAGATCTCAATAGTGTCTTTTGGCGTATACAAACCATACCTTTTTCTTTTAATTATGAAAAATTACAAACTATCGGTTTTGCGCATTGCATGATCCCTATTTTAGATCGACTTTATAAAGATGCCGATAAAGAAACACGCATCCGTGCCATGAAACGTCACTTTGAGTTTTTTAATACCCAAGTTAACGCAGGTGCATTGATATTGGGTGTTACGGCTGCAATGGAAGAAAAAACCACAGAAGAAGAAAAAGATGCGGTAATTTCGTTAAAAGCGGGTTTGATGGGACCTTTTGCTGGATTGGGCGATAGCTTATTAAAATTCACTTGGATGCCTATTTGCGGAAGTATCGGCGCAGCTTTTGCTTTACAAGGTAATGTAATTGGACCGATATTGATGTTCTTTATTTATAATTTAGTCAATATTTTCACCAAATATTTCTTTGTTCATTACGGCTACAATAAAGGGGTTGATCTTATCGAACAATCTAAAAATTCAAATATCATTCAAAGAATTAGTAATTTAGCCAATGTGGTGGGGGTGATGGTGCTCGGCTCCCTCATTGCCACGACCGTTAAAGTTTCAACGCCCCTATTAATAGAAGTTGGTGAACAGTCAATCAAAGTACAAGAAATGTTTGATAAAGTCATGCCAAATTTATTGACTATCCTTTTTGCTTTAGGTGTGTTTTATTTAGTCAGAAAATTCCAAGGAAAATATACTGTTTCATTAATTATAGCAGTAATGGTGATTGGAGTGATTCTTTCGATGTTGGGTATACTACATTAATTAGGTAAAAAACGATGGAAAAACAAAATAAAGAAGCTGTATCAGCAGTGCGTAATAATCAAGGACAAATCGTCATAACATTTGATTCATTAGATCAACAATCCGTTGATCTTTATTGGACTCAAGAGGCTAATGCCCATACCCAAACTAAAACATTGATTGGCAAAAATGTACAAAGTCCGGTGATTTTTGATGATCCGTTACAAGCTAAAAAGCGTATTTATTTCATTTTAGAAAAGGAAGGTCAATCACCCTTAATATTTGGTGAAAGAACGTTACCAATAACAGGTTTGAATAATTTCCGAGATTTTGGTGGTTATGTTGGTGCGAACGGTAAACGTGTTAAATGGGGACAATTATATCGTTCCAATCATCTTCATGGTTTAAAACCCGATGCACAACAATATATTACGGCATTAAATATTAAAACAATTATTGATTATCGCAGTGCTAACGAAATTAAAACCAGTCCTAATTCATCCATTGGGGAAAAACAGACATTTCATTTAGATGCATCAGCTCAAACGGCGGAACTTGCAGCTCAATTTGCAGCTGACCCAAGTAATGAAGATCAAGCATTGATTGAAAGTGTATTAAGAGATATCCCTCGAGAATTAGTTAATGGTGAAGGCATACAAGTGCTTGAACAATATCGTAACTTTGTGTTAAGTGAAAAATCTAAAAATGCTTATCGACAAATGTTAAAGGCTGTTTTAGATGCCGACAACAGCCCAAGTCTTCAACATTGTCGAGGCGGTAAAGATAGAACGGGATATGGTGTATTATTGATCCAAATTATGTTAGGTGTATCTGAATCCGATATTATTTATGATTATATGCTGACTCATGATAATCGTTTAGAGCGAAATAAAATCAAAATGGCTGCCTATCGTAAGATTACCGATGATGAAGATGTACTCGGTTATTTATTGAGTTTAATCGATACCCGCGTCAGTTTTATGATGGAAATTCTTGATACAATGAAAAAAGTGGCTGGCTCACCAGCAAATTACATTAAGCAAGAGTTAGGTTTTACAGATCAAGATTTTAAAACCATGCAAGACCTTTATTTAGAATAACAACTTATTGCAATTATTCTTTTAAAAGCGCAAATAATTTGCGCTTTTTTTAAGCTGATCGTTTTTTGTCTAACCCGATTATTGTTAATTTATTTGCATCATGGTGAGTAATGCTTGGATCGGATGCTTCATAATAAACTTATCAAATCGTTTCACCTGACTACGGCACGAGTAGCCTGTTGTCAAACAACGTTCTTTAGGATAGTTGGTCAATGCTTGTTGCCAAGATAACTCATATAACTGTTTTGATGCGGTAAGATTATTAACTTCATGCCCATAAGTGCCCGCCATACCACAACACCCTACTCGGATTGGTTGTAAATCAGTACCAAACTGTTTAAAAATCTGTTGCCACTGCTGATTACTGGCGGGTAATTGCGTCGTTTCGCTACAATGCCCTAGCAAATACCATTTTTCTCTATCGGTTGTTTTTAATTGTGTGCTGTTTGGCAAGTGGTCAGCGATATTAGTTAACCATTCATGTGAAAGCAATACCTTAAAATCAAGGACTTTATCTTGAAGTATAAGTTTATATTCATCTCGATAGCAAAGTACCAATGCAGGATCGACCCCGACCATAGGTATACCCAATTGAGCAATTTGTGATAATAGTTGCGCAGCTGTTTGTGCCGTCTTGGCAAATTGCTTTAAAAAACCTTTTATATGTTGAGCTTTACCATTGGGTACAAATGGTAAAACGACGGGTTTATATCCTAACGTTTCGATCAGACAGACAAAATCATAGACCACTTTGGCATCATAATAGCTGGTAAATGGATCTTGAACGACAAGTACATACTTAGCGCGCTCCTCTTGTGAAAGTTTCTGTAGTTGTTCAAGTTTGATATTTGCAGTGTTATGACCAACCAATTGTTTTTTTAATGTTGGCACAGACAACATAGGTAAACTGGCCATACCTACGGTTTTATTAGTCACATATTCTGTGACGGGCATTTTCATAAAAAAATTAAAAAAACGTGGTGCTTTTGCCATTAAAGGCAGGTAAGACTCAATATTTCCCACCAAGTAATCGCGCACAGGTCTTAAATAACGGGTGTGATATAACTGCAAAAAACGCGCTTTGAAATCAGGTACATCAATCTTAATCGGACATTGTGTTGAACATGCTTTACATGACAAACAATGATTCATTGAATCTTTTACATCATGTGAAAAGTCATATTCTCCAAATTTTGCTTTAACGGTATTAGCTATTTTCTTAGCAAATGCAACTAACGTACTGTGTTTTGTTGGTAATAACGAATTAAGTTCTTGTTCTGTCATGCCTGATTGAATCATTAAGCGTAGCCATTCGCGCACTAAGGTTGCTCGGCCTTTTGGTGAATAAACTCGATTACCTGATAACTTCATCGATGGACACATGGGACTATTCACATCAAAATTGAAACAGAGACCATTACCATTACATTCTGTTGCTCCGTGAAAAACTTCTTTAACACTTAATGGAATTTGGCGATCATAAAAGCCCCGTGTGGTAGAATCGACGGTTAACATGCCCTCATCAACACCTAAAGGTGGGCAAATTTTTCCCGGATTTAAACGATTATGGGGATCAAAAGCAGTTTTAATTGTTCTTAAACCTTGATATAACTCTTCACCAAAAAAAGCAGGACTGTATTCACTACGAAACCCTTTACCGTGTTCACCCCATAGTAATCCGCCATATTTAGCAGTTAAAGCGACAACTTGATCAGAAATAGTTTTCATCAGCTTTTCTTGTTCAGGAATGCACATATCCAGAGCTGGGCGAACATGCAATACGCCCGAATCAACATGCCCAAACATGCCATAAGACAAATGATAACTATCAAGTAAAGCACGAAATTCAGTTATATATTCTGCTAAATGTTTCGGAGGCACACATGTATCTTCAACAAAAGGAATCGGTTTACGCGTTCCTTTAGCATTACCGAGTAGTCCCACCGCTTTTTTTCGCATTGCATAGATCTTCTCAATTTCATCTAAGTTTTCACAGGTTTGATAACCGATGATACCTAAGGAATGATTTATCATAAGTTTGTCAATTTGCTTACTTAAGTTATCGAGTTTACCTTTAGTCAACTCATAATCATTACCTGCAAACTCAACAATATTGATACCTTGCATATCATGCCCGATAACATCGGTAATTAACTCTTTAATTGATTGCCAGATAATATCTTCTTTAGCGAGTCCTAAAACTTTTGAATCCACTGTTTCAACAGACAATGCTTCAGCATTTACTAAAAAGGCGGCATTACTTAATGCGGATTGAAAAGAATCGTATTTAATATTCATTAAAAAACGATATTTTGGTTTGGGGATGATATTTAATTTAGCTTCGGTAATAAAGGCTAATGAACCCTCACTACCGGTAAGAATGCGCGTTAAGTCAAATTCGGTTAAATTATCATTGAAGACATTTTTCAGATCATAACCTGTTAAAAAGCGATTTAATTTTGGGAATTTATTTAAAATAAGTTGGCGATGATTTTTGCAATATTCATAAACCGTGCGGTAAATCGTTGAATCATTAGTCAGATTCTCAACTTCTGCAATACTTTTTTTGTTTGTTTCAAGAATCTCACCATTAACTAATACAGCTTTAACGCTTAAAACATGATTGGATGTTTTTCCATAAACCATCGAGCCTTGTCCTGAGGCATCGGTATTTATCATTCCACCAATCGTAGCTCGATTACTGGTAGATAATTCGGGTGCAAAAAAGTAATCGTACTGTTTTAAATATTCATTAAGTTGATCTTTAATCACCCCTGCTTCAACTTTTACCCAACCCTCATCAATATTGACCTCTAAAATTCGATTCATATAACGAGAAAGATCAACCACGATGCCCTTATTTAAAGATTGCCCATTTGTTCCGGTACCACCCCCTCGTGGTGTAAACTTTAAAGTTTGAAAGGTGTCTTGATTGGCTAAATGCGTTATTAATTGAACATCCTCAGTTGAACGAGGAAACAATATCGCTTGCGGCATTAACTGATAAATACTGTTATCCGTTGCCATAGTCAAACACGAAGCATAATCGCTTGCTATATCACCGGTAAAGCCAGATTCTTTGAGAGCAATTAAATATGTTTTTGTAACCTCATCAAGTTGAGGTGAGTTTGATAGTCTAGGGATCATAATGAATCTAGTTAGTAATAAATCTTATACTTAGTGTAATCCAAGTATTAAGCGCGGTCAAAGTTTATTCGATTAATATTCAATGGGTTGTCATTTTATTTTGCTTTTAAAATATATCTCAATTTAAGGTTGGATAGTGATAGATCCAAGTAATATCAGGATGATTAGCAAAAGCACTCGGGAATAGATAATCACCGCTAAAGAAAGGGAATTGAGTATGCTGCCATTGAAGAGAAAAGTCTGGCTGGTACTTTATAATCGCGTCATAAAGCAATGTTGTACAATATAAATGAGGTTCCTCGCGAGAAGCTAAAACAAAAGCTTGTCCTTGTTTAGTTAAAAGCTCATTAGCGATTTGTTGGTTTTGAATTTCAGATAAAAAATTGGGTCTTGCTATCGCATATTTTTCAGCGAGTTCTGGTGTGATAAATTCATCAAAACTTGAAATAATGACTTGATTAGGATAATTTTCATCATCACTAGTAGTGGCATGAATAATTTTGATATCTGGGTTGATTGATACCACCATCCCAATATGGGAAAATTTACCTCCACTAAATTGATGAGCAATTAGACTATCTACTTGTACGCCTTTTCTAAAAATCCAATCTCCGACTTTGATGTTATAAGATAAATTATCATGTTGATGCGTAAATTGCTCCCTTTCATCAGCCCAAACTAAATTGAGTAATAGAACAAAAATAATAGGAATAAAACGATAAACTTTCATTAAAGTAATTTCCAAAATATAAAAGGGCAAAACTATTTTGCCCTTTTATTATCAATTATATCAATCAATATATACTATCTATTTAAATTTTAAATGCTACTAGCCATTTACCATTAACTTTTATAACAGTTGTTGCACCATGTACTTCATCTTTAGTACCATCTTTGAAATAAGTAGTAGCTAGAACTTTTGCTTGTGTTTTTTCTTCATTGGTATAGTTAACAAGAGTACATTCAATTTTATCAACCCCACCATGCTTTTTGCCAAGCTCAGCAGCTTGATCGACAGCTATTTTCATTTTGCTTTTTACCATACCTTCCATTAACATCATATCAGAAGAATCCTTCTCTTCAGGAAAGTAAAGCAAACTAGTAACTTTATCAAGATCGCCTTTATACATAGCAGACATAAATTCTTTGGCAGCGCCTTCCGGTCCATCTTCTTGCGAAGAGCATGCTGTTATCATAAGTGCTAATAAAAAAACACTAAAAAATTTCACTAATAATTTCATTTTTATTTCCAATCGTATTGTTATAAATTCGGTTAATAGCTTACTTTCTCTTAAACAGAGAAATCAAAAGAAAGTGTCAAAATCATACTATGTCTAAAATTATTTGCAAGCTAACTTTAATGAAAATATGATATTATTAAATAAATTTCAAAAGGATATCTTGCCATTGCTGATCTAAACTGGCTTCTATGGTAATTGTTTTATGACTAATTGGATGAGTGATTTGTAACTTACTGGCATGCAACATTAGTCGTTTTATCGAGAAAAATTCGGCAAAAGCACGGTTTTGATGTAAATCGCCATGTTTACTGTCACCTAAAATAGGATGGAAAATGTGTTTCATATGACGGCGTAATTGATGTTTACGGCCAGTTTTAGGTTTTAATTCAACAAAACTGTATCGAGCAGTATCAAATTTACCCACTTTTATTGGAACTTCAATTTTACTAATTCCTCGATAAGCCGTAACTGCTTCTTGAGCGGGTTTATTGGTGTCTGCAAATTTATCCGCAATTTTGTCGAGTTCTTCAACTAATGGATAATCAATAACAGCTTCACCTTCAACATAACCACGCACAATGGCATGATATGTTTTTTCAATTTGCTTTGTTGCAAATTGTTCAGACATTAAACGAGCAATTTCACTTGATAGTGCAAAGAGTAATACCCCAGAAGTAGGCCTATCAAGCCTATGTACAGGAAACACATGTTGACCAATTTGGTCACGCAATGTTTGCATAACCACTACAGTTTCATGCTTATCTAACCAACTGCGATGCACAAGCCAACCACTTGGCTTGTTTATCGCAATTAAGTCATTATCTTGATATAGAATTTCAAACACGGCGTATTAATTATAAAAACAGTTTTTCTAGTTCTGCTGCTATACTCGGACTATTATTATCACCTATGGCATAGCTGGCTTTGGCTTTGACTTCTTCATCGGCATTACCCATCGCAATTCCTAATCCAGCAATAGATAACATACTAATATCGTTATAACTATCACCAAAAGCAACAATTTCGCTTAGATCGATGTTCTCAAGCGCTGCCCAATGACTTAGACCATTACCTTTTGTATTGCCTTTTATGGCAACATCGGCACGATTAGACCAAGACCATTCACATGAAAAACATCCAAGCGCGTCAACTGCCTTTGAAAACTCTTGTAACACTGGAATGTTGTGACTACTGGTTGCAAATTTGTATACGGCTTTAGCTTCTTCAATAACCTTTTCAAAGCTCTCTACTTTGTCGATTTCAGGCTGTAAATAATCTGGTAATGAGTGAACCCATTTAAAAAATCCTTCAAGATGGTCATCAAGCACTTCATATGTCATTACTCTATCGGTATAAATTAAGGTATGTATACCATATTGATGAACTAGGTTAAGTAGCGTTTTAGCCTGCTCTTTGGTCATTGGTTTGGCTGCTAATGATTGTTGTTTTTCAAAATCATATAAATAGGTGCCGTTACAACAGATCGCTGGTGTCGATAATTGAAGTTGATAATAGTAAGGATAAATAACACTATGGTGACGACCAGATACTAGTATAACTTTTACCCCTTTTGAACTGATTTTTTTGATCATTTCGGCCGTTTCAGGTAACACAAGTCGATCAGTTGTTAATAAGGTACCATCCATATCAAACGCAACAGCTTTATACTTCATATATTTCCTCTTTTATCTTTTCTATCGAACCAGCTAAACATTTTATTGATAATTATTTAGGTAACCCATAAGGAACTTTATAGATCACCAATTTAAAATTCAATTTTTTGGCGGCCAACAAATGAGTGCGATAAGGTTGTACCATCAACCATTTCAAGCTCACCACCAACAGGTACGCCGTGGGCGATTCTTGTTGCCACAACGTTAAATTCACCGCACATTTGCGCGATATAATTAGCAGTAGCATCCCCCTCAACAGTTGGATTAGTCGCTAAAATCACTTCATTAATCGCTTCTGATGCTAATTTTTTTTTCAATAAATCCAGACCGATATCACTTGGACCAATGCCATCTAATGGTGATAGGTGACCTAACAAGACAAAATAACGTCCACTATACTGACCTGTTTGCTCAATAGCAACAATATCAGCGGGCGTTTCAACTACGCAAAGTTGTCCACTACTTTGGCGTCGAACATTGGCACAAATTGTACAAGTTTCTTGTTCAGTAAAGGTTCGACACTCATTACAGTGACCAATATTAATCATCGCTTCATGAAGTTCATGAGCTAATTTAATACCACCTTGTCGATTGCGTTGTAATAAATGAAAAGCCATTCTTTGTGCGGATTTGGGACCAACCCCAGGTAAACAACGTAATGCTTCCATGAGAGAGTCTAATAATGGGCTAATTTGCATGAATCTATTTTGTTACCATCTATTTTATTTAGTATTAATGATACCTTGTTTCAAAAATCTATAAAACAAGAAATACGTTATTATTTCAATTTAATTATCTATTGTGATGAAAAACCATTGAGATAAAATGACAAAAATAAAGAAAACGTTACCAAATGCTGATTAACAATAATTTCAATGTTTATTTTTGCCTTTTAAATACAAACTTTTGGGTTCCTCCCCTTTAAAAAGTCGCATAATATTACTACTGTGGCGAATTATAATAACACATGAGAGCATTGTAACGGGTAAGGTCAATTCTGGTTTAAATAGCCAAACATACAACGGGGCAAAAAGAAATCCAACTATTGATGCAACGGATGAATAACCTGTTACTAATAATGCCAATAACCAAGTCAAAATAAAGCAGCCAGTGAAATCTAAACCTATTGGCATCATCATGCCTAATGCTGTTGCGACCCCTTTTCCTCCATGAAAGCCAAAAAAACAAGGGAAAATGTGCCCAAGGCATGCTGCAATGCCCACCATACCAAGGAAAAAAGGTGAAATACCGATCCGATAAGCAATATAAACAGGTATTGTACCTTTTAACATATCAAACACTAGTACAAGCATTGCTGGAAGCTTACCATTGATTCGTAACATATTGGTCGCTCCAGGATTATGTGAACCATACTCCAATGGATTGCGCAAATGCATCATTCGACTGACGATCAAAGCGCCAGAAAGTGAACCAGATAAATAAGCGATGATGATCATCAATAATATTTGTAATGTCAAAATGCTCTCCTTGGTTCACTTTTTAGGTAATAACAATAACGTTGGTTTACATTACTGTTTCTCAAGTAACGGTTTTAAATATTGACCCGTATACGATTTTTTCGATTTTGAGACCTCTTCTGGCGTACCTTCTGCAATGATTTCACCACCACCATTGCCCCCTTCAGGGCCTAAATCGACAATCCAGTCTGCCGTTTTAACCACATCTAAATTATGTTCAATCACTACGATAGTATTACCTTTATCGCGGAGTGAGTGAAGTTGTGCAAGTAATTGTTTTACATCAGCGAAATGTAAACCTGTGGTCGGCTCATCTAAGATATACAAAGTGCTACCAGTATCGCGCTTAGATAGCTCTTTGGCAAGTTTTACTCGCTGAGCTTCACCACCCGATAATGTTGTGGCAGATTGACCAATGGTAATATAAGCCAATCCTACATCAATCAACGTCTGCAATTTGCGGGCAATCATTGGTACAGCATCGAAGAATTCACGACCTTCTTCAACCGTCATATTTAAAATTTCATTAATTGATTTGCCTTTATATTTAATTTCAAGCGTTTCACGATTATAGCGTGCACCATGACACTGATCACAAGGTACATAAATATCTGGTAAAAAGTGCATTTCAACTTTTATTAAACCATCACCTTGACAAGCTTCACAGCGACCACCTTTAACATTAAAACTAAATCGTCCAGGATTGTAACCTCGAGCTCGGGCTTCAGGCACACCAGCATAAAGCTCACGAATAGAAGTAAAAAATCCCGTATAAGTAGCTGGGTTTGAGCGAGGTGTGCGCCCAATAGGACTTTGATCAATCGCAATGACTTTATCAAAATAGTCCAACCCTTCAATAGCTTTATAAGGCGCTATGTCACTTTTTTCTGCACCATTGAGTTCATTTTGTGCCAATGGGTATAGAGTATCATTAATTAATGTCGATTTACCTGATCCTGATACCCCAGTAATACAAGTAAAGAGTCCAACAGGAATATTTAATGTCACATCTTTAAGATTGTTACCAGTTGCACCAATGAGCGATAACATTTTTGTCTTATCGACTTTTGTACGATTAGCAGGGATTTCAATTTTTTGTTTCCCTGACAAATATTGACCCGTTAATGATGTTTTACTAGTCATAATTTGTTTAGGGGTTCCTTGTGCAACGACTTCACCACCATGTACACCTGCACCAGGCCCGATATCGATAACATAATCTGCCGCTAAAATGGCTTCTTCATCGTGTTCAACGACAATAACGGTATTACCTAAATCACGTAAATGCGTTAATGTATCAATAAGTCGGGTATTATCACGTTGATGTAAACCGATAGAAGGTTCATCAAGAACATACATTACTCCAACTAATCCCGCACCGATTTGGCTAGCTAATCGGATACGTTGTGCTTCACCACCTGATAAAGTTTCAGCAGAACGTGAAAGCGTTAAATAATTGAGCCCAACATTGATTAAAAACTGCAAGCGGTCGTTGATCTCTTTTAAGATCTTTTCAGCTATTTGTGCTCGCTGTCCTGTTAATGATAACTTGTCAAAAAAGTCTTTTGCTTGTTGAGTACTTAAATCACTAATAGTTGGCAGATTAGTATCATTAATAAATACATGTCTTGCTGTTGTACATAACCTTGAGCCATGACAACAAGGACAAGGACGATTACTGATATATTTAGCTAACTCTTCACGAATGGTCTGTGATTCAGTTTCTTTGTAACGTCGCGCTAAATTATTAATAATGCCTTCAAATGGATGAACGCGTTTAACAACATCACCACGATCATTTGAATAGGTAAATTGAATTTCGGTTTTACCTGATCCATTTAATAGAATATCTTTCACTTTTTCAGGTAATTTTTCGTATGGTTGATCTATATCGAATTTATAGTGTTCAGCCAGTGATTTTAACATCTGAAAATAGTAAAAATTACGACGATCCCAACCTTTGATCGCACCTGCGGCTAACGAAACTTCAGGCATTTGAACGATGCGTTTGGCGTCAAAATATTGTTGTACACCAAGACCATCACATTCTGGGCAAGCACCCGCTGGATTATTAAATGAGAATAATCTTGGCTCAAGTTCTGAAATACTGTAACCACAAATTGGACAAGCAAAATTAGCCGAAAACAGATGTTCTTCAGCTTGTGGATCATCCAAATTGGCAACTTTTACAATCCCATTAGTAATAGAAAGTACTGTTTCTATTGATTCCGCTAGGCGCAGTTTTAAATCATCACGAATACGAAAACGGTCAACGACCACTTCAATAGTATGCTTTTTTTGCAGTTCAAGTGTCGGCGGATCAGACAGATCATAGACATCACCATCAACCCTGACTCGAATATAACCACTCGCTGATAATTGTTCAAATAATTTAACAAATTCACCTTTACGCTCAGTCACAACGGGTGCTAGTAGCATATAACGGTTTTCAGCCGGTAATGCCATGATACTATCAACCATTTGTGATACCGTTTGAGCGGCTAACGGTAAATCATGTTTCGGGCAGCGTGGTTCGCCAATTCGAGCGAAAAGCAGGCGCAAATAATCATAAATTTCGGTAATTGTTCCCACTGTTGAACGAGGATTGTGCGAAGTTGATTTTTGCTCAATCGAAATCGCTGGTGATAAACCTTCAATATGATCAACATCGGGTTTTTCCATCAATGATAAAAATTGACGTGCATAAGCCGATAATGACTCAACATAACGTCGTTGCCCTTCAGCATAGAGAGTATCAAATGCTAACGAAGATTTACCTGATCCCGAAAGACCCGTTATTACAACCAGCTTATCTCTTGGAATAGTAACATTAATATTTTTTAGATTGTGCGTTCGCGCACCACGAATATCGATATCTTTGATTGACATAGATCTCTTCTTGTGTGTTTTAAACGAAATGAATTAGAAATAAACTGTATATTATACCAGTAATAATCGATTAAATATACCACATATATAATAGAACACATTATTTGCTATTATATACTCAAACGTATAGTTAACCTGAAACTTTTTGACAAGATTATTTGCTGAAATAAAAACGGTCTTTAGCGACCGTTTTTAGTCATTTATATTAATCAATTAGTTTTGGAGTTGCATCTAAAGGAATAATCGCACCACGATATTGAATGACCGTGCCTGCAACTAAATGGCCTTGTAATGCAGATTGTGAAGGATCTCGCCCACTTAAGCGTGCACCAAGATAACCTGCACTAAATGAATCCCCTGCTGCGGTTGTATCGATAACTTTATCTTTAGCGATTTTATTAGCTGGCACCTCAAAGCGACCTTCAGCACAATCAACAATGCAGCTATCGCTACCTCGTTTGATAATGATTTCAGTTACGCCAAAGTTTTTAGTACGCTCAATTACTTGCTCATAAGGCAATTTACCCCATAACAAATCTTCATCATCAAGCGTTAAAAATGCTATATCAGTGAAATTCAGAATATCGCTGTAAACACTTTGAGCTAAATCAAGGCTGCTCCATAAACGTGGACGGAAGTTATTATCAAAAATAACCTTACCACCATTAGCTTTAACTCTTTTTAAAAGATCTAATAATTTAAGAATACTTTCCGCATCTAAAATTGCAATACTGATACCACTTAAATAAATATAATCACATTGAGCAATCTGTTCGGTTACCTTGTCTGTTTCGGCGGTTTTTAACCAAAACTTAGCTGCTGCATCATTACGCCAGTAATAAAAAGAACGCTCCCCCTGATCATCTGTGACAATTGAGTAAAGTCCTGGCATCTTATCTGACATTCTTTGTACTAAATCAGTTTTAATATGCTCTTTTTGCCAACTATCAACCATCTCTTGGCTAAAAGGATCGGTGCCTAATCCAGTTACATAGTGAATTGCAAAGTCTTTACCTTGCAATAAACGTGATAAATAGACAGAAGTATTAAGTGTATCTCCACCAAAACTTCGTGTTGTCGAATCTTGTTTCATCGACAATTCAATCATACATTCGCCAATAACAGCGATATTTAAAGTCATATTGTACCTATATCCTTGACCTAATTATAAATAATCCAATGCGATTTTAACCACAACTTTACGAACCGTTGTAATCTTATTATTGATAGTACAGAGCGGTTTGTGAACTTCGTTGGGTAAAAATACGATAAAATCGTTCGACTGTAATATTAACATGGTTTCTTCTGGGGGTGTTTCGATAAAAGCGATATCATTATCTGCTAATTTGTCGTCTAACACCTTAGTGTGGGGCGGTAAGGTGCTTACTGCCATTCCCTCCTGCCCTTCCAATACGATTTGTACATCAAGGTATTTTTTATGAAACTCAGGATTAGCCTCATGAATATGTCGCAAAGTGCTATCAGACACCATAAAAAACATATTATCGCCATCAATATCATAACGTCCTACTGGCGTATTGCTGTTAACATTATCTTTAATATATTCGATTGATTGCTTAATTTTGGTGGGTAAATATGGGATTAAATCCAAATGATTAATATTACCTAAAATCATACTCAATGATCCTTTACAAATTGATGAAAACAAATAAGGCTAATTGAATTACGCATAACAAAAACTTACCATGTTAAACTAATTAAATTGATAAAGAGTATATACTTAAGCCGAGCTTTTTTGTAGATCTTAAAACATAAAAAGAGTTTATAATCTGCTAACGTTATCAGTTCTATTTCGATAAAATAAATAAATTATCGAAAAACGATAAAATGCATATTTTATTTTAGGCTCGATGTGGTTAGTCTACGACAAGATTAACCCTATGATAGATGATAATGAACCTGTTATAAGAATTAAAATAAAAAAAATTTCAATGGCTTAGGTGGATAGAGCTGAAATTGTTTTTTTATAATAAAAGAGATGAACTAACGCTATGAAATTCGGATATTAATACAACTCATTTTTACCTAAATTTAGTATCAATTTATGTGAAAAAATTCAGCTAAACGATCATGTTGAGTCATAATTATGAATGAATTAGAAAAACTGTGCCAAGATTTAAAAGTACCACTCGGTAATGGACAGGATTGGGAATATGAATTAGCGAACGAATATCGAACACCGCAATGGTTAGCTAAATATTTGTCTGCATATCTTCATAATAATTACTCAACATTTCAAAAACACATATTAATGAATTTATGTATCGATATTTGTAATGATTTATTCACCGCTGATCCTAATCAAAATCAACCTATTATTCACCAAGTATTAAATATCCTTTATAACGATTATGCTCAGCATTGGCAACTTATTGATTATTGGGCATTACCCGATGAACCACTAGAGGATTGCTTTGAGATAACGTCAGAAATAAGAAAACTGAGGCAAAAATATCTTGCAAATGCCCATGAATGGCTTGCTTTAAATCAGGCTCAACAAAATTTATTGATTGCGAAACAGAATTTTCGACAATGTCCTGATTTTTTTATACAACTACAAATCGCTCTCAATTCTTCATCACAACAAACATACGCATTAACATTAATCCATGATGATGGATTGAATGATGATCAATTAAGCCAGTTACTATCCACTCTTATTAATATTGCTTTAGAAGGCAATGACGAACAAAGTGTTATTGCACATAAAATATTAATGAAAAACAAAAATAATCAATATATTAATCAAAAAATCGCTAATTTATTACTAATTAATTATATTGATGATCTCAATTATTACGATGAGATTATCTATCGCAGAATGACTGAATTGTTGCATGATTTAAATAATTCTTTTTTAATCGAACAGTTTATAAATCGATGTAAAAACATTGATGATCCAGAAGTTGCTCAAAACTATCCTGTGTTTGCTAAGCAGTTAATATCACAAATTAGCACTTTTTCAGAAAGTGAATTAAATCAAATACAAAAAAGGAGTGACAATGTAACCTAACCTACAGGGCAAGCGGATTTGGCGGGTTATGTCCATTGTAGTAGTAACAATTTTATCAGGATTGGAAAAGAACAATAACGAAACAAAGATATCAAACTGATTGATGCAACAGATGCCAAGCATGATTTTATTGCACATGCACAACAAGATATTTCTAAGTTGCTTAATGAAATTAGACGATTAAAAATAGTTATTAGTAAAAATAAATTGCCACAAAAATAAAAAAGATTTTACAAATGCTTTAACCCTAAACGTTAAGTACGATAGATAAGTGACAATTTTACATTCAGACAGCTAGAAAAATTAATTCAATTTGAATAATGATCAAAAGTCCTAGTTTAAATTTTATCGATGTAATAAATAACATACTGATAATTTCTGTTTTATGATGCAATACGATTTAAAGAAAAGTTTATTATTAATCCTGTATTGTCTTTTTCAGAATAAAAAAAGCAATTTTCCACGAAAAAAATTAAAGTAAATATCCTAATTTTTTATCCTACACAAGTCGAAATAGTCATATTACCAATATGAAATAATTGGCCGGATAATTACATGAAATAAAGAGATCCAAACTAAATAATGTGTCTTTTAACGAATATTTTTTATATTCTAATGCGCTGCTACTTTCGAAAAGAGATTAATGATGACAACGCCAAACATAATAAATCCCATACCTATTAAAGCAGCAAGATCTAAAGTCTGTTTCATAAAAATCCAAGCAATTAAACTAATAAGAACAATTCCTATGCCAGACCAGATCGCATAAGCAATTCCGACAGGAATAGTTTTTAATGCTAAAGAAAGTACATAAAAAGAAGCACTGTATCCAATGATAGTAATGATTGAAAAAACCAAATGAGTAAAGCCATTGGATAACTTTAATGAAGAAGTTGCAATCACTTCACAAATAATAGCTAGAAAAAGAAGAAGATATGAATTCATGCTAATACCCACAATTGTTTAAAACGATAGTCTTATTCCTAACTTTCAATAAATCAGGTTTAAAAGCTTGAATTGTTCAATTTGGTAAGCTTATAAGGTATATTATTAAAACCTGCTAGAGTTTTATATCTATATTTTTTATATCTGTATTATTTTTAAATGATAAGTAAACTAGATAGCTACTAACTCTTGAATATCACTGAATAGGATGATTTTTAATGGTGGGTTGTGAGGGGATCGAACCCGCGACCAATTGATTAAGAGTCAACTGCTCTACCGACTGAGCTAACAACCCACTAAAATATTCTTTCTATTATATCTAACCTTTAAGATTAATGCAAGCCATAGATTTTACATAAATTTTGAGCTAAATCTCAGATTTATCAAATTAAATGTGATATTATCATAAAATTAAAGAATTTATTGTTATCCAACCAATTCTTTAATTAACTTAATATGACATAAATAACAGTATGAATTGACAATTAGTTAATAAAATTAATTAAACGCCTAATTCAAAATCATTAAATTATAGGTTATAAGATAGTATTAGGAGACAAAAATGAAAATATCCTCGGTTGCAATGCTCATTTCAATGGGATTAGCAAGTTCAATGGCTTATGCACATCAAGCGAATGAAATAATAGTCCGTGGTGGGCCTGTCTATGTTCATCCAAAAGATAAAAGTGATCATGTGAAAGTGGGTGGGGCAAAAAGTGATTTAAAAGCCAAAGCCGATAATGACACTCAACTTGGTTTAAATTTTCAATATATGATTACGGATAATATCGGTATTGAACTGTTAGGAGCAACACCATTTAGCCATCAAGTTAAACTCGGCGGCGGTAATTCAACTGGCTTGGCTGGCGCTCACCTTGGTAAAATTAAACACTTACCACCTACATTAAGTGCTGTTTGGTACCCTCTTGATTCGAAATTTGAATTTCAACCGTATGTGGGTGTTGGGGTAAACTATACTTTCTTCTTTGATGAAAAACTCAGCGGACAAGCTAAAAAAGCAGGATTCCATGGTTTAGACCTTGATAGCTCTTGGGGCTTAGCGGCACAAATTGGTGCAGACTATTCTATTAATGAAAATTGGCTCATTAATGCACAAGTACGTTATATTGATATTGAAACTAAAGCAACAACGCATTTAGGAAATACTAAAGTAACAGCTAAATATAAATTAGACCCATGGGTTGCAATGTTTGGTGTAGGTTATAAATTTTAGGCCTTTGCTGAATAAAAAATCTCTCGCTAATAAAATTAACGAGAGATTTTATATATTGAGATTATAGATTCTTAATTGCTACATACTGCTCTTGCAGTTTTGCTTTATCATCAATGTAACCTTGCTGTTTTTCCTTTTCTTTAGCAACCACCGCAGCAGGTGCTTTGTCAACAAAACTAGCGTTTGATAATTTATTTGCAATACGGGCTATTTCTCCCTCAATGCGAGCAATCTCTTTTTCAAGACGAGCTAATTCATCTTCTTTATTAATTAATCCCGCCATTGGTATAAGTAGCTCTGCCCCATCAACCAATTTAGTTACAGACAACGGACCATTTTCACCTTCATCAAGCAAGACAATTTCAGAAAGTCTAGCCAACGTTTTAATAAAAGTAATATTATCACTTACAACACGATGAACTGTCGGTGAAGCTTGGCGAATCAATAATTGTAATGGCTTACTCGGTGCAATGTTCATTTCAGCACGGATATTACGCACAGCAATAACAGCATCTTTAATCCAATTAATATCAGCAACCGCTTCTTCATTAATATATTTTTCATCAAATGCTGGCATTGGCTGTAGCATAATTGTGTCAGCTTTAATATGCATTAGCCCTTTCACATTTTGCCAAATTGCTTCAGTGATAAACGGAATAATTGGATGTGCAAGGCGCAATAACGCTTCCAGAACGGTCACCAACGTATGACGAGCAGCACGTTGTGCAGATTGTTCGCCATTAGCTAATACTGACTTAGTAAGTTCTAAATACCAGTCACAGAATTGATTCCAAGTAAACTCATATAAAATATTAGCAGCTAAATCGAAGCGATAAGTGTCAAATGCTTCACGATAAGCTTTAACGGTTTGGTTAAATTCTGCTAAGATCCATTTGTCTGATAGTGAATAATCTAAATCCCCGCCTTTAAAACCACAATCATGTTCTTCAGTATTCATTAATACGTAACGGCTGGCATTCCATAATTTGTTACAGAAGTTACGATAACCTTCTAAGCGTTTTAAATCCCAGTTAATATCACGCCCAGTTGAAGCCAGTGCTGCTAAAGTAAAGCGTAGTGCATCTGTACCGTGGGCTTCAATACCATTTGGAAATTGCTTTTCAGTCCGTTTAGCAATTTTTTCAGCCAACTGTGGTTGCATCATATTGCCAGTACGTTTTTTTAACAGATCGGCTAATGAAATACCATCAATCATATCTAAAGGATCAATTACGTTACCTTTAGATTTAGACATTTTTTGCCCTTCTTCATCACGAATTAACCCTGTAACATATACAGTTTTAAATGGTACTTGTGGTTTACCATGCTCATCTTTGATAAAGTGCATCGTCATCATAATCATTCTGGCTACCCAGAAGAAAATAATATCAAACCCTGTTACTAATACATTAGTTGGATGAAAGGTCGCTAAATCATCGGTATTTTCTGGCCAACCTAAGGTTGAAAATGTCCATAGTGCAGATGAGAACCAAGTATCAAGTACATCTTCATCTTGTGATAATTCTATGTCGTCAGCTAGGTTATTCTCGCGTCGTACTTCTGCTTCGTTACGTCCTACATAAACATTACCTTGGTTATCATACCAAGCAGGAATTCGATGCCCCCACCATAATTGACGAGAAATACACCAATCTTGAATGTCATTCATCCAAGAAAAATACATATTTTCGTACTGTTTTGGTACAAATTGGATGTCACCATTTTTTACTGCATCAATAGCGGGTTCAGCAAGTACTTTGGCACAAACATACCATTGGTCAGTCAACATAGGCTCAATAACCACTCCGCCACGATCGCCATAAGGAATAGTAAGATCATGTGGCTCAATTTTTTCGAGTATATCTAATGCTTCACATTGAGCAACAATGGCTTTACGCGCTGCAAAGCGTTCTAGATTTTGGAATTCTGCTGGAATTTCTGTTGCATAAAGAGTGCATGCTTCGCCATTGGTATCAAATACTTCCGCTTGTGTACGAATATCACCATCAAAAGTGAAAATATTGATCATCGGTAATTGGTGACGACGCCCTACTTCGTAGTCATTAAAATCATGGGCAGGAGTGATTTTTACGCAACCAGTACCTTTAGTCATATCGGCATGTTCATCACCAATAATCGGAATACGACGATTTACAAATGGTAATATGACATATTTACCAACTAAATCTTTATAACGTGGATCCTCTGGATTAACTGCAATACCTGTATCGCCTAATAGTGTTTCTGGTCGAGTTGTGGCAACAACTAAATAATCTTTGCCTTCTGCTGTTTTAGCTCCATCAGCAAGTGGATAGCGTAAATACCACATTGAGCCTTTGACTTCTCGGTTTTCGACCTCAAGATCTGATATGGCGGTACGAAGTTTAGGATCCCAGTTTACTAGACGTTTACCACGATAAATCAAATCTTCTTGATATAATCTTACAAACACTTCTTTTACGGCATTGGATAGACCTTCGTCCATAGTAAATCGTTCACGATCCCAATCAACAGAATCACCTAATCGACGCATTTGTTTAGTAATACTACCGCCTGACTCTGCTTTCCATTGCCAAATTTTATCAATAAATGCTTCACGACCGTAATCATGACGAGTTTTGTTTTCCTCAGCGGCAATTTTACGTTCAACAACCATTTGAGTAGCAATACCAGCATGATCCGTACCTGATTGCCAAAGGGTATTGTTACCCTGCATACGATGATAACGAATCAATGCATCCATGATGGTTTGTTGAAATGCATGCCCCATATGTAAACTTCCTGTTACATTCGGAGGTGGAATGGCAATGCAGTAACTTGGTTGCGATTTATCGCCATTGGGTTTGAAATAACCGCTTTCTTCCCAATGTTTATAGATAGGTTGTTCAATTTCTTGTGGATTATAAGTCGTATTTTTCATAATTGATGAATAAATCCTAATTCAAGGCATAAAAATACCTTATATTCTACAGGAAAATAGCCAAACAATAAATTAGCAGAGTAATAAACTCGTTGATTTAATATATGATTAAAACTTTATCAGATTGATAATTGATATAAAAAACCGCTTATTAAAAAGCGGCTTTAATTTATAAAGTTTAAATTTATAGTTAAATTAATCATGTTGATAAATAAAATTATCGATTAACCGTGTGTTACCAATATAAACCGCTAAAGCACATAAACTGTCTTGTGCAAGTAAATCAATCGATTTTAATGTAGCTAAATCGACAAACTCAATATAATCAACCTTTGCCAAAGGTTGTTTACCGATCAACTCTTGCATGGTTTGGGTAATCACACTAACTGATTTTTCACCTTTATGAATCATAGCTTTTGCACATTCAATTGCTTGGTAAAGACAGACCGCAGCAGTTCTTTCACTTTCAGACAAATAACTATTACGGGAACTTTTAGCCAGTCCATCTGATTCTCGTACAATAGGACAACCGATGATTTCAATATTAAAATTCAGATCCGTTACCATACGTTTAATTACCGCTAATTGTTGGGCATCTTTTTGTCCAAAGTAGGCTCGATCCGGTTGAGCAATATTGAATAATTTGGTCACAACCGTACAAACGCCTTTAAAATGGCCTGGGCGTCTTTTGCCACATAAAGCTTCTGTCAATCCATTTACATCAACATAACTATTAAAATTAGGGGGATACATTTCACTTGCGTCTGGGCAGAAAATCAGATCGACGCTCATCTGTTCACAAGCAATTTTATCTCGTTCTAAATCTCGTGGATAACTGGCAAGATCTTCTGAAGGGCCAAATTGAATAGGATTGACAAAAATAGTCACAATAACTTTTTGATTATCTTGTTTAGCAGCTTGCATCAAGCTTTGATGGCCTTCATGTAAAAATCCCATTGTCGGAACTAAACCTATACTATTACCTGCCTGTCGCCAAGCGTTAACTTGTTCACGCACCTCTTTAATCGTTGTTACTACTTTCATTATTTTATCCTTTTTTGCTATTCAAAAATTCACTTTTCAGATTTTGAATAATTTCATCATCCATTGCAAATTCATGAATCGATGCAGGGTATTGTTGTTGTTTGACTTCTTGGCAATAATCACCAAACGCCTTTTTCATTTGTTCCCCGATTGGTGCAAAGGATTTAACAAATTTTGAAGATACGCCATCATACATTGACAGCATGTCTTGATAAACCAAGACTTGTCCATCACATCCGGTACCCGCTCCAATACCTATAGTTGGAATATTGACAAGCTCAGTAATAAATTTAGCCAGTTTGGCAGGAACGCATTCTAATAAAATGGCCGTCGCACCAGCTTGTTCAACGGCTAAAGCGTCGAGTACAATATTTTTTGCGTTTTGATAATCTTTACCTTGAACTTTATAACCGCCTAAGGCTAAAACAGATTGCGGCATTAAACCGATATGAGCAATAACGGGAATCGAAGCTTGAGCAATCATTTTAATGTGTTCGTAAAACGCTTGTCCTCCTTCAAGTTTTACAGCTTGCGCCTGACCCTCTTGAATTAATCGTCCTGCATTATAGACAGCATCATAGACGGAGGTATGATAAGACATGAATGGTAAATCCGTAATAACAAAAGCTGTTTTAGCCGCTTTTGCCACTGCTTTCGAATGATGAATCATATCTTCCATAGTAACTGATACTGTACTTTCGTAGCCCAGCATGACCATTCCTAAAGAGTCACCAACAAGTAAACAATCGACCCCACTTTCATCCATAAGCTTGGCAGTTGTATAATCATACGCCGTTAGCATGGTGATTTTTTGTTGATTTTCTTTGCGTTGTTGTAAGGTTAAAATAGTTTTTTTCACGAAAACAGCTCCAATTCCAGTTGTCGATAATCGTTATTCGGATGTTTTTGTCGACTAATATTAAGTAAAATAGTTGATAATTGTTTATATATCGGTCTTAATTCGTTTGGCATAGCCATTATATGTTGTTTGATAGTATCAATATCACCACGCTCAATCGGTCCCGTTAAAGCATTAATCACCCCTAGCTTACAGGTATTATTGGCATTACCTAAAAATAACGGATGCCATGCTTGTTCACTAAATTCACTATTGAACTCACATTGATTCAGTAATTCTATTCCTATTTGCACTAAGGCAATGACTTGATTACTTAGCATTACACAAGCCGCATGATAAAGAGGTTTTTTACTGGCAGAAAGAATTGCCAAAGGATTTTTTAAAGGGGTAAACAAAGCTTGCAATTGAGAAATAACATGTGGATTGGCTTCAAGTGTAAAAGAGACACCAGGCATGGCAGAATAGCAACCAAACCGATCATAAATGGCATATAAAGGATGTAATGAAAAAGCAAAAGGGTGAACAATCTTATTTTGGCTAAAGATATGGGATGTTAATAAACCACTACAGTGACCTATCCATTTGTTTGCAATAGGTAATTGACAAAGTTCTTGCCAAACAACTAATATTTGACTATCAGATACAGTAACAAAGATGCAATCACAATCGTTAACTAAATCACCAAGTGATGAATAAGCTTTGCTTTGCGTAAAATCACTCGCTTCTTGTGCATGCTCATAAGATCGACTATAAAAACCAGCAATACTAAAGCCACACAATGAAAAGTACTTTGCTAATGTACAACCAACTTTACCTGCACCTATAAAACCGATAATCATTACTATTATATCTTTTTTTAAAAAGATCGCATTATAGCCTAATCCGCCTGATATTCAATCAGATTAATTCTAATAAAATTAATAATATTTATAATTTATCGGCAATTATTACTCTGTTGTGTTGAGATGAGATGAAATTTACCTCTATTAAATAATTTTAGAGCTTTTCTATAGACTCCAAAAGAGAATAAACTTGCTTTGCCTATAACCAATAAAATATTTTTTTAGCTTTTCATCACCGCATTAACCAAGCGTAATATCGATCCATTACCAAATTTAAAAAGTTTATACCATTGCCTTTATATTATTTCGCAATGGTATAAAATCACTCGCAAGGCACGGGTACAGTTTTTAAATTGAATCCAGCTTCTTTATATAATTTATACCTTGTTCTTGCCAACTCTTTTAATCTTTCGTCTACTGGTACAAAATCAACAATATCAGAATACACTGCGGCAAATTCAGGAAACTGTTCTTGCAAATTAACTAATACATGCCGATTGCCATTACTGCGTTTTTGTGGCCAACAAATTTCGACAGGCGAACCGCCTTTCATACCTTCACCAGCTAAATTATGTGGTACAAAATGGTCGGTATCGAGCTGCCAAAGGTATTCATCTATACGTTCAGCTTGTTGTTGATCTTGGCAAGCAACTAAGATTCTTTTATTCATTTGCCAGATTTCAGCAATTTTTTCACAAGCGAGCTTTTCATGGTATAAAACACCTGATTCACTCGCCGGTTTTTGGTTTTCTAAAAGATAAAAAATCACTTTTTTCATATAAATGAATGATCAACCTATTGTGTTAATAAGTATTCAATCAACATCGCAACTGGGCGACCTGTCGCACCTTTCTTAGCACCCGATTGCCAAGCTGTACCCGCAATGTCTAAATGCGCCCAGTGATATTTTTCGGTAAACCGTGATAAGAAACACGCTGCGGTAATTGTTCCACCATCACGACCGCCTGCATTGACAATGTCTGCACAAGTTGACTTAATCTGCTCTTGGAAATCATTATCAATCGGTAATTCCCATGCTTTATCGCCCGCATTATTGGATGCTAACACTAATTCATTAACTAAATTTTTGTTGTTACCCATCACCCCTGTATAGTGGTGACCTAATGCAACAATGCATGCACCAGTTAAGGTTGCAATATCAATAACAGTTTTTGGTTTATAACGTTCAACATAGGTTAAAGCATCACATAATACTAAGCGCCCTTCCGCATCGGTATTAATAACTTCGACCGTAGTGCCCGACATAGTCGTCAAAATATCACCTGGTCGATAGCTATTGCCATCAGGCATATTTTCACATCCTGCCATTACCCCTACGACATTAATAGGTAGTTTAAGCTCAGCGACTGCCTGCATAACACCATAAACGGTTGCGGCTCCGCACATATCATATTTCATTTCATCCATACCGGCAGAAGGTTTAATTGAAATACCACCTGAATCGAATGTTAAACCTTTACCCACAAACACATAAGGCTGGGCTTTTTTATCTTTTGCACCATAATATTCGATGATTGTCATTATCGATTCATTTGCAGAACCACGACCTACCGCTAAATAAGCATTCATATTTAGTTTAGCTAACTCTTTTTCACCTAAGCATGAAACTTTTAAAGATGAGTGCTTTTTACCTAATTGCTTAGCCTGATCAGCTAAATATTGCGCGTTGCAAACATTTGAAGGCATATTGGCGATTGTCTTTGTGGTGCTAATTGCATCAGCAATAATTTGACCTTGTAATAAAACGTTTGTTAAAGATTCACTTTGCTTTTTATCATTAAAAATTAGGGTAATTTTGTTCAAATCTGGAATTGGAGACTTTTTGGATTTGAATTGATCAAAACAATAGGTCATATTATTGATAATTTGTGGAAGTTGCTTAACAATTTCAGTATTTACTGATGATTTAACTGTCAACAAATCCCAATTCACACTTTTGACTTTTTTTGCCAATAATTCTTTGGCTACTGCCTCAATAACTTGTTTCGATTGGTTGATGTCAAATTCTTTCAATTTTCCACAACCAACAAATAAAAGTTCTTGTTTTAATTCTGATGAACAGGAATATAAAAAAGTGGTTTTACCAAGTTCGCCACTGATATCACCGGATTTGATCAGTTGACTGACTAAGCCATTAGTCACCTGATCAATTTCTTTTACTGTATCTGATTGGTTTTTTTCTGAATTTACGGTAATAACTAAACATTCTGATTTTGGTTTTGTAATTGAAGTACTATTTTTGATTAAAATTTCCATAGATATTCTCTTTTTATGAAATTTATGATGATGAGTAACATTCTATCCGTTCATTTAGCGATAGCAACAAAAAGATAACTAAACAAAGCAAATCCTATTATAATAGTCCCATTTATAAAACTTGAAGATAGGTAAAATGTGATAATTCGTCGATATTTAGTGAAAGAAACATTAAAAACACAAGGTGCAATATTATTTATATTATTGCTAATTTTCTTTTCTCAAAAGTTAATTAGAATTTTATCTAGTGCCATAGAAGGAAATATTCCACGTGATTTAATCATGCCTTTGCTAGTATTAGGCGTATCAAATATGGCTGATTTGATTTTGCCATTAAGCTTGTTTTTGGGTGTTTTAGTGACCTTTGGACGTTTATATTCGGATAGTGAGATGGTAGCCATGCATGCCTGTGGTGTGAAAAAGAATTTAAACTATCAAGTAGTCTTTTTTCTTTGCATATTCACTTGCGCGTTAACCACAATTAATTGTCTTTGGTTTGGACCTTGGTCAAGCTTAAAACAAGACCTGTTAGTTGAAAATGCCAAAATCAATCCAAGTTTAGCAGGTCTGTTAGCGGGTCAATTTCAACAAACGCCAGATGGAAATTCAGTGATTTATATTGGTGATGTCGATAAAAATAATTTAGAAAATGTATTTATTGCTAAAATTAATCCTACGAACAATCAGCGACCTTCAATTATTATCGCCAATAAGGGGAAGACTAGCAATGATGCAGAAGGTAATCAAATTATCACACTTGAAGATGCGAATCGCTACGAAGGGACTGCGCAACTAAAAGATTTTCGTATATCAAATTTTCATAATTATATGGGAATTATTAAACCTAAAGAACTTGACTCAAATAGTGATGAAAAAATTGATGTTCAACAACTTGGTTTAATAGATTTATATAAAACAAAAACACCAAAAGCAGAAGCCGAGTTTTATTGGCGGTTAACACTTATTATTTCTGTTCCTCTCATGGCATTTTTAGTTATTCCTCTTAGCGTATCGAATCCTAGACAAGGACGATTAGCACAAATTCTTCCTGCATTGTTGCTCTATTTGGTCTATTTTCTATTAGCCAGTTCAATTAAAGCTAATGCAGGTAAGGGACGTTTAGATCCGGCCTTATGGTTTTATATCATTAATCTAGGGTATTTTATTCTTGCCATAATTTTAAATTGTTGGGATAACTTATTTATGCGTAAACTTCGTTTAAAATATATTGCATCATAAAGGAGAAAAGGATGTTTTCGATTTTAGATCGCTATATTGGTAAAACTATTATAAGTACTATTGGGATTAGCCTGTTTTTATTAATCAGCTTATCAGGCATAATCCGTTTCATTGATCAACTTAGAAAGATAAAAGTTGACTACGATGCTTTTGCTGTGGGTATCTATTCCTTATTAATGGTGCCGAAAGATTTAGAAGTATTTTTTCCAATGGCTGCTTTACTTGGTGCTTTAATTGGATTGGGCATGTTAGCATCTCGTAGTGAGCTGATAGTGATGGAAACGGCAGGATTCAGCCGTTTCAAAATTGCCTTAGCGGTAATGAAAACAGCATTACCGCTAGTACTTATCACTATGGCTATTGGTGAATGGGTTGCGCCTGTTAGTGAGCAAACTGCACGAAATATGCGTTCAGAAAAACTCTATGGCAGTTCATTACTGGCACAACAAGGCAGCCTATGGGCGAAAGATGGCAATGATTATGTCTATATCGGTCATGTTAATGGTGATAGCTCAATATCAAACATTGATATCTATTCAGTAGATAACAATAAATTATTGTCAATAACCCATGCTGATAAGGGTATATTCAATGAGAACGTTTGGACATTATCGCAAATTGAAAAAAGCGATTTAACTCAATTCGATAAGATTCAGACTAGCAATGTTCTTACGATGGAGTGGAAAACCAATATTACCCCTGACAAATTAAGCATTGTGGCGTTTGATCCCGACTCTCTTTCTGCTTCTGGACTATACAAATATTCGCAATATTTAAAAAGCTCAGGTCAAGATACTAAAAATTATGATTTACTTTTTTGGAAGAAGTTAATCAAACCACTTTCGGTGGCGGTTATGATGCTACTTGCGTTGTCTTTTATTTTTGGTCCACTGCGTAGCGTATCAATGGGAGTGAGAGTAATTATTGGTATCAGCTTTGGATTTATCTTCTATATCGCTGATAACCTATTTGCTCAAGCCAGCATTGTAATAGGGATATATCCTATAATCGGATCGATGGTAACTAGCTTAGTATTTCTTTTGATTAGCTATATTTTGTTTAAAAGAAAAAATTAAGCATACTTATGTATACTGATGTGTTTTAAATAAACAGATGATTAAATAGTTAAAATCATATAAAGGCATTCTTTATTAAATAATTAAGAATGGTTAATTGATGATAACACTAACATTAGAATTTACTAAAAATAGTGATAATCAGTTTATTTAAACAGTCAAAATTTAAATAATAGATACTTAATGCAGCCTAAACAATTTTAGTATTGAACGGATGCATTAAGTACTTTTAAAAAGATTCAAATATTGCCCATAACCGGCTGACGCAAGTTCTTCTTTCGGTATAAAACGTAAGGCTGCTGAGTTAATACAATAACGTAAGCCACCCAACGCTTTAGGACCATCATTAAATACATGCCCAAGATGAGAATCGGCTTTTGCTGAACGTACTTCGACACGATTCATACCATGACTATGATCAGCTTTTTCAATTATGTTATCGTTATTTATCGATTTAGAAAAACTTGGCCAACCACATCCTGAATCGAATTTATCAAATGAAGTAAATAACGGTTCGCCTGATACAACATCGACATACAACCCTTCTTGATGATTATCATTGAATTCATTTTCGTGTGGTGGTTCGGTACCATTTTGTTGTGTTACATAGTACTGCATGGGTGTTAATCGTGATATCGCTTTTTCTTTTAATGTATTATTCATAAATCACCTAACCTATTTAATTTATTTAAGAGTCATCGATGACAACTAATTTCCTTTTAACATTGATTGTAGAACTTTATCCTTAATCCAAAAATAATGATATGAAACACCTACTATATGTAAAATAAATAAAACAGCTAATAAATATGAACTTACTTTGTGTATAACATGAAACAATTGATACATTTTATTTGTCATATCAATTGCGGGAAGCGAAATGATGCCAAATATATTGAGTGAACGGCTACTCATTAAGTAGCCAGATAAAGGTACAGTTATCAACAAAATATAGAAAAATCCTTGCGTTGATTTTGACAAAATGCGCTGGAATTTTCGATCTTTCGGTAAAACATCGGGCATACCTTCTTCCGTGATAACAATGAAACGCAAAATTGTTAACATAACGATCACTACACCAAATGATTTATGAAATAGATAAATCATAAACATCCCCCCCAAGTACTGTGACAGAGTCACTTTAAATGTTAGCAAGATAAATTCCAAAAACACCAGTATGAAAGTTAACCAGTGGAGCCATTTTTGTTTGCTATTATACTCTGGGTAGTTTTCCATAAACTATGTATCCTATCTATTTTTGGGCCAATGCTGAGCAATAAACTGGCTTCGCCCTGATCGTTGATAATACTCATTATAATGTAAAGGTTGTTTTATGTAATAATTTTGATGATAATCTTCTGCCGGATAAAATGTTACCGCGGGTTCAATTGCCACCTCTATTGGTTTGCTAAATCGCCCACTTTCTTGCAGGGTTTGCTTTGATGCTAAAGCTTGCTTATGTTGAAATTCATTATGATAAAATATGGCAGGTCGATAAGAATCGCCTCGATCAGCAAATTGACCTTGAGCATCAGTAGGATCAATTTGCTGCCAAAAGATGTCAAGCAATTTTTTGTAGCTAATGACTTTAGGGTCAAACGTTATTTGTATAGCTTCGGTATGACCTGTTGCGCCCGAACAAACTTGTCGATAAGTTGGATTTTCAACATGTCCGCCTGTATAACCTGATACCACGTTTATCACGCCTTCATACTGATCAAAGGGTTTTACCATACACCAAAAACAGCCACCGGCAAATGTTGCTTGTTCATATTGTTGCATAATAATCTCCTGATTAAATGATTTTTGACAAATTCATTCACTTTTATTCTGTATCAACACGTTCGAGTCATGCTTTTTTAATTATACGTAAATCATATTACTTGAAATAGATCAAAAAAACACCATATTTTCACTATAGCGTTACAGTTTTAGGAGGTCTATTTTATGGCAAGTGGATGGGCATCTGATGATGCTGTTAATCAACAAATCGAAGGCACTATTAAAGATGCTATCGAAATGGCAAGAAGACAATTAAAACATGGGACTATTAGCGCTCATTTTTGTGTTGAGTGTGGCGATGCTATTGCCCAAGCAAGACGAGAGGCGCTGCCTGGCGTACAATATTGTTTGTCATGTCAACAAGAAATTGATAAACAAATAGCCAAATCAGCGAGTCTATATAACCGTCGTGGTAGCAAAGATAGTCAACTTCGATGATCTTAATCAGAGGGAAATGTCTGTTCCCTCTTCTTTTCTTTTATGAAATAATTTTTTATGATTGATGAGCTTTACTTTTTTTGCGAACATCGTCATAAGGATAAACCAGTAATTTATTATCAAACCATTCAGCACAAAAAATATCCTTGATATCATCATATCCTTGTTTTTTGATTTCATGCTTAAGCCATGTCTCGCTTTTATGTAACTGTTCAAGATTATCTTTACTAATCGTCCCATTTTCAATCACCAGCACAGCAATATCTTTATCCCCTTTTTTGATAATTGTTAGTGAACCATTTAATTCATACCAAACCTGTTTCAATTCATTAAAAGCACAAATACCTTGAATATTGATGAGCGTCTCAAAATCCCTAACGGGTAAATTGGCTTTAATAAAGTTGTCACTAATTAAGTGACCATTTTTAACAAGTTGAATCGGTTCTCCATCAATGGCATCTCTTAATCGTGAATTTTTAGATTTAATGAGTCGAACTAATAAAAGCAGCCCTGCCCAAATAATAATTAAACCCGCGGATTGATATGTTGAAACATTAGAATTAAGAAGTGCTCCCCCAACTAATGCACCAATAACCATACTACCAACTTGATCCAATTGTGACATAGGGGCTATTTGGCTTTTGCCCGATAATTTGACGTAAATAAGTAAAATGATAAGAGCAACTAAAAATTTTGGTGCCATTTCAAGTAAATACATTTCTAACCTCCCAGAATATATCCGTTTAAAATCTATAAAAAGTTTTGCAACAAGGTATAAGCAGATAAATGACAGTTAAAAAATAAGTATCAGGAGCAAACTAAATTTTTATCTATTGGAAATAAATGATTATTAATTTTTGGATAGTGACTTGAACTTTAATGAAAGCAATATTAGTTTACTCTAAATCCGATTTAAAAAAAATGTGAATAATAAAAACTATCGATTTCTTAAATGATAAAGAAAAAATTTTAAGACCATATTTAATTATTTTAATATTAATAATCAATATAATAACCTCTATTTCTTATGATTATTACTTGAAAATGATACCCTATCGGTCAAGAAAATATTTATCAAAACCCTTTTTTAGCGATTGGTTTTAATATCAACGTTATTTTGTCGTCTATTGATGAAATGGTTAAAGATAAAAATTGTCTATGACGATCTTGATATCCCACATTAAAACTTATTATTGTACATTCTAGAGCTATTTACTTAGATAAACAGTGTGTTATTAAAATAGCAGATCGCGAAAATTAACCTCTTTTAAGCATAACATCATCAAAAATTACTTGGATAGAACAGAAAACTTTAAAAAATTTTATGGTAAGCAACCATCGCATACCATAAATATATTATTGACTCTATTTATAATAATAAAAAATCATTTAAATTTAATTAAAGAATTTTAATTTTATTTTTAATAATTAAATCATTATGGAAAGGTTAAGATTCTTTTTTTCTATTAAATAAAGCCAACCAATAGATAGGCCAATGAGTTTTATTGAAAAGATTATTAATCAAATAAGCAATCATAACCAATATTACTGATCCAGATAATACCGGAAATAATAGAAAACTAAAATCGTAATCTATTTTATCTGCAGTTAATAAAATGACTAAAGGATTAGCACCCGCAGGT
This sequence comes from Gilliamella sp. wkB7, assembly GCF_001693435.1. Lineage (NCBI taxonomy): Bacteria > Pseudomonadati > Pseudomonadota > Gammaproteobacteria > Orbales > Orbaceae > Gilliamella > Gilliamella sp. wkB7. Next base: position 344,223 of record NZ_CM004509.1, read on the forward strand.
GGATGTACCGTTCGAAAATATTGCATAGAAACAATTGCAATTCCAACTGCTAATGCTGCAATAATGATATTACTACCAAATAGTTTAAGAAAAACTAATCCAACAAAAGCAGCAATTAAATGCCCAAAAATGACATTTCTGGGTTGAGCTAATGGTGATTGAGATACCGCAAACAAAATTACGCAACTTGCCCCAAAAGGCGCCATTATAAAGGTGTAATGAGTTAACTGACTAAAACCAATAAGAAACAATATAGAAACAAAACCACCAATTAAGCTCTGTAATAATTCAATATTTTTGGGCTTTGGCGGCAACTTTTCCTTGCTGAAAAAAAATGATTTCATTATTCTTTATCCTATTCGAGGAGTGAAAGTAAGAGTGCAAAACTAAAAATGAACAACTCTGTTCACTTTTTATATTAGTACAGATCTGTTCACATATCAAACACTTTGGATAAAAAATGAAAAAAACATCTAAATTAATAGCGGACACCGCCGAGCAACTCTTTTATCAAAAAGGATTTGGCAATGTTGGGGTTGATGAAATTAGAGATCAATCAGGTTGTTCTAAAACAACGCTATATAAATATTTTGGTAATAAAGATAATTTAATTTTTGAAATATTGAAAATAAGAGATTCACGTTTTAAACAAAAACTCACTGAAGCAATTGCTGATCTTGATCACTATGAGTCAATTATGCAAATATTCAAATGGCATCTCGATTGGTTTAATCAAGACGATTTTAATGGCTGCTTATTTGTTAGAGCTAAAGAAGAAATTCATAACGATAAAGCTGTACAACAACTGGTGATTGAGCATAAAGAATTTATCCGCAAACTGATCCATGACCAACTGCCCAAAACGCCACAACGGACAACTTTAACCAACCAACTAATGGTGATATTAGAAGGATTAATCAATATCAGCGTCGTTTATAAAGAAAATAAATCACTTTATGATGAGATGATTCATGATAGTTTTGATTTGCTATCCGCCCTACTTCATCATTGATAGAAAGCGGTTAATAATGCTCTTTACATCTAATAACATTTGAATCAATCTATTATTTTTTTATCAATTAATGAATAATATTTTGCATTGAAAATGCATAAATATAGTAGAACATTGGAACGTAACTCAAAGAAACGTAGAAAAAATCACCCCCCTCAATAATAACGGAGTTTTTTGATAACGCGCTTTATTCTAAGAAAGTATTTAACTTTATAAAATTGAATCAAACCACCTGATACCCAACTATCAAGCGGTTTTTTATTTAACTGTAAAAAAGTTAGTTAAGTTAGATAAAAAATCTTTTAAAATTAGAATCATCAACGAATCTGCTTTCGATTAATCTTCTTAAAAGTAAAAACAATTCTTTATAATCTAAATAGACTGTCTTCATGTATAAAACATTTCAATTTTAATAATAAAATGGATTTAGAATTAACATTGAAACGGTATAGACTCCTGAATAATTTTTACAAAAAAACATATAGTGATTTAATCTCTGAATTATATTTTTCTTTTTAATCGTTTATGTACTCTCGTTGATTTTCTTTCGGTATGCCCCTTAAACAACATGATAAAACGATATCGATAAGATGAGAGTTAATTTTAGCGCCGTATGAGTTAATGTGAGAATTAGTCATAACACTTATTAATAATAATCCTAAATTACACAGATAACTGAAAAAAGTTTTCTTTGATTAATTGAATACAGTTTGCAAGTTTTGTAACTAATAATTGAATTGTTTATTTAGTTTTAATTTATAATCACTTTAAAATTACTTCACGGATTCTTTTAGCGATATATTCTACATGCGTTTCCAATGCAAAATGCCCTGTATCTAATAATTCAACCACTGCATTAGCATTATCTTTTTTGTAAGCTTCTGCGCCAGCAGGTATAAAAAATAAATCATGTTTTCCCCAAATAATTAAGCACGGCAATGGATAATCTCTAAAAAACTGTTGAAATAAAGGGTACATTTTTAGGTTATTTTTATAATCTAAAAATAAATCTAACTGAATAGATTTATTAGCTCCACGCTCAAACAAAAATGTATCCAAATAATAGGATTCTGGCGCTATGCTCTCAATCGATGGTACTCCATGTATATATTGCCCACGCGTTCCTTCCAAATTTAATATCGCGTCTTCAATAATTTTTCTATTTTGCTCTGTTGGATGATCCCAGTAAGCCTTTATTGGATCCCAAGCACTACCCAAACCTTCCAAATAAGCATTGCCATTTTGGGATACAAATCCTGTTACCCTTTCAGGATAAGTTAAAGCAAGACGAAAACCTATGGGAGCGCCATAATCAAAAACATACATTGCATATTTTTTAAGATTTAAAGCATCGACGAACTTAATGAGTGTTTTACTTATACTATCAAAACTATAAATATAGTTGACAGTCTCTTTCACTTCAGTAAAACCAAAGCCGGGAAAGTCAGGCGCAATCAGATGAAATTTATCCGCAAGTAAAGGAATTAATTCTCTAAACTGATGTGATGAACTAGGAAAGCCATGTAATAGTAAAAGAGTTGGTAAGTTTTTTTCCCCTGCCTCCCGATAGAACATGTTTACATCTTCAATATTGACGTACTTATATTGAATCGGATGATGAATATTATTTGCCATAAAAACCTCGCTTTGTAACCACTAAATTCAAATTTAAAGGGTTATTTATAATATTTAAATTTATTGTAACTTGTCAATTCGTATTTTAAGGGTTACAATCTCCTTGTAAAAAAGGTATGTGAATATGAAAACAAATACATTAGATGATTTAGCATTGGTAGGAGATAACGACGCGCTTAACATGATAAATACCGTCGTTAAAATAGATGGCAATTTGATTGATCGTTGGAGCTCAACAGAACAACTCATCTATTGGCTTAACAAAGTGGCTGGCATTATAGTTCCTGATGATTTGCACTCCTCGTCAGCATTACTTGAAAAAGCTAAAGAGCTAAGAGAAATAACAAGAGTACTTATACAACAAAAAAAAGAAGGGCATAGTTTAGATATTGAACCATTAAATGCATTTTTGCACAAAGCTAGTCGATGGTTAAATTTAGAATATGATGCTAACCAGTCGCTTATCGTCACTCATCATTATGCCAAACATAGTCCAGAACAGGTTTTAGCTCCTTTGGCAGAGGCTACAGCCAAGCTAATCGCGCAAGAAGATTTTAGTTTAGTAAAACACTGTGAGCACAAAGACTGTGTGCTATGGTTCTATGATAAGACAAAAGCCCACAAAAGACGCTGGTGTAGCATGAAAGTTTGTGGCAATAGACATAAAGTTATGAAGTTTAGAAAAAAGCAAGCAACCTTATAAGATAAACTATGTAAATAAATTTTAATTAAGATGATTTGTCATAGTGGAGACTATAGGCAATCATCCACCCTCAAATCTAATTTTGTTCCACACAGATAAGTTAACCAGTTAAATATGAGGGTTGTATTAATTATTGATTAAATTTTTTTCATATCATTGTTTAAATTTAACTATCTGTAATCTTTGGTGAACTTTTCGTTTTTTCTTCAAATTGTTCGAGTATACTTTGAAATTGTTCTCTTATCTTTGAGTCTAAGTTTTCATCTTTGATAATAGATTTTAACAGTTCCGGCAATTGTGATTGAATTTTTGATTTTAAAAAATCTGGCTCATTTAAATTATTGGGAATATTTTTATCAATAAAATGTTTTAAATTTTTAATAAAATCTGTTGGGGGTTGATAACCATAATAAATAAGTAATAGTTTTAAAATATAATCATATGGGGTTTCGCATGTGAGATTTAAAATATTTTCATTAACAAATTTATCAATTAGTTCTTTTACTTCTTCAGAGCCGATCTGCTTTATATCTAATAATAATTTATCTACAAAATACTGTTGAGATTCATATTGATATTTTTTTATTACCTCTAAAGCATCTTTTAATAATTCAATATTTTTATATTCATATCCAGCATTTATTGAGACAGCGTATATATTTATTAAAATATTTTGATTTAGAATAAAGTTATCATATCCATTCAACTTTTTTTTAATAATCTTACTAAGTGTAATATCTATAAATTTCAGAATATTAGGGTGTGAAGTTTCGTATAAATTCCAGTTAACCGATAAAAAATACTTGAGATTTTCATAAATATCTGTACTTAAGGTTCTTTGTTCATAAACAGGAATAATTGTATCTATTATTTGTTCAAATTCTTGGGGTTCCCAACTTACAAATCCTAGCACAATCAATATATTACTAAAACATTTATTAATAAAAGTTTCTTGAATATTATTTTTCTCTCTATAGCCTAATGATTTACAGATATTAGTTAATGCCTTTAACAGATATTGCTTTATTTGGATTATTTGTTTCTGTCCTAACTTACAAATACTAACTAACTTATTTCCATCAATAAGTTTTTCAGCAAATGCTTTTATTTTCTTTGCCTGGCAGTATTTGATAATGATAAATAAGTCTTTTTGGTTAATAGAAAACTTGTCTTCTATTAAATAATGTTCGAAGCTTTCTAAAATGATGGATTCAAAAAATTGTTTCGTTGCGGTACCATTTTCAATTAAGAGGTCATTGCCTGAAATAAAATACACATAAGGATATAGCTTATCCCTTAAAGTATATTCGTCATTGGACCAAGATATTCCTCCATTTTTTCTGTTTTGTGCGCGCTCTTTATTTTCTCGAGATTTTGTATGAAATTCATAATATGCTTTATATATTTCTGAAAGATCAATAATCTTTTGTAATTTCTGAAGATCTGGTTGTATAGTTTCTGGAAAATCACGAACCTTACTTTCGTAATCATAATGTATATTGTTTTTTATTATTTCTTTTGAGATCTCATATTCAGGGTCTTTAATATTATCCGCATGAAACTTAAGAATATCATAGATATAATCATGATTAGCCATGTATATGGTAGTCATAATATAGTTCTTTTGATCTAAATAATAACTTACTTTTTCAGAAAAATATTTTAGTAACGAGTCATATTTTTTATTAGAAAATAAAATTTCAATATCATTCGGGCTGTATTGAAAATACATTTTTTTCCAAAAATATTCTTGAATCTCATTTGATTTATTTTTGACTTTCTCTAACTTACCGTTAATTTGTATCTTGGTTATAAAAGCTTTATTCAAAATGGATAAAAAATTTTGACTATGATGGTCATCAGCTTTTAAGACATATTTAATATAGTTAAGATTTATATCTCTAATGTCTTTATTGAAGTCATAAGTTAAATTGCTTTTAGGCTCATTATCCAAAATATTTAGTATTACATCTAAGCCATCATAACTTAAGGCGCAGTTAGTTAGTTTGTTTCTAACTTGTTCTGGTAACAGTATTTGGTATTGTGATAAAGGGCTAATTTTATCATTAAAGTATTTAACCACTTTATTATTTAAATATTCATTTAAATTATCTTTTTGTTTTTCATTCGATTCAGTATCAACTAAATTCTTAACTGAATTTACTAATTTTACTATTAGTTTTTCTGGTTTTATTGCTGTGTTTAAGTCTTCAAAAAAAGACTCATATAAACGCTCATAAGATAAATCTTGAGTAAAAGGAGTTAATAGTGAAATTCCATGATTTTCAAGATATCTATTCTGGGCTAGGTCAAATTTACCTTGAAGTAAATATTTTTTGGGTGTTGCTTTGGATATTCGAGTAATCCATGAAACAATTTGTTTTAAATTATAATCATTATATGAGTATCCTAAAAAAACAATTGTACATGTCGAAAAGATGCCTTTAATATAACCCTCGATCAGTGGAAAATTTTGACCATATTGCAAATAGTCATCTTCTTTAAAAACAAAATTATGTTGTTGAAAGTCACCATGCATTTTAATAATTTTTTTATCTAATTGGCTGTTAGCAAGATCTGCATCTGAACGAATAAGATCATATGCAAGCCTTTTTTCTTGTGGTGTATTTTCAATTAAATAATCCCAGTTTGTCGTAATAATATAATGAGGTTTTAAATCAAATAAGTTTTTATGAAATTTGCTTGGGGTTAAGTCTTTAATTGATGATTTTACTTTATTCTCGTAAGCATGTTCTCCAAACTTAAGGAAATAGAGTTGAGCAATTTTTAAATAATCACTTTCATTTGATATATTCAAATCTTCTTTTAGTTCATTAATTAGCTCTTCCCAACTTGGAATCTTTAGTGATTCTGTCTCACTTAATTTAGAAAAACCTGCACCTATAAAAAATACTAGCTTATTGTTCTGACTAGCAGTTATGATATCCTTTATGTCTTTTTCGTTGAAAGAAAGGTAATTTAAATTTTCCATTAAGTATCACAATTCCTTGAAGAGGTTATAGATTATTGTATTTGAATAATAAGTTTATATTACTGATTTTAACACAATATAATGTAATAACTGTTTTCGTTTACAAAAATTATTTAGCTTAATGTATTTAATATTTTAAATTTCTCATATCTTTGTCTAGATATTTGATTTATCTTCATATCCTTTCTATAAAATTTAAATTTTATATTTCTTCTGTTAGATATGATTTATCAAAATTTGATGCGTATTTGGAAGTATATTTTTCTATGGCTGATATCTTTAAAGCCTGCAAAAATTTTTTACAAGTCTATGAATAAAACCATCTAACATTTATGTGATTAAATCCATCTAACTTAATCATTAATTGTGATAACAAATTTTCATAATGCAATAAACGATTGGAATTATACAGTTATAAGATTATTTGTTAGCAGGAATTCAATTTAGTCTACTCAAGAAATTTATAATATGAGTGAATTGCATGGAAAGAATAAATTAAACATTTCCCTCATTGAGTCTGTTTGCTTTAGCCACAGCACTGTTTATTTCTATTATAACTAAAGCGTTGCCTGTTGGTTTTTTTACTGTTAATAAGTGAAGAGCTAAGTGTTTCAGAAGTTCAAACGACAATTAGTGGCCCTTTACGCATTGGGTTCCCTGCTATACGCTATCCCGTTAACAACTGCTACACAGAGCTGGAATAGAAAAAATTATTAATTATAGTTACACTTGGTTTTGGCATTACTAATTTTATGACAGCCTATTTTTTATCTATTATTCTGATATTAATAGCTAGATTTTTAGCAGGTGTTTTGCTGGCCTTTTATGGGTAATGGTGGTTGGTTATGCAACAAAAATGATTAGGGATGATAAAAAAGATAGAGCAACAATTATAGTTATCCTAGGCGTTCCAATAGCATTATCAATAGGTATTCCATTGGGTACATCAATAGGTCAGTTAATTGGTCGCCTAACTATTAGAGAGACAATTCATTCACATGTTCTGTTTTTTTGTATACTAAATCTTTATATTCACTCGACCAAAGAAAATATAGACAATAACCGCTAGAAGACCAAAAGTAAGAGACACAAAAAACATTGTCTGATAAGCGCAGTTTACTGATATTATCTGATCTTGAGTGAGATGGATTAATATTCCTGATAATACACCTCCAAATGCACCACCAATTTGCTGTATAACTCGTGTGATTGCACTCGTGTCCTTAATTTGATTTTTATCACAAAACTCGAATGGAGAAGAGAGAACAGCAATCGTGGCGACGCCTAATCCGGAACCTCGAACAATAAAACCGATGATTTCAGAGGGGATCCCACCAACTTGAATTATTAATATACTTATTGCTGATATTATTAATCCTACGCCAATAATTAGAAACGAATTTATCTCACTTAGAGATTTATAAATAAATTTTCTAGCCAACCAAGCACCTACACCTTGTAGAGCAAGCAGCATACCAATATAGGTAATAGATATATTATCATTTATTGCTTGTATTAAAGGGAAAAAAATCATAAAACCAAAAAAGATAAGTGACGTCAGAAATCCCATAATTATTGCAAACGAATATTGAATACAACTAAATGCACTTAAATCGATCAATTTACTGTCTGACTTGTTATTAGTAATAAGCGAAACCATCATTAAACCAATACCTAAAACTAGCATAATAATATTAAAAATATCAAAAAAGCCCCCAGAAGTGATATTTTTAATAGAGATAAAAAAGAGTATTAAAGCAATTAAAAATGTCATAAATACATAAATATTCATATTGTATTTAGAAGTTTTATTATCAGGTATTGTCGTCCTACCACAAAAAAAAGCTACAAGCACCAAAGGCATGTTGATAAAAAAAGCTATTCTCCAATTTAACTGTTCTGATATGACCGCTCCAAAAATTGGTCCTAACGCAGGGGCAAAGACTGACGGAATAGCAATCAATGCCATAGTCGGCTTTAGTCTTTCCTTACCAAAATAAATCGCTATTGTGGATTGAGTAATGGGAATTAATATTCCTGCACCAAAACCTTGTAGACATCTGAATAAGATCAAAGAAGCCAGATTAAAGGAAAATCCAACTAATATAGAACCAACAAGAAAAACAAAAATTGAGCATATCCATGCTTTCTTGAGCCCAAAGTTTTCATGTATATAAGGTGATAGTAATATGCCGGCTGCGCAAGCAAGCATATATACTGTAACAGCCCATTGTATATAGGCATAAGAGGTATTAATGTCATTCGAAATTGAAGGTAAAATAACATTAACTATACTGCTATCTAATAACGGCAATATACTAGATAACGTCATAGCAAACACTAACTTTCTCTCTGAGGTTGTCAGGTCAATCGATTGTTTCATATTAAACCCTTTCCAGATTATATTTAGTTGCGCCCCGTGTATATATTCCATCGAATGTTGGTGGCGTAATTTCTTTATATTTTTTAAGTATTAATACTAATTTTTGCAGAGCGATATTTAATTGCATATTTGCAAATTGAGCGCCAATACAAGCATGAATTCCCACTCCAACATACTCTTAATATAACTCTGATCAAATTTATAATTAAAAGGGCTAATTCCAAATAGAACATGTTTTCCTTTCATGTATCTGTTCCTTCTCAAAACCTGATTGTTAACCAATTAATAAATTTGAAAAATTAACAATTGATTTGTATAAAAAACTATTATTTTACTCATTTACAACTTATCTATTTATTGCTAACTTGTTATCTTCAATTTAACTAAGAGGACTTTAGGATAGCCAGTAGAATAGTGTTTTACTAGCCAATTTAAGCCACAAAATATCCCATCGGGGCCATATAAATGAATACGCCACTTATTTCTCCACAACTAGCTTCTTCTGATAGCGAACCGATGATCGTATCGACAGTCAGTCACTCTTCACAAAGAGTGACACAACGTCATGATCATTCGAGAGGACAATTACTCGGTACCTTACAGGGTTTAATTTCAATTGAAGCAGAAAGTTGTCAATGGGTAGTGCCTGCAACTCACTGTGTCTGGATACCTCCAAATGTACAACATAGTCTTCTTAGATCGCATGGGCCATTCGAGGGATGGAGCATCTATATACAAAAAAATGCATGTACTAAACTACCTGTCAAACCATACATTTTAGAATTATCTAACTTATTGCGCGAAGCAATTACACGGACCATGTCATGGCATAATTCAGAATTGGAGCCGGAACAGAAGCGTTTAATTGCCGTGATCCTTGACGAGATTAGAACAATGCCTAAAGTTGAGCTAGCTCTTCCAATGCCAAAAGATATGCGTTTGCTAAAAATCGCTTTAGCTTTATCTGATAATCCTGGTGATAATAAAAAAATCAATGACTGGGGCGTTTGGGCGGGCATTTCCCGACGATCATTAACACGTCGATTTACAAATGAAACTGGGTTTAATTTCACACAATGGCGTCAGAAACTGCGCATGTTAAAAGCGTTAGAATTGCTTGCTGCTGGAAAACCAATCACAGAAATATCTTTATATTTAGGTTATGACAATATTAGTGGGTTTATTTCTATATTTCGACAAAATTTTGGGGTAACGCCGGGAAACTACCAAAAATCCATGATAAACCGTCTCGCATGGCGAAACTTTACTAAAACTGCTATCCAAAATGATAAATTAATAAAATAAACCTTTTCTAGGTTTCATAACCTTAGTGTAAGAACATCGATATTGCAATTTGAGTAGGAAATTTAAATGATAGCAATTGGGTAGCAAAAAAATTGTTTCTATCAAAAAATATATACTGTTATGCAACATCATCAAAGAGAAAAGTCCTAGCTAACAGACGCCTACATAATAAATGTTCGCCTAAATTAATAGGTGATCTTCTTGAAACCGACATAATCAAAGATAAGCCAATGCACTCATTATTTACTTTGCAAAATGAATTATTTTAATAAGCAAGATTCGGGTTTTTAATTGTTGAAATTTTAAATATTATAGATTCTATCATTAATTATAATAAAAAAAGCATGAAAAGTTATACAAAAGTGATTATTTAAAACTGGTTGAGAGTGGTGCTAAAAAGCCAAATACTAATAAACAAATTCAAGTAACTTACATTGAAAAATTTAAGAAGACAGATTGATTCTGATACGAATTTAGGTACTGATACGCTTGTTTTTTTGTGAATATATTTTGTTATTCCGAGGATTAAAACAGATTAGTCAATATTCAAATAAACAAGAACATTCCTACATTGCTTCACTGACTAGTTGAAACGGAGTGTTCATGATACAAAGACAAAAACAGATAGACTTTGCTCGAATAAGAAAAGCTATCGGATATTTGAGTGAAAACTATAAATCTCAACCGACACTTGAACAAGCAGCAGAGCATGTAAATTTAAGTTCTTATCATTTTCAACGTATGTTTTCTAACTGGGCGGGTGTTAGTCCTAAACAATTCCTAAGATATATCAATATAACTCATGCTAAAAAACTTCTAAAAGAAGATAAAGCTTCATTATTGGATACTACCTATGAGTTGGGGTTATCAAGTACGAGCCGATTACACGATTTGTTTATTGATATTGAAGGTATGACTCCTAGAGAATATAAAAATGGCAGTGAAACCTTATCAATTAACTACAGTTTTATTGAAAGCCCTTTTGGAAAAACCATTGTTGCATCAACAATAAAGGGAATTTGTTATATCGCTTTTGTTAATGACGAAGAATCATCACTTAAATTATTGAAAAACCAATATCCTAATGCTCTGTACCAAAAACACAGAGATCAGATTCAACAAAATGTAAATAAATTTATTCCTTTTATAAATTAGTTTTAATAATAAATTACATTTAGAATTAACATTGAAATGACATAGACTCCTAAATAATTTTTACAAAAGTAATAAGTAAGTATTAAAAATATTTCTAATTCGATTTACATTGAGTTTAAAAAAATAATCAAATAAACAAGATAAAAAATTTTTATGTTTAAATTAAATTTAAATAATTAACCTATATGAAAAATTGAAATAAATAACTGATTATTAATTAAATTAAAAATAAGCTATGACCCACTGTATAATGTTATTCTATATTTAAGTTTAACTAAAAGATTTAACTTTTAACATTTGTTAAACCGTTATTTAAAGGCAATTGGACTAATATCTAAAAATTTTTCTCGAAAGCTGTCAATGTCTATTGAATTTATACCTTTAATTTTATGACGTTTATTTAATTACCCTGTAATCGGGCTTTAATATATCTCCTAAATATAAGTTAGCTTAATATAGTTAGAATCATAATTTGGAATGACCAGCCTTTTTTATGTCGCCATCATCACTAAACCATTATTCTATAGTCTGTTGGTACTTTATTTATTACAAAGCTATAAAATTGAACAAAAGTCTGAAATCTCTTATGAAAAAATTACTTCATTAGTTTTTTTGCATTGGTTTTATTGAATACGATTAATGAAAGGGCTATAGGTGTTTTATTATGATGGTTATTTATATAAATAGAATTGCCAATTCAATACTGCCAAATTTTATCAATATGACTACTTTCTTCATGAAACTACTAATTGTTATCGTATTATTATAGATAACGGAGTATATTTTTTATGAATACCAATTTATCGATTTTAAAATCTTAGATAATTTGGAAGAAGGTAATGTTATCCATATTGGCTTTCATGCATTTAATGATGGAAATTTTTGGCTTCACTGGCTAGTTTCATGGAAAGGAGACTTGGCTATTCGAGATAAATTACATTATTGTATTCCACAACCTTATATATTACTTATACCATTTTTTATCTTGATAGGGTTTTGGTTTGATCTTGAATTTATAACAATATTTTTATTCTTTGGGCTAATTTTTATTTTGATGTGGTGTATTTGTACAACTTTATTTTGTTTAATAAATTTGTTTTTGCCTAAACAAATTTTTTTACGGAAGCGTTATTATAGACTAAAACAAAGTGATCTAAGTTTTATGAAAAGTCCGCTTTCAAAAAATCGCAAACCCTTAAATTGTTCATTAACAAACTTACCTTTATATGAAAGAATTGTTACTTATATATAGACTTCATCATTAATTTTCGAGAACAAGGTTATCATTTGATTTCAATGGTGTTAGATTATCATTCAATGAATATGATTTAACTAATTATTTTATACCTGTTATTTATTATTTTTGCCATCCGACTTTTATTGCATCAGGAGATAAACTCAGCTTAATATTTGAAAATAACAAAATTCAAGGAATTTTCAATCATACCGACGGTTCAAGCTATTTAATTACTCATTGTGTTTGGATAAGTAAACAAAAAGCAAAAACTTTATTACGTTATTGGTATTTTTATACCATCTCTGCACCAATTGCATTTATATTATTAGTAATATTACCATTTCAAAAACTTGATTTAATAATAAATGTTTTTTTATGGATATTTCCGTTAGCACAGATTATTCCATTACTCTTTCTACTATTCTATACGCTATTTTCATATCTTAATGATCGCTCCTATACTAAACGTGTTTTAAAGTGGTTATATGAAACTACTGGTCATTGACCAAAATAAATCTGAATTATAACATGCTGTTATGGAGTAAATATTTTCAATAGTGTATTAATAGCTAAGTGGAAATAGGAATCATCTTGCAATCCTTTTGCTATAATATAAGCACCTTGCGAAGTAGACATAATAAGTGTTACGGCCTCTAACGGAGCGAGAATATTAGAGATAGTACCTTCAGAAATCCCAACTTTTATGATACTTTCTAAAGTTTGTTTCATTGACTCAAATCCACGATTAACTTCCGCAGCTAAACCTTTATTTTCCATAATCGATCTATCTCGAGCAAGTTGACCAACTAAACACCCTCTATCTATATTACGGGATTTTAATAGAAGATCTGAAAGTTTATCATATGCATTTTTATCAGAACTTAAAACTAACGTATTGAAATTTACTAATTGCTCTACATTATATTTTATTGCTGCTAGTGATAAATCTTCTTTACCCTGAAAATAATGATACAGGCTACCTTGACCAACTTCTGCACGAGTCAAAATATCATTTGGGCTTGTATTGGCTAGACCTTTCTCTAACAAAAGAACAGCCATAGCTTTGATTAGTTTTTCTTTTGAATTTCGTTTTGTATTCATTTTTGCGACAGAACGTCATACCACCCTAAGATGGTATGATCATATTAAATAATTATTTCATTTGCAATATTGTATCCACTAAACGATTTGAAAACCCCCATTCATTATCATACCAACTAATAACTTTGAGTAATTTACCATCTATAACTTTAGTCAGTTTAGAGTCAAAAATAGAGGAAGCTGGATTTTGAATAATATCAGATGAAACAATTTCATCTTCGGTGTAAACAAGAATACCCTCCATTTCTTCGGATTTAACTGCGTCCTTAATGGTATTATTTACTAATTGTGCTGTCACTTCTTTCTCTAGTTCTACTGTCAGATCTATCATTGAACCGGTGATAACTGGAACTCGTATCGAACCACCATCCAGTTTTCCATTTAATTCAGGTATAACTATACCAATTGATTGTGCTGCACCAGTTGACGTCGGGACGATATTTTGAGCTGCACTACGTGCTCGCCTCATATCTCGATGTGGACCATCCTGAAGATTCTGATCTTGAGTGTAAGCATGAATAGTTGTCATAAACCCTGATTTAATAACAAAATTTTCATGTATTACTTTTACTAAAGGAGCTAAACAATTTGTAGTACATGAAGCATTTGAAATGATGTGATGTTCATTCCTATTGTACATATTGTTATTCACGCCTTGTACAATAGTCAAATCAACATTTGAGGCCGGTGCGGAGATCAGAACCTTTTTAGCCCCAGCTTTTATGTGTGCTTGTGCTTTTTTCCCATCATTAAATATTCCTGTTGATTCAAGAACAACATCAATTTTATGTTTAGCCCATGGAAGATTTTCAGGATAACGTTCTTGGTAAACAGCAATTTCGTAACCATCAATAACTAAATAATCTTTTTTTACTTCAATACTTTTAGTAAAACGTCCAAAAGCTGTGTCATATTTTAAAAGATGAGCTAGTTGTTCAATTGAACCTAAATCATTGATTGCAACAACTTTGATATCATTCGAACTCTCTTGCAAGGCACGTATAAAACTTCGTCCAATACGACCAAAACCATTAATAGCTACATTTGTCATCATTATCTCCTTTTAAATTAAAACATACTTATTAGTATGTTATCAATTAAATTATTTAACCATGTTCAAATTAAATTACAATTATTAATCAATATATTAAAATTAGTTTAATTTAATAGTGTACAAGTCTTAGCAAATCCACTAACATACATAATAGTATGTATTTTTATTATAAAGAAAAAAAGGAAATTGTAAAATGAAAAAAATATCAATTTTAGATACAACATCAAATGACAAGGAACAAACATCACAAAACGTGATGAATCCAATACATAAACTCCAAATAACTCTAAAGTTAAAGTCACTTGGAGTTAATCATATCGAATAAGAATTTCCAGCTTCATCTACATTTGAGTTTGAAGCAATAAAATTGATTTGTCGGAGCGTTACTTGGTCTGAAATTGCAAGATTTTCTCGGGCATTGAATAAAAATGTTGAGCTTGTATTTGATGCTATTGGTAGAAGTAAAAATCACACTATTGAGATCGTGGCTACAGATAATGATATTTGCCTAGCAAATAAATATAACATCACTTGCTCACAATCTATTGATGAAATGATTAAACAGTTCACTTTATTAATCAATAATCGTGATTTTCCTACTTGAGCTAAAAGGCACAATGAGTCAAGCAGAAAATTTGCATCATTTATAAACAGAATCTAAAACACTAAATTGAAACTCTTAACTAAGGAAATACAAATATATGAATAAAAAAAATAATTATCGTTGGTTTGTGCTTGGAATCGGAGTGTTGGCACAAGCAACATTCGCAATGGGGTTTGCTGGCATTCCTATAACTGGAATTTTAATGCGAGAATCTTACAATTTTTCATTGCATGAACTTGGTTTTGTTTTAGGTTCAATGGGACTTGGTGTTGCAGCTTCTGAGATAGTATGGGGAATCATCACGGATAAGTTAGGCGATAAGACAGTTCTAATTTTAGGACTATGGTCATCAACACTGGTATTTGTCGTTATAGCATTATGGCTTACACCAGGAAATTCTAATAATGGAATTAAATATTTACACTTAGGAGCTGCTTTGGCAATGGCTGGAGCTTGTGGCGGTAGTATTAACTCGTCATCAGGTAGAACAGTAATGCAATGGTTTGATGATAGTGAGCGGGGCTTTGCTATGAGTGTTCGCCAAACTGCAATTCCAGTAGGTGGGGCAATTGGTACTGGTTTACTTCCTTGGCTAGCATATTCATATGGTTTTGAAGTGACTTTTTTAGCCTTAGCTGTAATAGGTTTAACTGTCGGTTTTGCTGTTTTGTTTTTTATTAAATCTAAACAAGATGAATTCAAACAAGAAAAAACATCTACTCTTACCGTGTCACCACTGAAAAGTGCTGACGTTTGGAAAGTTGTTATCGCCGCAGGCTTTCTAACTGTACCGCAAATGGCAGTACTTACCTTTGGAGGCGTTTATATGAGAGATGTTCTTGACATCAATTTAACTTTGATCTCTATTATTCTTATTGGTGTTCAAATAGGTGGTGGAATTCTCAGAATTTGGTCCGGCTTTTATACTGACCGGAAAAAGAATCGTATTTCTTTATTAAAGTATTATGCTGTACTAAGTGGAATTGCTTCTTTTATACTTTGTTTAATGGTGAATAACACTTACTCGGGTGTTACTTTTCTTGTATTAACGGGTTTATTTGGACATGCATGGCACGGTCTTGCTTATACTGAAGCAGCTGTAAAAGCTGGTATAGAAAGAGCAGGAACTGCATTGGGAATGGTTGGTAGCACAGTATTTTTTGCATATTTTTTAACACCTATTCTAGTATCCAATATTGCACATAGCTATGGATGGGGAGCAGTTTGGGCGGTTGTAGCTATTTTAACATTTGCATCTTTATTGTGTTTCATTTCGCTACCAAAAAAGAAAAGAAATTCGACTTCCTTTGGTTAAATATGATAAATCCTATCACTATTAATAGTTAAGAAAACTTATGAATTATATATTGTTGATTCTTTATAAAATTAATACCCGTAAGTATTTGTTGGGTAAAAAGTATAAAGGTTCTAAGAACTAATAGAATATTATCAACTTGAGTCATATTCATCCAGACAGAGGGGAAAAGTTTGATAATCAATTACTCAATAGTTGTTATGATGTATTTGTTATAACTCATTTGTTAAGAAATAAACTATTCCCTTATGATGTTGAGGTTGCTGAAGCAACATTTAAAACTGAATTTATAAAAAATAAAAAATTTATTAATACCAATAAATTACAGCAATGTTTTTCTGCTTATGTGCATTGGTACAACATATATGACTACCACTTAATTTTGTTATATGAAAAAGTGGAGATATTCCCAAAAATATAATCTTGTCGAACAATAGTAAAGCCTAAGTCAATCAATCTATTTAGCGATTAATGATCTTGATGATAACAAAATAAAGCCTGTATATTTACTAATAGTTCAAGATAATAGATTTTAATATTATAGCAATCAATGAATTCATTGATATAAATATATGCTCTTGCTTAAAACACAATGGCACATTTATATATAGAAAACAAATTTATAAGAAAATTTATGAACAATATTAAACCTAATAGGCAACTATAAAAAACGGTTAGTTATTAGTTAAGATTTGATTTAGTTTAACTCATCATACTTTCAACTATTTGAAATGAAACAAGAACAGAAACCTGTCATTGTGCTCATAAATATTTATTTTTGAAATCTATTTTATTTAATGGGAACTTTTTCTTTTCAATAAAAATAAGCAGACCAAAGAGATCATTCCACTAACAACGATCAACATAACTAAGGTAAAATTGAAAGCACTATGATAACTTAAAATTATATCATCAAGCATTATTGAATGCATATTTGTGGCAACATTAGTCAGTGGTGCAGTTAGATTCCCACTAGCCACAGAATTTATCCAACCTTCCATTAAATCACTTGACAAACTATATTTTGTCAATAAATTTGGTAAATTTCTATTAAGATTAGTAATTAATAATGAACCATATAAAGCAACAGCTATTGCTTCACTACCCAAACGCAATGTGTTCAATAAACCAGCGGCCATTCCAGTCTGATCAGACTCAACACAACTTAATGCTAATCCATCAACAAGCCCAGCTGTCAGCCCCATTCCCGTGCCAATCATAAATAATGCAATATTGATCAGATATAGCTGCCCATCAATACCTCCAATTAAAAATAATAGAATTCCACCCAAAATCATTAGTACTAGACTAATCAAAATAATAAATATTGCTGATACTCCAAATGAAACAATTTTTCCTGCTAATAAAGGACAAAATAACACAGGAAAAGTCAATGAGATCATGATAATACCTGCATAAGAAGGACTGTACTGCATCACTCCTGTTAAATAGCTTGGATAATAGGTAAGCAACGTAACAAAACTAAAACTTGCAACAACAGGAACAAGTGTTAAACCTACATATCTTTTATTTTTTAATAGTTCTAAATTTAAGACTGGATTAGTATTATATTTCTCATAAATCACAAATGTAACACTAAAAAGACAACTGATACCTAAAAGTATTAATGTTTTTAAATTTGACCAACCCAATCGTGTACTTTCAGTAATTGAAAACATTAATAGTAATAAAGCTATAGTAAAAAATATTGAACCAATTTTATCAAAATGATATTGGCGTTTAATGGGATTATCATTTCTAATAGTTGAAATCATAAATATTACGATAGCTAAAATAATAGTATGCAATATGAAAATAGCTCTCCAATTGAATAAATCTAACAAAAAACCCGATATTGTTGGTCCAAATGTAATACCAATACCCGCCGTTGTTCCAAAAAATGCAAATACATTGGTTCTTTTATCCACATCAAATGTTTTGATTAATATGGCACTTCCACATGAAAATATAGCTGCACCGCCAACTCCTGCAAAACTTCTGGCAATATCAAGCATTAAAGGGCTAATGGCAATAGCGGATAGTAACGAAGCTATCGTATAAATTGTTGCACCAATTATAAATGCTCTTTTATGCCCAAACGTATCTGCAAAAGATCCCCATAACAAAGTAAAACAAGCAAAAGTTAAATTAAAACTATTAACTATCCATTGTAGTGAAGTTGCATTAGCAGAAAGATTTGCTCCTATAAATGGTAACGCAATTGCTGTTCCTGAGATAGATGTTGGAACCACAAATACAGCAAGTAGTATTGATATTAATATTATGCCTGTTTTGGGATTTTCAATTTTTGTGTTCATTTGTAATTTCTCTTTATAAATATTTTACTGTCCGTAAAAAAAGTAAATAATCACAAGTAATGTATTTAAATATCTCAAAACAATTTCTTTGTTCTAAGATATATCAATAATGAATTTCGGGGCTAATATCCGTTAGGCTAACAATGAAAGTAGTGTTTTAATAACAATATAAATCTCAAGACAAATTGATTCCTTTCACATTTAGTTATGTATGCCGTATAAAAATTGAAGATATTACTTGTAAGTTTTAAATAGCAACTACTAGTGAAATATTCATATTGTTCTAAAAAGGTTATTTAATATTCTAAATCCCACTCTATTAAAGATAAAATTAGTGGGGTAACTTATATTATAAGAACGATTTGTAACACCAATTGATACTTGACTGAAAAGCACCAATAATATAGCAGCATCATAGTATTCATTTACTTCATCATAGAAGTTTATATGAGTATTTGGCAGTTGATCAGCAATAACATAATAACTGTAAGATAGTTGATTAATATTAGTTAAAAACAATTCATGTATAACTAAGCAGTGAACAAGTTGCTTTTTAAGTATCTGACTATTTTCTGAAAAGGTATTTTGGGTTTTGACAACGTTTGTAATATCCATATTTATTCCTTTACTGTTTCTAATAATATATTAAAAAATTAATTTTTTTATATCGTTATAGAATGATTAATAATATCGTTCTATTAACACATTACGTTCGATAATTATCGAACGTTCTATTATTAATATATTTTTTTATGTATGTCAATTTTTTTGATAAAAACTGTTATCATTTATCATAAATAAATTTAAATTAAATGAAAGAATAAAATGAATTTAATTCAAGTGTTTAAAGCACTAAGCGATCCAAATCGCTTATGGATAATACAAAGTTTAATACAAGATGAACCTGGAGCAGAGCGTCATTGTACATCGTTTGGGTTGCAACTAACGAAAGCTACACGTTCACATCATTTTAAAATTTTAAGGGAAGCTGGACTCATATCTCAGGTAGATAAGGGTAATTGCTCTCTGGCAACTTTGAGAAGAAAAGAAATTGAAAAAGAATTTCCTGGCTTATTAGAGCTGATTTCTACTAACTGGAAAACTTTATAAAAGAGTAGAAATATACTTGCTCTAATATTAAAAAATAAAATGTCAAATATTATAATTTAGGTGGGAGATAATTTTTATATTTCCCACTTATTTTGTGTATCTTTATGTATGCAAAAAATTTCAAAATCAACAATGTAGCATTTTTGAACTATTTTTGGAATTTCATAGCTACATTTGTATAAAAACTCACTATTTTAGATATACAAAAAATTGATAAATGAAAATAATCAGTTAAATTCGAACTAATAATTTCATGTGAACTAATGTCAATTTGAAATGATGGTAAACAGTGAATAAATCGTGTAAACCTACGATAGTTTTATAATTTATTTGTTAAAACAAAGTAATCTATTTAAATCAAACCTATGAGGAGATTCACCCATTGAAGCGTTATCCTTTCTGAAAAATGGGCCATTGGTAAAAATATTGGAGAACGAAATCCTTCGTATAAATATCCACTAAGAAGTCCTGATATTTTATTAACGCACATTGGAAGTTTAGAAAAAATGTCTTGTATTATTGATTCTAAATATACGATAAATAACAAGGTTTTTTCACATCATTTGCCTGAACTTACTCTACAATATTTACATGGTATTCACCATATTGATTCTGGGAAAAATCACTCAATACGATTAATGTTAGTGAATCCTTGTGAATGAGAAAGTATCAGACATTTTAATCATGATGATTATAATATTTTTTCAAATGACCCAATAATTCCGGCATTAATCTATTTATCAATCGTAAGAGAGGAAAGCACAGTAAGTAATCAATTTGCCTCTTCTATTATTCGGATTGTTGATCTGATGAGAAAAAAGATAATTAATAGTCGCAATTATATTCTTACGTATTTACTAAATTGGTCTGTTTTAAATTAAGTTTATTTCTATTTTTATTGTTTTTTTTAGATTACAGATTATAAAATTGCATAATATGTCTCTCACACTCATCATTATTTTCTAAATATATCAATACGTCTCTAAAACTTTTTGTACACTATAGCCCTTTTTTAGGCAACACCTAAAAAATAAATTATTTTTCAATTAGTTATATACAACACACCTCCCACTGACCAGTAGAAATAAATGAAAAACCACATGAAATATTTAATAAACTCATCTAACATTTATGTGATTAAATCCATTTAACTTAATAACTATTAGTGATAAATAGTTTTGATAATGCAATAAATCATTGGGATTATACAGTAATAAGATTATTTGTTAGCATGAATTCAATTTAGTCTATCCAAGAAATCTCTAATATGAGTGAATTATATAGAAAGGATAAATAAAACATTTCACGCATTAAATCTGTTTGCTTTAGTAGCAGCACTGTTTATTTCTATTATGACAAAAGCATTACCAGCTGGTTTTTTACTGTTAATAAGTGAAGATCTAAGTGTTACAGAAGCTCAAACGACAATTAGTGCCCCTTTACGTATTAGGTCCCTGCTATCTGCTATCCCATTTACTATTACGACATAATTTTTTACTACACATAATAATCTATCTAATTCATTGGTTAAGTTAACTGCTTATTTATAATATTATTTTGCCCTCATCAATTAGGTAACACCCATGATTATCCCTAAGAAATAGTTTAAAACCGAATTTCTCCTCAAGAAGTTGAATTTGTTTGGATAGTGTTGGTTGAGTTATATTCAGTTTCTCAGTTGCATCGAGAAAACTATCACTGATAGCTAATATAATAAATACTCTTATTTTCTTTGCATACATAAAGAAATCTTTCTCATTACATATTGAATATTATAGTTAATTATTAGATTTTGAAGATCTAATAATTACACTTGTTCTAATAAATAAAAAATTAAATATATAGCAAATTTTCATTATCAATGGTTCGTAAATGATTTAGTGTCTCTTTTAGTTAGCATGGTTTTATATGAACCTGTAGCAAGGATTACACCACAGATGACAATTAATGCTCCACAGACTTGTAACAGATTAGGAACTGATCCAGTGAATAATGCTAAAATCATAGTAAATACAGGTACTAAGTTGAAAAATACGGCTGTATTGGCTGCCCCGATTTCTTTAATGCCAAAATTCCAAAATAAATATGCCAGTACCGTACCACAAACGGCCATATATACTAATATTAAATGATTTTTTATTGTTATATTATTGAGTGATATAAGTAAATTGTTGTTATAAACAGTAAATAATAAGATCCCTATGGTACCAAATAACATTGTATAAGTTGTAGTTTGTAAAGGTGTCGAGTTAGATATATATTTTCTTGAACCAACAGTGTACGTCGCCCATGCGAGATTACCCAACATAATAATTAGATCGCCTGAACTGAAATTAAGCGAAATTAAATTCATTATTGAACCATTACTTACGACAATAACCACGCCAAATAAGCTAATCAGCATACCGACAGTTTGGATTAGAGTAATTTTATGTTTATCAATCATTGCTGCCAACAATGCTGTTGTTATCGGAGATGTAGCCATTATCAATGCTCCATTGATAGCTGACGTAGTTTTTAAACCAATAAAAAACGCTAAATTAAAGCCAGTTATACCTAATAAACCTAGAGCTATAAATGCAATCCAGTTCTTTTGTAGTGCCATAAGATAATTTCGATCTTTTAATAACATGAAAATCATTATAATTATCGTCGCAAAAACAAACCTTTCGGTTGCAACAACATAAGGAGATGCATCCGCAACCACTGACTCCCCAGCATTAAAATTAGATCCCCAAAAAAAAGTGGAAAGAGTGACAGCTAGTAACACTAAATATCTATTGTTAGGCATGAACTCTATCTCCATAAAAATGCATTAAGGATTGTCGAAAATAGATGATCTCTTTCTTGTAATAATCTAAAAGAAATTTCATTACCAATCTCACTTTCAATGCCTGCTGTAAATACATTCATAATTAATATCCTTATGTTGATAGTATGATTGGTATAAAATAATATTATTATCTCGTTTATAGCACAATGAACATATTTTCAATACAGAATTCCAAAAATGAAAAAATCAATTTCTTTAAATGACCTAAATCTTTTTATAAATGTCGTTCAGGCAGGTAGCCTTACTAAAGCTTCAGAAAATCTTTCAATCCCTATGGCTACTATCAGTCGTCGATTAACTCAATTAGAAGAATCAATAGGTGAACATCTGTTAAACCGCAGTACCAGATCTGTATCATTAACTACATTAGGACAAATGTATTTTGACCAATGTTTTAATCCTCTAACAGAATGTGTAATGGCCGTAAAGCACTTAAATGACAGCCACTATCAGTTATCTGGAACAATAAAAGTAACAGCACCGAGTAATTTAACTCACAAATGGCTAGCGAATTGTATTTTTTCTTTTATGAAGCAATATCCAGATATCAAGATTGATTTAATGGTAACTAACCGTATTGTTGACCTAACTGCATTAAACATTGATATTGCAATTCGAGTAGGAAATTTAGATGATAGCAATTGGGTAGCAAAAAAATTGTTTCTATCAAAAAATATTTTATGTGCATCTCCTAAATATTTAGAATTAAATTCGATCCCTTTACATCCAGTAGATTTGAAGAATCACAAACTAATATGTTCTACCATTAGTAATGGATGGACATTGAAAAACACTAAGACACAAGAGTTGTATGTTACAGATATGACGTTTCACTTTGTTGTTGATGACACTCAGTTGATGATAAATGCATCTAAGCAGGATTTAGGCATTTGCTTTGTTCCTGAGCAATTCGTTTTTTCTGATATTCAGGATGGGAAGTTAATCCCAATTTTACCAGAATGGATTGGTAACTCAAGTCCAGTTTATATGATGGTTAGAGATAGAAGTTACATTCCTAATAGGGTGAAAATATTTAAAGAATACATAGAGCAATACATTCGAGATGAAAATCTAATTAATTATTAAACAACGAGCGTCGATACAGCTTTGTAGCATTATGTCGATATCATTAATTAAGAAATTACAGGTATATCCTTTTAAAGGATGGTCTTGGATGATATGATTTTATGTTGATATCTACTTATGTAATTTCAATTATTTATATGAGTATCAGTGAATTTTTTCTATTAATTATTAAAACAATTCTACTAAATTAAAATAAAGATATAAAAATCTAATACTCAATAAATTTATATAAGCAGGAAATGAATATGGCCTATATCTTACTCACATTAGCAGCTTGTTTTTGGGGGGTAATTATGTCGTGGGTCATATATTAGTGTCTAACTCAAATCCCATGATACTTTAAGAAGGACGTTGGGCTTTTTATTGTTCTTTTTTGAGAATAAAAGATAAGGCTATTTCAGGGAATGTGTTTGTAACAGTAAGTTCTGTATTAGGAGCATTGATATTATCACCCATTTCTATTTTTTATTTTATTCTATTTCCTGTCACCGATATTAGTCCTTATCTACAATCAGATTTTATTTTAGGATTGTTATATTTAGTTTTGTTTCCATCATGGCTAGCTTATTTATTTTGGAATAAAGGTATCGTGGAAATTGGAGCTACACGTGGTGAAATTTATACTCACCTAATCCCTCTATCCGGAGGATTATTTAGTATAGTATTTTTAAATGTAGAAATTAATTGGTTTCATATTGTAAGTGCTTTTTTAATCATTATTGGCGTAGTCCTCTGTTCTAAAAAATAATATCAATTAAGTTATTTTTGTTATACAAAACTATCTTGTATATCAACATTATTGGTAAATTAGATGAAAAATACTAATCTTTAATTATTAGGAATGATAATCAAATAATTATTTCAGCCACTATTCCGAAGTAGAAGAAAATTAATTAGAACTAGCAAGTGATATTGATTTAACATGAATGTAAAAATAAAGTTGTTGGAAATAAACAGTAAAATATACTAGTTTAAGTTTTTTAAATAAATCTCGATGATAAGAATTAAATCTTATAGCTTGATTTGACTCAAGCGAGGACATTTCATTTTTCAACATATAGAATGTAATTATCAAATAGCAAGATTCAGATTGTAATAGATAATAGAGTTTGTAAAATCAGATCATCAGAGAAAAAATTCGCAAAGAACTTGAAAAAATAACCGAAGAAAATTATCGAATCTTTGCTTCAAAGCTTATTCTTAACATTGATAATTTATTAGGTGTGAGAGTACCTAAACTGCGTAAAATAGCAAAAAAAATAGTACAGCTTGATTATGAATACTACCTTGCAATGGATAATCACTTATACTTCGAGGAAGTGATGTTACAAGGTATGATTATAGGTGAAATTAAATTGCCATGGACTAAACGTTCACATTATGTGAAACAATTTATCTCTAAAATTAATAATTGGTCAATCTGTGATAGTTTTTGTTGTGGTTTAAAGTTTGAGGTTTCAGAAAAAGAGCTTGTATGGCAATTTCTACAGCCCTATTTTGCATCGGATAAACCATATGATATTCGCTTTGCTGTCGTCATGTTGCTTTTTTATTTTGTAGATGATGAGTATGCGCAGAAAGCATTCACTTTGTTTAATCAAATAAAAAACGATGATTACTATGTTAAGATGGCTGTTGCATGGGCGATTTCTATTTACGTTCGTGAGTTGCCTACGTTAACAATGTCATACTTTCAGAAAAATCAGCTAGATGATTGGATTTATAATAAAGCATTACAAAAAATAACGGAATCATTGAAAGTGGATTCTAGAACAAAAATCATCATTCGCTCCATGAAACGTAAAATAAATAAATTATGATTATCAGTGCCAGCCGTAGAACAGATATTCCAGCTTTTTACTCTTCGTGGTTTTTTAACCGACTGAAAGATGGGTTTGTTCTGGTTCCTAATCCAAGGAATTCAAAGCAATTAAGTCGCATTTCTCTATCACCTGATATAGTTGATTGTATTGTATTTTGGACTAAAAACCCACTTCCCATGTTAAATAAACTGGCGAATCTTTCTGGTTATCCTTTTTATTTTCAGTTTACATTAACAGCTTATCAAACAGACATTGAAAAACATCTTCCCTCTTTGCAAAAACGAATAGCTATATTCAAGCAATTAGCTGAGCAAGTTGGACAAGATCGTGTTATTTGGCGATATGATCCTATATTAATAAATACTCACTATACAGTTGATTATCACATCGATTTTTTTAATCAAATTGCTTCCTCTCTTCGCGGTTACACAGATACCTGTATCATTAGTTTTATTGATGATTATCCGCACATACGACAATCTCTAATTAAAGAAGGAATCATGCGATTAAAGTTAGCTGACATATTAAATCTATGCAGTTCACTATCTGAAATTGCTAGATACAATCAGCTAACTTTACAAACATGTGCTGAGGAAATAGAGTTATTGAATTGCAATATTTCTCATGGAGCTTGTATCGATAAAACACGCATTGAAAAGATGACGGGTCGCTTATTATTGGCTAAGAAAGATAAAAATCAGCGACCAATCTGTCAATGTATAGAAAGTATTGATATTGGAACATATGATACCTGCTCTTTTGGATGTGTATACTGTTATGCAACATCATCAAAGAGAAAAGCCCTAGCTAATAGACGCCTACATAATAAATGTTCGCCTAAATTAATAGGTGCTCTCCTTGAAACAGACATAATCAAAAATAAGCCAATGCACTCATTATTTACTTTGCAAAATGAATTATTTTAATAGCAAGATTCGGGTTTTTAATTGTTGAAATTTTAAATATTATAGGTTCTATCATTAATTATAATAAAAAAGTATGAAAAGTTATACAAAAGTGATTATTTAAAACTGGTTGAGAGTGTTGCTAAAAAGCCAAATACTAATAAACAAATTCAAGTAACTTACATTGAAAAAACTTAAGAAAGTTGAATGGAGCTAGTACGAATTGAGATACTGATACACTTGTTTTTCCTAAATACAATTTGTTATTCCGAGGATTAAAACAGATTAGTCAATGTTCAAATAAACAAGAACATTCCTACATTGCTTCACTGGCTAGGTGAAAAGGAGTATTCATGATACAAAGACAAAAACAGATAGACTTTGCTCGAATAAGAAAAGCTATCGGATATTTGAGTGAAAACTATAAATCTCAACCGACACTTGAACAAGCAGCAGAGCATGTAAATTTAAGTTCTTATCATTTTCAACGTATGTTTTCTAACTGGGCGGGTGTTAGTCCTAAACAATTCCTAAGATACATCAATATAACTCATGCTAAAAAACTTCTAAAAGAAGATAAAGCTTCATTATTGGATACTACCTATGAGTTGGGGTTGTCAAGTACGAGCCGATTACACGATTTGTTTATTGATATTGAAGGTATGACTCCTGGAGAATATAAAAATGGCGGTGAAAACTTATCAATTAACTACAGTTTTGTTGAAAGCCCTTTTGGAAAAACCATTGTTGCATCAACAATAAAAGGAATTTGTTATATCGCTTTTGTTAATGACGAAGAATCATCACTTAAATTATTGAAAAACCAATATCCTAATGCTCAGTACCAAAAACACAGAGATCAGATGCAACAAAATGCAATCCTTGTATTTACTCAAGATTGGTCAAGACTAGATAAAATAAAGCTACATATCAAGGGTACTGATTTTCAACTTAAGGTATGGCAGGCTTTATTGACAATCCCTATGGGAAAGCTATCAACCTATAGCAACATAGCAAGCAAAATAAATAATCCCAAAGCTAGCCGTGCGGTTGGCTCTGCTATTGGCGATAACCCAGTAGCATTTTTAATTCCTTGCCATAGGGTTATAAAATCAACAGGATTACTGGGGCAATACCATTGGGGTTGCGATCGGAAAGCCGCGATGATTGGTTGGGAAGGCGTTAAAACAGATGATTGACTACAATATATTAGCAATAATTAAAGCGAATTTCATAAAGAAGAAATAACTAAGCATTTTGCAAGTTCATCCTCTTATGTATAGCGATTATTTTGAGCAGTATATAAACTAGTCGTTTGGTACTAAATTATACATTTATTTGGCGCTAATTTAGTTAGGTCAGAATTATCAACAATCTCAACTAAATTCTTTCCATTTTGATTCAGTATTACCATCTACTTTAAAACTCGTTTGTAAGACTGTTTTTTCTACAAGGTTAATTCATTGCCATTGTTCTCACCTTATTTATTTTTTTCATAACAATGATCTAATAAAACCAATATTAATTAGTACGACCCACCCAATTTTTTACATTATTGATAACTGTCATTTGAAACTTTAGCAAGATTCGGATTGTTAACAATGCTGAATGAATTTTACTATAACTTAAAAATAAACAATCGGGTAAACACAAAGAAAGGATAAATGGAAAGTGTTAAAAATAAAATTCAAAAACGCAGAAATTATAATATTTATGCAGACAATTTTTCTATTGTAAAAGATAGACATGAATCTTTAATAGAAAATAAAAATGTATGGAAGCGATCATTAAGGTACCTATCCTTTCCATACATAGAGCTAATTAAAAGCTTACTTGCTATAGATGAACACGCGATTAACAGTAATATTGGCGATCGCAAATAATACATTTTTACTAAAATTTCTTATGGTATTTTACTAATAAATAATGGGAAGAGAAGATGAACAAATTGCTAATTCATAAGATTTCTTATTCAAATTTATGCGCGCAATTCTCTGAACAAATAATAATAGCTGTGCTACCGATTATAGCAGTGCTATCTATGAATGCTTCAGCAGCTGAAACCGCTTTTATACAAATGATAAATACTTTACCTTTTTTATTACTATCGATTCCAATGGGAGTAATTGCAGATAGAGTATCTAGAAAAAAATTAATGATCATAATAGAAATAGTTCGAGCAACAGCTATATTTATATTATTTTATTTGACGTTCTCAGGGAGCCTATCAATCAATAAAATTGCATTATTCGGTTTTTTTATAGCCATGGGTACCGTTATTTACAGTGTAGCAAATCCGGCTTTAGTGGCATCTTTTGTCATAAAAGAGCAACTTATTAATGCCAATAGATCAATAGAAATTGCCAAAAGTGTGGCTTTTACAGCTGGGCCCGCTTTAGGTGGTATTCTTGCTAGTTATTTATCTGGCGGGTTAGCGTTCATCTTGGCTTTTTCGCTCTCAATAGTAAGTGCTGTTTTTCTAATATGTTTACCAAAAGAGCCACTTCTAGAAAAATCTGGAAGAAATATTATTCAAGAACTTTGTGATGGTTTAATTTTTTTAATTAAAAATAAATACCTTATGCCAATAACCATAACAGCCTTTGTGTTTAATCTATCGCAATACTTGTTATTATCTATTTTTGCTTATTATGTTATCAATAATCTATCCTTTACTTCTTTTGAAGTTGGAGCTTCATTAAGTTTAATTGGTTTAGGAATGTTAATAGGATCATTTTTATACAAAATTATATCTAAAAAAATTAATTTTGGTTTGCAACTGACTTTAGGGCCTATATCTGCATTTATGGCTTCAATTTTGATATTCTTAACTCTTATATATTCTGCCAAAATATTAGTTTTTGTCGCTTTCTTCTTTTTTGGATTTGGACCTATTATATGGACTATATCAACAGTATCATTAAGACAGCTAGTCACACCTACTAATATGATAGCTAAAGTATCGTCGGTGATCATGACTGTTACTTTTGGGGCTCGGCCTTTGGGGGCAGCCATAGGAGTGTACATAAGTGCAAATTTTGGTGTAAAAAGTTGTATTCTTGCAGTGTTAATCGGTTTTTTAATTCAATTAATCATAATTCTTTTTTCAAAACCGGCCAAATTAAAAAATTTATCGGATGCTGAAGAATAAAAATAATATCATTTAAATAACAATATTATAAAGGTGAGCACTGTCTAATGTTTTGGCGGGGTTCACCAATCTGCCCTTAAATTTAATTATATCCCTAGGACTCAAGTTATTAATTGAAATAATACTGCCTGTTATCTGGGTTATTCCATAAACTTGCTTAATATATATTACCCCCAACCATAGCTATGCCCACAAAATCTATCGACACTTTAGTTAGAACTTTTTGTTCGCTTTAGCCTGCCTGACCGGCTTCTATAATTAAACAAACCTAAATCACTTTATTATCCACTAACCAATTAATATATTTGAATAAATATATATTAATTCAATAGTTATTTACTTGAACAAATTAGCTATACAAGTTATATAGATTCAAATTTAAAATAAAATTGAATTTCTAACTATAGATATTTATTAATAATTATCGTTAAGCAATAAAATAGAAAACGCAATTTTTAGCTAAAATTAGCTATTTAATTCAAGACAATATTACTCTGCCATTTATACAATGACTTTGAATATTTAGTTTAATAGTCTAATAAACGGAAAAATGAGTAGAGTAATATGACCGCAAATGATATTGCAAAATTACACGAAAAAACACAGCAATTTAGTTTTGAACCATTGAGCCTTTTGATTTCTGATGTTGATAGGTTATATAAATTATCAATACCTGAACAAAAACAATTAAAGTTATACTTAATAAAAAATGCAGTAACACATTATTCCAAAAATAATCCCTACTTCAAAAAACGATGTGATAAATATAATCATAAACACATACCAGCATATAGACATTTTTCAGTACGCGATCCTAATGATTTACCCAAAGAAGTAACAAATGAAGAAATTGGACAGCTAGCCATTTTTGATCTTCTATCACTTTCGGTATCACTAATGACACAAACAGAAAACCTTATTTTTGTTAGTAAGAATAAAACTCAATTTTGGCAAAACTCTCAACGAATTAACTATATTAATCGTCCTGCAACAGCAAAAGAATTTAGTTGCTGTGCTATTAACCATGAAAAAAACATGCATTTTAATGAAGTCTGCTTTTCTAAATTAGAATCATGTAACTTAAATTAGATAGGAGTCAAAATATTCAATCAAATTATGGTAGATAATCTTAACAAATCTGATTATCTAGGAATAAGGAAAATTAGTAAAAGCAATTCATAAGGCAATTTTCCACATTTATTATCTGGAAAATTAACTAAAACATATTAAATTATTTAAAAAAGAGGAAATTATGGAATTATTTGATTTTATTGTAGAACAAATTACTGAATTAACAGACGTCAACTCTGAAAAAATTACTAGAGAAACACCCTTAACGGAGCTAGATTTAGTTAGTTTAGATTATGTTTCTATTGAAGTAGCTTTAAAGAAAAAATATGGGGTACCCATTAATATAGAAAATTTAGGGCAAAAAAAAATAAATACTCTTGGTGATTTTGTTGATTATGTATCACAAGCTATAAAAAGTTAGGGAATCAATATGCAGAATGAAACATCTAAACAACGTGTAGTCGTTACTGGTTATGGAGCAGTTACTTCATTAGGAAAAAATGTGAACGAGATTTGGAATGCTATAATGGATTATAAAGTTGGATATTCTAAATATGAATTGAGCGATAAATCTATTACTGCTAAGTTTTTTGGTAAAATTCCGTTCGAATTAGATATTTCTTCATTTTCTAGAAGAATTTTGAAAAATATACCTCGTTTTGGTCGATTAGGCTTAATTGCTGCAAATGAAGCACTACAAATGGCTTTCAAAAACGATATAAGTGAAATACATAAATATTACTCACCTTTTTCTTGTGGAGTCATTTTTGGAACTGGATGGGGAGGAGATGATGTTTTATCTGAAAATTCAGTATCTTATAATAAAGATGGTTATGCTTCCACTTTAACTAATATTTTATGTATGCATAGTAATTGCACCGCTATGATAGCTACTAATTGGAAACTGCGTGGATATCAAAATACTCCGGTATCAGCATGCGCGACGGGGGGAGTAGCAATTGGTGATGCAGTTGAAATGATTAGAAGTGGACGTGCTGAAATGATATTAGCTGGTGGAGGAGAAAGTTTAAATAACGTTTTTAATATTTGGAGTATTGATATTCTTAATGCATTATGTAAGGAACAAAACAATATCGAAATTGCATGTTGCCCATTCGATAAAAATCGCAATGGTTTTGTTTTATCTGAAGGAGCTGCAATTCTTTGTCTAGAAAAGTATGAAACAGCATTAGCCAGAGGAGCAACAATTCTTGCAGAAGTAACAGGCTATGGGAACTACTCGGATGCTTATGATGTAACAAGTCCGGCTCCCGATTGTTTGGGTAAATATAATGCGGCCAAATATGCTTTAAAGCAATCTAACTTAGAATTAGTTGATTATATAAATGCTCATGGAACTTCAACACAGTTAAATGATTCCAATGAAACGAAAATGTTCAAGATGTTATTTGGTGATGGAGCTTACTCAATACCAATATCAAGTACAAAATCGTATACAGGTCATCTTATTGCTGCTGCTGGTGCCTTAGAATCGATACTAAGTATTAAATCGATAGAAACTAATATTATTCCTGCAACAATACATTTAAATAATCCAGATCCTGATTGCGACTTAGATTATGTACCAAATAAACATCGTTATAAAGAAAATATTCAATCAGTTCTTAATGTTAATTACGGATTCGGTGGCTCTAACACTGCACTTATTTTCAAAAGGTTTACGCAATGATATTAAATTTCGATAAAGATTCCGTAAAACAGTGGGCCGATTTTTCAGGTGATTTCAATCCAATCCATTTTGATGCACTCAAAGCTAGACAGATTGGTCTCAATGATTTAGCCGTACATGGAATGTTAGCAATGCTTCCCCTTAAACAACATACCACAGACCTGTTTTTGAAAGAACTTGTTGGAGGATATTCTTGGAGTTCTTCATTACGTTATCCTTTGGGTATAAATGAGGACTATGAGCTTTTATTAAAAAGCTCTGATAGTAAAATAACATTCTCACTGAATGATATGCAATCAACAAAAAAATATTTTATTGGTAGAATTCAGACAAATAATTTTGATCAGACATTGGAGGAATTTGATTTTTCCAATGTTCATCAATTTACTATTCCTTCTGATTTCATGAAACAAAAATTTAATGAATTTCAGAAGAATTTCACAAAAATTTCATTCTTATGGATATATTTTGATGCACTTATATTTTCGATTTATTTAACCAAACATACACCTAAATTATTTACTGAAAGATCTAAAAAATTCATGGGAAAACAAAAACAATTTATTGGTGATGATGTTCTATTTTTACACACAAATCACAAAGTTTATGTTAGTAATGATATAAGTAAATTAAATTTGGTTAACATACCAGAAACCGTTAGTTATAGTGTAATAATAAATGATACAACACAACAAGAAAATTCATTATCATTTAGTGTAACTATTCCTGTCTGGGTCGAGAATAAAATATCAATAATAATAACGATGAATATTATGGGTATAAAAGCCTATAATCAAATAAAGGAGAAAGATTAGATATGTCAAATGAAAATAAATGGGTTTTCGTTTCAGGTGGATCGCGTGGTATTGGGGCTGAAATTGTAACCGAACTTGCTAATAACGATTATCGTGTTGTTTTTACCTATAAAAACAATAAGAAGCAAGCCCAAGAGTTATGTAATCATCTGAATTCAAAGGGTAAACAATGCTATACTTATCAATGTGATGCGTCTATTTCCAAAGAAGTTAACCAATTAGCTGAAGAATGTATTTCGTTATTTGGTGCACCCTATGCAGTAATTAATAATGCAGGTATTACAAAAGATAGTTTATTCATAAATATTGAAGAAAATACATGGTCAGAAATAATGAATAATAATGTTCTATCTGGTTATTTAATTAATAAAGCTTTTCTACCCCATATGATCAACCAAGGAGATGGTTGTATTCTTTTTATTAGTTCAATAACTGCATTTAAAGGTAATATAGGACAAGTAAACTACGCTGCTTCAAAAGCTGCAATGTTAGGTATGACACATTCTTTAGCTATTGAACTAGGCCGTTTCAATATTCGAGTCAACTCAATAGCACCAGGTTTAATTGAAACAGATATGAGTCAAGGTCTTTCAGGTAGTGTATATAAAAATATGATAAAGAAAATTCCACTAGGTCGTATAGGTTCTCCTAAAGAAGTTGCTATGGCAGTAAACTTTTTACTTGGTTGTGGAGGTAATTATATTACAGGTCAAACTTTAGTAATTGATGGGGGAATGTCTTCTTAATTAAGATTGTTTTTTTATATTTTTATTAAAAAATAGTTATCAAATAAATAGGATATTGAATGACAAATGGCAATCCAGAAAAAATTAATTAAATCAGATAAATAAAAATATTATTTTACTTGCAGTTTTTTTGTTATTGATTTGAGATGTTCTAAATTTTGGTATATTTTCACGATTAGTATAATTTACAAATGATGCATATATTATGGGAAATCATAATTCCCATTTATGCTCAAATATGATCGGGATATTGACCATGTATAATGAGGATAATATTTTTGTCGAACAAAAAATATAATAGTAATAGCCACACTTGAATCAAGTGTTCTAGAAATAATAAGAATAATAAAGTGTATTCTTCATTATAGCCAGATCCAAAAGCTATAGAAAGTTGGATTGGTTTAGTTCAGAAATTACCAATTCATATTGAATTGAATAAATACCAAATTAAAACTTTAAAAACTCTTTGGTTAATAAATATAAATCATCCAGAAAATAATGGCTCAATGTTTTTAATTAACTTCATATATTAAATATGTTACTCTCTGGACAAACTAGATTAATCAAAGCAGATTACTTTTTTCAGATATTGTAGGTGTCAATAAAAGGATATTCATTTAATAATTATAAACAAGGATAAACAAATATGTCTGGCAAGAAGTCATTAATCAAAATATATAAGCAAAATTTAGTAACCTTATGTTTTTTTTACAATATTACAACAGATTGGCATCGCCACCCTTGCTTTCAACTAACTGTATCGTTACACAATATATCTTTTGAATTAGAAACAAAATCTGAAAAAAAAGAAGTTTTTGGTTTCATTGTGCAATCAAATTTACTTCATAAAATAAAAGCACAAGATATTTGTTGTATCAATTTGTTCGTTGATCCAGAATCAAATCACTATCATTTATTATCACATTTTACTGAAAAAAAATCAGTTTATTTTCTTAGTAGTGAAGAAGCTTTGAAAATTGCGAACTATTTTATTAAATCGGTTACCATCAATCAACCTATTGATATTTATCATGTATATAGATTTTTGTGTAAATGTGATCTTAATTATTTATGTAATCAAGATAATAGGATTAATAAAGCTGTATCTATAATTTCATCATTACCAGTAAAAAAAATTTCATGTAGAGAAATTGCTGCAGAAATACATCTTTCTGAGAGTCGATTCCTTCATCTTTTTCGATCAAAGCTAGGTATTAACTTTAGAAGTTATCTTCTTTGGAAAAGATTACAAGATGTTATTGATAATATTGATTCTTCTGATTCTTCGGAAACACTGACAACTTTAGCAAATGATAAAGGATTTTCCGATTCAGCTCACTTTAGTAGAACATGTTTATCTAGTTTCGGCATAAGACCATCACAATTAAGGCAAGCCTTATGTGTTGAACATAATGGTAGTATGTGTGGAAAATATTACTGTTTACACAATATCTTTCAAGCATTATATATTTGAAAATCTATTGTTTTATATGTTAAAACGTTAAATCTCATAAATCTTCAAAAATATACCTAAAAACAGTAAATGCTAAAAATATTTTATATATAAATTATATGACACTCAAAAAATTCTTTTTACCCTATCTAATATTAATAAACTTTAATGATATAGATCCTTTTATTTTTCATAAAATATCAATTAAAATCTACAAAATATTTTATTAAATATTTTAAATACTATATTGGAGCGGGAAACGAGGTTCGAACTCGCGACCTCAACCTTGGCAAGGTTGCGCTCTACCAACTGAGCTATTCCCGCATAACAATTTTTTAAATGGTGCCCGGGGCGAGACTTGAACTCGCACGGCCAAAAAGGCCGAGGGATTTTAAATCCCTTGTGTCTACCGATTTCACCACCCGGGCTTAAAACTTATTACAAAATGTAATTGCGTTTTGATGCTGTGCATTTTACTCATCTGAAAAATATCGTCAACTAAAAATTAAAAATAATTGTTCAATTGCTCAATGTTTGTCATATTTTGGGAAATTATTAGCCTTTTCAGGGGTTAAAGATGTTTTTTTAACCGAATAAAAGTAAAATTAAATGGGCATATATTTTTTTAAGCTAAATTGTAATGAGGCTTTTAACATCAAATTCAAATTTGATTGAAGATCAGAACATAAAAATATTTAGGATTACTATATAAAATTATGTTCTGAGTAGTAGCATTAGCAAAATGCTATTCAACAATAAGGCAATTTTGCTAAGATAAATGAATGATGAAAATTAACAACGGTAATTTAATTACACACTAAAAGATGAGCCACAACCACATGTTGTTGTCGCGTTTGGATTGTCCACCACAAAACGTGAACCTTGTAAGCCTTCAACATAATCAATTGTACCACCGACTAAATATTGCAAACTCATTGGATCAACAACAAGTGAAACGCCATTTTTTTCGATAGCGAGATCATCTTCATTTACTTTTTCATCAAAAGTGAAACCATATTGAAAACCACTACAACCACCACCCGTAATGTAAACTCGTAATTTGAGGTTTGGATTTTCTTCTTCTGTTACTAATAATTTAACTTTATTAGCGGCAGCATCTGTAAAGTTAATCGGAAAAGCATTACTCATTTTTTTCTCCCAATATTTGATTGAGATATTATAAACCTTTACTGATTGAAAATACAAAATGAAAACTTCTATTAAATAAATTTTTAATAGCTAACTTGAATTTATTTTCAATTTATGAATAAATACAACAAAATTTTTCATAGAGGTCACCTTAATGAGGCTAAATAAATTTAAGTCAGAAAAGTTGTATCATCAAGCATTATCTGTAATGCCTGGCGGTGTAAATTCTCCCGTGCGAGCTTTTAATGGTGTCGGTGGTACGCCATTATTTATTGAGCGCGCCGATGGCGCTTATATTTATGATGTTGATGGAAAAGCTTATATTGATTATGTAGGTTCTTGGGGGCCCATGATCTTAGGACATAACGATCAAGATGTAGCCAATGCAGTTATTCATGCCGTTCATAATGGTTTAAGTTATGGTGCTCCAACAGAAATAGAAACTAAAGTTGCTAATCTTGTTACACAGTTAATGCCTTCAATTGAAATGCTACGTATGGTAAATTCGGGTACTGAAGCAACCATGAGCGCGATTCGAGTTGCGCGTGGATTTACAAGACGTGACAAGATTATTAAGTTTGAAGGTTGTTATCATGGGCATGCAGATTATTTATTAGTTAAAGCTGGATCTGGTGCCCTCACCTTTGGCCATCCTACTTCACCAGGCGTGCCTAATGATTTTGTGAAGCATACGTTAGTGTGTGATTATAATAATTTAGCATCAGTCAAACAACAATTTGAGCAATACCCTAACGATATTGCGGCTATTATTATCGAACCTGTCGCGGGTAATATGAATTGTGTGCCTGCGAAAAAAGAGTTTTTACATGGATTACGGGAACTATGTGATGAATATGGAGCTTTACTAATTATAGATGAAGTAATGACAGGATTTAGAGTCGCATTGGGAGGAGCTCAAGATTATTATGATGTAGTACCTGATTTAACATGCTTAGGAAAAATTATTGGTGGTGGCATGCCTGTAGGTGCTTTTGGGGGGCGTGCTGACATTATGCAACAACTGGCCCCAACTGGACCTATCTATCAAGCGGGTACATTATCTGGCAACCCTGTTGCTATGGCTGCAGGATACACAACTTTAAATAAACTAATGGATGTGGGTGTTTATCAAGAATTAACAGATAAAACCACAACCCTAGCTAATGGTCTAAAAATAGCGGCTAAAGCACATAATGTACCATTGGTAGTCAATTATGCTGGTGCTATGTTTGGACTATTTTTTACAACTGCTGATGAAGTAACCAGTTATCAGGATGTTATGCAGTGTAATATTGAATTATTCAAAAAATTCTATCATCATATGCTCGCTGAAGGTGTTTATCTTGCACCATCTGCATTTGAAGCAGGCTTCATGTCGATTAAGCACACCGACAGGGAGATCAATCACACAATTGATGCAGCAAATCGTTTTTTTAGTAACTTAAATTTTTAGTTTTTAAATTCTTTATTTTTTAACTGAAAACACGACACTATTTTTTAATACAATACAAAGATAAAAAATTAAACTATTAAAATAGGTAAATATTATATGGTTAATCCACTAAAAGAAGGTGAAAAAGCACCTGAGTTTTCATTACCTGACCAAGATGGTGAGCACATCAGCTTAAAAGATTTTAAAGGTCAACGTGTTTTAATTTATTTTTATCCCAAAGCCATGACACCCGGTTGTACAGTGCAAGCTTGTAATTTACGAGATAGCTCTGACGATTTTAAAAAATACGATGTGGTGATCCTTGGTATTAGTACCGATAAACCTGAAAAGTTATCTCGATTTGTTGAAAAAGAAATGTTAAATTTTACTTTGCTTTCTGATGAAAATCATGAAGTTTCCCAAGCGTTTGGTACTTGGGGGGAAAAAGAATTCATGGGTAAAACCTATGAAGGTATTCACCGAATAAGTTTTTTAATTAGCAAAGACGGTAACATTGAAAAAGTTTTTGATAATTTCAAAACGAGTGATCATCATGAAGTCGTTTTAGACTATCTAAGAAATCAATCTAACTAATTTTTAAAGCAGATTAAATTGCTTAATCTGCTTTAATTTCTTTTAAACTATTATTATTTATATCTTCAGGTGTTGGCCAAGCGTTAATAATGGCTTTAACTAATGTTGCCAATGGTATCGCAAAAAATATTCCCCAAAATCCCCATAAGCCACCAAACACGATCACAGCGACAATAATAACTAAAGGATGAAGATTTAATTTCTCTGAAAATAAACAAGGCACTAATAAATTGCCATCCAAAGCTTGTATTAAAACGTAACATAGAATTAAATAACTAAATTCAGGACTTATTCCCCACTGAAAAATAGCAATTAAAACCACAGGGATGCTTGAAATAATAATACCGATATACGGAATCAATACCGATAAACCAACAAAAACAGCAAGTAATAAACCATAATCCAATCCAAAATACCAAAACGGAATATATACGCATACAGCTAAAATGATAATGTGTAACACATTGCCAACGATATAGTTTGAGATTTGCATATCCATTTCAGTGGCAACTTTATCTAAAATTGTACGATTTTTAGGTAATATTTTAGAACAATAGGCCCAGATTTTGGTTTTATCTTTTAATAAAAAAAACATCATTATTGGTATCAAGACAGCATTAATTGCCATCGATACAAATCCTAATAAAGAAACAATGGAAAATTGCAATAATGAGTTGCCTGTTTGCACAACTTTACTAGTAATACCTTGAATTATGGAATCAAATAACCCAACATCAATTAATTCAGGATAATGTTGAGGTAGTGTAGTTAAGAAATTATTAGCAAAATTGAGCATGTTAGGGATATTGGTTATCAAACTAATACTTTGTTGCCAAATTAGCGGTAATAAAATCATAAACCCAACAAAAACCACCATAATAAACAGTAATAAAACAATCACAACGGCGAGTGTTCTCGGTAAACCTCGTTTATGTAAAAAATTAACCGGACTATCGAGTAAATAGGATAGTACGATGGCAATTAAGATAGGTAGCAGAATTTTATTGAAAAAATAGATGATAATAAATAAGCCTAAAATAACCGCCATTAATGACACCACGTGCGGATCACTAAAACGCTTTTTATACCATTCCATAAACATTTTTAACATCAAAATTCTCCTATCATGCTTGTTTTTTTTAAATTATACACTTTTTGATTAATTATTTTTTAAAACCACCTAATATACCACGGGTGATTTTTCTACTAATTTGATTAACTACTTGTCTGGTGGCACTTTTAGCTAATTGTTGGGCAATACCATCATGCTGTCCCCCTTTTGGTCCTTTCGAACCAAAAAATATTGAACTGAAAAAATCAAGCAATCCACCACTATTTTTATTTTGTTGGTTATCAGCGTCATTATTGAGGTTTTGATTATTTTTATCGGTTTGAGAGTTAGATAAGTTATCTAATGAAAATCCATTTTTTAATATCTCATAAGCAGATTGACGATCTATAGTTGATCGATATTTATTATAATACTGGGAATGTTGAATAATTGCCGATTGATTTTCTGGAGACATAGCTCCCATTTTCGATCCTGGCGCAATCACAAAACCACGTTCGACCATATTTGGACGGCCTTTTTCATCTAAAAATGAAATTAAAGCTTCACCAACACCTAATTCCATGATTGCTTTTTCAGTATCAAAACTTGGATTAGCACGCATTGTTTGCGCAGCAGTTTTAACAGCTTTTTGATCTTTCGGTGTAAAAGCTCGCAGGGCATGCTGAACACGATTACCTAATTGCCCGAGAACAGTATCCGGTATATCTGTCGGATTTTGCGAAGCAAAATAAATACCCACGCCTTTAGAACGAATTAAGCGTACTACTTGTTCAATTTTTTCTAATAATGCTGGCGAGATATCATTAAACAATAAATGGGCTTCATCAAAAAAGAATACCAATTTCGGTTTATCTGGATCGCCTATTTCTGGTAAATGCTCAAAAAGTTCGGATAACAACCATAAAAGAAAGACAGAATATAATTTAGGTGAATTATATAATTTCTGTGCAGATAAAATATTGATAATTCCTCTTCCTTCTGCATTTACTTGCATCAAATCTTGAATATCAAGCATTGGTTCGCCAAGAAAAAATTCCGCGCCTTGTTGTTCAAGTGTTAACAATCCACGTTGAATCGCCCCTATTGATGACAAAGAAATATTACCGTATCGAGTGGTAAACTGTTTGGCATTATCACCTACAAATTGAATTAATGACCGTAGATCTTTGAAATCGAGTAATAATAAACCATTATCATCAGCAATTTTAAAAATCAGTTGTAATACGCCTGACTGAATATCATTAAGATTGAGTAACCGAGCCAGTAAAATTGGCCCTATATCTGATACTGTACTACGAACAGGAATCCCTTTTTCAGCAAATACATCCCATAGTTCAATGGGTGATGCATCAGGTTGCCAATTATAAACTCCTATATTTTCTAAACGAGATTTTAATTTTTCTGTTAAAACAGCTTTTTCGCCAAGACCAGTTAGATCGCCTTTAACATCAGCAAGAAAAACTGGTACGCCTATTTGCGAAAATCCTTCAGCCATTTTTTGTAATGTGACTGTTTTACCGGTACCTGTTGCGCCAGTAATTAAACCATGACGATTAGCTAATGCTGCTACGATGGATAAATCTTTGCCATGGCTTTTGGCGATGATGATCGATTCACTCATGGATTAACCTCTTGTAAAATTGTTATTTAATATTGGATGTTACAAAAACAATTGGCCAATTTTGTCAATTAAATGCTTTTTACTGTTAAAGTTTTAAATAATATTGTATTCTGAATTAGCAGTAACCGCTATTTTTATTATCCATCTAGCCAATATAAGGAGCCGTTATGTTTCCAGAATATCGCGAATTAATCTCTAAATTAAAAAATAACGATTTAC
Source organism: Gilliamella sp. wkB7 (assembly GCF_001693435.1). Lineage (NCBI taxonomy): Bacteria > Pseudomonadati > Pseudomonadota > Gammaproteobacteria > Orbales > Orbaceae > Gilliamella > Gilliamella sp. wkB7. Next base: position 385,807 of record NZ_CM004509.1, read on the forward strand.
GTTTTCAAAAATTGTTCGATTTACACAATGAACTTGATCAAAAAATCAAAAATATTGAGTCTGGAATTACTGTTGACACTAGCGAAACGATCGATGCATTGAAAAAACAAAAATTAAAGCTGAAAGATGAAATTTATGATATTTTAAGGAAAACCAATGATAACCATTTAAAATTATGATTAATTAGATAGTTATTATAAATTGATAAATAGATGTGAAAATTAGTGTGTAATAAAAAACCCCAATTAATGGGGTTTTTTATTTTATATCAACTTGAATAGTTACACCAACCATTTCATTATAATGTTGATGATTAAGCTTTTTATTACTTAACTGATTGTTGTTGAGCCTTTTTTTGTTTACGGCTTTTAATTAGTACAATTAAGTTTTTATGTGGTGTTTTCATGTGTTATTTCCTTTTTGTTGTAATTGTATGATTCACAAGATATTTTTAATAAATATAATTTTGAGATATAGTTTTACTATATAAGTGAAATTGACATCACTTATATAGTCATCAATAAAGCTAGAACCATTGCCCAAAACGCTTGATATAAATGCGTTTCATTAATTGAGCAACACAGCAATAGCTAAATAAAGTTGCTAATAGCCATGGGAAATATGACCAAGGTAATGGTTGCAATCCAATTAATCCACCTAATGGTGAAAATGGAATATAAATACCCACTGCCATAATTAGCATTGTCATTACAATAACTGGGAATGCTGCTGTACTTTGAACAAATGGAATTTTTTGTGTTCTAAGCATGTGCACAACCAACGTTTGTGATAACAATCCTTCAATAAACCAACCTGAATGGAACAGTGATTGCGCTTCAATACTGTTTGCACCAAATATAAACCACATTAGTGCATACGTTGTGATATCAAAAATGGACGATGTTGGTCCTATCCAAATCATAAAACGTCCAATATTTCGTGCATCCCATTTACGTGGTTTTTGTAAAAACTCTTCATCCATCTTATCCCATGGTAAGGAGAGTTGTGAAATATCATACAGCAAGTTTTGAATAAGTAAATGTATTGCTAACATAGGTAAAAACGGTAAAAACGCACTAGCTACCAATACTGAGAATATATTACCAAAGTTAGAACTTGCCGTCATGTTAAGATATTTCATGATATTACCGAAAGTTTCACGACCACAAATAACACCTTCTTCTAATACCATAAGGCTTTTTTCCAAAAGGATAATATCTGCCGATTCTTTGGCAATATCTGTCGCGGTATCAACTGAGATCCCCACATCAGCATCACGTAATGCAGGTGCATCATTAATACCATCACCTAGAAAACCAACGGTATGACCATTATCTTGCAATAAACGAATTATACGTGATTTTTGCAATGGTGTTAATTTAGCAAAAATAGTACGTTGTTCAATTTGTACTTTTAGCTCTGCATCATCCATTGTTTCAATTTCAGTACCTAGTAAGGGAATACCAGGTTCTAAACCTACTTCACGGCAGACTTTAATGGTGATTATTTCATTATCACCTGTTAACACTTTAACGCCAACACCGTGTTCGTTTAATGCTGAAATAGCCTCATAAGCGCTCTCTTTGGGCGGATCTAAGAAAGTTAAAAATCCACGAATCGCTAAAGCTTTTTCGTCTTGAACATTGTATTGAGTTTTAGTCTGGGTAACAGGAATATCTTTTATACCAACAGCTAATACTCTAAAACCATCTTTATTGTAGTTATGAGCCAATTCAATCAATGCTTTCTTACGGTTTTCGTCTAACGGTAAATATTCTCCATTTTCATAAACAAAATCCGAAATTGATAGCATTTCTTCAACGGCACCTTTACAGATCATTAAATGATTATCATCATTGCCTTGAACAACAACAGATAAGCGACGACGAACAAAATCAAAAGGTAATTCATCAATTTTTTTATAAAAACCAATACCTACTTTTTTGACACTGGTCTTTTCTTCTGCAAAACGGATGATGGCTTTATCCATCAAGTTTTTCATTCCACTTTGATAGTAACTATTGAGCCATGCTAGTTGTAATACAGATGGATCAATTTGCCCATTAATATCTAAATGATGTTCTAAAATGATTTTATCTTGAGTCAATGTACCCGTTTTATCAGTACATAAAATGTCCATTGCACCAAAGTTTTGAATAGCGTTCAAACGTTTCACAACAACTTTGCGCTTTGCCATTCCAACAGCACCTTTGGCAAGATTTGCACTCACGATCATTGGTAACATTTCAGGTGTTAAACCAACCGCAACAGCTAAAGCAAATAATGCTGCTTCTCCCCAATCACCTTTAGTGAATCCATTTATTAATAAAACAATAGGAACCATTACTAACATAAAGCGAATCAATAACCAACTTACGCTGTTCACACCACGATCGAATGAAGTTTCGGCTCTCGATCCTACTATCGATTTAGCTAACGAACCAAAATGGGTATCAGCACCTGTCGCAACCACAATAGCAGTTGCCGTTCCGCTCACTACATTTGTGCCCATAAAGCAGACATTATTAACATCCAGTACATTATCTTTATCGATATCGGCAGCATCAACATTATCACTGTTTTTTTGAGTTACAGCACCTAATGTGTCATATTTTTCAACAGGAATTGATTCTCCTGTTAATACTGCTTGGCTAACAAATAAATCACGTGATTCAATCAAACGAATATCGGCAGGGATCATATCGCCTGCTGACAAATAAACAATATCACCTGGTACAATTTCACTTAATGGTATTTCAATACGTTCTGGGCTCATATCTTTATGTGCTCGGCGCAATACCGTTGCAGTGGTTCGGATCATAGATTTTAAAGCTTCGGCAGCCTTGTTTGATCTAAATTCCTGCCAAAAACGTAATATTCCACTCAGTGTTACCATAGTGAGGATAATGATAACGCCTGTCAAATCGGTCTCTTCACCGCCTTGTAGTGGTAACCAGTAATCAGTAACAAAACTAACTATAGCTAATATCAACAATACAAATATAAATGGATTTTTAAAAGCTAATAGTAATTGGGCAAAAGCAGAAGGTACTTTTTCACGAGCAACTTCATTTTTTCCATATTGTTCCAATCTTGATTTTGCACTTTCTTGAGTTAATCCAGAAAGACTTGATTGGAAATTAGATAAAATGTTATCAAGACTGTTTTGAGCTTCTTTAAGTGCCTTTATGTTTGAAGTATTTTCTGTCTTTACTTTAGATGTTTTTTTAGTCATAGTCTGTACCTATCCATACTTTTTAGACAAAAGGAACCTATTCCTAAGTTAAATTCTAACTAGGCATATATCAGTTCTTATTGGCTAAAATCTAAACGCAAAGCAATAACTAGCTATTCAAGCTAATGCTTGGCATAAAATAAAATTTTAGAGAAATTAAAATTAGTTAAGAGTTAGATACAACTTGGTGGCTCTAAATGCTTGTCTGTAAGATATAATACTCTTAAAAGCACTTTAAGGGCGCAATGATGTTTTGAATTTGAGTGATAGCATGTAGAAAACTGCATATCGTTCACCGTTACCGTTTTTATCAATTTCGGCTCGTGAACTGAAAAAATAACTATTTAGACAGGTTCATTAACCGACAATGATGTGTTTGAATTTATCTCCCCACTGTTTGGGGTGACCCGATTGAGTGTCCATATTTCTCCTGTAAATTGAACTCTACCCTTTGGATTTCAACTTTTCTTCACCCTCATTTTTAAACTGCTTTGATAGTTAAAAAAGAAAGAAAAGCTCCAAGGCGGGCAAGTTATACGCTTTTCATAAAAAGAAGTCAACCTGTTATCAAAAAAATATGTCGAGTTCGCTTAAAAACAGCACGTAAAACTGCTTAATGCTTAAATTTAGCATAGAATTAATACACGTTTTATTCGATATCAGATATAATTGTACTATGATTAATTAATGTGGATTATTGAAATGGAAATCTCAGAATTACTCCATGACAATTGGTTCAATTTGGTTATTATATTCACACTTTCTTGTGTTGCTTTTGTATACAAAAGTCCAAAATCCAGTAAATACTTCGACAACCTCATCAAATATGCCGATATTTTAGAAAAAACATCTCAACCAAAGTATCAACGTGACTACTTAAGTAATATAAAAAAGAAATTACTTTGGGATAAAATCTGTTTTTATAAATCAGGTGATATTGAAAAAGAGAATATTGCTATGTCACTTGTTAATGCCGACGTAAATAATATTATTGATCTGACACAATTAAATTTATTAACCCAATATTTTACTATCCAAAAAAATCGCCTAATACCACTAGCATTTTACTCAATTAAAGAAGTTGTACTTAGCGGTATCATATTAATTTTTGCACTTATTTTATTACTATTTAATATTGATAGAATCTTTAGTTCACCTTGGATTGTCAATATTATCATTTCGATTTTGACTATTTTTATCATTTTGTTTATTACATGTCGTTTTGCACTCGATCCAATCAAACGATTGAAAACCTATTTGGTCATTCTAAAAAATCAAACTTTTTTACAAAGAGCAAACAATGAACTGACTAAAATTATTGAAGAACGACACACAAACAACCGTACGTTAGAATAACAATTGATCAACAAACCGATTGGTAACCAAGTGATATAAATAAATAGGTTAAACGCTATTTTCAATAATACGATTCATCCTGTTTTTTTAATATGAGGGTTAAGAATGAATATTCAATCGTGCATTTTTCATTTGATCAATTAAATTTGATAATGATGAATTAAGTTGATACATGAATTGTTGGTATGAAAAGGATTTCTTACTAATTTCATCTAATTGTAATTCCCAATGCGCTGTCATATCTGGCATAGACATAATATCTGGCAATGATAAAATTAAATTTTGTCCGATTTGTGTAGAGCGTATTGATTTACCTTGTCGAATTAAAAATTGCCTTTTAAATAACAACTCAATAATACCTGCACGGGTTGCTTCCGTACCTAAACCATCTGTTTCACGTAGGATCTTTTTAATTTCAGGATCTTTTACGAAGCGAGCTATCCCGGTCAATGCTGCTAATAACGTAGCGTCAGTAAATGGTCTTGGCGGCTGAGTTTCTTTACCAAGCAGTTCAGTATCAATGCATTGGACAGATTCCCCTTTTTTAATGAGCTTAGTTAATAAACCATTGTTGTTATCATCAGCATCGTTATCGATTGGATTGTTTTTATTTCTAAATAAAACTTTCCAACCTTCATCAAACATTTGATTTGTTTTTGATATAAATTTCCCTCCTTGAATTTCAACATCAATTTGTAATTCAGAATATTTATAGGCGGGATAAAATTGGGCTAAATATTGGGTTGCTACAACTTGATAAACAGCCCGCTCATTATTGGACAAACTGTCCATTTTGGCTTTACGTAAGGTAGGAATAATGGCATGATGCGCTTCCACCTTTTTATCATTCCATGCTTTGGAACGTAATGAAAAATCAGCATTATCAATTGCTGTTTGCAGAACTGGACAATTGTTTTCAATGGCTGATTTTATGCCATTAATTTGCTTTAAATGCTCTTCAGGCAGAAAACGACAATCTGAACGTGGATAAGTTATTAACTTATGCTTTTCGTATAATGACTGGCAAATATCAAGCACCTCTTGGGCGCTTAACCCATTTTTTTTCGCCATTTCAATTTGTAAAGAAGACAGGTTAAATGGCATTGGTGGAGCAAGCTCTTTCTTTTTATTGCTTACTTTATCAATTATACCGGATTTATCTTTAATCCGTTGGCAAACATTTTCAGCTAATGCTTTAACGAGTACTCGACCTTCTTCATCTTGATAAGGTTCGCAAGCTTCACTCGGTTGCCATTTAGCTTTAAATGTTTCATTATTTTTAGTTTGCAAAATAGCAAACACCTCATAAAACGGTTTAGGTACAAATTGGGCTATCTCTAAATCGCGTCTTACCACTAATCCTAAAATAGGCGTTTGCACTCGACCAATGGACAGTACGCCACGATAACCGTTTCTTTGCCCTACCAATGTACAAACTCGGCTCATATTCATGCCATAAAGCCAGTCAGCCCGAGCTCTAGCTAATGCAGAAGTCGATAAAGGGACATAATCTTGATTATTTCGCAACTGTTCAAGAGATTTTTCTACTGCACTAGCATTTAAATCACTAATTAAGCAACGTTGGATGGTTTTGCGCTTTTCGGGTGCAAGCTGGCAATAATTTAATACTTCATCTACTAATAATTGTCCTTCTCTATCGGGGTCACCCGCATGCACAATCAGATCTGCAGATTTAATCAAATCAACCAAAATATTTAATTGTTTTTCAGTATTTCCTTTAGGGATTAATATCCACTTTTCAGGCACTATAGGCAAATCATTTAAAGACCATTTTTTAAATCGTTCATCATAGACTTCAGGGGTCGCTTGTTCTAATAAATGTCCAATACACCAGCTAACCACATCACCATTACTGGCTCGGATAAAACCGTTTCCTTTTTGGTGAGGTTTGGGCAATACATCCGCGATAGCCCTAGCTAAGCTGGGCTTTTCGGCAATAAATAAACGAAAAGATTGATTAGTTTGCATAATAAATATTAATCATAAATTCCAAACGACATAAGCATTATAGAGTTTATTTTAAGATATAGCCTAAATTAGTGATGTTCTTTAAAAATACCCGATTATGTTTATCCTAATTTGGTGATACTTGACGTTCCAAACAGGCTAAAAGTAAATTTCCAGAACAAGTCAATGTAAGTCCCTTTTCTCTTTCTTTTGCTAGAGCATCTACTTCAATACTATCATTATATACTAAATAAGATAATGCTTTAGGAAAAATAACATTATATTTTAAAACAATAAATCCTAAACCTGTTTCTACAAATTCAGAATATGAATTAAAATTGTTACATAAGTCTTTAGCCCATTCAAGTTTGAAAATTTCCTGATAACCATTTTAATCAATAGATTGTAATTGATAATCTTTGCGTAATTTTGAAACAATTAATCTCAGTTTGTTATGTCCACATAATGGATTCGAATTGAAACTATAACGTATAATTTTATCGTAATTTTTTGGGTATAGATTCTCGATTAAAATTTGCTATTCTTTTTCAATGTAAACTGAATGGCATAATCATTACTATAAATTTTTGAAATATTACAAATGAAATTTTGATTAGATTGGCTTGCTAAAAAAGAAACAGACAATATTAGTTACAGCTGAACTTGGTTGCAATAAATTATCAGTATAAGCCGATCCAATATCTCCTTTCCAATAAACATGAATGAGTGTTTAAGTCGCACTTCCAAATAACGACTTAACACCATTGTTATTAATGAATTTATAAAAATCCATTATAAACTTCAGCGATTTAAAAAATCACTTCAGCTACCACCATTTTTTGAGTTTAAGCCATATTACTGAAACAATACTAATAGCAATAAGCAGTAAAATTAAACCCACAAATGACCATTCATTTTCATTAAAAGGGATACCAGCCAAATTAACACCGAGTAAGCTGGTTATAAAAGTAATTGGCGTAAATATAATGGTAAACAGTGACATTAGATAAATACGGTTATTGGTGGATTCAGCCAAAATGCTATTAATTTGCTCCATAACTGAACCAATTCTTATTAAACAACTGTCAATTTCAGAAACATAGTGATTTTGTTGATTTGAAATATCATGCAATCGCTGGCGATCATTATCATCAATCCAAGATATTCGTTCTGTTGAAATTTTCACAAAAATATCACGTTGTGGTGAAAGTAGACGACGTAATATGAAAAGTTGTTTACGAACTCTTCCTATTTCTTTATGCGAAAAAATTCGCTGATTTAAGAGTAAATCTTCTAATTTAATAATTTTATTATGGACACCATCAAATGATAAATTAACTTGATCACAGATTAATTCAGAAAGCTGAATCAACCAGTCAGCAACATCTACAGGGCCAATTCCTTTTTCTAAATTCTGTTTTAATTTTATAATAGCATCTATTTTTTGATGTCTGGTTGAGATTATTAAATTATCGGTAATATAAAAACGAAAAGTGACGATAGGATCGGGTAGTTCATTTGGGGTAAAATTAACACCTTTTAGCACAACTAAAATCCCTGCATCACAACGAATTTCTTTTGGAAATTGATTAGGTTTTATCAACTCATTTTTGACAAGATCAGGAATCAAATTTGTTTGATTAATCCAATTGATTGTTTCACTTTTAGCAAAATCAAGATGGATCCAATAAGGTTGGGTCTTTGAAGCTTCTGTTTTGTCATTCAAAGAATTGGCTTTGCCCTTTCCATCCAATTGGCAACTAAAAACAGGTTGTGCTGCAAGTATATCTGAAACCAGAATAGAACTATTACTATTTTCGTTAATCATCATCAGCCCCATTTATTAAGTTTGCTTAATTATATACTGATTTTGATTAAAAATGCAGCGAATGATTAATTGTCGAGATTTAACCGTTAAGGGTTTAAATAAATTTGCGGTATTGACGAATGATTGGGATGATTAAAAATCCCTGTTTCAACACCATACCATCGATGAATTTTTTCAACCGTTAGCACATCCGCTGGCGCACCTTGCTCGACAATTCGACCTTGATGAATTAATACTATTTTATCAGCATACAAAGCAGCCAAATTAAGATCATGCAAAATACAACAAACTGCTAATTTTTGTTTGCTAACTAATTGTTTCAACAATCTTAATGTATGTTGTTGATGATATAGATCAAGGGCGGAAGTCGGCTCATCTAAAAATAATAATTTTTCTGTAGGTTCAGGCTGCCACAATTGCGCTAATACTCGCGCCAGTTGAACTCGTTGCTGTTCACCTCCTGACAAACTACGGTAATCGCGGTCTGCCAATTTTAAACAATCAGTTTGTTGCATACTTTCTTGCACCGCTTGCTCAAAATTGGTCTTACCATAAGGAGCTCGCCCCATTGCCACCACTTCTTTCACTTTGAATGGAAAAGTTAATTGACTTTGTTGCAACATAACGGTTCTAATTTTAGATAATTGCGTTTCGGACCATTGTGATAATGGTTTATTAAATAAATAACATTCGCCTGAAGCTGGTTTTTGATAACCTGTCAATAAACGTAAAAGTGTCGATTTACCTGCACCATTGGGACCAATGATAATTACAATTTCACTGGCTTGTATGTTTAAAGACACATCGTTAATTAAAGTGCGATTAGCATAACCAAAAGTTAAATGTTCAGCAGTTAACATCATTAAATACCATCTATTACTTATGTTTTAAAATCAGCCAAATAAAATAAGGACCACCAATCAAACTTGTGAAAAGTCCGACAGGAATTTCAGTGGGTGCAATTAAAGTGCGTGCAAAGGTATCGGCTAGTAGTAATAAACAAGCACCACCTAGTGCTGAACCCGGCAATAACCAGCTATGATTAGCACCGACTCTCAATCGAATCATATGGGGGACAACCAGACCGACAAAAGCAATCATGCCACTAACCGCGACAGATGTACCAATAAGCATAGCAGATAGTAATAATAAATACTGCTTAATTCGTCTGACTTTAATACCTAAATAATGAGCGTCTTCATCACCTAGCTGAAGAATATTAAGTTGATGAGAAAGCTTAAATAAACACACTAAAGCAGGGATAATAAGTGATAACGCAACCAGAACTAAATCCCAAGAGCCCTTACCTAAATGTCCCATGGACCATAAAGAAAGTTGTCGCAGTTGCGCTTCATCACTAATATAACTTAGGCAACCCATAACCGCCCCAATAACAGCATTAATAGCAACACCTAGTAATACCATTTTGGCCAAATTACATTGCGAATTTATGCTATAAAGATAAATTAATAAACAGATAAAAAAGCTTCCTGCAAATGCTGCGAACATTTTGCCATACATGACCATAATAGGTGGAAAAATGGCAGGAAACAAAATAGATAACCCAACCATTAAAGCCGCACCACTACTAATGCCAAGTAAACCCGGATCAGCTAAAGGATTACGAAATAACCCTTGCATCACCGCGCCAGAGGTGGCTAATGCCATTCCAACTATAATGGCTAACATTATTCGTGGCATACGTATATTTAACCAAATGTTCCATAAAGGATCATCCATTGACATATCCACTAGTTTATCAAAAGTTAGTTTTAATGCGCCTGAATTTGCAGAAAATAGAATTAGCACCAATAGAATGGCAAATAATCCCCATAACAAAGAACGATGACTATATTTGCCCACCCATTATCCTCTTATCTGTATTAATTTATTCATTCAACTCGAGCCAATTAATAGGTTATTTTCAAGCTAGGATCGACGACACTGTAAGCATGATTATCAATTTGTTGATTGACAATTTTATCAATAACTATTTTTGCCAAATCAGTACGATAAATAAAACCATGCACCTCTTGTTGATAATAACATTCAGCTTTTTGTGTCATTTCACCATCACGTAATCCACCCGGTCTTAAAATCAAGAAATTTAATTTGCTTGTTTGCAACCAAACCTCAGCTAATGATTTTTCACGAACAGCACGACCAAACGCCTGTTTAGCACGTTCAGACAACGTAACCCATGAATCACCACAACCTAAAGAGGTCACCAGAATCATTTGTTTAATTCTGGTTTGTTCAGCACAGTCGATAATCACGCGTTGAGCAGAATAATTACCTGTTTCACCGCCTAAGGTTGATATAATAGTTGCTTCACAACCGGCTAATTCGCATAGTTTTTTAACTAATTCACAATCAGTTGCATCACCAACATGAGCCTCAATACCTTGATTAACTAATTGTTTGGCAAAATTAGCATCACGAACTAATACAATACAACGCCATTGGGGGTGATATTGCTTGGCTAGATGTGCAATTTGATATCCTGTACCTTGTTTAGGGCTTACACCAAAAATTAATAATGTCTGCATTTTGTTAATAACTTATAATTAATTAATTTTTTTTGCTAATGTACGGAATTTTTCTAATTGATCCGCTTTTAATTGATGTTTTTCGTCACGACCTACAAAGATTTTGAACATTGCTTGTCCTGTGTGATTTAGGAAAATTATTGAAGCAGTTGCCATTTTCATAAATTTACGTTCAATAAATGCAATATATTGACAATGTTCAGCCTTAATATGTCCACTTAACCCTTTTTGATGACGAAGATTAAAATATCTTTGGCTATGAGATCCTGTCGGTAATTCGCCAGAAATTTCAGCGATTACATCACCGGTATGAACTAAAAATAGCACATCTCCCCATGTTGTAACTTCTTCCCAGATCGTGTCAAAATTACTACCATCAACAATTTTCGCATCAGGTAAAGCTTGAATAACTTGTGTTAATGTAACATGATGATCTTGAGCAATTTTTTCTAATAACTCTTCTGGATCTGTTTTCATATAAGCATTTAAATTATCTAAAAGTGTTGGTTTTTCTGTCATAATAGTATCCTTTAATTATGAAATTTGATGTGGATGTTTAGATTTTTCTGTATTGGATTTAGCCATTGCAGGATGACTATTCATAGCTTGTCTCGCTTGAGCCATTTTTTTCTGTATTTCAATATATTCGGGATTATTAAGTTGTAACAATAACTGCTGAAGTGCTTGAACTATATTGCTTGACCAAAAACGTCCCGATAAAGTTAATCGCATACAATAATCTTCGTTTTCCAAAAGCCCAACTTGATGCCATTGTTTAATTAAAGGTGCGAAGAGATGATATTGTTCAGTCAATTTAGTTAAATCAACACGCCCTTTTTCTATCCCTGCTTGTAATTGATAAAGCCATTCTCCTATCACTGGTTTACCAGTCAACATCATAATTGGTTTTTTACCCTCATCAAGCTGGGTATAATATTGATTTAAATCACGATGAATCATAAATGACTGACCACCTAATCGGCCCCCGGCACAAGATCCAAATGCAAAAAAATGAGAACCTTGCTTGATCAGAAAATTATATAAATTTCGTTCACGACTATTTTTAGCCCAGTGTGCATTGGTCAAATGTACCCAACCTTGTTTAGCTAAAAATTCTGCACCTTGATGATAAAAATTACTTTTATCTGTAATGGAGGGTATTTCAATACGCTTATTTTCGACCCCTTTGGCCAAAGGTGTGGTTGGTAAAAGATTGAGTGAATACAAATCTACACCATCTAACGGCAATTCATTGACAATATCTAAATCACGTTGCCAAGTTTCTCTGGTTTGATTTGGTAAACCGAACATTAAATCACAAACTAACGCAACACTATCACGCTCAGCAATACGTTCAAAGCTACTTATAATTTGTTGCTCACTTGATTCACGACCTAATCGTTGGCGAATTTCAGTATTAAAGGTTTGGACACCGATTGAAAACCGATTTGCTCCCGCTTCAATATAACTATCAACACGATCATCATCAAAATCAGAAATACGACCTTCAACCGTAATTTCGCAATCTGGAGCTAATGGTGCATGCTCTTTAAGATAGCGAATAACGCGTGCTATTTGACCTGCCGCCAAAGCGGATGGCGTCCCCCCCCCAAAATAAACAGCATGAATAGGTGCTGATTGCATTGCTTTGTTATTAATTTCTAGCGATATCTCTTTTAATAAATAATTGATATAAGTATCAGTATCAAATTTTCTTAATGGATTTTGATAAAAACCACAAAATTGGCAATGTATATCACAAAAAGGAATATGAATATAAATCAACCTTTTTTTACCCTTTAGAGAAGTTGATTGAATTGTGTCCCATTGAGAGGTAACTTCATGAGGTGGTAGTGGAATACTTGCCTGCAAAGGCATAACAGCCCAACGATCTTTAAAAGGTAAAGTCGCGTTTTGAGCAAAAAAAGCGCTGACATCTAATGATTTCATAACAACCGATCTTAATTAAATAAACTGCAAAATTAAATAATAATTATTTTCATTTATCAATATCTTTTATTAACCATTTTTATAATATGTTGATATATTTATTATTATTTTTTTACAAAAAAATGTTTTTGAATTCATTTCCTTTATAATTTGTCTGTTTTTTAAGCCATTTCTCAAATCTTTACAACTTGTTTTAACTGATTATTTATATTGAAATTGTTAAAAATCTCGTTAAGCAACAATTTTTTTGCTTGAAAAAAGTGAGGGATAAAAGACAATTATGTTGATAATAGTTATCATTTTCACTATATTATCGCGGATATTAAAATTTACAAACAGGAAGTAAATAATGAAAAATTTTATAACAAAATTAAATATATTTTTGTTAATTTTCACTTTTAACGCGTTCATAAATTTCAGCTCAGCTCAAGATAGAATTGTTATTGCGGGTGGTTCATTAACCGAAATTGTTTTTGCGCTGGGTGAAGGAGATAAAGTAGTCGGCGTTGATAAAACTAGCACTTATCCGCAATCTGTCACCACTCTACCCCAAATTGGTTATTGGAAATTATTAAATATAGAAGGAATTTTATCTTTAAACCCAACGTTATTTATTACTTTAAGTGATGCAGAGCCCGATAATATTATTAGTCAAGTTACTCAAGCTAAAGTTGATGTTTTATCTTTACAACGTGTGCCTGGAACTATTGAATTACTTTATGAAAATATTGAAAAAATAGCTAACAAACTACAAAAACCAGATCAAGGACAACAGCTAATAAAGCATATCAAGAATAATCTTTCACAAATCCAACAAAAAATAGATATGCAACCCAATAAAGCCAAAGTTCTATTTTTAATGAGCATGGGTGGAACCAATTCAGTAGCAGGTAAAAACACCACAGCGGATGCTTTAATTACTATTGCTGGAGGTGAAAATCTAGCTAAACATAAAAGTTATAAAAGCTACACAGCCGAATCAATCATTGCAATGAATCCTGATGTTATTATTTTAAATAGCCACTCAATTCAGCAAATTGGTGGAGTAGATAAAATCAACACTATACCAGGTATCACAGAAACAGCAGCGTTCAAAAATCACCGAATTATTACCATTGATGACGGATACCTATTTGGTATTGGCCCTCGAGTGGATGAAGTTGCAAAGATTCTTTGTGACAGCTTTTATCCTCAATAACGGTTAAGGATAAAACTGAAATAAAAAATTGTTTAGCAGATTGATTAAATTAAAAAGATGATCAACTTAACTATTAATTAATCTGAGTGATTTTATTTAGTTTATTATAATTGAAAGGATTAAAATGATTAATTTTACTAAATTTAAAAAAACCAGCACGTTAGCTTTAGGCTTGACAATTGCCATGCCTGCAATGGCTACGGTCAAACTCGATGATGAAAACTACGACGTCATAACTGTGACCGCTCACGAAGCGATTAAAAAACCAGGTACAAATACTGAAATATCCGAACATGATATCCGCCGTGACGGTGGTACTAATTTTGGTACTCTTATGCGTTATCAACCACTCATTTCAGCTCCAGGTAATATTTCCGGTTCAGGTACCGGTAAAAGTAGTTGGGACCGAGGAGGTTTCAGTGGTTATAATATTCGTGGTCTAGATGCTAACCGTGTATCAATTGATGTTGACGGTATGCCATTACCTATAGCACAAGGTCGAGTTAATTCAGTGGGTCGAGCAGGTTTCGGTTCTTATGGTATTGGTCGTGATTACATCGATACCTACATGTACAATAAAGTTGATATTCAATCAGGTGCCACATCTGTAAGTAATGCGAATAATGCCCTAGGCGGTTCAGTATCTTTCCAAACTAAAACGGCTAGCTATTATCTATATCCAGGTAAAACCAGTTATTTTGGATTCGAAAACAATTATGACAGTTCAGATAGAAGCTATCATCAAGGAATCACTATGGCTGGTGGTGATGATCACCTCAATGGCATTATTGTATTAAGTCGTCGAGATGGACAACAAACAAGAAATCACGGTGATTCAATAAGCAGTTATCCAGAAAATTGGCACTCTAACTCAATTTTAGCTGGCTTTGGTTGGCAAATGACAGAAGAACATTTACTCAATACGACTGTCGATTATAATAATAAAACTAAAAATTCCCATTATGATACTTGGGACCAAAAAGGTAAACATATTGAATCACTCGACCATCAACGCAGTAAAAATAACCGCTTTAACTTAGCAATTAAAGATACATGGCAACCTACCAATATTAGTTGGATTGACACATTAACGACACAGTTAAATTACCAACGGACTAATGTCTTTGATGACACAAAATTGCAGCACAAATCCAAAGGTAATTTTTATACTCAAACCAACTATAATACTAAATCATATAATTTTATTACTACTTTAATAAAACAAATTGATAACCAAAAAATCAGCGCTGGTTTAAATGGTAAATGGAGTGAAGATGAATCGCCATTCTTTACATCAGCTAAATCACAATACGTCGATACTTTCCCGGACGGTGATTATTCCAAACCACAAGCCGACAGTAAAAGTTATCAGTTAGGGGGATTTTTTGAAGATCGCATTAGCTTTAATACCAACAATAGTAATAACTTTTATTTAGTGCCTGGTGTCAGAGCAATTTATCAGAATACCAAGCCACGCAATCTTGAAAACATGTCAGTATCAAATGTTAATTCACATCAATTAGGTACACAATATAGTAGTAACAGTGATTTCAAAATTTTACCATCAATGGCATTAATGTATGATATTAATCCTAATTTCACTGCTTATCTACAATATAAACGTAGCGCTCAAATGCCAAATCAGAACCAATTATATGGCTCTTATTTAGCGCACAGCACTATGTATGTGCTTGTTGGCAACTCTAATTTAAAAACAGAAACAGGCGACAATTTTGAACTCGGTGTAAAAGGTCAACCAATATCAGGAATTACGTTATCGTCATCAGCTTTTTATAACAAGTACAAAAACTTTATTGCTTTTACGCGTTATAGGAAAAATTTTGTTGGTATTGGCAATCGTTTAGTTTATCAATCTGAGAACCGTGACAAAGCTTATACCTTTGGTGCAGAATTAAATAGTGAATTTAATATTGGTACTTGGGTAGAATCACTCAATGGTTTAAGCGCACGTTTCGCAATTGGATATAACAAAGGTAAATCAAAATCAAGTTATTTAGGTGATAAATACATTGAGATGGATACTATTGCACCATTAAAAAGTACTATTGGTTTATCATGGGATGATCCGAATAAATTCTACGGTGTTTCCTTAACAACGACATTCCAAAAAGGTAAGAAAACTGATGCCACCTCCCGAGAAACATATCGCAACGAAGGCAAACCAATCGAAGACTCATCTGATGATTATTTTAGAATCGCTGGTCACGGTATTGTTGATTTAACAGGTTATATAAATATTACCAATAATATTAGACTGAGCGGTGGCATCTACAACCTTACTGATCAAAAATATTGGGATTACCTCAGTAATAATAAATTATACAGTACATCTGATCATAAATATCTAGAGATGTTTACCGCACCTGGTAGAACATTCCAGTTAGGTTTGAATATTGATTTCTAGAAATATATTAAAATATATTTATCATTTTATAACCCGCTAATGCGGGTTATTTTTTTCTAAAAGTATTACATGTAATATTTTTATGGTAATATGATTTACATAAATTTAACAAATTATCTAACGGATAGGTTTACCACACCAATTAGAACATTTTGGTAATGTTTAACCATCTATTTCTAAAGAATATTTTAAAATATACTTATCATCTTCTAAGGCGCCATTACGGATTATTTTTTTATCAAAAAAATTACATGTGATATTTACATGTAATATTTTTATGGTAATATGGTTTACATAAATTTAACAAAGCACCAAACAGGCGTTATGAAAAAAACCAAAGAGACCAAAAATTCAGCTTTTTACCAGCAACAATACCGTCAAAGGTTGCGTGAACAAGGTTTGGTCAAAAAAGAAGTTTGGATTTTACCTGAAAATACAACTAAATTATTGGAAATCGAAAAACAATTTCGCCAGTCTTTAGTTAAAAACAATAATATTAATCGTAAACAGGAATTTAATGAAATGGAAAGAAATGAAATTTGGTCAATAGAAACTCTTTATAATAAATTAATGCAATCAGAATTAGTTAAGCAAAGCCATGCAAGTATAGAAATCATCGATGGTGTGGATGCTTGCTTGCATATCATTATGCATGAATATGGTGATTTGCCTTTATTTTTAAGTATATCAAATCAACAAATTGTTGTTGAATGTTTACTTTGGCCAGTTGATATTGTTAAAAATAAAACTCAATTCAATGAAGAAATTTTATGCACTCGTAAACTATTTCCACTATCAACAATAGCAATTGAAAAAGCTGGAGACGGCTCGGTCAACTACATTATGTATGGTGCGTTAAGTTCATCTTCACTTTTAAGTAATATTGTCTATGAATTAGAAACTTTATCTGACAATGTTATTAAAGCTACAGAAGCTTATGAACATCACATCAATCTTAACTAATTAAATTTATATAAATAATAAGGAGATTAAACATGGCTATCTTCAAAAAACTTGTTACAGCTCTTCGTGGTGGCATCAATGAAGCAGGAGAAGCGATCGTTGACACTCAAGCTCTAAGAATTCTCGATCAAGAAATTCGCGATGCTGACAGTGAATTAAAACAAGCTAAAGAATCATTAGCAAATATACTTGCACAGCAAAAACTAGCAGATAAAGTTGTTAAAGAAACACAATCTAAAATTGATGAATATGAAAGTTATGCAATCAAAGCTCTTGAAAGTGGCAATGAAGAATTAGCACTTGAAGTTTCTGAAAAAATTGGATTTCTTGAAAATGAACTTGAAAATAATAAGCAACAAGCCACTTACTTTGCTGAAACTGTAAAAAGCTTACGTCAATCAATTTCACAAACAGAAATCAATATTCGAAATTTAAAACAGCAAGTTGATATTGTGAAAGCAACTGAAAGTGTTCAAAAAGCACAATCAGCAGTTGCACAACGATATGGCGGTTCAACTGCAAAATTACAAACGGCTCTGGATTCTTTAGATAGAATAAAAAAACGTCAAGAGAAAAACAGCGCAGTCATTGAAGCTAAAAATGAATTAGCTAAGCTTGAAAATCAAAGTACACTTGATAGTAAGCTTGAAGCAGCAGGAATCAAATCAGGCAACCAAAATGCTGCTGCAATATTAGCTAGATTAAAAGAAAAGCAAGAAAATCAAACTATTTAATAAAATAAACTTTTAGGTTAATATAGTTAACGTAATAAATTATTTAATTAATTTAGACTAGTTAATTCAGAAAATTAATATAAGGGAAAATAATGGAGCTTTTCTGGGGTATATTTTTTTCTTTTCCAGTAATCATATTTAGTGGGTTGTTAACACTTTGTGTACTATATTGGTTGGTTGCTGCTTTTGGTATTTTAAGCATTGATTGTTTAGATATAGAACTAAATGTCGATGTTGATGATATACCATTAGACATTCCAAATACTCCATCAGGATTTACAGGCCTATTGATGAAATTAGGTTTTAACAAAGTCCCAATGACACTTATTGTCACTTTGATTTCATTAATAGGTTGGTCAATCTCTTATTTCGCCTTTCGTTTCTTTATGTTACCTCTGTGTGATTTATTGCTAATTTATTACATAGCTGGTTTTTTTATTTTCGTAACTGCATTTATTGCTGCAGTATATCTTACCTCATTTATTATAAAACCTCTTCGACCACTGTTTACTAAATTAGAAAGCACCAATAATCACAAATCATTATTAGGGCAAACTGTTGAAATTCGTTCAAGCTATGTGAATGAAACAAAAGGAGAAGCTATTTACGAAGATGGTGGCGCTGGTTTAATTTTACAAGTTAGATGCACGAGCTCATATCAATTCAAACGTGGAGATAAAGCTGTTCTACTACGTTATGACACAACCAATAACAGCTATGAAATTATTAGCGTTAAAGAATTTAATGGATAGAAAAGTAAATATTTTTTGGAGAATAATAAATTATGTCAATCAATACTGATACCATCATGTTTTTTCTAGTGATTGTTGGAATAGTCTTTCTAGTAATCGTTGGATTTTTCTTATTGTTTAAAGCGTTCTATATCAAAGTTCCGCAAGGTACAGCACTTATCGTTAATGACATGACGTCAAAACCTAAAGTGCATTTTACAGGTGCGTTGGTTTACCCTGTCATCTACAAAAAAGAATTCATGAAAATATCATTAATTACTTTTGATGTAGAACGTCGTGGTAAAGATGGTTTAATTTGTAAAGATAACTTACGTGCTGATATATGTGTCGCTTTTTATCTTCGTGTTAATGAAACCACTGAAGATGTTTTAAAGGTTGCTAAGTCGATTGGTGTAGATAGAGCGTCTGATCAAAAAGCGGTAAGCTCACTATTTAGTGCGAAATTTTCAGAGGCGTTAAAAACAGTAGGTAAGCAATTTGAATTGTCTAAACTATTTGAAGATCGTATGAATTTCCGTGAACGTATTATTGATGTAATTGGTAAAGATCTTAATGGTTATGCACTTGAAGATGTGGCTATCGACTATTTAGAACAAACCCCAATCAAATCACTCGATCCTGATAATATTTTTGATGCCGAAGGTATTAACAAAATTACCTCGATCACAGCTGTTCATAAGGATGAAACTAATAAACGCGAAAGAGATCTTGAATTAGCTTTAAAGAAAAAAGATACTGAAACAATTGAAGCCAAATTAGAACTTGAACGTCAACAAGCAGATGCCGAAGCTCGTCAAAAACGCGAAATTGAAACCATTCGAGCTCGCGAACAAGCTGAAACATTAAAAGTACAAGAAGAAGAACGTCTAAAATCGGAACAAGCAAGAATCCAAGCACAACAAGAAATTGAAGTGCGTGAAGAAAACCGTTTGCGTGAAGTTGAAGTTGCTCAGCAAAATCGTCTTAGAGCAATTGCTATCGAAGAAGAACGCGTCGAACGTGCTCGTTCATTGGAAATTGTTGCTCGTGAACGAGAAGTAGAATTACAACGCATTGAAAAAGATAAAGTTCTTGAAGAGGAAAAGAAACATATTGCCAATGTAATTCGTGAGCGAGTTGCAGTTGAAAAAACGGTAGCTGTTGAAGAAGAAAATATCAAAGAAGTACGAGAAATTTCTAAAGCTGATCGTGAAAAACAAACAACCATTATAGAAGCAGAAGCTAGAGCTGAACAAGAGTTAGTTAAACAAGTTAAGCAAGCTGAAGCAGATGAACAATCATCTAAACACCGTGCAATTGAAATTAGTACAATAGCACAAGCTGAACTTGAAGTTGCAGCTAAACAAGCTGAAGCGAAAAAACAACTTGCTCAAGGTATTGAAGCAGAAGAAGCTGCTATCGGTTTAGCAGAAGCCAAAGTTCGCAAAGCTCGTGCTGAAGCGGAAGAAAAAGAAGGTTTAGTAAAAGCAAATATTACTGCTGAACTTTTACTTGCTGAAGCAAAAGGTAATCAAGAAAAAGGCTTATCAGAAGCAAAAGTTATTGAAGCAAAAGCATTAGCAACAGAAAAACAAGGTCTAACCGAAGCTAAAGTTCTTGAAGAAAAACTTTCAGCTCAAGCTCGCGGTGATGAACGCATTGGATTTGCTAAAGCTGCAGCAACTAAAGAACAAGGTTTAGCTGAAGCACTGGTTATTCGTGAACGCTTAACAGCCGAAGCTAATGGCCTAGTTGAGAAATTCCAAGCAATGGGTACGATGAATGAACAATCTAAAAATCATGAAGAGTTCCGCTTGGCGCTTGAAAAAGGCTTCGAACAAGCTATGGCTGCTATTGCTGCTAATAAAGAGATTGCTAGAGAACAAGCAGATGTTCTTGCTGCTGCATTTAGCAAAGCGAACATTGAAATTGTTGGAGGTAATGATAACTTCTTTAACAGCTTCTCTAAAGCTATCAGTGTCGGTAAAGCAATTGAAGGAACTGTAAACCAAAGCCCAGTATTACAATCTGCTTTACAATCAGTACTATCACGTTTATCTGGTAATAAAAATATCGATTTAAACGAAACACTAAAAAACACTGATTTAAAAGCACTGGCTAAACAATTTTTACCGTCAAATAGTGATGAAAAAAGCGAATAATGAAAGGAATGATGATTTATAGCATCAAACAATTCAATTATCGTTAAATCGTTATTAAATTAACATTATCACTATTATCTTCCTTCGGTGAAATATTAAATTTTACCGAAGGTAATAGATTTTCTGTAACAAAATCAAGAGTAAAAAATGGCAGAAATAGAACAAGAAAACGAGCAACAAAATACACTCGATAAAGCAGTCGCAGAAGGCGGAGCCTACGAAATTCTTCGTAAACGTTTGACATCATTGGGCCAAGAACTCAATCAAAAAACTGAAGCGTTAAATCAACAACGACTTTCTGAATTTGGTAAAAGCGATATGTCGATCATCGGTCGCATTCGCATAAGAACCGAAAACAATTGTATCGCTCGAGATATCGTTAGATTTGGTGATTGGTTATTATTTGGTTACAACGTCTTTTTAGGATTGAAAAAAGAAACCAAAATTGAAGATGTATTTTCACTTTATCAACTTGTTGAACGTGATGAAAATTACGAAGCGGATCCCGTTGATCTATCAAATACCTTTTTGAACATTGACCGTTTTGTTCAAGACTTCAATGAACTTTATACTTACTACAAAAATGCTCAATTATTGCAACTTGTTGAACGTGATGGCAAGCTCCTTGCCAGTTTCCAGATTGGTGAAAGAGTAAGTGATATTCGGGTATTTCGTTGGTCAATATCCAGTGATAAAAAAACGATTAACTATATTGATAATCGGGGTGAACGTGATATTGCTTTACCTCCTGCTTATGATTTTGAATGGACTGAAACCACCCGTGAAAACATCGTTAACGGTCGATTCTCCCATGTAAATATTCTTGATACCGTTTTTGTTGAAACCATTGGTGGTGACCTTACCATAAAATGTGAAAACAATACAAACGATGGATTAGGTATTTATCGTGAAGAGGTATTAGATAAAAATCAATCAATAAACGATGCAAAAATCGAATATGCAAAAGTAGGTGCACTAATTCTTTTAAAAGTCCTACCCTACCGAGAAGACAATTGGCGATATCTAATCTATAACACACTTACTCAAAAAGTACAACGAATTGACTTTATTGGGCAAGCTTGTATTCAACTTCCAGAAGATCATGGGGTGATATTCCCAGGTGGTTACTATCTACAAAATGGGGAATATAAAACATTCGATCAATCTATGGGGGGAATGCGTTTTAGACGAATTCGTCGTTCACCAAATGGGGAAGATGTTTTATACATTTTTTACGATCCAAATTCTGGTCGCTTAGCTTTATTTAATTACAACATGATAGAGCGAAAATTGGATAACCCAATTCTAGGTCATGGTTATGCTGTATTTGAAGATGGTCGAATGGTCGTATTTGAAGGCGAAAACGATGAACCAACTCGTGTTCATCCTATGCAAATCTGGCAAACCCCTTTTTATAGTGATGAATTTGCGGCAACACAGCCAACCCACAATACCTTTTTAGGCAAAATTGGCAACGCAGAATTAGTGCGTGGTATTTCTGATCTCTATTTTATTTCTCGCGAAATTGATAATCAATCCGTCTCTTCGCAACTATACGGCAAACTAAGTGAAGATACTAAAAGATTATTTGATAGTTATTTTTGGCTTGCTGATGAAAAAAACCTATCATTTTCACCAATACTTCGTAATATTACCCAAACCAGTGAATTAGTACTTGATGAATATGAAAAAGTAGAAAGCATACGCCGTCAATCCGAAAGTGCGATGCGTGAAGCTATTACCAATCAACAAGATTTGTTAACTAAATTATATCCTGATAGCTGGCAGGAAACTCAAGAATTTGTCGATGCACTTAATGCAATAAAAATGCAATTAGGCCGCCTTGTAACATTAAGAACCTATCGTTATATCAATTTAGAACAAATTGATAAAATGGAAAATGAGCTGAAAGAACGTCAATCTTTAGTTTCATTGGCCACCGCCGAATTTTTAGGTAGTGACAAAGCACTTGAACCATTCATTTCAAAAATAGATAAAATTGAAAAATATCTTGAGCAAGCTGACACTGTCGCCAAACTTATTGAGCCAATAAAAAACACTGACGAAATGTCCAATGATTTGGATATGCTTTCGCAATTAATGGCATCATTAAAATTTGAAGACGTTACACTACAAACCAGAATTATTGAATCAATTGCCGAAGTTTATGCCAAACTCAATCAAACTAAAGCAAGAATCAATCAAAAACGAAAAAATCTATCTAGTGTCGAAATGATTGCGCAATTTGGCGCCCAATTCAAACTATTTAGTCAAAGTATCGCAAGTGCTTTAAGCACCGCAACCACACCAGAAAAATGTGACGATGAACTTTCAAGGCTACTTGTTCAACTTGAAGAACTTGAAAATCAATTTAGCGAAAGTGAAGAGTTCCTTAATGACATTCTGACGAAACGCGAAGAAATATTAGAATCTTTCGAAACACACAAACAAGCGTTACTTGAAGATCGTACAAGACGCACCGAAGCCCTACTTACCGCAGCTGTTCGCATTTTAGATAGCATTCCGAGACGTACGGCTAAATTTTCAGATCAAAATGAACTTAATGCTTTCTTTGTAGCAGATCCACTAGCATTAAAAATCCGAGAAATTGTTGAAAAATTGAGAGATCTGTTTGATAACGTCAAAGCCGATGATATTGAATCACGTTTTAAAAGTGCACGTGATCAGGCCATACGCGCATTACGAGATAAATCAGAAATATTCGAATCGGGTGGCAACGTTATAAAATTAGGTCCAAAACACAAATTCAGCGTAAACACACAAGAACTTGACCTAACCATTGTTCCGAAAGAAACACATTTATATTTGCAATTAACGGGTACGGATTATCAAGAAAAAATAGAGAATAGTAAATTAGAGAGTTATAAACCGTTCTGGACTATATCACTTGAATCAGAGTCACCAACAGTCTATCGTGGTGAATACCTAGCCTACTCTATAATCAACGCCATATTAAAAAAAGATCTTGATATCAGTTATGAAGAATTAGTTACTCAATTAAGTCAACCAGAAAGTTTGGTTAAAACCGTTCGTGATTATGCAGCCATGCGATATCGAGAAGGTTATGAAAAAGGTATTCACGATCACGATGCGGTAAAAATCTTATCAAAACTTATTCCACTAGGTGAAGCAGCCGGCTTATTGCGTTACAATCCATTAGCTCGTAGTTTGGCTATATTATTTTGGCAATATAATCAAAAAAGTGATATCGCAAAATTATGGCCGGAAAGAGCCAAGACCTGCAAAGATATTCAAGCTCTATTTGGTCATGATGAAGGATTAATTAATTTACAAGCAGAAATGGCTACAGAGCTAAATCAATTCTTGCAAACGTATCCAATAAAACATGATTATTTTCATATCAAACAAGCGACTGAATATTTAAGTTATGCGCTGGCTGAAATACCGCAGGAGTTTAACTTAAGCAAATATAGCATTTACATGTATGAAGGACTAAAAGCCAAATTGGAAGAACTTCACATGTGGGGCGATTTTAATCAATCGCAACTTAATTTGAAAACTCGCTTGGCTGATCGTTGGAATCTTATTGAAAGTTGGTATAAGGGACTTTGCACACTTCCTCAATATCAGAAATTAGTTGACTACATACCTGAAGCAATTTTGCTATGCATGCTAGACAAAGAAAATAGTATAAGCATGCAAATTAGTGAACTTGAACTGGATATAACGGTTAGCGACTTGTTAGGCGAACATCCAACAATCAAACAAGGAGTTTTAAATATCAACCTTGATGATTTCTTCAGTCGTATGCGCAAACATGCAAGAATCATCATTCCAGAATTTCGGCATTATCAGACTTTACGCCAAGAAGTTCTTGATGACCAGCGATACTTTTTGCACATTGATGAGTTCAAAGCTAAACCGTTAAGTTCATTTGTTCGTAATAAACTTATCAATCAAGTTTATCTTCCTATCATTGGTGATAACCTAGCCAAACAAATGGGTACCGTAGGGGAAAGCCGACGAACCGATTTAATGGGATTATTATTACTTATCTCCCCTCCTGGTTATGGTAAAACAACATTAATGGAATATATCGCTAATCGTTTAGGCCTAATTTTTATGAAAATTAATGGGCCAGCATTAGGACATAGTGTTTTATCTTTCGATCCCGAACAAGCGCCAAATGCAACAGCACGTCAAGAACTTGAAAAGTTAAATTTAGCCTTGGAAATGGGTAATAATGTCATGCTTTATGTGGATGATATTCAACACACCAATCCTGAATTTTTACAGAAATTTATCTCATTATGTGATGGTTCACGTCGTATCGAAGGTGTTTGGAAAGGTAAAACAAAAACTTATGATTTAAGAGGTAAAAAATTCTGTGTGATAATGGCCGGTAACCCATATACCGAGTCAGGTGAAGTATTCAAAATACCCGATATGTTAGCTAACCGTGCTGACATATATAACTTGGGAGAAGTTCTTGGTGGAATGGATGAAGTTTTTGCATCAAGTTATATTGAAAACTGTCTCACCTCTAATTCAATTCTGTCTCCTTTGGCATTACGTGACCTTAATGATCTGTATCATCTAATTGATCATGCCCAAGGCAAACCACTTAATACCAATGAATTGAGTTATGACTATAGCCAAGCTGAAATAAGTGAAATTGTTGCAGTTTTACGCCACTTATTAAAAATTCGTGAAGTAGTATTTAAAGTTAATCAACAATATATCATTAGTGCAGCACAATCGGATAAATACCGTACTGAACCTCCGTTCAAATTACAAGGTAGTTATCGAAATATGAATAAACTCGCCGAAAAAATTTCATCAGTAATGAATGATGAAGAACTTAATCAAGTTATTGAAGATCATTACTTGGGTGAAGCACAATTGCTAACCAACGGCGCAGAAGAAAATCTACTCAAATTAGCCGAAATTCGAGGAGTATTAACAAAAGAACAAACAGAGCGATGGCAACAAATCAAAAATGACTTTATGCGAAATAAAACGCTGGGTGGTGACGAATCCAATACCGGAAATCAAATTGTCACTCAACTCGCTGATCTTGTACAAAGCATACAAGCGTTAAAGTTATAAAATATGCAGACTAAACTATCGCTAATCACATTGTTTAGTCTGCTCATAAATCACATCTATACTAATAAAAATAAAAGCGGGACCGCTTTTCCCGCTTTATTAAAAAACTACTCCATAAAACATATAAATACTATCGTTATTCAAGCATTTTAGTGCATCAATTAATAATTCTAAATTAACTCATATTAAATTTTGTAAGAAAGTATTAAACATTGTGATTTTACAAAAGTAAAAATTTGCACACTTTGATATAAATTTCTAATGATTTATTTGTATTGTCTAATTTGCTAAAAAAATAAAAATATCAAATCCTATTTCAGAATACTTTATCAAAAAAAAATCTGATAGGTAATTTGTTTGTTATTAGAACAGTGCACCGCGAGCAATTTCCATTCATTCTATTACCAATAGAATTAACAAAAAAAATGAAAGAAGAGATTAAGATAGCAGGATTAATTAATGATGCATTTGAATGCACTAAAAATGATGAAAATTTTAAACGAAAATTATTAACATCCTTGCATCTCTTTCATTCAAAGCCGCTTATAGCGGCTTTTCAATAATAATCATTTACAAAATTTAATTGCCTAATTCACTTACTTATTTGTTTTTATAGATTACCATGTAAAAATAAGTCTAAATTTATTAAATTAACAAAAGGAATTCAATCATGATAACAGGCAATTGTTTATGTGGAGAAGTTGTTTACCAGTTAAATAGTGATATTAAAACTATTGTGTTTTGTCACTGCTCAAGATGTCGTAAGCAAACTGGAACAGCATTTAATGCATCTGCAATAATAAAAAAAACAGATTTAACATTCATTAGAGGTGAATCAAATATAAAAATTTATGCCAAAAATGGCGTTAATCGCCATTTTTGTTCAAATTGTGGATCGCATATTTTTTCAGTTCGAGATAATGATAGTAATACTTACCGTTTACGTATCGGGCTTATTAATGAACCAATTATGACTGAAGATCGTATACACATTTATACCGATTCAAAAGCAAACTGGGATAATATTTGTGATGGTTATACTCAATACCCTGACGCTATAAACCCGTCTAATTTAACCTCCAATAATAGTTAAATATTGTTCAATTTTAAGTTAGAATTTTGGTTAACTTAAAAAGTTAATTGGTTAAATTGATGATATTTTGTCAATCCAGTCGAAAAACAGTTAAAAATCATTGACGGATCAAAATAGATTTATATAATACACTGCGTTTACTCAAAAAAACGCATCAAAGTCTCCTTAGCTCAGCTGGATAGAGCAACGGCCTTCTAAGCCGTAGGTCACAGGTTCGAATCCTGTAGGGGACGCCATTACTAGGTTCAAATACATTCTAAAAAACATTTAATTCCAAGCTTTCCACTTAAATTAACATGCATTTATATTTTAAAATATCATATAAATTCAAAAGGTTGTGACCCCATTTAGGACTACGCTATAGAAAGATTTAAAGCACATTAATCATACTTTAATGTTTACAATACCACTCAATTAAAAATATCTGCTTTGATGTCGAGCCATCCCTACAGACCTATGCACGCTATAGCCCAACGTCGAAAACTGCTGAGGTATTTATTAGTTGTAAACGGATTAAACATAATGACGATCCTGTTTTGGCTTGGGCTATAGGTAATATAATGATGGAAACAGATGCTAAGGCCAATATTAAACCCAATAAAAAGAGAGCAGCCAACAAGATAGACCCTGCAGTTGCTTTCCTGATGTCATTCGGTACCTACTTACTTGAATATGGCGAGATAGATATCAACCAAAAACTTATCAGATGAACAAAACAAGCATTAAAAGAATTTAACTGACTAGAGTTTTATAGAGCATCTTTAGACAAAGTGATTAAAAAATTATAGAACCTGTTCTTTTCATTATTGATGTAATCTTGATGATTTTTTTCCATTTCCTCGATTAATGATGAAATTTGTTTTTTAGCGGTGATTTTTTTTTCCTTATAAATCTCATTTAAGTAAGAAGCTGAAATTTGATCAATCAAATTATTATTTAATTCAACTATTTTTTTTTCTTTTTCATCATCAAAAAGAAATTTATTATCTGAAATAATCTTAATCCACCAATTAAATTTTTCAATCGAAGCATTTAAATCAATGCATTGATTTGGATATTTTCTCTTAATTGTTTTTTTAAAATAATCAACATCAGTTTCAAAAGGTGAATCCTGATCTTTTTTGGATTTTACAATGTAATCATATTGTGTTATAGATGTTATATTTGATTGATATGATAATTCCTCCCTTATTTCTCTAAAATATTTTTTATATATATCATTATAATGATCAAACAGTATATTCATCTCCTGATTTAATATAATTAGAATATCTTTATTTTTAGCAATTTTAATTTGTTTATTAACAAACCAAAAACCAATAATTGTTAACATTACTAAAAATAGTCCATTATATTCATTTAATTTATTTATTAACCATACTAAACATTCCATTTTATTATCCTTTTCAATAAATTTGTATTAATAATATCATGTTATGATCAACATACAACACTATAACAACATGGACTTAATTAATATTAAATTTGTAAGTGTTATTTGTATCATAAAATCACAAAAAAGTTTTTTATTTTTCCATCATTAATAAAATATCATTAACTATTTGATTTATATTCAAACTACAATAAAAAATTAACTGATAAAAATTGATTAGTAACAATTAATTATATTGTAAATTTTGATTTTGTAGAGGACGCTATTTGAGACAATATCACAACAATCAATCATGATAAACCCTTATAAAAACAAGAGTTAAATTAACCCACCAAGACTGTTATTGATATAAAACGATTAACAACGAATATACAACTACATTATTTTTATGGTATTTTTTGGGATAAAGATAAAAATACCGTAACCATATTAACGATAAAACCTATTGACTCGTCTAAAACCAATGACAATCATAAAAATTACTAGATTTTGAAAGCCTATATTTATACATTACTTCATGGAAACGACACTATTCCACTTATATCAACACATTGATTAAACTTACTTATAGTTTAATGTTTCTAAGTTTTATTCCGATTGGTTCAAAATTACCAGATATCAAATTCACAACTAGCTTATTTAGGTTAAATAAAGTCAAGAGACTACTTTGAATAAATAATTCTTTAACGATGTTTATAAAATACATTTATTATTCGTTAAAGGTATTAGAAATTATGGTTTCAAAATTACCATTTATCATAACCAATTAATTTTTTTATATATTATTGGTGATACATAAAATTAACTTTGTTTGAATATTTGGAAATTTAACGTGACAATATTGGTAGATTTTTAATTTTTTTGTTTAATAATTCTACCAATATAATATTTAGCAATAACATAAGTTATTTGGCATTAGCTATTTGGCATTAGCTATTTGAGCCTTTAGCATGGCTAGCCGACTTTGGCCTTGTTGCATTTTCTTTTCTGGCGATAGTTGGTTTGATACATCTTGCCAATCTAAATCATCTTGAGGTAATTCTAATAAGAATCGACTTGGTTCGACATATACTGTTTCACCAAACTGTTTACGTTGACGACTAAATGAGAAAGTAAGTTCACGCTGTGCTCTTGTGATACCTACATATGCAAGACGACGCTCTTCTTCAATATTATCTTCATCAATACTGGTCTGATGAGGTAATAGCCCTTCTGACATGCCAATCAGATAAACATAAGGAAATTCCAAACCTTTTGAAGCATGTAATGTCATAAGCTGAACTTGATCGAGATCTTCTTCGTTTTCATTACGCTCTAACATATCACGGAGAGTAAATCTTGCTACAGCTTGTTCTAAGGTCATACTTTCATCAATATCATCGCCTTGTAACATGTCATTTAACCAACTAATTAGCTGTTCAACGTTACGCATTCGCATCTGACCAGCTGTTGGTGATGCTGACGTTTCATAGATCCAACTTTCGTAATGAATACCATGTAATAGTTCATGAATAGCATCCATTGGCTCAGTGTGTGATTTTTCAATTAATGAATCAAACCAATGAATGAAAGTATGCAACGTTTCCATACGTTTGCTTGAAAGTAGTTCCGTTAGGCCGATATCATGGCTTGCTTGATATAAACTCACGCCACGATGATTTGCCCACTCACCCAGTTTTTGAATGGTTACTGGACCGATTTCCCGCTTTGGAGTATTGATAATACGGATAAAGGCATTATCATCATCAGGATTAGTCAATAAACGCAAATATGCCATAAGATCTTTAATTTCAATACGCGCAAAAAATGAAGTTCCCCCTGATATTCGATATGGGATGCGGTATTGCATGAGCATTTTCTCAATTAAGCGTGATTGATGATTACCTCGATATAATATGGCATATTGACCATATTGGCTATTGTTAGCAAAACGATGTCCAATTAAGTCGTTTACCACTTTTTCAGCTTCGGAATCTTCATTATCTGAAGATATTATCCTTAATGTTTCACCATAACCCAGTTCTGAAAAGAGTTTCTTTTCAAAAATGTGTGGATTATTTTCGATTAAAATATTAGCAACTTTTAATATACGCCCAGATGATCGGTAATTTTGTTCAAGTTTGATGACTTCTAAATTAGGAAAATCTTGATTAAGTAATACTAAATTTTGTGGGCGGGCTCCACGCCAAGAGTAGATAGATTGATCATCATCTCCAACCACCGTAAACTTAGCTCGATCGCCAACCAGTAATTTAATAAATTCATATTGGCTTGTGTTAGTATCTTGGTATTCATCTACCAACAAATAACGGATTCGATTTTGCCATTTTTCGCGGACTTCTTCATTATTTTTTAACAACAATGTTGGCAATAAAATAAGATCATCAAAATCTAAAATGCTACACGCTTTCAACTGTTTTTCGTATAGTTGGTAGCAATGCGCAAAAAGCTTTTCTTTATTGGTTTGCGCGCGCGCCATAGCTAAGGTTGAATCAACAATGTCATTTTTCCAGTTTGATATCATAGCGCGAAGTTGATTAATTAGATCTTTATCCCCTTCCAGCCATTGCTGGGTTAATTCTTTCAGTAATGCTGTTTGATCATGGTCATCAAATAATGAAAAATTGGATTTGATCCCCAAATGTTTATATTCTTTCCTAACAATATCAAGTCCCAAAGTATGGAACGTTGAAATTTTAAGTCCCCTAGCCTCTTGTTTAGTAATTGAATGAGCTATACGTTCTTTCATTTCACGTGCAGCTTTATTGGTAAAAGTAACTGCAACAATATGTCTTGGCAAATATTCTTTAACCCGAATTAAATAGGCAATTTTATTAATAATAACACGAGTTTTGCCAGAGCCAGCACCTGCTAAAACAAGGCATGGACCTGAGACATATTCGACGGCTTGTTGTTGACTTGAATTTAAACGCACAGAGTATAAACCATTAAGAAAATTGGCGGCTAGTATATAACGATATGCTAGCCACGTGCAATTGTAACAAATTTGAAGTAAATTTTATTGAATAAAGCCTAAAGCTTGTTCTACAACCTCAATGCCTGCACCTTTTTTATGAGCATTTTCGCTAAGATATCGACGCCACTGCCTTGCTCCTTTACAACCGTTAAAAATTCCCAGTGTATGGCGCATGATGTGGTTTAGTTGTGCACCTTGTGTTAATTGTTGTTCAATATAAGGATAGAGTGCGCGGATAGCTGCTTTAGGTTTGATGATTGGCGAATCTGATCCAAAAATCTGTGAATCAATATGGGTTAATAATAATGGATTTTGATATGCTTCTCGACCAACCATTACACCATCTACATGACACAGATGTTGTTTGATTTCGTCTATTGTTTTTATACCACCATTAATGGCAATAGTTAAATCTGGGTAATCTTGCTTAAGCTGATAAACACGCTCATAATTAAGTGGAGGTACTTCACGATTTTCTTTAGGACTTAAACCAGATAACCAAGCTTTGCGAGCATGAACAATGAAAGTATTAGTATAAGGCATCACTTTATCGATAAATCCACGCAAAAAATCATAACTATCGAAATCATCAATTCCAATTCGTGTTTTGACTGTGACGGGTATATCAACCTGATCTTGCATCTGCTTAATGCAATCTGCAACTAAATCAGCTTTCCCCATTAAACAAGCACCAAACATACCATTTTGTACACGATCGGATGGACAGCCTACATTTAAATTAATTTCGTTATATCCACGTTGTTGAGCCAACTTTGCACATTGTGCAAGTGCTTTAGGATCACTACCTCCTAATTGTAAGCTAATTGGCTGTTCTTCTTGGTTGAAAGCTAAATAATCACCTTTGCCAAATAGTATTGCACCAGTTGTTACCATTTCGGTATACAAAAGTGTTTTTTTGGTTAGAATTCGATGAAAATAACGACAATGCTTATCAGTTAGATCCAACATTGGTGCAACAGAGAAATGATTTAAATCAATTTTTTTTTGCAAACTTACCTCGACATTATAAGAAAAAGTGTTATTCTATCCGTCTTTTTTTAAGACAAAGATTCATAGTATAAGGGAATTAACATGGATATCAATGAAACAAACATTATTTCAATTAACTCTACGGAATTATTAAGAAAACAAATGCGATTTATTGCGATTATGCAACAAATTTTTGGAGTCATAGCTATTATAGCTGGTGCGATTAGTTGTTTAGGTATTATCACCGCAATTGTCGGTGTTCCCGTTATTTTGGGGGGGATAAAACTGTTTAAATCAGGAAATTCATTTAGTCTAGCTGCAAATCTGCAAAAAGGGGATGACATTGTTGAAGCCATAACTAATTTACATGGTTATTGGAAATTTCAATTAATCACTTTCATTTGTTCAATTCTATTTTTTATTCTATATGTTATAATTCTAGTTGTATTTGTAGCTTCTTTCGCTCAAGGCTATCGTTAAGTTCAGATTGTCCGCACTATAGTTTATCGTTTTACTGAGCTCAATAAAAAAAGAAAAACCTCGCAATATTACGAGGTTTTTTTATTTTAGTGAAAAGATGGACAAAATTGCGATTAAAATGAAGTGTTAGATGATTATTGATTACTAAGATTAGTCTCATCATCAGATTGTATGTCAATATGATCCGATATTTCTTGCTTATTCATTTCTTCTAAAGATTTTGAACCTTCCAATGCTGAAACTTTAATATCTGTCACTCTACCCATTTCATCAAAGTAAATGGAATACGTTCTTTGACTGATACTTTTATGTTGTGGTTGTTGACGAAAAACATAATACCAAACGTTATCACCAAAAATAGAAGTTAACATCGGTGCACCCATAATAAAGACAACTTGATCTTTTGTTTGACCAACTTTCAATAAATCAATTGCTTCTGGTGTCACATAATTACCTTGATTGATGTCAGGTCGATACACCCAATTATCAACGACTGAACAACCAGTTAATAAAATACTAGTTAAAATTGCAAGCGAGGTAAATTTACGAAACGGCATCTACACTTAACCTATTTTGAGAATATAATGGCGCATATTATCGCTGATATTTTAGCTGAGTGCTAGCCAAATTAATAAATTCTTTCCCGATTGTGTAATAAAACAGTAATAACGCATTGATAATGTAAATTACTGCTTGACATTTATTTGCTTATCTACAAACTAATTAACTTATTTATAAATTCTATCCATTAACCATTAAAGGTAAAAAATGAAATTAGAAACGATTGATCAAAAAGCAAGTTACGCTATAGGATTACAAATTGGCCAACAATTAAAAGACTCAGGTCTAAATAATTTAGATCTCAATGCATTAAAATTTGCAATGGAAGATGTATTATCAGGTAATCAACCTGCACTCCCTTTGCAAGAATTACATGATGCATTACGCCACGTACATGAACAAGCAACCAAAGAAAAGGCTAAACAGGCCGAAAAAATTGCGCAAGAAGGCAAAGATTTTCTTGCAGAAAATCTAAAAAAAGATGGCATTAAATCAACCGAATCTGGTTTACAGTATGAGATCATTACTGTTGGTGAAGGAGCACTACCAAAAGCAACTGATCGCGTACAAGTTCACTATACTGGTCAATTAATTGATGGCACTGTATTTGACAGTTCTGTTGAACGTGGTCAACCTGCTGAGTTTCCTGTTAATGGTGTGATACCTGGCTGGGTTGAAGCTTTACAACTTATGCCTGAAGGTTCTAAATGGCGTTTGTATATTCCGCAAGAATTGGCTTATGGAGCACAAGGTGCTGGCGCATCAATCCCACCTTATAGTGCATTAATTTTTGATGTTGAATTATTGAAAGTTTTATAAGTAAAAATGGACGCGAAAGCGTCCATTTACCTTTTAATTATGATTTGTTTTTGGTAAAAAATAAGAGCTAAATGCAGCGATAAACAATAAAACACTTGCTATACCAAAAGCAACAAGATGAGTATGTAGATTATCATAAGCCCAACCGCCTAACCATGAACCAATCATAGCTCCGAATTGGTGACCTAAATAAGTTAATCCAGAAAGTAATCCTACAATTTTTACACCATAAATATCTGCGGTAATCGCCCCTGAAGAGGACAAAGCACCAGCCCAAACTAATCCTCCTAACACTGCAATAGTAAATAGTTGCCATTCATTTGATGCTAAAACCAAAGCAATAAAACCGATGCCTCTAACTAAATAAACCATCACTAAAATATTTTTTCTTTGGACAATATCAGAAAGATACCCTAGAGCTAATGTACTAAAAATGGCGACAAAACCAATCATTCCAATTGCATTAGAACTCACCATTTCATTAAATCCATGGTCAATGAGCATTGGAACACCATGTGTTCCTAATAAATTCATACTAAAACCACAAGTAAAAAGGCCAAAACTAAGCTGCCAAAATGGTATAGTTTTTAATACTTCGATAAGTTTGATACTGGATTGTGGTTCTTGTACAGTATCTTGATTAAACTCAATGATATCTGTGTGATGATCTTTCATTATAATAAGTGCAACTGGCACGGCTATAATCATAAAAAGAATAGAAAACCCAACTAAAGTAGTTTGCCAACCATACATAGGAATGAAAAAAGCAAATACTGGTAGCATTACCGCTATTCCAGCCATACTTCCTGATGATAAGATAAATAAGGCTAATCCTCTATGTTTGTAAAACCACTTTGTCACAATAGGTGTAAAACTGACTGAACCGACAAATGATGTGCCAAATGATAATGCAATGCCAAATGAAAAAAGAAAATTCCAATAATCACGAGACATCGCCGACCAAATAGTTGAAAGTATAATTATCAGGGTACCAAGCAATAGCACAAAGCGAGTACCGTATTTACCAACCAAATAACCAGCTATTGGCATAGCAATACCAGAAAAAAGCATGCCAATAGCGATAACACCAGAAAGAACACTGCGGCTAAAACCAAGATCATTAGCTATAGGAAGAAAAAATACACCCATACTCATTCTAAGTCCGCTGGAAAGCAATGTTAAAATTGATGCAGCAACGACAATATTCCAACCAAAATACCACGAAAAACGCATACCTATTCCCAAATATTTTTTATAGATAATTTACCAACTGTAATCTCATTTTAGTTTAACAATATGTATAAGTCATTTAATTTCCGTTATAATGCCACCAATTAACGACCATAGACAAAAGTGTAAGGAAAGTTATATGTCTACAAACATTATTCGTATCGCTATCGCTGGTGCCGGTGGCAAAATGGGACGACAGCTTATTCAGTCTGTTGCGCAAATCGATGGCGTAACATTAGGAGCAGCATTTGAACGTGAAGGTTCCTCTCTTATTGGATCTGACGCAGGCGAACTTGCTGGTATTGGTGTTTGTGGAATTAAAGTATCGGACAAACTCGACCAAGCTAAAGATAAATTTGACGTACTCATTGATTTTACTCGACCTGAAGGCACATTGAATCACTTAGCTTTTTGTGTCGAAAATAAAAAAATGATGATAATTGGCACAACTGGTTTTGATGATGCAGGCAAACAAGCAATTGCTGATGCTGCAAAAAAAATCAGCATTGTTTTTGCGGCTAATTTTAGCGTTGGTGTAAACTTAGTGCTTAAGTTGCTTGAAAAAGCGACTAAAATTATGGGCGATTATAGTGATATCGAAATCATCGAAGCACATCATCGACACAAAGTCGATGCTCCATCAGGCACCGCTTTAGCTATGGGTGAAGCAATCGCTGATGCACTGAATTGTGATTTAAAAGATCGGGCTGTTTACTGTCGTGAAGGACATACTGGTGAACGTTCTAAAGGAGCCATAGGCTTTGCTACCATTCGAGCTGGTGATATTGTTGGCGAACACACAGCCATCTTCGCTGATATTGGTGAACGAGTTGAAATCAGTCATAAAGCATCCAGTAGGATGACCTTTGCTAATGGTGCAGTGCGAGCAGCATTGTGGCTTGCAAAACAACCTATTGGTTTGTATGACATGCGCGATGTCCTTAATTTAAATAGCTTGTAAATTCTTAAAATGTTAGATGAAGTTTGGATGCAACATGCACTCATGTTAGCTAAAAAAGCTGAAGAAATTGGGGAAATTCCTGTTGGTGCGGTTATTGTCGACGAAAATAATAACATTATTGGCGAAGGTTTTAATCAATCAATTTTGACACATAGCCCCACTGCTCATGCTGAAATGATAGCATTAGCAAACGCGGGTGAATATTTAAAAAATTATCGATTAATTAATACTACCCTTTATGTCACATTGGAGCCTTGTATCATGTGTGCAGGCGCTATTATTCACAGTCGTGTTAAACGAGTTGTCTATGGTGCAAGTGATTATAAAACGGGAGCTGCAGGTTCATTAATTGATATTCTTGCACATCAGGGTATCAATCACTATGCAGAAGTAACTGGAGGAGTGCTAGCAAATGAATGTGGTAATATTTTAAGTGAATTTTTCAAAAAACGGCGCTTACAAAAAAAAGCACTTAAGAAGTGCTGCCAAGAAGTTTGAGGTCAACTATACGTTTCAGTAAAAAAACAAGTATTTTTTATTAGGTTAATAAAAAATTGCCTACTTATTCTTTTTAGTCAGGAAAATTGATAAAATCTAGTTTGATTTATTTAAAAAGTTATTTTGAGCACAATTAATGAAAAAACACACATTAGAAATGATGATATCCGAAGAAGATATCAAAAAACGCGTAATTGATTTAGGTCTACAAATTAGTCAAGATTATAAAGATAGTCAAAACGAACTAGTTTTAGTTGGGCTTTTACGAGGTTCATTTATATTTATGGCCGATTTAAGTCGAGCAATCACAGTTGGTCATGAAGTCGATTTTATGACTGCATCAAGTTATGGTAATGCGGTTGTTAGTAATCGTGATGTCAAAATTCTAAAGGATTTGGATGAAGATATTCGCGATAAAGATGTATTAATTGTTGAAGATATTATTGATACAGGTAATACACTAAGTAAAGTGATGGCAATCTTAAAATTACGTCATCCACGTAGTATTGAAATTTGTACCTTACTTGACAAACCGTCACGTCGAGAAGTAAATGTACCAGTAAAATATATCGGTTTTTCTATTCCAGATGAGTTTGTAGTTGGTTATGGTATCGACTATGCTCAGCACTATCGTCATTTACCTTATATTGGTCATGTAACACTACTTGACTCTTAATTAAGGGTTAGTTTTAAAATTTAAAAAAGCAAGCAAGGACGAATAAATGATCGAGTTAACAGATATTACAAAGACAGTAAATTTACAATTTAATATCGTCGGTTATGAGTTCCCTAACAGCAAAGATGATTGGTGTTTACTAAAAGTCATTGTCCAACAAAGTGGTAATCGGTTTGAAAAAACCGATCCTGCTTTAGAAATTGCTGATTTACGCACACTTTACAATTGGTTTAATGATTTATCAAAAAGCCAATTACCAAGTGATGCTAAGTTACGCTTTACTGAGCCTTGCTTTTCACTTGCATTTATTTCTTACAAAAATCAAATAGTAACAATTTCAATTACACTTAGTTGTGAGCTTGAACCGGATTTTTGTCTTGATGCCCCCTATGAGTTACAAGATAATTGGACAATCTTTTTTAAATTATCTAAAGATAACTTAGCAACGATACTAAAACATTTAAAACAATGGATTGTAAAGTTCCCTTATCGAACATAATATTTCATGAGAATTAACTTTATTTTACAAAGCGTATCATAGACGATGAAACAGCAAATATGTTAAATTTACAGACCATAACAAACCCATAATAGCTTCCAAAAACAATTTCTAAAAAATCATCGAGGTGTTTGTGTCACGATTTTCCCGTTCATTATGTTTAGTTTTAATGATAACTACAGCATATTGTTATGCCGATATGCAGTTATCAATTAAAGGTTTATCTGGGGAACTTGCTAATAATGTAAATGCCCGAGTTTCGTTAATTGAACAGAGTAAAATCAATAATTCACCAAATTTTAAACGTTATTTTGAAAGCGAAGCACAAAAAGCTCTTCGAGCATTAGGATATTACTCCCCTAGTTTTGAATATTTTGAACAAGATCCTAAAGTATTAACTGTAAAAATTTCACCCGGCGAACCAATATTAATTGAACAAATTAACATAAATATTACAGGTGAAGGTGAACAAGATAAAGATTTCAATGAGTTACTTGAACATGACTTGCCTAAAAAAGGCGATATTTTAAATCATGGTAGTTACGAATCATTCAAAAAAGCATTGCTTAATTTATCTTTAGAAAAAGGATATTTCGATGCTAATATGTCTAAGCATCAGTTAGCCGTATCAAATTATGAACACCAAGCTTATTGGAATATTGATTTTAATACTGGTCAACGTTACAAATTTGGTAAAGTTAGTTTTCCAAATGTGAAAATCCGAAAAGACTATTTGGCGAATCTTGTACCATTTAAAGAAGGTGAAAAATATACGGCTGAACAGCTATCTGTATTAAACAGACGTCTTAATTCAACCAATTGGTTTAATTCTGTTCTTGTTACACCAGACTTTCCTCATCTAAGTGATGATAAAACGCTCCCTATTGAAGTAACAACTTCACCACGGAAAAAAAATAGTATGGATCTAGGGTTAGGATACTCAACGGATAATGGTGTACATGGTAAGATTGGCTGGAGCAAACCTTGGATTAATAGTCGAGGACAAAGTTTTCAAAGTAATTTATCTTTATCATCACCTGAACAAATGATAACTATGAGTTATAAAATACCATTAAAACAATCACCTTTAGAACAGTATTACACCATCCAAGGTGGTTATAAAAAAATTGACAATAATGATACCTATTCGCGCTCCTATACTTTTGGAGCATTGCGCAATTGGGATCGCTTTGAAGGATGGCAAACAGCATTGGGGCTAAGTATGCTACGGGATGATTTTACCCAAGGGGACTCAAGTTATAAAACATTCTTATACTATCCCTCGCTTAGTCTTTCACGCATCCGTAGTGACGATAATATATTAGCTATGTGGGGTGATTCCCAACGTTATTCAGTTGAAGCCGCAGCGGAATCATTAGGTTCTGATATCAATTTAGTTCGTTTCCAAGCACAACAAACTTGGATCCGTTCATTAAAAGAATCTCATCGATTTATTGTTAGAGGAAATTTTGGGATAATTCAAGCGAGTAATTTTAACAGAGTACCACCTTCTTTTCGATTTTTTGCTGGTGGTGATCGAAGTATTCGAGGTTACAGCTACCAATCTATTTCTCCAGAGGATAAAAAAGGGAAACTTAAAGGTGCATCTAAACTTATCACTGGTTCTGCAGAATATCAATACAATTTATCTGGTCCATGGTGGGGAGCAGTATTTATTGATAGTGGTGAAGCAATAGATAAAGTTGATAAAGCTAAATTTTATACTGGTAGCGGATTTGGTATTAGATGGTCATCACCTGTTGGCCCTATAAAATTGGATCTGGCAACCCCATTAAACAGAAAAGATAAAGGCTCTGTTCACCTTTATATTGGTTTAGGAAGCGAATTATAAAATGTCTGAAAATGCTAATCATGATGCAGTTGCAGAAAACTCAAAATCCAAACGAAAATGGAAAAAAAGAAGTATTATTATACTGTCTATTTTCATCTTTCTAATTACATTTATCATTATGGTCATTTACACAAGTTTAGGTGTAAAACTCACCATGTTTGCATTAAATAAATATCTGCCAGAACTGAAAATTCAACAAGTTGAAGGATCGTTTCATAATTTACATATACAAGGACTTTCATTAGATTTAACTGGGGTCCATGTAAGCGTTCAAGATGCTTCTCTTGAATTATCAGGTTCATGTTTAATACAGACCAAGATCTGCCTGAAAAACTTTGATGCAGATGGAGTAAACGTTCAGATTGATACCAAACAATTCGAACCTTCAGAAAAAGATACAACAGATACAACAGTAGACGAAGAACGATTTATTATCAAAACACCATTACCGATTGAATTAAATGCTACACAGCTTAACAAGGTCAAAGTGAACGTTGATGATATGCAATTCGGTATGTCAAGTTTTACTGGTAAAGCGATATGGGTTAATGAAAAAATTTACGTATATCCTGCGGTTGCTATGGATTTGAGTGCAATTTTTTCTGATAACACATCACCTCAAGGACAAAAAACAGAAAATAATTTGCCTATTAATGAACAGATTAATCAATTATTTAATGAACCACTGATTACTTCTTTACCTCAAGTAAGTATTCCATTAGATATCAATGTGAGTAATCTAAGCGGAAATAATTGGTTATTACATATCGGAGGGGAAGATTTTCGATTTAATCAAGTTAACATTGAAACGGATATGATAAATAATCATATTATGGTAAAACAAGTTGATACCAACATACAGACTCCATATATAAATGGACATGCATCTGTTAATGGTGAGATCATTCTTGGTGATGATTGGCCACTCGTTGCGTTTATTAAAGTGGATACAAAAGAAAATCATTTAGATGGACAATTTTCTGGAAAATTATTAGGTAAATTAGCGACTCACACCTCAATTAAAGGATTAAATCAACTTAATATCGATGGTCATATTAATTTTATCGAAAAATATTTACCTGTTATGGCCAAATTGAATGGTAAACATATTCAATGGCCTCTTGAGGGAGTGGCCCAATATCAAATTAATGATTTTGATCTCGCTATTGATGGCAATGTAGAACAATATAATTTATCAACCAAAGGGTCTGTCGCAGGTGAAAATTTACCAGCAACAATATTTGACATTGCTGGTAACGGCACCAACCAAGGAGCAACCTTCAAACGAGGAATTATCAAGTTACCCCAAGGTGAGATTGCTGCATCAGGAAATGTGAATTGGCAAAATTCACTGCAATGGAATACCAATGTGAAAATTAATCAAGTTGACCTTGCAAAAGAGATACCTGATTACCCTATAAAATTAAATGGTCAACTCAATACAACGGGTAAATTAGCAGGTGAAACTTGGCAATTCAATGTTACTGATTTAGATTTAATAGGTAAAATTAAACACGCTGATTTTTCGGCTAACGGTAATTTACAAGTTGATTCTAAACGTAATTTATCCGCTAATGATCTAGCAATAATCTGGGATAAAAACCGAATAAATGTAGATGGTTCAACGGAAAAAGGAAATTTGAATGCAAAGCTTAATCTAGCATCTTTAGCATTATTGGTCGATGAGATGCAAGGATCAATTTTTGGTAACATCAAAATGGCAGGAACGAAATCAAATCCTATCATTGATACAAATTTAACCGTAGACGCTTTAAAGATGCCAAATATCTCAATATCTAAAGCAAATTTATCCGGTAAAATGCATTATCAAGACCAATTAAACTTACAACTAAAACTTATTGGACAAAATATTGAGGTTTCCAATCAGATAATTAAAAAAGCAGACATTGATCTTGTTGGTAATGAAAGTAAGCATACTTTAAGTATTGATCTTGAGGGTAATCCTGCATCATTAAAAACATCATTAACGGGGAAAATTGATAAAGACCATACTAAATGGAGTGGTAATATATCTAATGCACTATTAAATTTAGGTAATAATAACCATTGGTCATTAACTCAACCTTTAACTTTAACTTATAATTTAAATCAACAAATACCCACTATTGGAGCCCATTGTTGGCACAATAGCTCTTCAAGCATCTGCTTAGATAAGCCATTATCACCTATACCTAATTCTCAATCAACAATAACCCTGAAAGATATTGATTTAGCTAGATTACCTATACCTAATGATGGCGAGACAAAACTTGCAGGTAGCATAAACGGTAAAGCAGAAATTAAATTTAGCAATAACAGCAAAACGCCGGCTATTAAAGCCAATATAACCAGTAATAAGGTTTTTGTTCAGCAAATGATAGTAAATCAAGCCTTACCTATTCCATTTGATTTATTTAATATTAATGTAGAATTTAATGAACAACAGGCTAAGTTAGATTGGCATTTTAGTCTAAAAGAATTAGGAAGAATTAATGGAGATCTACTTATTACTGATCCAAACAATCAGAAAAAATTAAGTGGTCAATTAATAATTGATAATTTGGCTTTGGCAATCCTTAATCCACTGTTAGATAAAAATGAATACACTAAAGGTGCCATTAATGGAGCGGTTAAATTTTCTGGTTCATTAATGGATCCTTATCTAACGGGCAATATCAATCTTAAACAAAGTGAAATAAAAACTAATCAATTACCTATCGACATTAAATCAGCAACGCTTGATATAAAATTGAATGGTAAATCTTCAACCTTACATGGGATTCTAACGACTCAATCAGGTAATGTTGATATTATCGGTAATGCAAGCTGGCAAAATTTAGATAAATGGCAAGCTAATTTAACGGTCAATGGTGCAGCAATGCAGGTATCGGTTCCACCAATGATTGTAATGAGTATTGTCCCTGATATCAAAATTAACGCAACTCAAGATGAGTTAACTCTATTAGGAAAAGTTAACATACCTAAAGGTAAGATTACTGTTGATTCACTGCCAGAATCAAGTGTCGATGTTTCACCTGATGAAGTGATGCTTGATAGAAATGGAAATCAAATAGAACCACAAAAATTTGGTATGAAAATCAATAGTCATCTTGAAATTAATATTGGGAATGATGTTTCTGTTGATGCATTTGGTTTAAAAGCTAAACTAAAAGGACATTTAGTTGCCACTCAGACGAATAAAGGTTTAGATCTACATGGTGAAGTATTAATTCCTAGTGGACGGTTTAATGCGTATGGTCAAGACTTAGTTATTCGCAAAGGAGTGATTACTTTTTCCGGTCCAAGCGATCGCGCCATACTTGATGTTGAAGCAATACGTAATCCAGATTCAATGGATAAAAGTAATATTACCGCAGGTATTCGGGTAACTGGCTCATCGGAAGATCCAAAAATAGACATTTTTTCAGATCCTGCAATGTCGCAGCAAGAAGCATTATCTTACCTTATCCGTGGACAAGGTCTTGATAACTCAGATCAAAGTGAAAACGATACGATGACAGCATTATTAGTCGGAATTGGCACCTCCAAAACAGGCAAATACATTGGTGATTTCGGTAATATGTTTGGGATTAAAAACCTTACTTTAGATACTCAAGGCGCTGGTGACAGTTCAAAAGTGGTCGTAAGTGGCTATATTTTACCGCATCTACAACTTAAATATGGAGTCGGTATTTTCGATTCTCTGGCAACTTTTACATTACGCTATAGACTTATGCCAAGTCTCTATTTAGAAGCGACTTCAGGTTTAGCTCAAGCACTAGATGTAATTTATCAATTTGAGTTTTAAATTTACTAATCAAAGTTAATGTAAACGATAAAATTTATGGATATGGATGGGTTTGAAAAAATGCATCTAAATGTTAAAAAATAAGACAAAGATTATATTGATTAGTTTTTTTTCTTAATTAAAATAACCCTGAAAAGCTAATTTTAACATTCATAATTAGTTACACCCCATTTTTGAATGGGGGTTAAATTTTTAAGTATTCATAAATTTTTCCTTAAAAGGAATATACCACATTCTCTGATTACGATGAACATCTCTAGCTTGACTACAATGTTCCGATTCAAGAATCGTA
Organism: Gilliamella sp. wkB7; assembly: GCF_001693435.1. Lineage (NCBI taxonomy): Bacteria > Pseudomonadati > Pseudomonadota > Gammaproteobacteria > Orbales > Orbaceae > Gilliamella > Gilliamella sp. wkB7. The sequence continues at coordinate 430,126 of NZ_CM004509.1, forward strand.
CTTTCTAATTGAGATTTTTCACTCCATCTTATGTTTTGTGGAAGAAACAAGATTATTCAGTCTTATTGCCGATTAACATTTCACGCTTTATACCAAATCCTTTATGTTTAAATACATTAAACCCAGCATTAAGCAGGTTACGACGTACAAATCCTGCAGCAGTAAAAGTCGCAAAAGTGCCCTTATGTGCCGTTAATGTATAACATTTTTTAAATAATGATTCTGACCACATATCAGGGTTTTTAGCTGGCGAAAATCCGTCAAAAAACCAAGCATTAATCAATATATTTTGTTTTCTTAGGAAATCGGGGAAATCGCTAACATCATCATAAAAAATGGACAAAGAGACATTATCAAACTGGTAACTGCTTTGAATTTCACTGAAATTGGTCTGCAGTTGCGATGCTAAGTTTTGTAAATCTTTATCTTTGGTTAATACATTATGATGAATTTGCTTTAATTCATCTGATGATAATGGAAATTTTTCAACACTAAAAAATTTAATTTTTTTAAGAAGATGATTTGGATGTTGATCTCTAAAATGTAAAAATGTTTGCCATAAAATCAAAAAACTAAGACCTGAACCAAAACCGGTTTCGCCAACTATAAATGTCTCTTGCTCATGTTGCAAAAAACGTTGATATAAATCATTACCTTCAATAAACACGTAACGGGTTTCGTCAATTGCTCCTTCCGTATTAAAATACACATCATTAAAATAAGTTGAAATTGGGGTTTGATTTTCGTCCCAAATAATCGTTGATTTAAGCATAAACATCCTATAGACGGCGTTATTTTTACAAACTGTATATTAACGTTGATTACGTATATAATACGCCAACTTAACTTATGAGGTAAATTATGGTTTTTATTTTTCGCTTAATTTTTGTCGTCATCACAGGAATTATTCTTTGTGTTTTAGGAGTGATTTTTTGTTTATTTAACCCAAGAAACCCCAAAAATGTAGCAAGATTCGCCCATTTATTTAGTTTGTTATTCCAACCTGTATTTGGCGTTAAAGTCACTACACGCCCTTATTCTAAAATTAGTAATATGGGAAGCTGTGTTTTTATTGCTAATCACCAGAATAATTACGATTTGGTGGTTGCTGCTGATATTGTACAACCAAAAACGGTTACCGTAGGTAAAAAAAGTTTAGCTTGGATCCCATTTTTTGGGCAACTTTATTATCTTACAGGTAACATACTCATTGACCGCAACAATAAATCAAAAGCACGCGATACAATTGAACAAGTGGTTAGAGAAATTCAAAATCATGGTATTTCTATTTGGATGTTTCCTGAAGGTACACGTAGCCGCGGTCGAGGACTGTTACCCTTTAAAATGGGTGCTTTTAAAGCAGCAATAGCAGCTGGTGTACCCATTGTACCAATTTGTATATCAGAGACAAATAATATTAAGTTAAATCGTTTCAATAATGGTCATATGATTGTTGAAATGCTCGATCCAATTGAAACTAAAAACCTTCATAAAGAAGATGCCAAAACATTAATGGAACAGTGCTATGCAAAAATGTCTAACAAAATAGCGGAAATTAATGCTGAAGTACAACAACTTAACAATCAAAAGTAATTTATGAGTAAACAAGATCGCAATTTTGATGATATCAGCAATAAATTTGCACAAAATATTTATGGTACAACCAAAGGTCGAATTCGTGAAGCGGTAGTTTGGCAAGAACTTGAGAATATTTTAGCTAACTATCCTGCACATAAACCCCTAAATATCCTTGATGCTGGTGGTGGACAAGGTCAAATCGCCTGTAGACTAGCTAAACTCGGCCACCATGTTACCATTTGTGATATTTCGCAGCAAATGCTTGAACTAGCAAAACAAAAAGCGAACGAGGAAAATGTTGACATCAATTGTCTTTGCTGCTCAATACAGCAACTTCATACTTTACTTGATGAACAGTTTGATATCGTTATTTGTCATGCCGTTTTAGAATGGGTTGCAGAGCCGATTGAATTAATTCAATCATTAAAAAAATATTTAAAGGTAAATGGCTATCTATCTTTGATGTTTTATAACTACCACGGACTGCTATTTAAAACAGTCACCTTGGGTAATTTTGGTTATACACAAGCTGGCCTTGCAAAACGTAAAAAAAAGACACTCTCCCCTGATTTTCCAAGAGAGCCTAAAGATGTCTATTATTGGCTGACCCAGTTAGATTTTAATATTTTACAAAAAATAGGTATTCGTATTTTCCACGACTATCTAGCGAATAAATCCAAGGCTGAAACACACTTTGAACAGCTATTAGAGCTTGAAAAACAATACTGTCGTACTGAACCTTATCTTAATTTAGCTAGATATATTTTAGTCACAGCGAAAAAGAATTAATTGATAAAAAAATTAACAATATCAAAAGAGTTATCATCTATTTCATAGGTTATAACTTGTTTATTTTTAAATATTTTATCTATCTAACGATGTTAATTTAAGTAATATGCCTGACATGACAGAATCATTGTCAGAGCAAATAACAATTAATTAACTGAGCTTATTCGTATTTTGTCAACTATCAGTCCAATGGATATGCAAATAATGATGATATCAGGTTATGAATTTTCAATGCGCACCAGCGTTGAAAATAAATCATCACTCGAAAAATTTGTCATAAATCGGTATTATAAGTAGATTCATTTTATTGGTTAAGGAATTTGATATGATCGTAGTAACTGGTGGTGCTGGATTTATTGGTAGTAATATTGTTAAGGGGTTAAATGACAAAGGACACAAAAATATTTTAGTGGTGGATGATTTAACTGACGGCACTAAATTTAGTAATTTAGTTGATTTAGATATCGCTGATTATATGGATAAAGACGAATTTATCTCATTAATTATAGCAGGTGAAGATATGGATATTGATGTTATTTTTCATCAAGGAGCTTGCTCATCGACCACCGAATGGGATGGCAAATTTATGATGGAAAACAACTATCAATATTCAAAAGACTTGTTAGATTGCTGTTTAGATCTTGATATACCATTTTTATATGCATCTTCGGCTGCTACTTATGGTGGGCGCAGTAATAATTTCATTGAAGATCGCGCTTATGAAAAACCGCTAAATGTTTATGGTTATTCTAAATTTCTGTTTGACCAATATGTTAGACAAGTATTACCTAAAGCTAAATCACAAGTTTGTGGATTCCGTTATTTTAATGTCTATGGGCCACGTGAATCACATAAAGGTAGCATGGCAAGCGTTGCATTCCATTTAAATGAACAAATTAACAAAGGTGAAAAACCGAAATTATTTACTGGTAGTGATAACTTCAAACGCGATTTTATTTATGTAAGTGACGTTGTTGATGTAAATTTATGGTTCTGGGAAAATAAAATTTCAGGTATTTTCAATTGTGGAACGGGGCGAGCAGAATCATTCCAAACCGTAGCTGATGCTGTCGTCAATTATCATAGAAAAGGGGAAATAGATTATATTCCGTTCCCTGATAACCTTAAAGGACGATACCAAAGCTTCACTCAAGCTGATCTCACTAAATTTAGAGAAACTGGATGCCCAATTGAATTTAAAACTGTAACTGAAGGTACAACTGAATATATGAAATGGCTTAACGAACAATAGAAAGGAATTGATAAGATGAAAACACTCATTATTGGTCCTTCATGGGTTGGTGATATGATGATGTCACAAAGCCTATATCGTACTTTAAAGCAGCTTGATCCTCATAATGAAATTGATGTTATGGCCCCGGCTTGGAGTCGGGCTTTATTAAATAAAATGCCAGAAGTCAATCAGGCGCTTGAAATGCCAATCGGTCATGGTGAGTTTGCTTTCGCTAAACGTTGTCAAATAGGTAGATCTTTACGAGCTAATCATTACGATCAAGCTATTGTTTTACCGAATTCATTTAAGTCTGCACTCATTCCATTTTTTGCCAAAATTCCTAAACGAACAGGCTGGAAAGGAGAACTGCGTTACGGATTATTAAATGATATTCGCACACTTGATAAAGCTGAGTTTCCTTTGATGGTTGAGCGCTATGTTGCGCTGGCTTATCCCAAAGATCAAATTCATTCGGCAAAAGATCTACCACAACCACTATTATGGCCAAAACTGAGTGTTGAGCAAAAAGAAATTGATGAGGCATTAGTCACCTTTGCGATTCCACAAGATGAACCATTAATTGGCTTTTGTCCTGGTGCAGAATTTGGACCCGCTAAACGTTGGCCAGATTATCATTATGCTACACTTGCCGATATGCTGGTTAAACAAAATGCTAGAATTATAATCTTTGGTTCAGCCAAAGATCGAGAAGTCGGCGATCAGATTATTGCTAAAATGGTGCAAAGTGATAAATGTATCAACTTAGCAGGTCAAACCAAGCTAGAACAAGCTATTGCTTTAATCGCAGCTTGTAAAGCCATTGTGACCAATGATTCAGGATTAATGCATGTTGCTGCTGCATTAGATAGACCATTAGTTGCATTATATGGTCCAAGTAGCCCAGAGTTTACCCCTCCACTATCGGATAAAGCAGAAGTTATTCGTTTAATTACTGGTTATCATCGTGTTCGTAAAGGTGATGCTGAACAAGGTTATCATCAAAGCTTGATTGATATAAAACCAGATAATGTATTTGAAACTTTGATGAATCTTATCATGCGTAGCAAAAAGAGTAATGAATAATGCGTGTCTTAGTCGTTAAAACTTCATCAATGGGTGATGTACTGCATACCCTACCAGCATTAACCGATGCAGCAAATAACATATCTGATATTACTTTTGATTGGGTAGTTGAAGAAAATTTTGCTCAAATACCTAGTTGGCACTATGCTGTAAATAATGTAATACCTGTTGCTATAAGACGTTGGCGCAAAAGTTGGTTTTCAAAAAATACTCGCCAAGAACGTCATGCGTTTATCCAAACCCTTAGGCAGCAAGAATATGATTGTATTATTGACGCGCAAGGACTTATTAAAAGCGCATTTCTTATAACTCGTAAAGCACGAGGCATAAAACATGGTTTGGATCGTCAAAGTATTAAAGAGCCCATTGCCAGTTGGTTTTATGATGTAAAACATGCTATTCCCAAGCAAATGCATGCCATTGAACGAGTTAGAATGTTGTTTGCTCAAAGCTTACAATATCCACTACCAGATTCAATGGGGGATTATGCTATTGCCCGCCATTTTCTATCGTCTCTACCTAGTGATAATCAACAGTATCTTGTTTTTTTACATGCTACAACTCGAGATGAAAAACACTGGACGGAAGAAGCATGGAGAAAATTAATTAAATTAACTGAAGCAACTGGATTAAAAATAAAATTACCTTGGGGAGCCGAGCACGAACAACAAAGAGCGATTCGCCTTGCACAAGGTTTTAATCATGTCGAAGTATTACCTAAACTATCACTGTCTGATGTTGCAACCATTATTGCTGGAGCAAAAGCAGTAGTTTCAGTTGATACAGGGTTAAGCCATTTAACCGCTGCATTAGATCGCCCAAATATTACTCTATTTGGTGAAACCGATCCAAAATTAATTGGTGGTTATGGCAAAAATCAATTTAGTATAATTTCGCCTGAAAAAAGCATGTGCACTATTCAAGCCGAGCAAGTATACCAACAATTGGCTCAATTTTTATAACAACAAATAATGATTACGAAAAATAACAGGAAGTAGTTTAATGAATAAATATTGTGAACTCATTCGTGAAAAGTATGCCCAAATTGGAAGTAATGAACTGGGTTACATTGAAGATGCCTTAGGAGCCGTGATGCTGGTTCTAAATGAAGTAGTAGATTGCGATAAAGTTCCTCAAGAACTAAAAGATAAAGCTGCCTATGCGGCAGCTAATTTATTGATTAGTGATTATGAGGTCAAATAGAGGTTGGTAGATTGATAATAAAACGGGTTGATCTATCATCAGACTCGACAAAAATCGTTCCTTTATGGGTTTGGATAATTGATTTAACGATTGCCAACCCTATTCCTGCACCCGAAGTATCATTACCATTACGATGACGTGATTCATCTACTCGATAAAAACGGTCAAAAAGATGAGGTAAATGTCGACTATCAATTTTTTTACCTGGATTGGCAATGATGATTTTGACTCTTTTTTCTGAAGTTTGACTTAAAGTAATAGTAATTACTTCATTTTGAGGAGTATAACGAATGGCATTGGATAAAATATTACTTATCGCTCGGCCTAACATCAGTTTATCGCCTTGAATGTGTGAACAGTTACCCTCTAAATTAAATGTGATATTTTTCTCATCGGTGAGCGGTTCAAAATAGTCACACATCATGGTAAGCATACTAACCAAATCAATATCAATAAGATTTGGTACTAATTGATGATTATCGGCTTGAGCTAAAAAAAGCATATCAGAGATCATTTGTGACATTTTTTCATACTCTTCTAAATTGGAGTATAAAATCTCTCGATACTCTTCGGTGGAACGAGCATTATTCAAAACAATTTGCGTTTGGGTTGTTAGATTAGTAATGGGGGTTCTCATTTCATGAGCAATATCAGCCGTAAAGTTACGTTGTCTCTGAAAAACATCTTCCATACGATTAAGCATTTTATTGAACGCTCTCACTAAACTAATATATTTGGTTGGTACTGAGGAAGTTGGTATTCGATAATTTAAACTTTTAAGATTGATTTTTTCTATCTTCTTAATAAGCCGATTAATCGGTTTTTGAGTATAATAAATTGAAATAAATGAACCAATCAATGCTAAAACACAAGAAATGGCAATAAGCAATCCTAAACCGTTTCTTAATCGACTGATAAATTCAAGCTGTAAATCGCGACCAACTGCCACAATAGTGGTGTATTGTTTGTTATTTTCAACTATAACTCTTGATGCAGCAATTCGATAAGATGATTTATTCAGATTGGATATGGTCGTACCGTGTTCAGTTATAATTTTTTCTAAATTTGAGGGTTTTAATGCAACAGCCAGATTAGGTCCACGTGTCCGATAAAGTACCTTACCTGATTCATCAATGATATAAACAAACAAGTGATGATGGCCAGTTAATATCAATAATAGATTTTGAAAAAGCTCATCACGATTGTCATTAGGTGAAAAATAAATAAGTTCACGTTCTATTGATGAGATAACTGAATTTAATTCGGAAACATTTTGCTGGATGGAAAATTTTTCAAAAGAACTTTCGATAAGATAACTGAAACAATAAAGGAGCCCACAAGTAAGTAGGCAAACAATTAGTGGTAAACGAAAAGAAATAATTTTAGTCCGCTTCATCCATTACATCCAATTTATATCCCATTCCACGTACAGTATGAATTAATTTAGGCTCAAATCCTGCATCAATTTTATTGCGTAATCGCCTAATCGCTACATCAATAACATTAGTATCACTATCAAAGTTCATATCCCAAACTTGGGATGCTATCAGTGATCTCGGTAGAACTTCACCTGGATAACGTAAAAAATATTCTAATAACAGAAATTCTTTATTAGTTAAATCAATTCTTTTATCTGCTCGCGTTACTGTTCTTTTAGGTAAATCCATTACCAAATCAGCAATACTTAATTGATAATTATTGACTTGTGGAACATTGCGTCTGAGTAAGGATTTGACTCTTGCAAGTAATTCAGCAAAAGAAAACGGCTTAACTAAATAATCATCCGCACCTAAGTTCAATCCTTTAACTTTATCTTCGACACTCCCCATCGCTGTGAGTAACATAATTTGTGTATCTTTCCCCGCTTCACGCAAAGATTGGACTATTTTCCAGCCAACTATATCTGGCAACATTACATCAAGAATAATTAAATCATAATCTTCTGTCATTGCTCTATGATAGCCATCTAAACCGTTATCGGTTAAATCAACAATAAAGCCTGATTCAATTAAACCCTGACGAAGATACTCACCTGTTTTATGTTCATCTTCAACAACTAACAATTTCATTTTGAGTATTTCCTTTGTTATTTTATATGATTATCGAAAATGTATACTGATGTAGTAGGATATATGAAAAAACCAAATGGCATCATGACATTTTAATGACTATATTGTAATTTTTTGGTCATTAATTCGTTCGTTTAACTTTGTTATATTACTCACACAATGATTCATGAGGCTAGACATTATTGTTTCATTGTTTTATTTCCTTTCATCCATTCCTTGCAATTTAATGCAGCCCTAGTTTACCTAGGGTTTTTTTTTATCAAAAACAATTTTGACAGTAGCCATTAACCAATGAAGTACTAATTATCTTAGTATTAAGTCTATTTATTCTAACAAAATTAACCATCCTTGGATATGAATATATCTATTTTTTATGCAACACAACACCACATTCAATATGATCCGTATAAGGAAACTGGTCAAACATAGCAAAATGCTTAATATTATGAGTTTCTAACAATTGCTGTAAATTATCCCGTAAAGAAAGAGGATTGCACGATATATAAATAATAGTATTGTAACTTTTAAGAATATTAATTGTGTCAGTATCTATTCCTGCACGAGGAGGATCAACTAGTACAGTTTGGCATTGATAATCATCAAGATTGATATCCTTTAATCGATTAAATTCACGTTCTTTTTTAATGGCACTGGTAAACTCAGCTGCGGATAGACGTGCAATAATTAAATTATCAATCTCATTTACTGCAATATTGTATTGCGCTGAATATACAGACGCTTTCGCTATTTCTGTCGCTAATACTTTACGAAAGTTTTGAGCCAAAGCGATAGAAAAATTACCATTGCCACAATAAAATTCAAGTAGATCACCAGATAAACCTTTGGTAACTTCAATAGCCCACTCAAGCATTTTGATATTGACTGTGGCGTTGGGTTGAGTAAAGCTATTTTCAACTTGACGATAAATAAAGGTTTTATCTAATACTGGTAAGGCCTCATCAACATAATCGACATCAATAGCAATTTTTTGATTACTTGCTCGCCCAACGATATTAGCATCGATCCCCTGCTTGGCAAGTTGTTGCTTAAGTCTATTTGCCTCAGCAATCCAATTATCATCTAACTTTTTATGATACAAAAGTGTAATGAGTAATTGACCACTCAGTGTTGAAAAATAATCTATCTGAAACAATAAATGACGTAATAATTGATTGTGCTTAAGCAGTGGTAAAATAGCTTTCATTGCTTGATTAATCAATTTCGTTACAATCGGGAAATCATCAATTCGCGTACGCTTTTTCGTTTTTTTATCATACATAATATGGTAGATATCTTCACCATCATGCCATATTCTAAACTCAGCTCGCATACGGTAATGACTGATAGGGGAACTATAAACTTGCAATTCTGGAAGTGAGAAATCACTAAAAATTGTTTTTAAATGGGTTATTTTATTTTCAAGTTGAAGATTATATTTATCGTTCGAAAAAATTTCAGTCATATTCTGTAATGGGTGATTTTGTAAATTGTTAAAAGAAATATTGTCTATTATAAAATAACAACAAGATTATATTAAATTATTAAGTAAATATTGAGTTTTAATCCCTTTTTTTTACCTAATGTCATAAAATTCAGTTTGATATCTTAACACAAAGGCAAAGTGTAATATAAATAAAGATTCTGTTACAAGCATTGATAAGAGTTAATGAATCAATCATTCTTGAACTTTTATACTTAAACGTATACTTAACCTCAAAATTTTTTACAAAGTATTTAATTATCTTAATTGATATACTATAAAATGAACAAAAATGAATATTGATGTTAGTTATTCACTACGTTTTATTGATTGTAGTTATAACGATTGCCGTTATAATGTGTCTCAAAATTTAAGATAGAATGATCAATATGACTGCAAAAACTTTTTCAGATTTAGAATTAGATGAGATTTTAATTCAAAATCTACAAGCACAAAACATCCACACGCCAACAGTAATCCAAACTCAAACAATACCTGTCGCATTAGATGGCAAAGATATTTTAGGGTCGGCGCCAACGGGTACGGGTAAGACACTTGCTTTCTTAATTCCTGCTGTGCAACATTTATTGGATTTTCCACGTCGCAAACCAGGACCGCCTCGTATTTTGGTTTTAACACCTACTCGAGAGTTAGCGATGCAAATAGCTGAGCAAGCTAAGCTATTAACGCAATCCACTCATTTAAGCATAGCCACAATAACCGGAGGCGTTGCTTATATGAATCATGCTGAAGTATTCAGTAAAAATCAAGATATTGTGATTGCGACAACTGGACGGTTATTACAATACATTAAAGAAGAAAATTTTGATTGTCGAGCTGTTGAAATGCTTATTTTAGATGAAGCAGACCGTATGTTAGATATGGGTTTTTCCCAAGATGTCGAAACCATATCAGCAGAAACTCGCTGGCGCAAACAAACACTACTGTTTTCTGCAACGCTAGAAGGTGAAGGATTACATAATTTTGCTAATCGTATATTAAATAAACCCATTGAAATTAATGCAGATCCTTCACGAAAAGAACGTAAAAAGATTCTACAATTCTATTATCGCGCTGACAATTTAGAGCATAAAGTAGCCTTACTGATACATTTATTAAAGCAAGAAGATTTGAAAAAGACAATCGTTTTTGTACGTAAGCGTGAACGTGTACATGAATTGGTTAGCTTATTACATCAGGCCGGTATCCAAAGCTGTTATTTAGAAGGTGAAATGGTACAAGCTAAACGTAACGAAGCAATTAAAAGAATGAACAACAATACCGTTAATGTCCTGGTTGCAACTGATGTTGCGGCTCGTGGCATTGATATTGATGATATTACCCATGTTATTAATTTTGATGCTCCTAAAACCGCCGATGTTTACTTGCATCGTATTGGTCGTACTGCACGTGCAGGGAAAAAAGGGACCGCTATTATATTGGTCGAGGCTCATGACAACGAATTGTTACAAAAAATTGAACGCTACATCAAAGAACCAATAAAGTTACGAACTATTGATGAGTTACGCCCAAAAACGAAGGCTCCAAAACCGGCAACTAAGAAAAAACCTTCACAAAAAGCGAAATTAAAAAGTGCTACCAAAAAAGAAGATAACAAAAAGAAAAAAGTCAAACTGCGCCATCGCGATACCAAAAATAAAGGTAAACCAAAGAAATTAATAAGTACTACCGAATAATAATTTATCAGTTAATAGTTTAAACTTATGGTATCAATTGTTTATAACAACTTGGAGTGTAAGTTTAAATTGTTATAATGTCCCACATATTAAAAAGCATTAAATAGTTAGGAGAACCATAATGACTTTAGTCACTCGTAAAGCCCCAGATTTTACATCAGCAGCGGTGTTAGGCTCAGGAGAAATCGTTGAAGATTTCAATTTAGCTAAACACATTAATGGTAAATATGCTGTTGTATTCTTTTGGCCAATGGATTTTACATTTGTATGTCCATCAGAAATTATCGCTTTCGATCATCGTTTAGAAGAATTTAAAAAACGCGGCGTTGAGATTATTGGGGTTTCTATGGATTCACAATATGTACATAATGCATGGCGTAATACTCCACAAGATAAAGGTGGTATTGGTGAAGTTAAATTCCCAATTGTTGCAGATATAAAACACTCTATTATGCAAGCCTACGGCGTTGAACATCCTGAAGCTGGTGTTGCTCTTCGTGCATCATTTTTTATTGATAAATCAGGTGTTGTACGTCATGAAACAATCAATGATTTACCAATCGGTCGTAATATTGACGAGATGATCCGTATTGTTGATGCTTTCCAATTCCATGAAGAACACGGCGAAGTTTGTCCTGCTCAATGGACTAAAGGTAAACAAGGTATGCAGGCTAACCCTAATGGTGTTGCTAGCTACCTAAAACAACATGGTAACGAAATTTAGTACAATACACTGTTTTTCTCTTTTATTCATACATCCTTTTAGCTTACACTTTGCTTAACCGGAGTTCATCTCCGGTCTTTTTTTATTTAGAAAATCAAATAAACGAAACAAATAACGCTTTTTTAACTCTATATCTGATTTTTTAACTATATATTGAATTACATTGTCGCGTGTAATCCTACAATACCAATAATAATAAAAGTAATTCCTAATAAGCGAGGAAGATTTTTTGGTTCATTAAAAATAAACATATTAGCCAACACCGCACCTGACGTACCAAGCCCAACCCACACAGGATAAACTATGCTTAAATCCAAATATTGAAGTGAAAAATAAAACAAGGTAAACGAAACAAAAAAACCACCCCAATACAGTGTTAACCGAAATACACTTTTTTGTTGCGAATAAAGCTTAAGGCCAATAGCGCCAATAACTTCAAAAATTGCAGCTGTTAAAATAAATAACCATCCCATACTGTAATCCAAATTTCAGTTGATCAACTATCTGCTCGTTTAAGTTGCACAACGCCAATAATTATTAATGCAACAAACAATATTTCAATAAGTTTGATTTCTTTACCAAACACGACCATATCAATAACGAGTGAACCAATCGCTCCGACACCAGAAAATATTGCATACACAGTACCCGTAGGAATTGTCTTGCATGCGTTCGTTAAAAACGTAAAATCAACAATAATTATGAGTATAATAATAACCCAATGCCACCACTGGCTGGCAGTGGTAAAACCAAATACCCAACACAATTCAAAAAAGCAGGTCAGTATCACAAATGCCCACTCTTTATTCGCGCTAAACATAGTTACCCCGTTTTTATTACTATCTATTTTGTTACAATCTATTTTTTTAATGCAATTCACATGTTAAATATGCTGATTCTGCTATTTTGCCAATAAGCATCGACAAAACTATAGATGGTTCGCAAACAAAGTATTTGCCACCAAAAGAACTTAAATATTATTTACAAAGAAACAACTTAATTGAATGCTAATTAGATTTTTAAAATTAGTATGATATTAAAACATCTATCGTTTCTAAAAGACTTAAAAAAATTTTATCCTTATTTATCAAATGTATAAGATATTCTATAATGAAGAAAGACAAAAATCAAGAATAAAACTGTTATTATTCAATGTATCACACTTTTACAGATACAATTATAGTTAATGATGAGAACGATAAATGACATAAAGCAACTAAATAATCGCCAAACTTAATTAATTTAATAGTTAGTTTGGCGATTTTATTTAATTGATAGATCTAGAATGAAAGTTTAGTACTTACAAAAAATGTTCGACCTGGTTCATTGTATGTTGCTGCTCCTGCTCCCTTAACGGTTACGATACCATTTACAGGATTTTTTAACGTTGTGGAATTACCCTCTCGGAATAAGCGCTTATTAAACACATTATCTATTCCAGCCGTTAACGTAAAGTTTTTATTAAATTGATATTGCCCACTAAAATTTAAAATAGCATAAGGACTAAGTTGGTGAGTTGCACTATCCGTAGCCTCATCCCCAAGATAATCATATTTTTTCGGTTTTTGTTTACCAAACCAAGTGACCTTAGTTAACAACGACAATTTATCGGTTGTTTGCCAATCTATTGATGAATTCAAAGTATATTTTGGTATTATTGATAAATAATCGCCAGTCTTTTTATTTTTTGACTGCAACATCCAAGTTAGGTTATTTCGAAAGTTGACTGTTGAAGTAACGGGAATCGTCAAGCTGCCTTCCAATCCCTCTACAACAGATTTAGGCACATTTTGCCATTGAAAGATATTTGAATTACTAAATTTATTTTTTCCACCTTGTGCATGACCAACCACTTTTGTGCCAGAATCAATTTTATCATGATAGTCATTACGGAAATAAGTTATGCCAGCAATTAATCCGTCATTATTATGAAACTCAAGCCCAATTTCTTTATTCACGCTTGTTTCCGCTTTTAAATTTTTGTTACCAATTAAATAACAACTGCCACCCGCACCATGACAACCTTGTCCACGACTATAAAGAAGATAGTTTGGGTTAGTTTGATATAGGTTAGGTGCTTTATAAGCTCTAGCAATACCAAGTTTTAAACTGAAATAGTCGCCTAATTCTTGGGATAAGTTCAAACTTGGACTCCAGTTACCACCTGATTTACTTTGATGATTATATCGTAATGTAGGTGTAAGCATGGTAGTTTGTGTCAGTTCAATGTTATCTTCGATAAACACACCCCAAAGATTAGCTGAGGAGTTTTCACTACGCATTTTATCTTTGATCCAAGATATGCTTCCTCCTTCTTCAACGGATTGATTATTTGAGGTTGGATCTTTCATTTTTTGATGATTATACTCACCACCAACAGTCATAGTTTGGGGGATCACCATAGTTAATGGGAAGCTGGTCTCATTATGTAAAGTAACATTATTATATTTGATGGTAGAAAAACTATCTTTATCAAATCGACCTTCAGTTCCACCAGCTAAACCTTCATTTAAACGGGTATTATGTGTTTTTTCAAATTGAATATAAGATATTGTATTTAAGCCATTGTCCCAATATGCTTGATGAGTTATTGAATAATTTTGACGAATCATTTTGTTAGTTTCATCATTATAAAAACGACTCACCAATTGATTAGGATTATTATTTTGTGTATCTCCAGCATAAATATTTCCTTGTCGGCTAATGCTAGTTTCAAATTCAATTGATTGTTTATCAGTAATATCCCACCGCAATAGGCCATTGAGATCTTTATTGCGCACCCCCTCCCGTCCTGCACTGACCGAATTCGGATTAATTTGATGTTTTTTGTTTATATCCCATTCATCAGCATCGGTTTTATTGATATTGCCGTATAGGCGCACACTTAGATTATCGGTTAATCCACCTGTTAATAAAAAGTTAGTCCTTTTTGTTGAACCTTCCTCACTGTGAGATGGTACATTAATATAACTATTTAAAGATCCATGCCACTCTTTAGCGGGTTGTTTAGTTATAATATTTACTACACCTCCAGCCGCACCATCACCATAACGTGCGGCTGCTGGACCACGAAGCACGTCAATTCTTTCAATAATATCTGCAGGTATCCAATTCGTATCGCCTCTTGTGTCTCGCTCACCGCGCCAACCATATCGAACAGACATACGACTTTTTACTGGTTTTCCATCAACTAAAATGAGCGTATTTTCAGGCCCCATTCCTCGAATATCAATTTGTCGATTATTACCACGTTGACCACTTGTTGAATTACCCGTCAAACTGACACCTGGCATAGTACGAATAATTTCAGAAATATCGTTTTTGGGCGGCATTTTGCTCAGATCTTTTTGGCTGATAACCGAAACACCCAATGCTTGTTTAGTTTGCTCTGCTGCTGTCACAACCATAACATCATCTGAATCACTCGCTTTATGAGTTAATGAATTTGTGATCTCAGCATTAGCATTATGACTTGCAAGACTAACAAGTGTGGCAATAAAACAAGTCGATTTATATTTTGAACGCATATATTATCCCTAATATTATTTTTCAATAATGATTATCATTATTAAGTGGAAGTAATATAAATCAAACTATCATATATTCAAGTTGATTAATAACTATTTGCCCAAATACTGGTTAATGAACGTTAAAATTTATTTGAATGCTATCTTGTAATGCTATAATCGCAGCTGTTTTATGGGATTGTTGCGGGTAAACTTTGTAACTTAAATTTAAGTTATGAATCTTAGCTTGTTTTAATTGATCAAATAGATGTTTCGAATTATCCACCATTTTACGATTTTGCCGATGCTTTAATAAGAGATTCTGCTTTTCTTTGGGTAACTTGCTATCAAAAGGAAGTAAAGATTGTTCAGCTCCCCCTACAGAGATAAGTAAATTGACGGGATTAATGAGTGGTGGCTGATTATCTAATAAGTATTTCGATAATACTTTAAACATATATCCATCGCTAAACCACATAGATGGACTCGATACCACATAGGTATTAAAAATCACTGGTTTTGTTAAAAAAATATATAAATTAAATAATCCACCGTATGAATGTCCAAAAATAGCTTGCTGTTTTAAATTAATCTTATAGCGTTTTTCCATTTCAGGTTTAAGTTCTTTTGTTAAAAAATCATAAAACGCATCTGCTCCACCATATTTACCCGATAAATTAATTTGATTATTCGGTAAGGTCTCAAAAACAAAATGATCTGGTTTAGGTAAAAAATCAAAATCACGACGTGTTTGATTAAGATAGTCAATTGCGACAATTATACCTTCTTGAAGAATGCAA
This sequence comes from Gilliamella sp. wkB7, assembly GCF_001693435.1. Lineage (NCBI taxonomy): Bacteria > Pseudomonadati > Pseudomonadota > Gammaproteobacteria > Orbales > Orbaceae > Gilliamella > Gilliamella sp. wkB7. Next base: position 446,289 of record NZ_CM004509.1, read on the forward strand.
CGCTCACAAGCTTGGCTTTTAATAATGTCATTTGCTGTTAAAAAATAATTGTCACCATCAAGAAGATAAATAATTGACCAACCACCTTTCGGTGTAGGTTTATTAGGAGTGTAAATAGAAACTTTATAATCACCACTTGCCGTTGAATGAAATATTTCAGTCTGAGCATTAGGAATAACCACGTTGTTTGTAGAAATGGATTTTGATTGGCAACCTGTTATGACCAAAAGCATTATTATATATAACAGAATAAAACGTGGCATAGTTTATCCTAAACAATCATAGCTTGCTGAAACAAAATTAATGAACACATCTAATTTATTCAATAATAAACTTAATAAAATAATGCCACTGCCGAATGGTTAATTCGACAGTTTACATCCTTATGTTTAGACTGAAAAAGTGTTCCGATAAGCAACAATATCTTCAATTGTGACAACGGGTAAATGATGCTGTTTGGCAAATTCGACAACTTGCGGTGCCCTTGCCATCGTTCCATCATCATTAGTTAACTCACAAATTACAGCAGCTGGTTTAAAACCTGCTAATGAAACCAAATCAACTGATGCTTCAGTATGCCCTCGGCGATTCAAAACACCGCCCTCTTTAGCAACTAATGGAAATACATGACCAGGATGGTTTAAGTCACTAGGTTTCGCATTATCAGCAACGGCGGCTTTTACAGTCGTTACTCTATCTGCTGCAGATACTCCAGTAGTAACACCTTTAGCGGCTTCAATTGTAATGGTAAAAGCAGTATGATTTTTACTGGTATTATTGGCGACCATCATAGGCAATTCTAATTTGTCACAAAAAGATTGTGGCATACATAGGCAAACGATACCACTTCCATATCGAATAGTTAGTGCCATTTGTTGAGTTGTAATTGTTTCTGCCGCCCAAATGACATCGCCTTCGTTTTCGCGATCTTCATCATCTAAAACTAATACCCCAGATCCTGCCTTAATTGAAGCAATAGCTTTTTTTACTCGCTCAATTGATGTTCCAAATTCATTTAAATTAAACTGATTCATGGTAGATACCTATCCTGTTTTATTAAGTTAATTATATTTATTCTTAACTAAAATAAACCTAATCCAAACTAATATTTCATCTAATTAATTAAAATAAGTTTACATCTACAATAATTGCCAAAAGCAAAGTTAAATTAGTTAAGTTATAAATATATTAAATACCAGAATCAGGGCAAGTGCTTGACCATAGTGATTTTGCTATAAAGCAAATATAGAAAAGATAAGCCACTCTCTTTCATCCAGACTTTAACTGTCGGCTTTGGAATCTCACCAAATCTGCTTGTCCTCAATAAAATTGAAATTTATTAAGCGCTCGTGGGCTATAACCACCGGTGGGGAATTACACCCCGCCCTGAGAATTTTGTCAGCGAACTGACCGCCAACACTATAATATAAAATAGGAAAAAACACACGGATATTTTATAAGGTTAAAAAAATTGCCGCATCATGCGGCAATCTTTGATATAAATAAGGTAATTAGCTCATACGAATTTCACGTAAATGTCGTTTTTCAGCACGTCGCATCCAAAGCCATGAAATGAAACCAATAATACCCACAATTAACAATATAATCGTTGCTAACGCATTAACTTGTGGATCCACACCTAAACGTACTTTCGAAAATATAAGTTTCGGTAACGTCATTGCACCTGGTCCCGTCACAAAATTCGCGATAACCACATCATCAAGCGATAAAGTAAATGCCAATAACCAACCAGAAACAAGAGCTGGGGCAATCATAGGTAAGGTGATAATGAAAAATACCTTTAATGGATTTGCGCCCAAATCTAATGCGGCTTCTTCAATTGACTTATCCAACTCTCGTAATCTAGCACTAATAACAACGGTCACATATGCAGTACAAAACGTTGCATGAGCCATCCAAATGGTCATTGCTCCTCGTTCCTTAGGCCAACCAAGCACTTGCCCCATTCCAACAAATAGTAATAATAATGCTAGACCAGTTATTACATCAGGCATAACAAGCGGTGCGGTTGTCATAAAAGAGAATAAATTAGAGCCACGGAATCGTTTAAAACGAATAATGGCAAAAGCAGCTAAAGTACCAAGTACTATTGCCAACGAAGCAGCCCCTGCAGCAATACTCAAACTTAATCCTACCGCTTTAAGTAACGCTTGATTATGAACCAATTCAAAATACCATTTGGTCGAAAATTCAGCCCAAACTGTAACAAGTCTTGAACTATTGAACGAATAAACGATTAAAATAATCATAGGGATATATAAAAAGGATAAACATAATAAAATAATTAATCCTTTTAAACATCGAACTAATAGCGATATTGTTACAAGACCAGTCAAAATAAGGCTAAATATCAAACATCCCACATATAAGTTAATACTGCCCAATAAAGCAAAGCCTGATGCCGAAATTAAAATCGACAGCACTAATGAACCTAAAAATGAGGAGATAAAAACAATCAATGCAGATCGCATAATTAATGGTAAATTATTCATTTATTTACCTCCCAATTGTCGGTTCTGAAATTTATTAAAGTAATAAATAGGGACAATTAATATCAATAACATCACGGTTGCAACGGCGGAAGCTGCTGGCCAATCATGATTATTAAAGAATTCAGCCCATAGCTGTGTACCAATCATTAAACTATCCGATGGACCTAACAGTTCAGGTATTACATATTCCCCTACCGCAGGAATAAAGACCAACATTCCACCAGCGATAACCCCATTTTTGGTTAATGGTACAATAATGTTAAAGAAAGTTTTAATTGGCTTACAACCTAAATCTAAAGCTGCTTCAATAAGTGTGGTATCGACTTTGCTTAACGATGTATAAATTGGCAATACAACAAATGGTAGATAAGAATAGACAATACCAATATAAACCGCTAAATAGGTTTTCATAATTATTAAAGGTTGATCAATTACCCCCAACCACATTAAGAAATTATTTAAAAGTCCATTAGGATTTAAAATACCAATCCAAGCATAAACACGAATTAAAAATGAAGTCCAAGAAGGCAAAATAATCAACAATAATAAAATATTTCGACTCGATGGTTTACACTGTGATATAGCCCAAGCTAACGGATAACCAATTAAAATGCATAACAGTGTTGAGATAGCTGCGACTTTTAATGATTGTAAATAAGAATCGATATAGATAGTATCTTCAAATAAATTGAAATAATTACCAAAATTTAAAACAATATTAAGTAGACCATCTTCATAACTCAACAGATCAGTATAAGGAGGTACTGCTATAGCAGCTTCCGAAAAACTGATACGAAAAACAATCAAAAACGGCAATAAAAATAGCAATAGCATCCATAAATAAGGAATCGCTATCACTAATAGACGCCCGTACAATGTCATTAAGTCAGAATCATCTCGTTGTTGACGCATTTTTTTGAATGCAAAATAAATCGCAACTAAACCCAACCCGGCAGGTATATATAAAATACTGCCCGCTATAATTAAACGGTAAGCGAATTTAGAGGGTTTATAATGCACCAAATATGCACCTAAACAAGATAATAGTAGACTTAATACCATAGAGGTAAATAACGCATCTAAAAACAAATTGTCAAATGCATTTGTCGTTACAAAACGTAAATAAACATTGAGTAACACCAATGCATTTAGAAACAAACCACAATAAATGGATCGCATCAATATATCCTCTTGTGTTTATTCAGTAAGTACAACGCAACTATCAATTTCCCAACTGAGGTTAATGACATCGCCCCAAGTTGGCATACCTTTACGATAGCGATGTTCGTTTTGTAGTTGAGCAATAATAATTTGTCCACTTTCCAATTTAACGTGATAAATAGAGAGATCACCTAAATAGGCTATTTCAACCACTTCACCGGTTGCAAAATTGTAGCCTTCTTTTGGTATTTCATCACAAAGTTTAATTTTTTCTGGTCGTAAGGCAACCTGAATTGGAACACCTTCAACAGCAGGTGAATCGTAATCCACTTTTAAAGGTTGTTTAATCATAGGGCAACTGATGATTAAGCCATCTTCTAATGTTTCTTGCAAAATACCGTCAAATACATTAACCGAGCCAATAAATTCAGCACTATAACGACTATTTGGATGTTCATAGATTTCTTCAGGCTCACCAATTTGAACAAATTGTCCTTTATTCATAATTGCAATACGCCCTGCCATTGTCATGGCTTCTTCTTGATCATGAGTAACCATTACACATGTAGCGCCAACCTGCTCTAAAATACTAACGACTTCAAGCTGCATTCGATCACGCAGTTGTTTATCTAATGCCCCCATTGGTTCGTCCAACAGGAGTAATTTAGGTCTTTTCGCTAAACTTCTTGCCAATGCGACACGTTGTCTTTGACCACCTGATAATTGGTGTGGCTTGCGCTTACCAAATTGTTCCATGTGCACAAGTGCTAACATTTCTTCAACACGATGCTTAATTTCACTCTTGTCTAGTCTGTCTTGTTTTAGACCAAAAGCTATATTTTGCTCAACCGTCATGTGAGGAAAAAGAGCATACGATTGAAACATCATATTTATAGGACGATTATAAGGAGGGACTTGTGATAAATCCTTACCATCGAGAATAATTTGTCCAGACGTTGGTTGTTCAAAACCAGCAAGCATCCGCAATAATGTTGATTTACCACTACCCGAAGCACCTAATAAAGCAAAAATTTCTCCGGTATAAATGGTTAAATTTACATCATCAACAGCATAATAATCATCATTGAAAACTTTCGTTAAATTTTTGATCTCCAATAATGGAGTTATCATCTTTTTTTTAGGCTGTACCTGATTTGTTGTTTTATCGTTCACGCTTTTTTCCTCATAACAACAAGCCATAAAAAACGAGACGGAAAGATTATTGAATCTCCCCGTCTAGAATAAATAAGTCAATTATTTGACTTTTTCAAACGGTTATTTGCCCGTTTTAAGTTTTGTCCATGTGCGAGTGATCACACGTTCAAGTTTTGGCTCTTTCACTGTTAAAGTGAATAGCTTTTCCATTACTTCCGGTCTTGGATAAACCGCAGGATCGTTTTTCACTTCTGGTTTAACAAACTGATCGTTTGCAACTTTATTCGCACTTGCAAAGTTAACATCATTAGTCACTTGTGCAGCAATTTCTGGTTTCAGAATGAAGTTTAATAACTCATAAGCTTCATCAGGATTTGCAGAATCTTTTGGAATAGCAAATGTATCAAAGAAAACTAACGCGCCTTCTTTCGGGATTTGATAACCAATGTGCACACCATTTTTTGCTTCATTAGCTCTATCACGAGCTTGTAAAATGTCTCCAGACCATCCTAAAATCACACAAATATCACCATTTGCTAAATCAGTAACATATTGAGATGAATGGAAATAACGGATATATGGTCTGACTTTCGACAACAATTCATAAGTTGCACCAGTATAATCTTTTGCATCTGTACTGTTTGGATCTTTGCCTAAATATTTCAGAGCACTTGAAAAGATTTCAGTTGGAGCATCTAAAAATGCCACACCACAATCTTTAAGTTTTTCCATATTTTCAGGGTTAAAAACTAAATCCCAACTATCAACAGGAGCATTATCTCCTAGACGTTCTTTAACTTTATCAATGTTATAACCGATACCTGTAGTCATCCATACATAAGGGATCGCATACTTGTTATCTGGATCATGGTTAGCCATTAATTTCATTAAATTTGGATCAAGATTTTTCCAATTTGGCAATTTACTTTTATCTAATGGTAGATAAATATCAGCTTTAATTTGTCTTTCTAAAAAACTGTCCGATGGTGAAACGACATCGAAACCAGAATGACCAGCCATTAGCTTACCTTCAAGAGCCTCATTAGAGTCATACACATCATAAACAAGTTTGATTCCAGTCGATTTTTCGAAATCGCTGATAGTGCTATTACCAATTTGACCTGCCCAATTATAAAAATGCACAACGCGATCTTTAGCTATAGCAGATTGAGATAATGCTAGTGAAACACCAGCTATGATTGAAAGAATTGTTTTACGTTGAGTAAACATGCTCACCACTTCTCCTCTAGTTAGGGATATTACATGTTAGACACAAGCCCATTGTGAAAAAACAACGGACCCCCAAATTTTGCCATTATTCGTTATTGAATGATATGGCGAAACCGAGATAATCAGGCAATCACAAGTCATTAAAAAAGCTAATGAACATGTAGAGCTAACCTTGTATTACGAGGGATAAAATACATTTTTTTTTTGAGATGTCTACTTAAAAAATCAAATATCTTAAGTTTCAGGATTGAGTGATTATATTTTAATCAAACAATCCTTATTTCACCGATAATTAACAGTTAAATTTCTTTTTTATTCAGCGCTCGCTTGAAGTAATTTAGAGTTTGTTTGCCAAACACGATATTTAACTGTTAAATCATTTGGTACATAAAACACAATTGGTAAACGACTATTATAATCTAATAATCCTAAATTATGATTCATAGTAACAAATTGATTTTTATTAGTACCAGTAGGGCAAGCCATAAGTGTTGAAATATCATTATTTGCTTTATCAACAACATAATAGTTGTAACCCCATCCTTTTAATTCTTCTTGCTTAACGAGACCACCTAAACTGCGTGTATTACAATCAGCATTCATCTCTTTGCCAATTAAAATTTCAACTCGCGCTTTATTTTCATCAGCTAATGAAGGAAGGTGAATTGCATAGCGAGTATAGCCAACCATAGCATCCGGATATGGTGCGGTATCATTCGCATTTTGAACTGAATTGGTGAGTTTTGGAGTTGTAGAACATGCAGGTAACACTACACTCATTAACACCAATAACAATAATTTTCTCATTTTTGTTTCTCCATCAAAGATTTATCATTTACACTAACATATGATTTTTTAATGATAGTGCGTATAATAACACTATTTAGATTAATAAAAATGGTGCACAAATGCCAGCAGAAAAAAATACCTATGATTTATTGAAGTTAATTTTAAACTTATTACTGATAGGATTACTAATCATTATTACCTATCGTGTTGTTGAAGCTTTCTTATTTGGTTTTTTTTGGGCTGTTATGGTAGTTATAGCGACATGGCCATTAATGATAAAAATCCAGAAAAAAATGTTTAATAAACGCTGGTTATCGTTAACAATAATGGCATTAATTTTAGCACTTGTCTGTATTATTCCATTTCTTTTAATTATCAGCAGTGTTGCACAAAATGGTCACCATCTCATTGAATGGGCCAAATCTTTATCACATCATGAATTACCTACATTTGATTGGCTGGAAAGTATCCCGACTTTCGGACCAGAACTTCATCAAAATTGGCTAAATATCATTAAAACGGATGGTTCTGACCTGATCTCCAGTATTCAACCTTACATTGGAACGCTAATAGGTTGGTTGTTATCACAAGTAACCAACATCAGTATATTCATCTTTCATGCTGGTGTCATGATCATTTTCAGTTTATTACTTTACCTTAAAGGTGAAATGATTACCAAATACGTTTATTTATTTGCTAATCGTTTATCTAAACAATATGGTGCCATTACCGTAACACTAGCAGGACAATCAATTCGTGCAGTAGCACTTGGCGTGGTAGTAACGGCAATCACTCTAGCCCTAATTGGTGGAATCAGTTTTATTATAACAAAAATGCCACTAGCTGGCGTTTTAACACTGGTGTTATTTATCTGCTGTGTTGCACAAATCGGCCCTGTCATTGTCATGCTCGGTTGTATCATTTGGCAATTTTGGAATGGCCATACTCTTTCAGGAATTATATTAATTGTTGTAGCAATTATTTTAACCACTCTTGATAGTGTAATGCGTGCATATTTAATAAAAAAAGGGGCTGATTTACCATTTTTACTGATTTTATTTGGGGTAATCGGTGGTTTACTCAGCTTTGGTTTAATGGGATTATTTATTGGTCCAGTGGTATTGGCATTGACGTATAAAATCATTCAAACATGGATTAATGAACAATCTTAAAAAAATAATATTTATGTACTAAATTAAATAAGAAAAATTATATAAACAATATTGGCTCAGGCCTATGATATAAGGAGTGTTATTTTCTGGCTTAAAGTGTGTTATTCTACAATTTGAACCAGTCACAATAATATATGAATCATGAGAATACCTTTTATTAAATATAATCACCAAAAGCATCTTAATGAATTAGCAAAAATCCAGCAAAATGCAGATCAATATAGTATTTTGTATAACCCTAAAGCATATAGGCAAGCTTTACTTGAAAAAATCAAAAATGCCCAATTTCGAATTTATATTGTTGCACTCTATTTAGAACAAGACGAAGCTGGACAAGAAATACTTAATGCTCTTTACCAAGCAAAAATAATCAATCCTAATTTAGATATTAAAGTCTTTGTAGATTGGCATCGTGCACAACGTGGTCGAATTGGAGAAGATAAAACGCACACCAATGCGCGTTTTTATCACCAAATGAAATTGCTGCATCCTGATGTCGATGTTCCGGTATATGGTGTTCCAATTAATCGTCGTGAAGTACTTGGGGTTTTACATCTTAAAGGATTTATTATTGATGATACAGTTATTTACAGTGGTGCTAGCCTGAATAACGTATACCTGCATAAACTCGATCATTATCGTTATGACAGATATCATCTTATTACCAATAAATTACTTGCACAAAGCATGATTGATTATATCGATAATAACTTTTTACCTTCTGACGCTTTGCAACGTTTAGATGTTTCAGAACATAAATCACGCAAGCAAATTAAAGGCGAAATTAAAGTATTACGTCAACATCTTTCTGAAACGAATTATCAATATACCAATAATGCAAATAATAATGAATTATCCGTATCACCGATTGCAGGCTTAGGTCGAAATAATTCATTAAATAAAACCATTCACCATTTAATTAATTCAGCACAACAAAAAGTGACTTTATGCACGCCCTATTTTAATCTGCCAAATATCTTAGTTCGTGACATTATTCGTTTGCTTAGAAAGGGCAAACAAGTTGAAATTATTATTGGTGATAAAGAAGCGAATGACTTTTATATTCCTGAAGACAAACCATTCAATATTTCCGGCGGTTTACCTTATTTGTATGAAATTTATTTAAGAAACTTTATTGAACGATTGCAGTCATATGTTGATAAGGAACAGTTAATTATCAGATTATGGAAAGATAATGATCAGACCTATCATTTAAAAGGGGTTTGGGTTGACAATGAATGGATGTTAATTACCGGTAACAATCTTAATCCAAGAGCATGGCGTTTAGACCTTGAAAATGGTATTTTGATTCATGATCCTAAACAAGAATTACAGGAACAAATCATCCATGAGCTTGATACAATACGCCAAAAAACGACATTAATTACACATTTTCAACAGATTCAAGCGAGTCAATTTTATCCGAAGCGCGTTCATAAATTAATAAAAAGATTGAGCCGAATCCGCGTAGATAAAGTGATCAAGCGTTTGTTATAACTCTTTAAAATAAATAAATTAGTATAATTGATTTATATAAGTTAGACTTGAAATCATTATATTAGTGTTAAAATAAAATGCTCTAATACATTTATCCATGTATTAGAGCAATGTTTTAATCAATCATCCATAAAAATGAATACACCAATCAATCCTACTTAAATTAGATACAAGATCTATAAAATTATTATTTGCTAATGATCAGTTGTTAATGACAACATGAATTTTTATTAACTTATTTTTCTTTGTTAATTTAACAAACGTTCATCGTTTTAATAACCTATTTATTATTGAATATTTAGGATGTTTCACTTTTTTATACTAAAACGTATAGTTAACCTCAAACTTTTTTACAGCCAATTATTTAATCTGATTTTGTTGTAAATTGAGTACCGTTCGAGCATTTGATGCGCTGGTTGCAATAATGTCTATAACACCAGAGCGAAGCGCGCCTAAAATCGCTGTTGCTTTAGTATTTTCAGAAGCTATGGCAATAACACACGGGATATTACGGAGTTCATCTATGCTAAGACCAATTACTCGATCATTCATAGCCGTATCAACGGGATCCCCATTGATATCAAAAAAACCATAACCCGCAATATCGCCTACCACACCTTGCTTCAAAGTTGCATGAGTTATCTCTTGGGGAGTAAACCACCCCAATTGCACCATGTAACTATTTTCGTTCATATCACCAATACCGACTAACGCAATATCTGCTTTGGCTGCTCGTTCTAATGTATCTTTGATGACTCTATTTTGAATAAAAGCTTCTTTAAGCTCTCGATTTTCAACATAGGCTGGCGCATAAAGCGTTTCACTGCTCGCATTAAATTTTCTAGCTAAACTTCGGCTAATATGATCGGCATCAATAATTTCTCCAACTCTTTGGGTACCACCAATTCCGCAAATAAATTTACACTGTTTTTCAGGAAAAACACCCACATGACTTGCAATCGCGGCAACATTACGACCTTGTCCAACCGCCACTGTCACACCTTTTTTTAAAACACTCGATAAATAATTAGTCACAAGTGCGGCTACTTGTCTGCGTTGTTCATCCTCATCTTGATGATCTAAAGCAATTAGCGCTCGTTTTATACCAAAACTATTAATAAATTGTTGTTCGATTCTTGAACTAAATATTGGATGATATTTAACATTAATTTCTACAATTCCTTCAGATCTTGCTTTTTTAAGTAACCGACCGACTTTAATGCGAGAAATACCAAATCGCTTGGCAATCTCTTCTTGAGTCTGCTCATACTCATAGTAAGCGACAGCAATTTCGGTAAGTAGCTCTGTTTCTTGCTTATCTTCAAATATATCCATTATTTTAGCCTTTTGTCATAACATTAATTTTGCTGATTAATTGCTGATAATATATTACAAAAACCTGTAGCTTGCCATGCACTACGACCAATAAATAAGCCATCAATATCTGGTTGAGCGATTAATGAAGTTGAATTTTCAAGATTTACGCTGCCTCCATATAAAAGTATCATTTGATTGGCGATCTGTTGACCATAGAGTTCAACTAAAGCTGTTCGCAGCTGATGATGAATATATTGAGCCTCTTCTGGAGTTGCAGCAATACCATTTTCACCTATCGCCCATATTGGTTCATAAGCTATAATCACTTGGGTCGCGTGCTGTTTATCAATCTCAAATAAGGCTATTTTCATTTGTTTAATCACTGTTTCAGCTGATACACCTAAAGACTTTTCTTCATGACTATCACCAATACAAACTAAAGGTGTTAATCCATGTTTCAAAGCAGCTTTCACTTTTTTATTAATGGTTATATCATTTTCACCAAAATTAGCTCGACGTTCAGAATGCCCTATTTCAACAATTTTTGCTCCTGTATCTTTGACCATGATAGGCGATATTTCACCGGTAAAAGCGCCCGAATCTTCAAAGTGCATATTTTGGGCACCAGTTAAACAATTAATTTTATTATTTAGTAGATAATCTGAAACTTCACGAACACAAGTAAATGGAGGAATAACAAAAGGTTGGATTTTAGGTTTTAAGTTTTCTGGGTAAAAAGTTCGAAATTGTTCACAAAATAATAACGCTTCTGCAAGCGTTTTATTCATTTTCCAACTGGTGCCTATGTATATTTTTTTCATAACTCATCCTTTAAATAGTTACATAATTTTCAGGCAAAAGTGTTAGCCAATTTAAATATGAATAAATGAGTGTAATAACATAGAGATAAAAATAGTTTCACTTATCATTGATTTAATAAACTAACTTGCCTAGAACAATTTAAAAAGGTTATATAAAAACACTTCATTCTCGAATTTTTTAAATTTCAAGAATAAAGTGTTATTCTAATCTTATTTAATGCCTAAACGTTTTTTATAACTTTTAACATGATAATCGGTCGCTTTAATAGCTTGAATAACATCATCAGCGGTAACTTCAAAAGGCATACTGTGAATTGTTTCAACCGGATCAATTGCTTTTTTCCCAATTAGTTGAAATTCCTCTTCGCTAATTTTATCTAAATGCACCTCTTCCAATGTAATTGGTAAACCTAACTTAATATATAAATCAATATATCGTTCAAGTTCATCAATTGGACGGCCTTCTAAAACAAGTTGAGCAATGGTTCCATAAGCTACTTTTTCACCATGGGTTAAATGATGTACATCACCGGGTACCGCAGTAAAGCCATTATGGATAGCATGGGCAGCACCTAATCCTCCATTTTCAAATCCTAAGCCACTTAACAAAGTATTCGCTTCAACGACAGCTTCTAACGCTGGGGTTACTAATTTTTGTTCATTAGCTTCAACAGCTAATAATGCATATTTAAAAATCGTCTTTTCGCATTCCCTTGCAATAGCTTCTCCTGCAATAGTAGCAATCCCACCAGCATCAGTTTTATGACAAATGCGAATAGAGGTTCTTGCTTCAACCCAAGTTGCTAAACCATCAGCAATCCCCGATTTTAATGATCTTACAGGAGCATGAGCAATGACTCTTGTATCGACTAATACTAAATCTGGATTTTTATAATGGTGCCATAAGAAATCAAAAACACCTTCTTGAGTGTACACAACTGAAACTTTAGCGGTAGGCGCGTCTGTCGATGCGGTCGTCGGTACACATATTTTTGGTATGTTATATTTAGCTGCTAGAGCCTTGGCTGTATCTAAAGTTTTACCACCACCCACACCAATAATTGCATCAAACTTTTGAGATTTATACTCTTCAAGTAATCGATTAATTTCAACCATTGAACATTCACCATTAAAAACGGCTTTTGTAATGTTTAAATCGGATTTTTGTAATGAATCTGCAAGTAAATTGGCGGCAATATTCCAAATATTTTTATCGGCTAAAATTAAAAAATTTGAACCAAAAGGTTTGATATAAGCATCTGCTCGTGTAAGTAGATCTTTCCCTTGTACATATCTGTTAGGACTGACAAAAACCTTATCCATATTATTACCCTCATAGAAATACATCGCTAACCAATTAATTATCATTAAATTAAATTAAATTAAATAATAATTAATTTACTACTCTAGAATTACTTCTCTAGTTTTAATTGTTTTAAAAATTCATTCATAATCATCCAAGCTGATTCAGAACCTGCATCCCTATGACCAATTGCCCTTTCACCTAATCGCATTGATCGACCTTTTTTTGCAATTAAATTAATGGTATTGTCTGAGCCTTTTTTCATTTCACTTACACATGTTTCCAATGTCTTAATCGGATCATCCTCTTCTTGATAATGTTTCAATACATTAAGACCCGGTATGAGAGCATCAATCATGGTTTTATCATTGAGTTCGGCTTTTCCACGGAATTGTACCGCCTCTACCCCATCTTGGTACATTTGGCAAAATTCTTTGAAAGTTACCGATTGTTTTCCAACTGTATGATTAGCCATTTTCATAAAAAAACTACCATATAAAGGGCCTGATGCACCCCCAACTTTACTCAATAAAATCATGCCAACTTTTTTCATCAACTCTGCAATATCCGCCGTTGTATCGGATAATATATCCAGTTGCTTTGAAACTTCACGAAAGCCAATGGTAAGATTGATACCGTGATCACCATCACCAATATCAGAATCTAATTGACTTAAATGATCGCGATTTTGCTCTGCCATATCAGCAATTTTTTTGAATGTCTCAATAAAATAAGTTTTGTTTAGTTCCAAAGCGCTCATTTTTTCTCTCCTTGATGATTAATAGGCAATCTTGAAATAAGGTGTATCACAAGGATGACTTAATAAACCTTTCAACTCATCATCAAGTTTGATCATAGAAATAGACATGCCTACCATATCCATTGAAGTGACATAATTACCAACAAGCGGTTGATAAATCTTGATCCCCTTTTGTTCAAGTAATTTATGTGTTTTTCGATAACAGATATATTGATCCATTAAAGCTAAACCACCTAATCCATTTATCAGTAATTGAACTTCGTCACCAGCTTGTAGTTTTGATTCTTGTAAAAGATGATCGACTAATTGGCTCACCACAATATCGGCTTTTGCTAATTTAGTTCTTTCTATACCAGGTTCACCATGAATACCCATGCCAACTTCCATATCACCATCTTGCATATCAAAAATGACTTCACCTGTCACTGGCAAGGTAGACGAAGATAATGCGACCCCCATAGAATAAGTATTCGCATTGGCTTTTTCAGCTAGCGACTTAACTTTATCTAAGTCATAACCTTTCGCTGCTGCGCTGGCTGCAATTTTGAAAACAAACACATCGCCAGCCACACCTCGCCGATCAGCAACATTTTGTGATGAATAGATATCGTCAGTCACGGTAACCGTTTCAACACGGATCCCCTCTTCAGCAGCTAATTCTGCCCCCATATCAAAATTCATTACATCACCAGCGTAATTTCCATATACAAAAAGGCATCCCTTGCCACAATCAACAGCCTTTACCGCTTCATAACAATATTCAGGAGAAGGGGAAGTATTTACATTCCCCACCGCAGCTGCATCTGCAAAATCTTTACCAACATATCCTAAAAATGCCGGTTCATGTCCAGAACCACCTCCAATAATTATTCTTACTCTTGGTTCAGTACTAATATGTTTACTTACCACAACTCGATCACAATTTTGTTTAAGTTCAACATAACTGCTGTGTGCCAAGCAGTATCCTTCTAACATCTCTTCAACAACATCATAACCATCATTAATCAATCTTTTCATATTGTTACCTCTCCATCCTTCCAACATCTACTGTATCACTAATCAAACTAGGAAAAGTGATAATATATATCCACCGACAATACCTGCACTTATCGCTGCCATAACATTTTTTACAGATTTGAGTTTGCTACCACCCGTTAAAGCCGAAGCTACCCACACACCGACCCCTGCTGCTAACCCTTGGTCGACCCATGCCGAACCACTTTGGGTGATCATGGGTGTTGTTATGCCGTGATTAATGCACCATACAGTACCAACAATGAAAGCAGCGGCCATCCATCCACCAATAGGACCCCAATTATCGACCATCCGTCCCCATGCCATCCTTATCACAAATGGGAAAATAAACGCCCCAATTAAAGTGGCTATCGCGAGTTTTATAGACATAATTATTCACTCCAGAATTCAGTATTTATCTCTTTTTTTGAAAAACTTTGATTTGTTTGCTACGTAAAATCTTCTCTTTTGTCTCTTTTAATTTTTCAAAATCAGAACGCCTCAAACCTGGCTCTCTTGGATTTTCATTGATAAAGTCTTTTTTCTTTGCCATATCCTTTTCAATGTAAGCTGCTGTAATACCACCTAAAGTCGCACCACATATAACTAACAATATAGTGGGTAATGAAGCAACAAAAGCGCTACCACCTTGGATAAAGGTGTCTCGCATAATGCCACACACGGCAATTGCCAATCCCATGTCAACAAAAGCTGCATCATCTTCATTACCTGTTAAATTGATATAATGATTCATATACCACATTGGTCCGATAATCATAATTGCAGCCAAATATCCGCCAAAGATGCCGTAAGCGCCTAATTGAGACCAAACCGCCATAACGATCATTCCTGCGATACAATAACCAACAAAACTTCGAAAAAATTTCATCTCAATTATCTCTTATTAAATATTTTGTAATTCAGCTAAAATACCTTCAATATCGTCATCAACCATAGCTTGAATTGATGCAACAAAAGCACCTTCGACTAAAGGTGCATCAACTAATGTCACTTTGTTTTTTAATGGTTCGTCTTCTATAAGGTCAATGGCTGTTTCAGCACTCAAAATGGCACTACCAATATCAGCAAAGATTAGAATATTACGATGATCAGAAGATTGTTTGATGATGTTATAAATTGCGAGAGGATCTGTTCCCATTCGACCATCTTCCGTTCCTCCTGCTGAAAAAATTTTTACATCACCCGTTGAATCCACCATATCTTCTATCATTTCTTTAAGTCCATCAGTGATTTTTTTACTGTGTGACACTAATACGATACTAACCATGAAACCTCCGAACAAATGATTAATAGCTAATCTTTTGTTCGATTATATAGAGTAAAAAAATAGAGAAAATTATTTTTTAATAAATTTGTGACTAAGATCTAAATATTAAAATGATGAGAATTTATGGCTAAATGAATGACTATCATTAGTAATTATTGAATTAAAGATAGGATAAATGACTTAAATTTCTTAATAGTGGATAATAAGAGCAGAGTAATAAGTTATTAAATGCATGATCATAAGTTTAAGATTAAAACAAAAGTAAAAAGTTAAATTTTAATAATGAGTTATTACTCATTATTAAAAAAAGAAGCCATAATTAAATAACGTCATAAATATTGGCATAATTAAGGTTAATAAAAATCCTTGAACAATTGCAGAAGGAACAATCATTATACCTGCGCCTTTTTGTAGCATCGGTAAGGTAAAATCCATAGAGGTGGCACCACATAAACCCAATGCAGTAAGTTTATAACGTTTTATTAAACTCGGAATTAAAATGATGGCGCATAATTCTCGTAAAATATCGTTTAAAAAGGTGGCACTACCAATAATTGCACCATGCGCTTCTGTCATTAAGAGTCCAGAAAGTGAATACCAGCCAAACCCAGATGACATAGCTAATCCGACCCGAATTGGCTGATTGAATATCAATGCCGCTAAAATACCGCCTAAAAAAGTACTAATTATTACAATTATTGTGGTAGCAATACCAACTTTACTAAGTAAGATTTGCTTTAATGAGATATTATTACTCCGTAACTGAATACCGACCAATAAGAGTAAAAAGATCAAAACAATCTTAGTAATGTCTTCATTGTAATGCCAGATAAAAAGAGGAATTAGGCCAGCAATAAAACCTAGAATCAAAGCAATACAAACCCGTAATGATTCTAAAATCATTTTAAAACGTGAACCAATATCATGTTTAGTATGAGTGGTTTGCCAAGGTAGGAAAATATCAAATAACATTAAAAAGATAAAATTACCACCAAAAGTACATATAAATAAAATACCAGCATAAAATAAGATAGTTTGTAAATTATCTTTGAGATTATCAAGGTGAGCTAATTCGGAACCCATTAGAAATAGAATAAAATAAACCATCCAGCTAAGGGTTTTGTTAATTTTGGTTATCCATTGTTGGTTTTTAAAAGTGATTAAATATCCCAAACACAATGGCACAAATGCAATAAGAAGACCAAAATACATTTTTTATTCCCTGACTATTTAGTTTTAATTATTATCTTACTTATATGAAGCTTTCGATAAATCGACAATTGGGCTAAGTAGACTAGCATAATTATGCAGGATAAGTCGATTTTACGTGTCGCTTGTAAACACCTTATACAAGCGACACTTTTGTATATTTTAATATAGAGATATTGTAATTAACAATAAAGCTAGTTTATTATTTTAATAAAGCCAAATTCTCTATAATACTATTTTCGAGTTGATCCAATAAAGCATAACGATTGCGATATTCTGATCGTTTTTTACTAGCGATTTCATCCAGTGATTTTCGATAGATTTGATTTGGTAATATAAATAAACCATTGCTGTCTTGCTTGCCATCAATGGTTAACCAGAAATCATCGTAATCCGATAAAATACGTTCTTGTCGGCTATTGTAGCGCCAATTGTTGTAAATATGCGTTTTGTTACCCACCGCCACTATTTGTTCTAGATTAAAATAGCGCGCAATGACTAATATCGCCTCTAGCGCAACACGTTTAGGAAACAGTCCATAACACTGTTTTGTTGCTTGTTGTACTCGAATGCGAGCCTCACGATGACCTGTACCTTGTAGTCCAGCGATAAAAAGTGTTGTTTTTTGTTGATATTGCATTATTGTAAAAGTTATTGTAGCCAGATCAATGCCATCGTTATCATAAAAATATAGACTGATTTCACCTTCACGAGCAAACTTATTGCGTGCTTGAATAGCGATTTTGATATTAGCATCATTTTTTACCTTAACATCAGCTAATACAAAAGCGATATTTGGATTATAAAAAGCTTTAGTCATACTGTCAGGATGTTTAGCAAAAAAGTCATAATGGTAGGCTAATGCCTCAAAACGTTCTTGTTGACTTAAACAAGAGGCTAAATAAGGTCGTTGTAATTTACATGGTAAATTGGTTTGGCATGATAAATAATAGCCCAGTAATGGATATAATCTCAATTTATCCAATAATTTGAATGTTATCGGACTTAAAAATAAGGTTCGAAAAAAAAATTTGAAACGATAAGTCGATTTTAGCCACAGTTCATTGAGCGGAAGTTTACCGGTACAAAGCCAGTTAAACAGTTGCCACTTACTTTTAGGCTGGGACATATTCG
This sequence comes from Gilliamella sp. wkB7, assembly GCF_001693435.1. Classification (NCBI taxonomy): domain Bacteria; kingdom Pseudomonadati; phylum Pseudomonadota; class Gammaproteobacteria; order Orbales; family Orbaceae; genus Gilliamella; species Gilliamella sp. wkB7. The sequence goes on from NZ_CM004509.1 coordinate 464,652, forward strand.
TAATATTATTCATAAGCAAAAAAATTAAATCAATAAGTTATTTTATTAAATAGTTATATGATGACTAAACTAATAAATAATAATGAAATATTAGTAAAAAGCCATAAAAATCGAACAATAAGGTTACAACACAATCTGAGTTGGCGCAACTGTTCCGAATAAAAGACTGAATTATGTGAAAATAAAAAACGGTGAACTGGTCACCGTTTTTCTATTAAAGTAAATAATCAGTTTAATAACAATAATTATTGTCCTTTAACTTCTTTCAAACCGTTGAAAGGTGCTTTAGAACCTAATGCTTCTTCAATACGAATTAATTGATTATATTTAGCAACACGGTCAGAACGGCTCATAGAACCAGTTTTGATTTGACCAGCAGCTAAACCAACAGCTAAATCAGCAATAGTTGAATCTTCAGTTTCACCAGAACGATGAGAAATAACAGCGGTATAACCAGCATCTTTCGCCATTTTAACTGCAGCGATAGATTCAGTTAATGTACCAATTTGGTTCACTTTAACTAATATAGAGTTTGCGATGCCTTTTTCAATACCTTGTTTGAAGATTTTAGTATTAGTAACAAATAGATCATCACCAACTAATTGGATTTTGTTACCAAGAGCTTTAGTTTGGTATGCCCAACCTTCCCAATCACTTTCATCTAAACCGTCTTCGATAGATACGATTGGATACTCATTAGTTAAACCTTCTAAATAGTGAGTAAATTCTTCTGCAGTGAATTCTTTGTTACCTTCACCTTTTAGTACATATTTACCTGTTTCTTTGTTATAGAATTCAGAAGCGGCACAGTCCATCGCTAAAGTAATGTCTTTACCTAGTACATAACCTGCTTTTTCTACAGCTTCTTTAATGCATGCTAATGCTTCTGCATTTGAACCTAAGTTAGGCGCAAAACCACCTTCATCACCAACAGCAGTATTCATACCTTTAGCATGTAAAACTTTTGCTAAGTTATGGAATACTTCAGAACCCATACGTATTGCTTCACGAACTGTTTTAGCACCAACTGGTTGAATCATGAATTCTTGTAAGTCGATGTTGTTATCAGCGTGCTCACCACCATTGATAATATTCATCATTGGTAATGGCATAGAGTATTGACCTGGTGTGCCGTTAAGATCTGCGATATGTTGAAAAAGTGGAACACCTTTAGCAGCAGCAGCAGCTTTAGCAGTTGCTAAAGAAACAGCAAGAATTGAGTTAGCACCTAAGTTAGATTTGAAGTCAGTTCCATCTAAGTCAAGCATGATTTGGTCGATAGCTGCTTGATCTAGCGCATCCTTACCAACAACAGCTTTAGCGATTGGGCCATTTACATTTTCAACAGCTTTTAATACGCCTTTACCTAAAAAGCGAGATTTATCACCATCACGAAGTTCTAATGCTTCACGTGAACCTGTTGATGCTCCTGATGGAACGATTGCTAAACCAACAAAGCCACCTTCCAAATGAACTTCTGCTTCAACAGTTGGGTTACCACGAGAGTCGATTACTTCACGACCATGTACTTTAACGATTTTTGCCATGTTATTTTCCTCTATATGACAGATATATTACTAATGTTAATCCAAAAACTATTTTTGTTGCTGCTCTTGATAAGTTTTGGCAGCTTTCACAAAACTCCCAAATAGTGGGTGTCCATCTCGTGGTGTCGAGGTAAATTCCGGGTGGAATTGACAAGCAACAAACCATGGATGATCTGGGATTTCAATGATCTCAACAAGTTTTCTATCTGTTGAAAGACCTGTTACTTTTAACCCAGCTTCAACTACTTTTGGTAATAAATTATTATTTACTTCGTAGCGATGACGATGACGCTCCGTGATCGACTCATTTTTATACATGCTATATACTAATGAATTCGGTTCTAAATGGCAAATCTGAGATCCTAAACGCATAGTACCACCTAAATCACTGTTTTCATTACGTTGTACCACATTACCTGATTCATCGCTCCACTCAGTAATTAAAGCGATAATAGGGTTAGCACAATCTTTAACGAACTCAGTAGAATTGGCATCTTTAATCCCAGCTACATTACGTGCATATTCAATCATTGCAACTTGTAAACCAAGACAAATACCTAAGTAAGGGATTTTATTTTCACGGGCATAACGAGCTGCCATGATTTTACCTTCAACGCCACGATAACCAAATCCACCAGGAATGAGAATCGCATCTAAACCTTTTAACAGTTCCGTACCGCGTGATTCAAGATCTTCTGAATCAATATAACGGATATGCACAGTTAAACGATTTTTTAATCCACCATGTTTTAATGCTTCATTCACTGATTTATAAGCATCAGGTAGAGCAATATATTTACCCACCATACCAATTGTAACTTCACCAACTGGATTGGCTTCTTCATAAATTACTTGTTCCCACTCAGAAAGATCCGCTTCTTTGCATTCAAGATGGAAACGATTGCAAACGAAGGTATCTAAATTTTGTGATTTTAATAATGCCGGAATTTTATAAATAGAATCGACATCTTTAAGTGAAATAACTGCACGCTCAGGCACATTACAAAATAGTGCAATTTTAGATCTTTCATTTGCAGGAATAATGCGATCTGAACGACAAATAAGAACATCTGGTTGAATACCAATTGAAAGAAGTTCTTTCACTGAATGTTGAGTTGGTTTGGTTTTAACTTCACCAGATGATGCTAAATATGGAACTAATGTTAGATGCATAAATAGAGTATGCTCACGACCAACATCAACGGCTAATTGACGGATCGCTTCTAAAAATGGTAACGATTCAATATCCCCTACCGTGCCACCAATTTCAACAATCGCGACATCAAAACCTTTTGCACCTTCAATTACACGCGATTTAATCTCGTTAGTAATATGAGGAATAACTTGAATAGTTGCCCCTAAATAGTCTCCACGACGCTCTTTACGTAATACGTCAGAATAGATACGTCCAGTTGTGAAGTTATTTTTACGTGTCATTTTTGTACGTATAAAACGCTCATAATGACCTAAGTCTAGATCTGTTTCAGCACCGTCCTCAGTCACAAAAACTTCACCATGTTGAATAGGGCTCATTGTACCCGGATCAACATTAATGTAGGGATCAAGTTTTAGCATGGTGACTTTTAAATTGCGGGCTTCTAAAATTGCAGCAAGAGACGCTGCGGCAATGCCTTTACCTAAAGAAGAAACGACACCGCCTGTAACAAAAATATAATTAGTGACCATTAATACCAGACCATTATTAATTTAATTGAATAATATTACATCGATTTTAAACTATAAAAATCACTGCAATATACGATGAATCAGACGGGAAATTAGTATAACAGATTCTGTCTTAGCTCACAATTGAATAATTAAGCACAGCAAATAAGTTACTCACTTTGCTCAATTAAATAATATTGATTATTTAGCTAATCCGTCTAAATATTAATCCAAAACCATTAATTTGTATCTTGAATAATTTTTTCTTTATAATTACTGATGATTTTTTCCTAATCTCAACTGATTCGTACCTTTTTTCCAAATAATCAAAATACTATTGATAAAGATGATTAAGATAACTAATAGCAATACAAAATTGTTGATCAAAATGGGCTACGAAAATGAGAATAACTGTTCTTTATCAAAATTATATATCGTTTGAATAGTAACTAATAATTTCGAATTCTTTTAATTGTGATAATTTATATTTTTTACTTTATCTGCTTTTTTATGGGTGCTACTATTACCTGAAAAATTTGCATTATATTAACTAATTAATTTTATTGACGATTTATTTATACTTTTTTTATCATCAATATTCCTAATGGTGATCAAATCAGTTAATATCTGAAAGGTAAGATCAAATTTTTTATCGGCATTGGTAAAAAAGAAAATTAACACGGCAAGTATTAACCGCGTAAAAGCCAATAAAACATTATGGTAGATAAATTTTGGTGCACCATAATTTTTCACTTCATCACTTAATGATAAATAGTCACCGTAACTGAGTAATTGTGTAGTTTTAAGTTCTGCCTGCATATCAATCGATATATCACTGTTATTAGGAGGAAACATTTTCCGGTGATCGGGATAAAGAACATTAAAATTTGATTCAATACTTAATTGATGATTAACAGGACGATTATCCCTAATTTGTGCTTTAATATGATTAACATATTCGCTAGGTATTTCTCGCTTTATATACGATGCTATCATAGATTATATGAAACAGATGATTGAAAAAGCAACCAGTACGAGCGATTGAAAATACTTTAAAATTAATAATTCCATCACGCCTAATACAAACAACCCAATCACTAATTTGCCAGCGTTGCTCCGGTCTTCGATTGCGATTTCAAATTGATTTTTTCTCTTTTGTTTAAAATCTCAAAAGTGGGTACTTTTTCTGAAATGTGTTAACTTTTTTTTAATTATTTAGCGAATTTCTCCTGACATTCAATAAAAGCTTTGAGCTTATTGATATCTTTAATTTCCAATTTCCCTGCAACTTTATGTACGATATCTAAATTTATTAATTCATTAACAGCACGGCGATAGACACGATCTGTTGTGCCAAAACGTTCAGCTTCTAAATAGTTTTTTTGGAAATTATTTACTGGATGGACATTTAGATGATGCTGATAAATATCAAATGCAATATTAAAACAAATTGAATATAACGTTCTCTTTAATAAAATATCTAATGTTTCCTGATAATCAAAGGCGATAGCACTGGCAAAAAACAGTGCTAATTTAGGATGTTCAAGTAATGATAGATATAATTTATCGATACTAATTACAGCAATGGTCAACACATCTTCTGCGATAATATCAAATTGACATAAATAATCGGTAAAAAACTCCATTTCACCGAAAATATGCTCATCACAATCTACGGTACCAAGATGAAAACAGCGCCCATTATTTGCCTGATAACGTATCGAAATCGTTCCATTATAAACAACAATTAACTTATCGACTTTACATCCCTGACGAAAAAGAATAGTCTTTTTATCAACAATTTTTTTATCAACAATACACTGCTCTATAATTCTTTCAAATAATTGATTATTATCTTGCCAATATTGGCTAAAACGACCTTTATTTAATGATCTCAACTGCATAAAATTATCACAACTAACGAACTTTTAATCACAATATTACTTTATATTTGTAAAATCTAGATATTCAATTATCCATATCATTATCTTATTTTAATATGGCATAATTATAATCAACTGTGATAATAATAGCGATATACTATTTTATTTTAACTTTTTGTAATTCATTATTTTTTGTTAAATTTTATCGATGCTACTTGTCCTCTTCTTCTCGATCATTGAAATAGCTAACATTATAATAATAATTACATAAAAAACTGGGATTGCATTCATAATAATTTGAATACTGAAATTCTTACTCAATACAGAACTAATTGCCGGACTAAACATGGCTCCAGCACTGCCACTGATTAAAATATATGACACATTTTTACTTGAGGCATTTTTTACAAATGTCACGCCGTAAGCGACAAAGGCATTATATAATGCAGCACAAACAAAACCATATCCATAGGTAAAGTAACCAATATAATCAATATGTTGAATATTAACAATCAACAACGTCATAATAAAGGCTAATATAATAATAGTTACAAAAAAATACTCAATTTTAATGCGTGTAACAATTGCTGTCGAAACGAGAGCCCCTATCAAGGCTGCACCCCAATATTGAGTAATAATATTGCCTGCATTTTCAAATGAAATAGAAAATTTATAACTCACAAATAATGGCGCCCAAGTTAAAAAAGTGTATAAGGCAAGCATTGCCAAAAATAATCCAAAACCAGCAGATAAAATGCCAAAGTTCCATTCAGATTTTTGATGACTTTGCTGTTTTTGATCAGCATAAGGCTTACTAATTAAATTAAAATTGGTAAATAGAATGATAACTAACATCAATACAGTGACAATGCCAACCGTTAAATAACTAGTAGCCCAAGACAGGTCATGAGTTAAAGCGTAGGTTGTAATAAGTGGAAAGATCACGCCAGCAATATTGAAAGTAGCATCTTGTACAACTAATATTGTACTTTGTATTTTATCTTGCCAAGTAGATACCACAATTGTACCAGCAATACACAAACCTATTCCACCACATAAACCAACCAAAATCATACAAAATTTAAGTATTATTAGAGATTTAGTGAGATATAAAATAAATGAACATATTATGATAATACTATAATTTAGTAAGGTAATTCGTTTAATACCAATAATATCAATTAAAAAAAATGCTAAAATTGTTCCCAATAATGCCCCTCCATTTAATAAAGAAAAAATGAATGCAACATTATCGACATCAGCACTGAAACTTTGTGCAATTGGTTCAATTAGCATACCAAATTGACTGGCAAAACCAGCCATAATGAAATTAGCTAAAAAACTGATAAGAGTAAGAGATAATTTATTTATCATATCATTATCCAAAGATATACATTACATAACTAATTAGGATTATGTGGCAACATTTAAAGCCAGCTTTATCATATTATTGAATGTTAATTGCCTCTCCTCTGCAGTCGTTTCTTCGCCAGTTAAACAATGATCTGAAACTGTTAAAATGGCTAATGACTCAATATTAAACTGCTGTGCAATACCATATAGACCTGCGACCTCCATATCTATACCTAAAACACCCGATCTTTCGAGCGTACCAATTAACTTTTCATCTGGGTCATAATAAAGATCACCACTAAAAACATTACCAACTTTTACAGGTAAACCCATCTCATTAGCTATTTCATATGCACGATGTAATAATGAAAACGTCGCGGAAGTTGCAATATTATAACCACCCGCTCTTTTTTGATTAGTCATAGAATCTGTTCCAGCAGCCATCGCTAAAATAACATCTCGCATTTTAATTCCTAGTTGGGTTGCGCCTATACTACCAACTCGAATAATGCGTTTAACGTTATAGTCATTAATTAATTCATGTGCATAAAGTGTCATTGATGGGATACCCATTCCATGCCCCATCACAGAAACAGCAACACCATCATAAAGGCCTGTATATCCAAGCATATTACGTACATTACAAACTTGTTTTGCGTCAGTTAAATAATTTTCTGCAATAAATTTGGCTCGTAAAGGATCGCCAGGCATGATAACAGTTTGTGCAAAATCGTTTGGATTAGCATTGATATGTGCGGTCATAATATTTCCTGATTAAATCGTAATTTATTTCCAAATTATAATCAGGATATATTTCATTCAACTAGGACATAAGTCCGAAATCGTTGTTCTATGCGATATTTTTGGAATTTTTTGGTAATTTGATAATTAAATTATCATTTATTATAAAAAGCGATTAATACTATTTTTGTAATAGATCAATTGGTTAGTTAACTGTTTTTCACTGGGTGATAATCCAATAAATACCTGATCTAACTAGTTCAACTATATTGCAAGTCTCTCAAATCGTAGAAATGAATGATTCGAGTTTTTCACTCGTTTCTGTTATAAAAAAGGCGCTTGATGCGCCTTTCGTTTTATTTTGAAGATAACTTATTTGACTGTTTTTTCACTACGTGATAAGCCGATAATACCAGATCGAACCATTTCAACTATATTGCAGGTCTCTCGAATTGAAGAGAGAAATGACTCAAGTTTGTCACTCGTCCCTGATAATTGCACAATATAATGAGTTGCTGTCACATCGACAATCGAACCTCTAAAGATATCGGCACAACGTTTAACTTCATCACGAGCATCTGACGTTTTAGCGGCTATTTTCACTAACATAATTTCACGTTCTACATGTGGGCCTTCGGTTAAATCATTAACACGATACACGTTAACTAGTTTATGAAGTTGTTTTTGGACCTGTTCAAGCACATGTTCATCACCTGAGGTTTGAATCGTCATTCGACTCATTGTCGGATCTTCAGTTTGTGCGGTCGTAATGGATTCAATATTAAACCCACGTTGTGAAAACAAACCAATGATACGTGACAATGCGCCTGGCTCGTTTTCTGTTAAAATTGATAAAATATAACGCATTAGGTTCTCTCCGTTTTACTTAACCACATTTCATTCATTGCCCCACCGCGAACTTGCATTGGATAAACATGTTCTGTGGCGTCTGTCATGACATCAATAAAAACCAAACGATCTTTTATCGAAAGCGCTTTTTTAAGCATAGGTTCAAGATCTTCCCGTTTGTTAATCATCATACCCACATGACCATAAGCTTCAGCAATTTTTGCAAAATCAGGTAACGACTCCATATAAGATGAAGAGTGACGACCGGCATAAATCATGTCTTGCCACTGTTTAACCATTCCTAAAAAACGGTTATTAAGATTTAAGACAATAACAGGCAAACCATATTGCAATGCTGTTGAAAGTTCTTGTATATTCATTTGAATACTGCCATCACCTGTAACGCAAACAACTGTTTTATCAGGAAACGCTAATTTAACGCCAAGTGAAGCAGGCAAACCAAATCCCATGGTCCCTAACCCACCCGATGTAATAAAGTGACGCGGTTTATCAAATGGGTAATAAAGTGCAGTAAACATTTGATGTTGTCCCACATCCGTTGCCACATATGCATCACCTTTAGTTAATTTGTATAACACTTCAATGGCTTCTTGAGGTTTGATACTTTGACCTTCATGACTATAGGCTAAGCAGTGTCGTGCACGCCAATGTTCAATTTGTTTCCACCAATCAACTAATGCATCAAAATCACGTTCAATATTTAACTCATCCAACATGGATAACATGACTTCAAGAACGACTTTGGCATCACCAACAACAGGAATTGTTGCATGAATTGTTTTGGATATTGAGGTAGGATCGATATCAATATGGATAATTTTGGCTTTTGGACAATATTTTTCAACGTTATTGGTCGTTCGATCATCAAAACGTGCACCGATAGCAAGAATCACATCGGCATTATGCATCGCCATATTGGCTTCATAAACACCATGCATACCAATCATCCCTAAAGAATGTTTGTCCGATCCAGGAAAAGCACTGATACCCATTAGTGTTGAAGCAACAGGTAAATTCAACGTTTCCGTAAGCGTTTTAATTTCACTACTCGCATCAGCGCTAATTACACCGCCGCCAACAAATAACACTGGCTTTTTAGCAGACAATAAAGTAGTTAACGCTTTTTTGATCTGTTTTTTATGACCTTGAATAGTTGGATTATAAGAGCGCATTAATACTGTTTCTGGATAATAATAAGTATATTTATTAGCAGGATTAACAATATCTTTCGGTAAATCAATTACGACCGGTCCAGGTCTACCTGTTGAGGCGATATAAAACGCTTTTTTTATCGTTTCAGGAATATCTTTACTATTTTTGATTAGGAAGCTATGTTTAACAATTGGACGCGAAATACCAATCATATCACATTCTTGGAAAGCATCATTACCGATAAGATTACTGGCAACTTGACCAGACAAAATAACCAATGGCACTGAGTCCATATAGGCAGTAGCAATGCCAGTTATTGTATTGGTTGCGCCAGGCCCTGATGTGACCAAAACCACGCCGACATCGCCAGTTGCTCTGGCATAACCATCCGCCATATGCACGGCGGCTTGTTCATGACGAACTAAAATATGCTCAATGCCACCGAGTGTGTGAATTGCATCATAGATATCAAGAACACTACCACCAGGATAACCAAATATCTGTTTTACTCCTTGATCAATCAAAGATTGAATGACCATCTCCGCACCTGACAATTTTGCCATGCTTATTGCCTCCAATATAACTAATTTGTCATTTAATACTTCATTTTGCATTAACTTATACATAAAATCAATAAACTCAATGATATAAGCAATACAAATTTTGTTAATCAAAAAATATATTAAATTGTGAGAAATAAAACTAATTAAAACAATGTTTAATAATTTTATTTAAAATATTATTTATTGATTTTATTGTCATTTTTATCGTATTTATATAAACTCTTAATAAGTTAATCTCTGGCAATACTGATTCTAGATTCCATTACTATAATATAGGCGTTATTATGAGCATTCTCTCAATTAAACCCATCTCACTTGCTGATTGGCAATTAGTCAAAGTTTCTGGTACTGATAATCATAAATACTTGCAAGGACAAGTAACAATAGATATTGACAATCTCACAGAACAAACAGCATTATTTGCTGCTCATTGTGATTCTCAGGGAAAAATGTGGAGCAATTTATTATTATTCCAACGAGGTCACGATATTTACTATATTGTTCGAAAAAGTGTAGTAGAAAAACAAATGGCTGCCTTAAAAAAATATGCAGTCTTTTCAAAAGTCAGTATTGAACCTGTTACCGACTTAAATATTGTCGGATTAGATTCTCAAGCAATACCGAGCGAAATACTTGCAAAATTTACGGATAATAATTGTTTTACTGAAAATAATGTTACCTATATAAAATTAACCTCTCCTCATGTTCGGGTAATTAAGATAACACCAGAGGCAATTGATGATGATTTAGAACCTTGTAGCCGTTGGTTACAACTCGAGTTAGAAGCAGGTTATGCCATTATTGATGCCGAAAATGCCGAAAGCTTATTACCTCAAGCCTGTAATTTGCAATATCTTGATGCTATTAGTTTTGATAAAGGATGTTATTGTGGGCAAGAAATGGTCGCTCGTGCACAATATCGGGGAGCCAATAAACGCGGACTTTATTTATTAGCTGGCAAAAGTGCTGTTTTACCTGTTATTGGTGGCACCATAGAATACCAAATTGATGGTAATTGGCGAGAAAGCGGTCAAGTTTTAGCAACTTTGAAACTTAATCAAAATAATGATATTTATGTACAAGTTGTGTTGGCTAATGGCATCGATTTTAATACCCCATTTAGAGTAAAAGGGGAAATTGATAGTGTACTTAGTTTTCATTAGTTAAATATTATTTTATAGATATTTGTCAAACAGTTAACCATAAAATATTGTTAATTTGTTAACTGTTTAATCATTTAAGTATTTTTACAAATTATAGATTAATTAATATTAACTTTTGTTTGACCAATTCTTGTTGTCTCAATTAGCCAAACATTCTTTCATTGATATTCGTCAAACAGTTAACCAAAAAATATTGTTAATTGATTAACTGTTTAATTATTTAAGTATTTTTACAAATTATAGATTAATTAATTAATTAATTAATATTAACTTTTATTTGCCTAATTCTTGATTAACTATTTCAATAAAATACTCAACGCCAGTTGTTAAAACTTCATCATTGAAGTTATAAGCTGGATTATGTAAATTAGCGCCCTGCCCTGCACCTAACCACACATAAGCACCGGGTATTTTTTTTAACATAAAAGCGAAATCCTCAGCACCCATTGATGGATTTGGATCAATAATAACACTGGTTTCCCCGACTACATTTTTAGCTGCTTTAATGGCGATGTCTGCTTGCTTTGCATAATTGATAGTAGCAGGATAACGTCTTTGATAGTCTACCTCAGCTTTAGCGTCAAATGTGGATGCAATACCTGTAGCAATTTTTTTAATACGGTTTTCAGCCATGTCTTGAACTTGTGCATCGAAAGTTCTGACTGTTCCTCGAATAACGGCTTGTTGCGGTATTACATTCCAAGTATCGCCACTGTGTATTTGAGTTACACTGACCACTAATGAACTGAGTGGATCTGCATTACGACTTACAATACTCTGTAAACCATTAACAATTTGAGTTGCCACTAAAATAGTATCTTTACTTAAATGAGGTGCTGCTGCATGAGCCCCGACACCCGTAATTTTAATTTCAAAAACATCATAGGATGCCATCATTGGACCATGGGTTACATAGAAATGGTTAAGTTGCATATTAGGTTGATTATGGATACCATACACAGCTTCAATTGGAAAACGTTCAAATAATCCATTTTCCACCATAACGCGTGCTCCGCCTTCATTTTCTTCTGCTGGTTGGAAAATGACAACTACTGTTCCAGCAAAATCTCGATGTTCACTTAAATATTTGGCTGTTCCTAATAATGTAGCTGTATGACCATCATGACCACAAGCATGCATTTTACCCGGTATTGTAGAGCAATAAGCAATTTTATTTTCTTCAATAATATCTAATGCATCAATATCAGCTCGTAAAGCAATCCATCGTCCATCTTTATTACCTTTAATAATACCAACTACACCCGTTGGAGCAAACTCTGTATAAAGTTCGTTAATACCAAAAGATTTCAGTTTTTCGATTATAAATTTTGTCGTGTTTAACTCTTCAAAAGCGGTTTCTGGATGGGCGTGGATATGATGACGCCAAGTGATCATATCTGATTTCAATTCATTGATAGTACTCATTATAAATTCCTTATTGATTCTCGTTTTTAACTGAGTCAGTATATATGTGCATTACTATACTGCTATTTCATCTTTTATGAAAATAACTATTTTTACTAAGATTATTGGTTTTAGTTATATCGTGAAACTGAAACAGTTATAAGCCTACAACTTGTTGACTAAAACGTATAGTTGACCTGAAACTTCTTGACTAAAATAACATAGACAGTAACCCGAAATTAATAAAAAGGGACCAAATGGAATAATCGTCAAAGACTGTTTTTTCAAAATATTCTTCTGAAAAAAATAATAGAACATACCTAGTATCGAGGAAATTATCAATAATAGTGCAAGTAATTGATATGGAATCCAAGTACCTAGAGCTGCAAGCAGTTTTATATCACCTCCACCTAATCCCTGTTTGTTAGAAATCAGATAAAATAAAATAGCAGGTAATTTAAGTAAAAGATAACCACATAAAATACCAATTAATGCGTCATCTAACCTAATGTTTGTTATATTGAAATAGGCTGCAATTAATCCTGCCCACATCAAAGGTTGAGTAAAAAAATCAGGCAGCAAAAAGTATTTAAAATCAATGGATGCCAATAATAAAAAATAACAACTCAGAAACATTAAAATAAAACTCTGATAACTGAGGCCTTTATGCGAATAAATCACTAAAAATAAAGTAGCGATCAGCAATTCCCAAGCAACATATTTGAATAAAATGATGCTTTGACAATAATAACAACGCCTTTTTAAGATAATCCAAGAGACAATCGGAATTAATTGCCAAAATTCTAATTTCGTTCGGCAACAAGGGCAGATTGAACGTTGTAGACTTATTTCTTTCAGATAAGCTGATAATGTTTGTGACGGAGCAAAACGACAATATGCAACATTAATAAAACTACCCATACAAAGACCTAAACATGTAACTATAAGCATTATCATTAGTGAATTACTTCTCCGAGTTGAAATATCGGTAAATACATAGCAATAATTAAACCACCAATGATCACAGCCAAAACTAACATCAATAAAGGTTCAAAAGCTTGGGATAGATTTTCTATCAATGTTTGATTCTGTACTTCATAATAAAGAGCTAAACGACTTAACATCAGATCTAAAGTACCGGATTGCTCACCGACATGAATTAACTGACGACACAAGTTAGGAAAACAAGGTTGTAGATGTAAAACATGACTGAATGAGTGTCCTTGCTCAATGCCTGAAATGATTTGTAAAATACTATTGCGATAAATACAATGGTAAGAAGCATTAGCCGCAGCGGTTAAACCCGCCAATAACGGAATTCCAGCTTTTTGAGTGATCGCAATTGTTTGGAAAATTTGAGTTAAACAACTTGTTTGAATGATCTTATTAACAAAAGGGATTTTCATTAAGGCGATTTCAATTTTGTTACGATATCGCTTGTTAATGTAACGTTGAAAAACAAAAAAACTCCCTACGAAAATCATACCCCCTATTTGCCAGCTTTGTTGCAGATAGTCAGCAATATCAATAATGCATTGAGTAAAAAAAGGAAGCTCTGCATCAAAATCATGATAGATATCAACAAATTTTGGTAAAACAAATAATAACATGACTAAGCTTACAATTATGGCTACCGATAATAAAAATACAGGATACCGCATCGCTTTTTTAAGGTTTTTTTGTAATTTAATGGATTTTTCGAGCAATGATGCTAATTGCTCAAAACTCTCATCAAGTTTACCCGTCAGTTCACCTGTGGCAATAATTTCACAATAAAGTGAAGAAAACACATAATTATATTTGGATAATGCACTGGATAAGGACTCACCTTTTACAATTTGCAACTCAATTTCATTTATTAAATATTGCCAATGAGGTTTAGATTGTTCTTCGGCCAATAAATTTAAACTTTCAATTATAGATAATCCAGCCTTTAACATCGTCGCCAATTGCGTCGTTATATTCAGTAATTCCGAACGGCTAAAGCTATGCGCCGTTATAAAATTGCCCGCTTTTACTTTTATGGCCAATTTACCTTGTAATAATAGCTGTTTTTTGGCATCACTTTGTGAAGTTGCAATTATTTGATATTGATGAAAATCCAAGTCATACCAAAAAAAGAGCCTCTTCATACAAAATCACCTAAAACACGATACAATTCGGCAACTGAGGTAATACCCTCTTTAACCATTTTCTGACCAGCTTTTTTTAAGGTGATCATATTGGATGGCGCACGAAGCTGATGAGTCAATATTTGTTGTTGAATTTCTGGAGTAATTACCAGAAATTCATATAATCCAATTCGTCCTTTATAACCACCAACACAATGTGAACATCCCGATGCGACATAATGAGGGATGGTTTCATCACCTAAAAAAATAAACTCGTTGGCCACAACCTTACAGTTATTACAAAGCTTACGTACTAATCGCTGTGCAATAATCAACTTCAAACTGGATGAGAGCAGATAATTTTCAATGCCCATTTGATTTAAACGTGTCAACGCTTCAATACTTGAATTAGTATGTAATGTTGATAAAACCAAATGTCCTGTTTGTGCTGCTTGAATGGCTATTTCTGCTGTTTCTTGATCGCGAATTTCACCGATCATCATCACATCTGGATCTTGCCTCAACAGTGCACGTAGTATGATAGAAAAAGTCAAACCAGCTTTAACATTCACCGAAGTTTGATTGATACCTTCAATTGGCACTTCAATGGGATCTTCAACACTACAAATATTTCGATAACTGCTATTTAATTTTTTCAGTCCACTATACAGTGTTAGCGTTTTACCGCTTCCAGTTGGCCCTGTTACTAAAATTAAACCTTGCGGATAATCGAGTATTTGCTGAAAATTATTTAAATCATCAGCACTCAGACCTAAATCATTAATAGTCAACTCTGAATCATGATTATCCATAACGCGTAATACAATTTTTTCACCATTTATGACCGGTAAAGTTGCTATTCGCATGGCATAACGGTCAATCACCAATTGTCCATCTTGGGGTAACCGCTGCTCAGCAATATTAAGATTGGCCATAATTTTCAACCTAGCCGTTATTTGTTTAGCTAACGATAATGGCGGTGTAAGCATATCTTGCAGCACACCATCAATACGCATTCGAATACGATAGTAATTTTGATAAGGTTCAAAATGAATATCTGAAGCACGTTTATCCAATGCCGATAGGAGTAGTTTATCAAGGCTGGCAACCAACTGTTCTTCTTGCATTAAAAATTTTCCTTATTCTGAATTTTTACGAGATTAGAATTTGAAAATATCTTCACAAGCAGCTGTCAAACTGTCGTTTAGTGGTGAAGTTAAGCAAGTTCGTGTCCAATCTAGTCCGCCATGAGCACTATTTTCAGTGGGTGTTAAAGTTGTCGTTAACCCAGTCAAAGCACTGGCACCAACTAATGTAATTTCGCCATTTGTAACGGTAACGGATGTTACATAATTCGTACTTTTAGTCAGTGGCACGCCATTGCTACCACTTTTACAATGAGTTAAATTTCCTTGTTCTATTGCACAAATTTCAACGGCAGTTTTATAAGCCGTCATCGTTTGCAACATATCCGTTAAAGCTGCTTTTTTTACATATCCTTGATAAGCAGGCAAACCAATGGCAGTTAAAATAGCGATTACAACAATTGCAATCATCAGTTCGAATAAAGTAAATCCTGATTGATTGGACATAAATTCCTCGGTAAACAAAGTTAATAATCTAAGTTGTACCTTTATAGCAAAACAAAAAAATGAAATAATAAGAAAATCGATATTCTGGAAAAAAGAATGCACTATGTTTGCAACGATCCGAATTTAGTAAGCTTTGTTTGTGAAATATGTCGCAGAGACAAGCTGATGAATGAAAGATCTTTTAAAATGAGTTGGAGTTTACTATGTCACTAAAAATTGTTAATGGTTGGTTACAAGGGGTCAAACAGATCATTTCGCCTTTTTATGATGAACGCCCAACCGATAAATCTATATCTTTACTGGTGATCCATAATATCAGCTTACCGCCTAATCAATACGGTGGATCTTATGTAGAACAGTTATTTACCGGTAAACTTGATCCGAACGAACATCCCTACTTTGCAACAATTTATCAATTAAAAGTATCAACTCATCTGTTCATACGTCGAGATGGAGAAATTATTCAATTTGTACCGTTCGATAAACGAGCTTGGCATGCAGGTAAGTCATTCTTTGAGGGGCAAGAAAACTGTAACGACTTTTCAATTGGTATTGAAATGGAGGGATGTGATACAGATAATTTTACGGACATACAGTATCAAAAACTTGCAGCGGTAACCTTACTACTACAACAAACTTATGCTATAAAAAATATTATTGGTCATAGTGATATTGCACCCGACCGTAAAACGGATCCTGGCCCATGTTTTGATTGGCAATTTTATCGAGGATTGCTTGCTCAAAAATCACAAGTAGAGCTATTTGAAAAACAACTAGAGTTAATTATCGCAGAGCTACAAAAAATTGCATTATGGCAAACATCGCCACCTAACCCTGATGCCTTTTTAAGTGAACAACCCTTTGCGCTTGATACTATGCAAGCTCATGAATGGTTACAATGGATTTTTATTCCACGCATGCGAGCACTTATTGAAGCTAATGCCAATTTACCTCAATTTGCTTTACACCCGTATTTTGAAGAAGCATTAAAAGATGAAGAAGCAAACATTCATAATTTATTAAATCTAATTAAACAGCTTGATGAATTATCCTCATCACAAAAATAAAGGTAAAAAAATTACCGCATTCAATTTGCGGTAATTTTCAAGTTAACATCAATGTGGTGTCAATCAAAACAGTTGATAATACCATTAATCTCATTTAGGTGACTTTAAAATTAATTACCCTATTTTGACAATTTACGATACTCATTGACTGCCTGTAGATGATTTCCATAATTATCAGAAAACGTATGTCCACCTGTGCCATTGGCTACGAAGAATAGATAATTTGTTTTAGCTGGGTGCGCCGCTGCTTCTAATGAGGCTAAGCTTGGCATAGCAATGGGAGTTGGCGGTAATCCATCAATAACATAGGTATTATAAGGATTTTGGGTATCTGTTAAGTCTATACGCCTAATCACTCCAGTATAATTATCGCCTAAACCATAAATAATAGTGGGATCGGTTTGCAACTTCATTTTGGCTTTTAAGCGATTAACAAAAACTGAAGCAACATTGGCGCGCTCAGAACTAAGAGCCGTTTCTTTCTCAATAATTGAAGCAATAATCAACATTTCATAAGGTGATTGATAAGGTAAATCCTTATCGCGGTTAACCCATATTTTTTGTAAATTACTTTTCATGGTCATATGCGCACGTTTTAAAATATTAATATCTAACGTATCTGCCGTATAAAGATAGGTATCAGGAGTCAACCAACCTTCAATTGAACCTTCAATTCCTAATAATTTTGCGATCTCTTCATCTGTTTTGTCAGCTAAGGTTTGCTGTATATAAGGAGTGTTTTGAATCACTTTTAGCCAATCTTTCGCACGTTTACCCTCAACAAATTGAATAGAGAAATTACTTTCTTTACCTGATACTAATAATCGCAAAAATTCTTCGACAGTCATATGAGGATGTAATTGATACATTCCAGCTTTTATGGAGCTCAAGGAGGGATCTAACTTAGATAAATAAGGCAGTAGAAAAGCTCTATCCATCAATTTCGATTCTTTGAGTTGAGTAATTAATTGATGCATTGATGTGCCTTTTTTCAAAACAAACATTTGATTATCAGGTGTCACATTAATTTGCTGCTTGGAAAATTGCTGTAAAGAATAATAACAGATACTGAAAGAACCAACGACAATTACAACAAAGGTAAATAACGTATATAAAAATATTTTTTTAATCATAACTCATCTATCTACATAATGGATTTTTGCTCGTTCAGTCAAGCGTGTAACTAATTCATAAGGGCTAATACCCGTGTATTTAGCGATTTCTTCAACAGGTAAATCTTGCCCCCAAAAGATCACTTCATCACCAGGTTTTTCCTGACTATCAATACCTAAATCGACCACAATCATGTCCATTGATACATGACCAACAATCGGCACTCTGCGACCATTCACTAAAACGGGCGTATTTTCGGGAATATTTCTTGGATAACCATCCCCATATCCCATAGCTACGACGCCGAGTTTTGTATCTTGCTGGCTACACCAGATCTGACCATAACCGACGGATTCACCTTTTTTATGGCTACGTACCGCGATAAGTTCTGATTTAAATGTCATGGCTGGTCTCAATTCAGCAATGGGGTCATTAAAGGGTGATATGCCGTATAAAGCGATGCCAGGACGCACTATTTCACGTTGTGATTGAGTCCAAGCAAGCGTACCACTTGATGCTGCTATCGAACATTTACCAATTAATGATTTATCTTCAATTGAGGCAATGAACTTATCGAACAATTTGATCTGTTTTACAGTTTGTTGAGAGGTTAACTCATCTGCAGAACTAAAATGACTTATAATATTAATTGGTTTTCGCACCACCGAACAACTGGCTAAGCGATAAAATTCTGCCTTTGCTTCCTCAAGATTAAACCCTAAACGATGCATCCCTGTATCAAGTTTAAACCATGCAGTAATTTCGTTTTCTAGAGGAGATGATTGTAATGCATCAATTTGCCACTGACTGTGAACAGCTGATTGGATATTAAAATCTACTAAATCAACGATATCATCATGGGGGAAAAAGCCTTCTAAACAAATGATAGGAGTAATGATCCCTTTTTGACGCAACAGCATCGCTTCACAAATACGAGATACACCAAAACAATCCACCTTGTTTTGTAACAGTTCAGCCACACCTACAATACCATGCGAATACGCGTTTGCTTTAATGATTGCAACCAACTGACTATTTGGTGCAATCTTTCGAATATACTCGACATTATCTACAATTGCTTGACGATTAACTTCTATTACTGCGATAGACATTTTTATCAACCTAAATTTTTTCTAAGTCATCATTGTAAATATTGTTATCAATAATGACAAATTTTTCTTTTCATAAAAAAAACAGCTTTAGTCTTCAAAATTTTCACAATTCTAATTAATTTAATTATTTACACATTTAACAATAATGATTATCATTTACATTGAATTTACATAAATAATTTAAAGCTGTACAGGATAAAATAGATAATGAGAACAATTAGTACCAAAAATTTCATTAAACCAAGCTGTTATATAGCAATTTTAAATATCTGCTTTTGTGTGGATACTTTTGCAGAAGAGCGAAAAAACAATCCACAAGATACCATTATTGTTACAGCCGATCGTAATGAAAAAACTGTTTGGGATAGTTCAGTATCAGTCAGTGCAATCAATCGGGATGATATCGAAAAGCAAAATGGTGATTCTGTTGTTGAAGCATTACGTGATATTCCTGGAATTGAAATTACCGATAACGCTCTTGCAGGACGCAAACAGATCATGATCCGTGGTGAAGCGCCTTCACGCATTTTAATGTTAATTGATGGGCAAGAAGTAACTTATCATCGTTCCGGACACGGATCGAGTGCCGGTGTGTTAATTGATATGGAATCGGTTGAACGCATTGAGGTGATTAAAGGACCTCATTCTGTATTATACGGTTCACAAGCTATTGGTGGTGTGGTTAATTTTATTACACGTAAAGGTAGCAAAAATGGTTCTCCCATCAATGGTGATATGAAATTTATTTATAATCAATCGACAGATGGTTTTACTGAGATGGGCACCGTAAACGGTTCAATTGACGGTATTTTTGATTACCGTATTAGTGGAACTTATGCTGAAAATAATGATCGCAAAGCTTATCAAGGCAAACTACACAATACCGATTTTGGTAATAACAGTTTAAGTTCATGGTTTGGGCTTAATCTGGATAAACATAAATTGGGTATCTCACTAGATCGTTATAAACTTGATACTAAAACCTATACTGACAAAGATGATAATTCACCACAAGTTAAAGAATTCTGGGTAAAACTACCCAAATTACAACGAGAAAAAGTTGGATTGTTTTATGATTATGAAGCTAATGGTAATTTCTTAAAAAAACTTCATTATGATGCTTATGCACAAAAACTAAATCGTCAATTTAGAAATCATGTTGTAGTATCACCTGCACCTATTATGAATGTAACAACTAATACCGCCACTGATGATGAACAAAAAACGTATGGTATGACATTGCAATCAGATTTTGAGCTACGCAAGGATATGAATCTTATTACCGGTATGCAATATCAACAAGATAATGTCGATCAAGATTCACATAATGTCGTCGTATCAAAAATGCCTTCACCAAAAGCAAGTTATACACAACACAAATATCTAACCAATAAATGGCAACAATCAAGTATCTCACTCTTTGGCCAAAATGATTGGGCAATTACCGATGATATTTCTTGGAATATTGGCGCTCGCCAATATTGGGTACAATCAAAACTAAAAAAAGGTCACACGACAATCAATAAAGTTCCAGTTATAGGTGCAACGTCTTCCAATCATAAAATTGATGGCAAAAAGAAAGATCATGACAATAACTTCGTTGTATCGTCAGGTTTAACCTATTCTGGAATTGAAAATACTCAATTAAGGGCCTCTTTTGCCCAAGGATATGTTTATCCAACACTTTCACATCTTTATGCAGTCACTTCAGCAGCTTCGCAAACAATCTATGGCAATGCTAATTTAAAAGCTGAAAAATCAAATAACTACGAAATTGGGTTACGTTATAATAATAACCAATGGCTAATTGATGGGGCGATTTATTTTTCAGATGCAAAAGATTACATTACGCAAATGAATTGTAATGGTTCGGCGATTTGTGATGGCACATCTGGGCGAAATTACACTTATTACGGTAATGCCAATAAAGCCAAAACGCATGGTCTTGAATTGAGTATTGAATATTTAGAACTACCCGTTACCCCTTATCTAAAAGGCAATTATTTACATCGTAAAATTGAAACAGAAACCTATACAACTCATGATACTGGCAATCCACGCTTTACAGGAAATGCAGGGATAAAACATACTGCTTACTTTGATAAATTTGATATAGATTCCGATCTGTTTATGCGATTTGCGACCAAAGCCACACAACGTAGTGATTCATCGGTATATCATTACAGTGGTTGGTCAACACTCAATTTATCGGCAACAACTTCGTTCGGTTTAGATCGTCAATACCATATTGGGATAAATCTCAATAATATATTAAATAAGAACTATAGGACTGCTTATGAATCGATTCCTGCGGCTAAATTCCACGCTATAATTAGCGCAAGTATGAAATTTTAGATTGAAAGATTAACCTTGCTCACTCATTAGCGATTATGATCAACATCAAATCGTTTTGAGTGAGTAAAACAGATTAGTCACGCTATTTTCTAGTCAAATTTTTATACAAATGTTTAAATGCCATAATAGGATGATGGATAATCATTCGTGGTCCTGAAAAACGCATAACTTGTTTAATTTTCTGTTTATAATCCTTACGATAACAATGTTTAGGGCAACGCTCGCAGGTCGTTTTCTGCTCTCCAAAACGGCACATGGTTAAGCGTTGCATGGCATATTGCAATAAGTCGTTACATTCTTCACATAACTGATTAGATTTAGAGTGATGATGTTTGTTGCAATATAGATAAATCATTGCACTAACGGTTTTCTTTTCTTCTTGTATTTTGGGTCCAGTATTATTTGCAACCATAATCTTACATGTCAGATGAATAAAGTGTTAAAATAAATATGAATTTAACTATGATCACAAGGATTTGTTACAATGGCAAGAATTATTAATAAAGATACAACCGTCTGCATGTCCCTTTCAGCAAGACCTGGCAATTTCGGTACTCGTTTTCATAACTATTTATATGAACAACTTGATTTAAATTATCTCTATAAAGCTTTTACCACTAATAACTTAAAAGATGCGATTTATGGTATTAAAGCGTTAGCCATTCGTGGTTGCGCTATTTCAATGCCTTATAAAGAAGCTTGTATTGAGTTTATTGATGAATTGGATGATTCTGTAAAATCGATCCAATCAGTCAACACGATTGTTAATACTGATCACTATTTAAAGGCTTATAATACGGATTATATTGCTGTTGCTAAACTGATTGAAGAAAATCACATTGATAATAATACCCCTTTTGTATTAAAAGGAAGTGGTGGAATGGCCAATGCGGTGATTGGTGCCTTTTATGATGCAGGTTTTAAAAATGGAATAATTGCCGCACGCAACCAAACTAAAGGTGAAGCTTTAGCCAAGCGTTATGGTTATGCCTGGGTTAAAAATGAGCAAGACATCGCGCCTGAACAGGCAAAACTCATTATTAATGTAACACCAATTGGAATGCTAGGCGGTGCTGAAGCCAATGATTTGGCCTTTCCACAAACAATGATTGAAAATGCCGATATTGTATTTGATGTGGTTGCTCTGCCCGTAGAAACACCTATGATTAAATTCGCCAAATCACTTAATAAAACCATTATTTCGGGTGCAGATGTCGCTGTGATACAAGCACTGGAACAATTTGTGTTATACACAGGCGTTACGCCAAGCAAAGAGTTAGTGAAGCAAGCTGGGGATTTTGCTAGACAAGGCTAAATCATAAACTATTCCACCCGCTTTATGGGTGGAATAGTATCAAAAGTAGATGATTTACTCTTTAATAACTGAGCGCTTATAACATAGCTTGGTGTAATTTCTGGTACACGGACAATAACTTTTGATGCATTGCAAATTGTTGCAAATTGTTATTAGATGATTTATCCGCCGAGATTAAATCAGCTAACCCGAAAAACGTTTTTTCGCCATTAGCATATTGCCACATTTCATCAACACACTCTTTACCATACATTTTATAAAATGCATCTTGATAATGGTTGAACTGTTTTTTATCTCGCTCAAGAATAAAATTAACCAATGTTTGTAAGCAACGATAAGCATGATTGCGTTGAGGGGTAAAAATTGACTCGTTCATTTCTACTGTCCAGTCAATCCAAGCTTGAGCTTGCTCTAAATCTTTTGCTGCCAATGCCAACATCGCTTTGAGTTCACCAATACGCAACGTTAGCCAAGCATTATCCGGTCCAGTTGCAATACCGAGTAATTCTCGAACTCGGGCAAAATCATCTAAGCCCTCTTCATCCAATTGTTCAATAATATTCAGATACTGTTTAGCCGTCAGCTTTTCATAAGGCAATGACAAAATCAGATCTCGAAGATGAATCGCCATATTATTATTGGCAAGCAACAAATCTTCTGGTGGATAGATTTCTGACATACCAATCGCTAAAATTCGACAAGCATAGACTCCTAAATGCTCATAATCCATAATTAATACTTCGGTTTCATAGCGGTTAAAAATCGCCATTAAGTTTGCAAATTCCTGTTCTGTGGTTCCAGAAAAATCCCAATCCACAAATTCATAATCAGATTGTTGATTAAATAGATCCCAAGAAATTAAACCACTTGAATCAATAAAATGTGTTTCTAAATTACTCAAATCAGCAACATCATCGTTATCAAAGCTTGGTGGCGAAAATACATCAAGATCTTTCAAGCTACGACCTTGTAATAGTTCAGTAACGGTTCTTTCAAGGGCAACCCCAAAATTAGGATGCGCTCCAAACGACGCATAACTTGTACCATTTTGAGGATTAAATAACACGACACAAATTACTGGAAACTCGCCACCAAGAGACGCATCAAAGCAGTAAAGTGGGAAACCTTCATTTTCAAGTGTCTCTATCGCCGCTAATACCTCTGGGTAGCGATTAATTACATCAGTTGGAATAATTGGTAAACTAATGGCCTCAGCGATAATTTTATTTTTGGCAAAACGTTCAAAAATTTCTGATAACCCCTGCACTCGAGCTTCATTACGTGTATTACCCGCAGACATACCATTAGAAGCGTATAAATTAGCAATCAAATTTACAGGCACATAAACCGTTTTATGATCTGACTGTTGAACAAAAGGTAAAGCACATATTCCTCGTTCTGGATGACTTGATTGCAAATCAATTAAATCCATAGCCGTTAATTCACCATTGGGGTTGTAAAACTGAAGCAATTTTTCAGATAATAATCCTTCAGGTAAAAGCCCATCTTCAGAAATTGGGAACCATTTTTCTGTTGGATAATGTACAAAATCTGCATTGGCAGCATTTTCACCCAAATAAAAATCTGAAAAGAAATAGTTAGTCGATAATCGTTCAAAATACTCCCCTAGCGCTGACGCTAACGCAGCTTTTTTACTTGCTCCTTTACCATTGGCAAAGCAAAGCGGACATTCAGTATTTTGAATATGAACAGACCAAACATTTGGTACAGGGTTAAGCCAAGAGGCTTCTTTCACTTCTAAATTATAGTTAGCTAATTGTTGATGAAAATAGTTGATAGAATCTTCAAGGGCAGCGTCTTTGCCGGGGATAAAAGTTTTCATGTAGTTTCTCAAAAGTTTTTTTATATGATAAAAATATTGCTTTATTGGTAGATTTATTCTTAAATGTATACGCTATTGTTCTAAATTAAAAGTATTAATCATCAATAATTTTTAATTAAGGAAATAAAATGAAAAAAATAGTAAATTCTGAGAATTTTTCACTAGCCGACTTTTTCTTTTTCAAAAAAATGATCACTCCAGTATTCATCACTGTTATTTATTGGATAACATTAGTTTTTATCGCTATGGGCGGACTGGGTGTAATTTTTGCTAGTTTTGCAAGTTTTCAATACAGCTTTTTTGGTGGAATGTTTACGCTTATCAGCGGTATTGTTACTCTTGTAGTTGGAATTATTTCAGCCAGAATTGGTTTTGAATTAATATGTGTTTTATTTAATATTAACCGAAACATCGAAAAGTTAGCATTAAATAAAGATGATGATCCTAATAATAGTTCAGATGAACAAACTACAATTAGCCAAAATTAATTTTAGTTTTCAAGTCACATAAAAAGTGGGAAAAATTCCCACTTTAATAAAATCATTCCCTAAAAAAATTTAAAACGAATAACAGACCAACCATTAATAAATAACATTATGACACATTTAGCTCGCTTAACGGCCATCTTGGTCGGACATTAATTGCTAAATCGCTATACTGTTGTTGTTTTAGATGAATCATACCTGCATACGCAATCATAGCGCCATTATCTGTACAAAATTCTATGCGAGGGTAGTAAACCTGACCTTTACGTTGTGCCATCAGCTCAGCTAATTTATTACGTAATGTTTTGTTGGCACTTACCCCACCAGCAATCACTAAACGGTTAAAACCCGTTTGCTCAAGTGCTCGGCGAGATTTTATTAATAATGTATAGACTAACGCATCTTCAAACGCACGTGCAATATCGGCTTTAGTCTGTTCATCAAGCTCAATACTTTGGCTATACTGATGGATAGTATTGGCCGCAGCCGTTTTTAATCCCGAAAAGCTAAAATCCAGTCCAGGACGATCCGTCATTGGCCTTGGAAAATGGAATCGAGAAGAATCACCTTGTTCAGCTAATTTCGAAAGTTTAGCACCTCCTGGGTAGTCTAAACCAAGTAATTTAGCTGTTTTATCAAATGCTTCACCAGCGGCATCATCAATAGATTCGCCCATTAAGCGATATTGTCCAATACCAGTCACACTAATAAGCTGTGTATGCCCACCAGAAACAAGCAAAGCCACAAACGGATACTGCGGAGGATTATCTTCCAACATTGGTGCAAGTAAATGCCCTTCCATATGATGCACTGCTACAGCCGGAACATTCCAAGCATAGGCAAGAGAACGACCTATTGACGCTCCAACCATTAAAGCTCCCACTAAACCAGGCCCTGCAGTATAAGCAACACCATCAATATCCGCTGAGGTTAAGTTAGCCTCTTTTAATGCAGCTTGAATTAAAGGTACTGTTTTGCGAATATGATCACGTGAAGCCAGTTCAGGTACAACGCCACCATAATCAGCATGTAATTTAATTTGTGAATAAAGTTGGTTTGCGATCAAGCCTTGCTCATCATCGTAAATAGCAATACCTGTTTCATCACATGAAGTTTCAATTCCAAGTACTTTCATTAATGTTTACCTACATAATCGGAAAGGTCATCTTCACTCCAAAGATCTTGTTCAGATATCTCTTTATCTGCAATGCGGTGTTCTTCATTAGCCCACTCACCGAGATCGATAAGTTGACAACGTTTACTGCAAAACGGTCGATATATACTTTTGTCTGACCATTCAACATCCTTTTGACAAGTTGGACATTTGACAAATTGGATAGTTTCTTTATTCATTTAAACTCTTTTAAAATATTTAATAATGTTAACAACAAGCTAATTCAAATTCGATTGCTTCGGTATGGGTATTTTCACTCGCTTCGAGCGGTATAAATCGAATACTATAACGAGACATATGCCCAGAAACTTGCGGATATACATTTTTATCCAATGAAACACGAATTCGAATTAAATTAAACTCGCCATTGGTTTCTTGAAAAAAATTATTGTTATAAACAAATGGTTTAAATTCACCCATTTGCCGAATCATTTGCATACAACATGACAAAGCCTCATCAAGAATTGTCAAATGTTGTAACCAGTTTTGCACTTGCCTGTCGCGTTTCTCTTGTAACTGCTCTAACCATAGATAAAAGGATGGCAGATCAAAACTACAGCATCCTCCTGGGATCATTAAACGTTGACGAATCGCAGTAATAAAACGGTCATCTTTTAAGGCTTGCCCTAATCGCATAACCGAGTTGAATTTAACTAAGTAGGCATCAAATTGACTAATTAAATTATTTAATAACTCTTGATCGACACCGTCGATATTTACCCAAGATAAAAGTCTATTTTTTTGGGTCTCAATTTCCTTGATTAATTCACTTTTTACATCATTACGTTCAATGATTTCTAATAGTTCAGATAGAGCATGAAAAAATAAAAGCGCATTATTTTGATCAAAATGACTATGTAAATTTAATTGCTTTAATAAAAATTCAATACGTAACCATGTTCGCATCTTTTCATTTAGTGGATGTTCAAAAATAATCTTATCCATACTTAACCATTCTTCATATTAAAGTTATTTAGATATTGTTGATGCAATTTATTTACTTGTGCGGTTAATGAAGTCAAATCACCATTATTAACAATAATATCATCAGCATACGTTAATCGTTTTTGAGAAGAAATTTGTGACGATATCATTTTCTTTGCTAGCGATTCATCGATATTATCTCTTTGGATAAGTCGCTCTAATTGTAATTGTTCTGGCGTATCAACCATTAAGACTCTATCAGCAAAATTATGTAAATTATTCTCAACTAATAGGGGAACAACCCAAATTACATATGCAGCAGTTTGCTTGGCAATTTGGATTTGTGTTTGTTCTTGAATGATTGGATGTAACACATTATTTAGCCAAAGTCTTTCATGATCATTATTGAAGATAATTTCTCTTAATTGACTACGGTCTATCTCATTATTGGGTAATAAAATTTCTTGACTAAAATGTTTAATAATCAGCTTATATGCATCAGTTCCTATCTCAACAACTTGCCTAGCAATTACGTCAGCATCAATAATAGGCACACCTAACTGGGCAAAAAGGTTAGCGATGGTACTTTTACCGCTAGCGATTCCGCCACTCAGAGCTACAATATAAGGCATGAAATAGATTCCAAATCCAATCAAATAAAATTCTTCAAATAGTATATCATACAAGTGATTTTCATTACATACGCCAAATTATCTAAAAAGTAAAGAAAACAGCGAATTTTGTTTAGATATCATAAGCAACATTTTTTCAAAATAGCATTAGAATTTATCAACAAATTGATTTTAAAAAAATAATAAAACTATGTTATTTTTTATTACGCAATTGATTAAAATAAATAGGTGTTTTAAACAAATAATCTTTCAAATAGTGGAAAAAATAGTGTTTATTTTGCAAAAATAATCCCACTATTACTTTGAGTTATCATTATACCAAAAATAAATTTAATAAAATTGTTGGTTTTATATTTTTAGCTGTATATAATTACATACATCTGTATAAAAAAACAGGAATTAATAATGAGACCATTAACGGAACGCCAAAGACAGATTTATGATTTAATCAAAGATAATATTCAAACAACCGGCATGCCACCTACTCGAGCTGAAATTGCCCAAAAATTAGGATTTCGCTCAGCAAATGCAGCAGAAGAACACCTAAAAGCACTTGCCAAAAAAGGGGCAATTGAAATGATTGCCGGATCATCTCGAGGAATTCGTTTATTACTGGAAAGACAAGAGGAGCAAAATGATTTTCAAGGAATTCCATTAATTGGACAAGTTGCAGCAGGCTCGCCAATTTTGGCACAAGAACATATTGAAAGTCACTACCAAGTTGATCCATCCTTATTCAAACCTCATGCCGATTTTTTACTTAGAGTTCATGGTATGTCAATGAAAGACATCGGAATCATTGATGGTGATCTGCTTGCCGTACACAAAACGCAAGACGTAAAAAATGGGCAAGTCGTGGTTGCTCGCATTGATGATGAAGTAACGGTTAAAAGACTTTCACGCAAAGGTAAACATGTACAATTAATTGCCGAAAACGAAGAGTTCTCACCTATCGAAGTTGATCTTGAACAACAAAGTTTTGCAATTGAGGGAATTGCTGTTGGTATAATTCGTAATGGATCATGGATGTAAGAACAAAGTTAGTATAAAATGGCGAATAATTGTTAATTAGGAGATAACAATATGTGGCTATTTTGGTTATATGAATTTTTAGGATTTGTTGCAGTTATTTTACTTATCGTTGCTTACTGTCGTATTCGTAATCAAAGATTTTGGTCGTTTACTTGGAAATATTTAAAGTGGATATTATTGTCAATTGTTGGCGTCTGGTTGGTAATAGCCATACTTTGTCGAAATGATCTCTACAATGCCACTCATTGTTATTTTCGCGGAGTGAGTATGCATGCCCAAACAAAATATTCCATCTATTTGGGCGAATGTCAGATAGAAACACCAAGTGGCAGTTATGTACCGATCGATCGAACTCGAGCATTACCTGGCTCAAGTGACCACGGTAATCATGATGACATAAATGATTTCTATCCAACTAATTAAATAATTAAATCTTAAAAATCAGGCTATCACAACTATGATAACCTGATTTTTTTATTACGATAAAATCTTAATAACGCTGTTTTGTATATTTATGTTTAAAATAATGATACTAATAATGCTGATATGCTAAACAATACTTCTCTAACTTTTTAAAACCAAAGATTAATACAAAACTCACACAAAGATAGATAACTGCCGCGATACCAAACGCATGAAAAGGTTGATAGGTTTCAGCATAAATATCTCGAGCAATTTTCATTACATCTTGAACCGTTACCGTAAATGCCAGTGCCGTCGAATGTAACATAAAAATCACTTCATTACTGTAAGCAGGTAAAGCAATATGAAAGGCTCTTGGAAAGATAATGTATTGATATAATTGCCAACGATTAAAGCCTAATGCCGTTGCTGCTTCAATTTCACCGCTTGGCACATTGCGTATGGCCCCTGCAAAAACTTCAGTTGTATAAGCACAGGTATTAAGCGTGAAAGCCAAAATAGTACAATTCAAACCACTTTGAAAAAAATCGTCTAACCACTGGTGATCTTTAACAATGCTTAACGTATAAATTCCTGTATAAATCACAAGTAATTGTACATATAGCGGAGTGCCTCTAAAAACATAGGTGAATAACCAAATTGGCAGTTTGATAAATTTATTTGCACAATTACGCCCAATGGCTAAAAAAACAGACAAAATACCGCCAAACAAAACAGATAAAATTAAGATCCAAAGCGTCATAGCTAGGCCTGTAATATTATAGCCATCATTCCATAACAAAGCTTGCCAATAATCTTGAAGAATTTCTATCATTCTATAATGCTCTTTTTTATGATTTTGCTTTTGTTAGGCCGACTGAATAACGCCTATCTAGCCAATTTAATATAAGAATCGAAATAGTGGTAAAAAATAGATAAAAAGCCGCTGCGATTAATGCAAAAAATAACGGTTGATAAGTTGCTTCCCCTACTGTCTTAGTCGCTTTAACTAAATCAAATAGTCCTAATAGTGAAACCAACGCCGTTGCTTTCAATATAATGAGCCAATTATTAGCCATACCAGGAAGCGCAAAACGCATCATTAAAGGAAACATCACATAACGAAATACCTGCATCTGACTAAATCCAAGAGCTACCGCTGCATTTAGGGTATTTTTTGATACAGCTTGATAAGCACCGCGAAAGGTTTCCGTAAAGTACGCTCCATAAATAAATCCAAGCGTTAAAATACCCGCAACGAAGGGATTAACTTCAATAATATCGTCATTAAAAAAATCAGTTATATTATTGACTGCAAATTGCAAACCAAAAAAAATTAACATCATTAACACTAAATCAGGCACGCCTCGAATGACCGAAGTATAAATCTGACATATTAATCGCAATGATTTTAAATGTGACAATTTACCAAGTGCACAAATTACACCCAGTAAAACGGCAACTACTAAAGAAGCAATTGCCAATCCTATGGTAATTAATGCACCTTGAAAGATGAGTAAACTATAGCCCTGCATTACTTATTTCTTATTATAAACATCAAAATCAAAGTATTTATCGTTGATTTTTTTATAGGTGCCATCGGCTAAAATCTCAACAAGTGCTTTGTTAAAAGCTTCCTTAAGTTCATTGTCTTTTTTACGGAATCCTAAACCTACCCCAACATCAAAATATTTTTTATCGGTAAGTGCCTCACCTGCAAAAATAAAACCTTTTCCTTGAGGTTGTTTTAAAAATGCATAGCTTCCTGTTACTTCATCTTGTAGCGCCGCATCTAAACGCCCCGCTACTAAATCAGAAAAAACTTGTAACTGATTTTGATAAGGAACAATGGTCACTCCATTTGAGCGCCATACTTCATTAGCAAAATGTTCTTGTGAAGTGCCTTGTTCAATGCCGACTCGTTTCCCTTTTAATGACTCAATTGTCGGCAGGATATTGGTGCCTTCTTTTGTTATCAGACGTGATTTGGTAGCAAAAATTTCATCTGAAAAAGCAATCTGCTTTTTACGTTTTTCAGTCATCATCAATGATGATGAAATCATATCAATCTTTCTTGATAAAAGAGATGGAATTAACGCATCAAAGTCTGTTGTTTGAAAAACACACTTAACATTTGCTTTTTCACAAAGTGCTTTGGTTATTTCAATGTTAAACCCGGTAATTTCACCATTTTCATCAATGTAATCAAATGGAGCATAAGAAGTATCAGAACCTATTTTAATTGATTCAGGTAATGCCGCCTGACTGTTTAGGGATATGCTTAAAAAGACAATGCTAGATAATACTTTTATAAATTTTTTCATCCTAGTACTCATGTAATTTATTAAATAAGTAATATAACTGGTTATCGAAATTTTTAATAATAAAAAAATATTATTAACCTACTGCAAAATATAAGGATTTTCTTATAAAAAAGTATTCAATAAACGGAGCTTTTGTAATTTTAAACCAAAAACAAATGATCAATCTAATTTAATAAAAATATTAAAAATCAAATCACATTAAAAACGACAGTTATAACTTTGTAAAAATTATTCAGGAGTCTATACCGTTTCATTTTCTTAGCTTGAAATAATTGTTTAAAAGACTACTTATCATTGTTATTAAATGTAATGAGATAATTGATTACAGATTCTTTTAACCTATATGCACTAATCATCGAATACTAATAAATTTTCTATAGTATCCTTTACCTCAATAAATTAAAATTTTGTAAACAACAAAGTTGATTGCATAAAAACGGTTTACATAAATGTTTAAAAAAACATGATTAATTCACTTCCAAAACCGATCTTTTTTAGGTTTAAACCAAAAACAAATGAAAAGTCTAATATAATAAAAATATTAAAAATCAAATCGCATTAAAAACGACAGTTATAATTTTGTAAAAATTATTCAGGAGTGTATACCGTTTCATTTTCTTTTGTTTGAAGTAATAATTTATTTAATTAGTAAAAAACAGATGAGGTAATTAATGGATTGGTAGTTTGAATAACTTTTTGAAATCATGCATAAATTTTGTTATAAAAATAGCCATTGAGTCATTAAAAGCAGTCCCACTATTCTAAAAAAAGCCTTCAAAAAATAATCCTACAGTGACAATTTATCACTTTGTCGGTATCATATTCGACATTTTATTATAATCGATTAGGTTTAATGTGAATATTCAACAATTATTAACGCAACGCGTTTCGCAAGCAATGATTCTGGCTGGCGCCGATAACAACTGTGATGCTTTGATTAAGCAGTCGGCTAAAGTGCAATTTGGTGATTATCAAGCTAATGGTATTATGGCAACCGCCAAAAAACTAGGTATGCCACCAAGAGCATTGGCAGAAAAAGTTTTACAGCATTTAGATATTGATGATATTGCTGATAAAGTTGAAATTGCTGGTCCGGGTTTTATTAATATTTTTCTAAAAAACAGTTGGATTGCCGAGCAGAATGAAATCGCATTAAACAGTGATAAACTCAATATTACTTTACCTGCTAAGCCACAAACGATTGTGGTTGACTATTCAGCGCCAAACGTCGCTAAAGAGATGCACGTTGGCCATTTGCGTTCAACCATCATCGGTGATGCCAGTGTGCGGGTATTATCTTTCTTAGGTCACAATGTCATTCGAGCTAACCATGTCGGCGACTGGGGTACACAGTTTGGTATGTTGATTGCTTATCTTGAAAAGATGCAAAACGAACATGCTAATGATATGGAACTATCGGATTTAGAATCTTTCTATCGTGCAGCAAAAAAACATTATGATGAAGATGAAGTCTTTGCTGAAAAAGCTCGTAATTATGTGGTTAAATTACAAGGCGGTGATGAGTACTGTCGTGATATGTGGCGTAAGCTTGTTGATATTACCATGACACAAAACATCGCAACTTATAAACGATTAAATGTGACATTAACAGTTGAAGATACCATGGGCGAAAGCATTTATAACAGTATGCTACCGGGTATTGTTGCCGATCTTAAACAGAAAAAATTAGCGGTTGAGAGTGAAGGTGCCATTGTTGTATTTTTAGATGAGTATAAAAATAAAGAAGGCGAACCAATGGGCGTTATTATCCAAAAACGTGATGGTGGCTATCTGTATGCAACAACCGATATCGCTTGTGCAAAATACCGTTATGAAACGTTACACGCTGATCGTATTCTTTATTATACTGATTCTCGTCAACATCAACATTTAGAGCAAGTATGGACGATTGTACATAAGGCTAAATATGTTCCAGAATCATTAAAATTAGAACATCATATGTTTGGTATGATGCTTGGTAAAGATGGCAAACCATTTAAAACACGTTCGGGTGATACCGTAAAATTAAATGACTTGCTTGATGAAGCTTGTGAACGCGCAAGCTCTCTCATTCGTAGCAAAAATCCTGATCTGTCAGAAGCTGAACTTGCCCAAATCGTTGATGCCGTTGCTATCGGTGCTGTAAAATATGCAGATCTTTCCAAAAACCGTACTACCGATTATGTATTTGATTGGGATAATATGTTGTCGTTTGAAGGGAATACTGCGCCTTATTTACAGTATGCTTATACTCGAGTGCTGTCCGTGTTTAGAAAGTCTGATATTTCTGAAGACAGTTTAACGGGTGATATAATTTTGGACAGCGATAAAGAGCGCGCTTTAGCGACTCGTTTAATCCAATTTGATGAAACGCTCACTTCTGTAGCAAACGAAGGAACGCCACATGTGCTTTGTGCTTATCTTTATGAAATTGCAACGCTGTTTTCAAGTTTCTATGAAAACTGCCCTATTTTGACGGCTGAAAATGAAAGCTTGAAACAAAGCCGCTTAAAATTGGCTTCATTAACGGCTAAAACACTTAAAGTTGGTCTAGATATGTTAGGTATTAAAACCGTCGATAAGATGTAATTAAAAAGGTAGTCAGTGATAATTAAATAAAATTATCAAGCAAAAAATTCATCTAAAAGCCGCTGATAAAATTGTATTGGCGGCTTTTTTATAAAAATGTATCGTTTACCTAAAAAAAATTTAGAATTTAACAGGTTTAGCTACACAAATATCTAAACCGTCTACGTGATCTTTGGCAAACGTAGCAAACTCAACAAAATGTGGCGTTGCGTTATGACTGTCTATAGCAGCTTGTGAAGCCCATGTTTCAATTACTACATAAATATTAGGATTACTAATACTCTGATTAAGTTCATAATGGATGCAACCTGCTTCTTTTCGACTCTCTTCAACAAGTTTTTTAAAAATTGGTTGAAAGGCTTCGTAGGACTCTGGTTTAACTGTAATTGTAGCAATAATATTTAAATGGCTCATATAAACCTCTTGACGCTTAATATAGAAAATCTGGTTAAGAGTATAGCTGAAATTACCGATTAATAAAAAGAGATTACGAACATGATGTCTATTTTTAATTATTTCTACTCATCATTAATTACTCATATAGATTGTTTAAACACGAGTAAATGATGTCAGACATCCAATAAATTTTTCTATATTTATCTGAAAGTTGAAATATTGATTCACATAAAAATATCTCGATTTTTGGACTAATAAATCTTAATATAAAATATAGAGTTATATGCTAAAAATTGCCATAGCCCCAAAACCATCCTATAAAAACCGTGTGTTTAGTCTTATAAAAATCTAAAAAATAATACTTTAACCATTTCATTTATTTAGATATTTTCTAAAATTTTAAGCTTGCTATTAGCCCCAATTTGGTTAGAATTTCAATAGTTTTATAAACCAGTCTAGGTTAGCTTGATATGTTAAATTTTAATCAACAATATTTTCGTCCACAATTGTTGATGTTTTTAATCCTCCTTCATGGAGGATTTTTTTATCCACCATTTTTATTAAATCCCAAAAGTAATTGAATTATAGAGGCACATTATGACCGATAATAAAAAAATGTTATCCACCAGTCGAGATCAAAGTTTAAAAGCATATTTGATGAATAAAATAAAGCAAAATGGCGGTTGGGTTAACTCACATATGCATGCCGATCGTGCTTTTACCATAACGGTAGATAGTTTTGATGTGTACCAAAAACAGACCTTAATTGAAAAATGGGATACTTTAGATAAAGTTAAAGCATCAATGAGTGAAGATGATTACTATCGCCATTTTAGTATGGCGGTTGAACGTATGATTGAACAAGGTGTAACGGCAATGGGGTCATTTGTGGATATTGATCCAATTGCTGAAGAACGCGCTATTAGAGGCGCACTTCGAGCTCGCGAGACTTATAAAAATGACATTATCATTAAATTAGTCAATCAAACGCTTAAAGGTGTCATCGATAAAGAAGCTCGCTATTGGTTTGATAAAGGTGCTGATTTGGTTGATATCATTGGTGGCTTACCTCGCCGAGATGAACGTGATCATGGTAAAGGAATGGGATTAAAACATCTTGATGTTTTAATGCAAACGGGTAAATCATTGGGTAAAATGGTTCATGTTCACGTTGACCAATTTAACTCATCCGACGAAATCGAAACCGAACAACTCACCGATAAAACTTTAGAGCATGGCATGCATGGACGTGTCGTTGCCATTCACAGTATTTCAATCACAGCGCACAGCTTGGAATATCGTCAAAAACTTTATCAAAAAATGAAAGAAGCAAAAATGATGGTCATTGCTTGCCCATTTGCTTGGATTGATAGCCCACGCCGTGAAGAACAAGGCCCTACTCGTAACTCACTCACCCCCGTTGACGAACTTGCCTCAGCCGGGATTCCCGTTGCCATTGGTACCGATAATATTAGTGATTATATGCTTCCATTTTCAACCGGCAATATGTGGGAAGAACTTAAACTACTTGTTACCGGCTGCCGCTATACCGATTTGGATAATGTGGTAAATGTAGCAACCAAAAATGGACGAATGGTATTAGGACTGGAAAAATAAATCGCCTTTTATAAATAAAAATCTCGCCAAAAATAATAAAACTATGGTGAGATTTTTATGGATATTATCTCATTTTAGAAGGCTTCTTTTTCAACTTTGAATCAACATGTAATGTTCATTATCAAAACGATTTGATTTTTCACGATTAATGGTTTAGTAGAATATACGTGATTATGTCTATTTTTTTGATAGATTAAATAGTATAAATCTCAGCATACTTTATAAAATCCATGTTAATTTGACCGATTTTTTGTTAAATATTGGATATTACAACCATAATTAATCTCATTTAAAATTAATTCAATATTTCAATAAAATAAAAGATATGTACTTAACTATTCGAATTTTTTTATTAAAGCGATCTGTAGCTTTTTCCTTTTAAGTTTTAGGATAATAAAAAACTAAGTCGTATCACTTATCAATCGTTTTAATTATAAGAAACAATCAAATATATTAGACTAACCCATTGACAATAGACAATTTTAACGTATCTTATTTACAAAAATTCACATAATTTGATGTGAAAAAGTAAAGATAAGTATAAGAGACAAAAATGGATAGGATAAATTCCTTAATAAATGGAATTGCTTCATTAGCAACTGATAGTCAACTCAATCACTATAGCCTGTCAATTGATCAACTTGATGAGCTCACAATTCTCTCAATTTACTCCATTAACGGGCAAGAGTCATTGAATGAACCTTGGCATTACGAAATAACATTTACCAGTACCAATAAACAAATCGACATTAGCTCAATACTTAATCAACCTGCTTTGCTTACCTTTCATGCACCAGATCCTATAAAACAACTTATTCAAGTCAGTTCGCTAACCCCTCCAGCACAAAATAGGACAATATATGGTGTTATTACTGAATTTAGCTTGATATCAGTAAGTAAGGATGAAGCTCGTTATCAAGTCAGATTAAATTCACGCTTAGCCTTACTAGCCAATGAACATCGGTGTGCTATCTATCAAAATAAAAGCGTAGTTGATGTTGTAGAAGATGTTTTACGTTCCCATGGATTTACTGGTATTGAATATCGCCTAGAACTGAAAAACTCCTATCCTGCTCGTGAATTTATTACTCAATGGCAAGAAAGTGACCTTGTTTTTATTCAGCGTATTTTAGCCGATATTGGGATTTGGTTTCGTTTTGAAACACATGTACAGCACTCTTGTGATGTCATGGTTATCAGTGATTACGAACAAGGATTTGATAATAAAGGACACTTGCCTTTTAAACCGCCTAGCGGCATGAATGATGTTCAACAAAACAGTATTTGGAATTTACAATTTAAAAGTAAAACCAAACAACAACAAGTATCAGTTAATGATTATAATTATCGCGCCGCCGAGAGTAATCTAAAATCTAACGTTAATACCCAAATTAAGGACACCACTACTTATGGCAATGATTACCGCTATGGTGAACACTATAAGCAAAAAGGTAGTTCAAACACAGTAGAAAGTGGCCATTGGTATGCGCAAATCCGTCATGAATATTACATCAGTGATAAAATCATTATCCGTGGTGAGTGTAATGATTATCAATTAATGCCAGGGCAAATAATTACCGTTGATGAAAGTCCAATTAATCATATTCAAAAAGGGATTATAATCCTATCGACGCAGAGTTATGCAGACCGAAGCTCATCTTACAAAACCCATTTTACTGCTATTCCATTTGAAGAATTAAAACCCTACCGGCCTGCTCCAGTTGCTTGGCCAAAGGTGAGTGGAACCTTGCCAGCCAGAGTCACCAGCCCAGATAATGATATCTACGGTTACATTGATACTCAAGGTCGTTATCGTGTTAAATTCGATTTTGATTTAACCGAATGGAAGAAAGGTGAAGAAAGCTTATGGGTTAGACTCGCTAAACCTTATGCGGGTGATACTTATGGGTTCCACTTCCCGCTTATAGATGGCACAGAAGTGGCGATCGGTTTTACTTCTGGCAATCCAGATAGACCTTATATTGCTCATGCAATGCATGACAGCAGCAATCCGGATCACGTTTCGACCAGTAACAAACACCGTAATGTAATTCGAACACCTGCCAATAATAAACTGCGCATGGATGATAAGCGTGAGCAAGAACACATCAAATTAGCCACCGAATATGGTAAAACTCAGCTTAACCTTGGGCATTTAGTAAATAATAAAAAACAACAACGTGGCGAAGGGTTTGAACTTAGGACCGATGAGTTTGGAGCAATAAGAGCCAGTAAAGGTGTTTATCTTACAACCATAAGCCAAGAAAAAGCGACTGGTGAACAGCTTGAAATGAAAGGTACCGTTAAACAGATTGAAAAGTCTCTTGATATATCTCAAGCGTTGATCGGTTGCGGCAAAGTGAGTGGCGCTGAACTAGCCGAAATAACCGAACAGCAAGCATTATTCGATGCCAGTAATCAATTACAGGAATCTACCGTTGTTATTCATGGTGAACAAGGGATCACACAAATTTCGCCCAGAAGCATTCAACATGCTGCAAATGAAAATATTATTGCTACCGCAGGTAACAATGCAAGCATCAATATTTTTAAAAAGCTCTCTATGGCAGCAGGTGAAATGATATCTCTTTTTGCCCATAAGTTAGGAATAAAACTTATTGCTGCTTCAGGACGAGTTCAAATTCAAGCCCAATCCGATGAAATGGAATTAACTGCCCAAAAAAATATGTTTATCACTAGCTGTGCAGGTAAAATTACCATTAATGCCCAAAATGAACTGCTACTGCTTAGTGGTGGTGGCGGAATTCGTATCAAAAATGGCACTATCGAAATGATAGCACCAACCAGCATATTACAAAAAACGGCAGTTTTATCTTACAGTGGTCCTGAAAGTATAAAAGAAGCGGTACCTTCATTTGAAAAAGGCAGTCTTGCCCGAAAATTCAAATTGCACTTTAATGATTCACCCTCACAGGTGCTAAAAAATCAACCGTATCGTATCCACTTCAATGACGGAAGTACGCAAGATGGTATAACCGATGAGAATGGAGAAACAGAAATCATTCCAATGACAGAATTAGAACAAATAAAAATAGAAATATTAAAAAAGGAATAGGTTATGCCTGATTTTGATAACTTAAAAGGAAACAATATCTCGGATAGTACTACAGGACTTCCCCCTGAATCGGGAGCCATGTTAACAAGTAATATAGAAGCATCACGCCCTTTACCCTGTGTTGTAATATTAATTCATGGCGTAAATGATGTTGGAGAAGCGTTTGAAAATCAAGATAAAATGATTTGCGAAGGTTTAAATCGTCGTTTAGGTCGTAAAGATTTAAAACCTAACAAATGGCGATGGGCGCAAACAAGTGCTGATGATTTTTCGCCACGAATCCAGATGTTGCCAGAATGGCAAGAAAATGTTGATCAAATAAAACCGCCTTTAAAACCGAAAACGGTAAAACATAAAAGTTATTCACCTATTATTCCCTTTACCTGGGGATACAGACCAGTTGACGAAGAGACCTATAAACAAGAACAGATCGCCTATTACAAAAGATTACAGGATAGCAATGTTAAAGATCCTGAATTACCCTACAATAGCTATTGGGTTGAACGCAACTACCATCTCAAAACTGATAATATAGAGGTCAATAAACTTAATTGCGACAAATTTGGTAACTGGATCGATTACCTTTATCGACGTAATGGCGGGCCTTTCGCCAATGCAACCACTTGTATACCCGATATGTATGGTCCGGGAATGGCTGGCTTTTTAGGATCTGCTGGCGAGCTAGCTACACCAAAGGGGGCAAGAAGCTATCTAAACCCACATCGTATCTATTATGCCTTTGCAGCCCATCGTTTGGCGAAGTTAATCAAACAGATTAGAAAGGATACCGAAGGTCAAAATATTCCAATTAATATAGTTGCCCACAGTCAAGGCACTATTATTACCATGTTAGCCAATCTAATTTTAGCCAATGATAAAAGCGAGCCACTACCTGCTGATTGCGTGATTTTGGCGCATTCACCCTATGCTTTTGAGCCAACTTTAGCTGAAATAGTTTCCAAAGATCTATCTATGGGGGTTCAATCACAATACGGGCGAGAGCAAACATTTATTAATTTTGTTGATCAAATGCATAATTTTCAAACAGATCGAAGATCAAAAAAGTTCAATCCAGAAAATTTGATAGAAACAGGGGTAATAAATACTGCAATTGACGATAGTGAACTTTATACCCAAGCGGATGGAACTAAAAAGCAGTATGATAGACTTGGCGATGATGTAGAACTGTTTTATCGCGATAACTTTGGTAAAGTGTATCAATACTTTAGTCCCAATGATCATGTAGTATCGTTATGGAATGTTCAAGGCATGGGTTGGCAAGGTATTCCCGATAATATTTTTAAACAGTGTAAACATCAAAACCTTAAACAACGAATTTTTAGTCATGGTCATATCGTTGGTAATGATCCTAAAAATAAAGAAGTAAAAATTCCTCTTATTCTTATTGAGGTACAAGAAAAAGATTACCCAAGTTATATTAGTGTGAAGGATTATCAACAACGTCGTGGGGCTAAAACCTATTACGGAGTAAACATACCGGTTGTGTTACTTTCAGAACAGTTAACTAAATTAATTCAAGAACCCTTATTCAAAGGGCATGATGGATTTTTTAGTCATGGCTGTTATGCAAATGAAGGTCAATCAATTCATGTGCATTATATACCTTCTAACGAAGAAATAAAACGAGATTATCCGGAACTTGTTTATCAAAAGACTAGTTCTGGTCAATTAGAGTCAGATTGTATAGATTATGAAATAAATGAAAATTCAAATAAAAATCCAAAGCTATCAGCATCT
The DNA here is from genome assembly GCF_001693435.1 of Gilliamella sp. wkB7. Taxonomy (NCBI): domain Bacteria; kingdom Pseudomonadati; phylum Pseudomonadota; class Gammaproteobacteria; order Orbales; family Orbaceae; genus Gilliamella; species Gilliamella sp. wkB7. Next base: position 505,910 of record NZ_CM004509.1, read on the forward strand.
GATCTTTACGGTAAATCAGTGTATGAATGTAATACAGTAACAACAGGTGGCTTAACAACTGCACCTTATATATTAACCACCCGATTGATTAATGGTGAGCCCGTTCCGGAAACCATGATCTACACAGTAGATAAACCAAGTGGCAAAACAAAGTTAAGCAGAGCCATCCACTATAATGATATTTATAATAGTGATAACCAATTTGTTGAACATTTTGAAAAAAAATTAAATTATCAAATCATTGATCGACCTGATTATATACCTGAAAAAAAAATAGATGAAAAGGATATTTCATCGCCTTTTATCACTGATGAACTCCAATTAAAAAAATTGCTCGACGAGCATCCTGAATGGGATAGAGGCATAGAGTCCGCAAGTTATATGGTCAAGCGGGAAAATAAAATATTAGTGATTTACCGTAATCCACAAAAACAAATTGAGTCCGAAATAGGTAAAGAAGTAGACGAAAAAGAGGATACCAGTTCTCACCATTCGGGCATAACCAACAGTTTGGAAGCGCCAGCTAAAATCATGGCTTATGATCTGGCAATTGGGGTTGTTGAAAATATTAGTGAATCACATCAAACATTATTAAATAGTTGGCGGGTACTGGCTGATTGGCGCCACCCTGAAAATACCGATCCCGAAACCTTTCAATATGTTCATAAGGGGATACTACCTAAAGAGTTAAAAACAGCCATGAACTATCCAAATCGACATATGCCAGAAGATGAAAAATTAGTTGTCAACCATTTTTACCACAGCATGCCAAATAGGATACTTAAACCAATAAAAGAAGAATTGGAAAAACCAAAATACCAAAAATTAACCGAACCACCACAATGGGTGTTTCCCGATCCTGACTTAAAAGGAGTTTCTGATGTTGATTAGTTATTTACTACTGAGTTTAGCATTATTTCTATTTTGTTTTTTTAAACGTTGGCATCTTTTTTGTTGGTTAAGTTACAGCGTTTTTTTGGTCTGTTTTTTGGCAATTATCCCTTTACCGGGTGAAGATAAAGTTAAATATACAGCCCCTACCCAAGTTGTGTTCCGTTTTGATGAGCACCGGTTTATTCAACTTACTGGCTATGGTTGCCAAGGGCGAATGTACTATGTTGATGATCAAAAGCAGATCTATTACGAATTAGCTCGGCACTCTGCAGAAGTTTTAACCGAGCCTTTTGCCCATATGCCTGAAGATTATATCTTTGTACCTTTAAGTGACTATTCTGCTATAGATTTTTCCCAGGATGGTGGACACTCTTTCGAAACCATTCATATTGAAACGTATGAGGGTATGGGAAGTTATCAACCTACTTATCATACCGTAGAAAACATTGTGGTTATGAATAATCAATTTTTCTTAAAAGATAAAAATCGAGGTATTTACCGTTCACCCAAACCTATCGGTTCGGCATTTACGGTATTGTCGGCGACTAACGAGAAATATTTAGAAGGTCACAGACAATATAAGGGGTATCGTTGGACAGATCAACCTCAAACTATGCCAATCATGCCTGCCAATTATCCTGGTTGGCAGCGATGGCAGTGTGATCCTAGCTTAAAACAACCGATAACCGTCTATAACCGTTATGAGCCACTTATTAAATTACAAGCCCAATTACGCCATCTATTAGGCGTCACAGAGGAGGCAAAGCATGAAAAAGAAACTAATTAAATTGTTGATCTGTTGCATTGTCATTCCTGGCGGTTTATGGGCTTTTATCATTAACTTTGGTTCAAATTTACCAGAAAGATATGAAGAAACAACGGGACTGGATATTCCAATGCCTGAGCCAAGAGAAGGTTATGAAATTATTTATCCAGAAGTTATTAAAACAAGTAATCCCAACTATACAGCTTCATTTTATTATATAAGTAAAAAACGTCAGGTTATTTACCGTTATGATGCAGATCGTTATTTAGAGCTGCAAGGTGAAAACTGTGAAGGATTAATTTGGTACCACGATCAGGCCAAAAATATTCATACACGTATTGACAAAGTCTTTTTTACTCGCGATAGGTTACCAAAATTTAACTATTACAACCCGGGTAAAGACTATATTGGCATTCCAACCGACGATATGTCAGCAATAGCGTTTTCAATTGATAGCGGTAAAACTTTTTATGTTGGCAACGTGACCAGTTTTGCAGCTAAACCCAGTGAGCAAGTCGAGCGTTTTATTGGTGTTGATGATAGTCCACTTACACTTGAGTTTTCAGATTCAGACATTAAAAAAGGGTTAGGTTATTTTAAAAATAAAATTACTATTTCTGGCAATACAGGCAATTTTATCCTGAAAAACGATGTACTGTTTGGGGAAACAGTATTTTATGAACGGATGGGGTTAAACCCTAGACAATTTTATCATTCATTAAATGGTATCGACACCAAAGCAGATATTAATTTATACCTTAAAGGTAAAAACATGTCAGAAATTCAACAATTTGGTTCATACTGGGAAATTTATTATAAACCCGCTTATATAGAACGAATAACTGGCGCGCGTAATATTAAACTTGAACCCTATCAAGGTTGGGACAAAATACGTTGTGAAATTGGGGCAGAAAAATAATTCTAATATTGACACACAAGCCGATAAAAGTGTCAAGCTAACTATTATTGATGTAATAGCTAGATTAGCTGTATTGAAATGCAACAAAATGACAATATTGCGTCATTTGCTATAGAAGGAATATTAGTTGTTGATTATAAGTTATTTACTACTGAGTTTAGCATTATTTCTATTTTGTTTTTTTAAACGTTGGCATCTTTTTTGTTGTTTAAGTTACAGCGTTTTTTTGGTCTGTTTTTTAGCAATCATCCCTTTACCGGGTGAAGATAAAGTTAAATATACAGCCCCTACCCAAGTTGTGTTCCGTTTTGATGAGCATCGATTTATTCAACTTACTGGCTATGGTTGCCAAGGGCGAATGTACTATGTTGATGATCAAAAGCAGATCTACTACGAATTAGCTCGGCACTCGGCAAAAGTCTTAACCGAACCCTTTGCCCATATGCCTGAAGATTATATTTTCATTCCAAGTACTGACTATTCTGACATAGATTTTTCCCAAGATGGCGGGCGTTCTTTCACCTCTATACAACTTCCAACAACGGATCTTACGGGTCATTATCGCCCAGATTATAATACGGTAGAAAACATTGTGGTTATGAATAATCAATTTTTCTTAAAAGATAAAAACCGAGGTATTTACCGTTCCCCCAAGCCTATCGGTTCGGGATTTGCGATATTATCGCCCGCTCACGAGGAATATTTAGCAGGTCTTATTCAATATGCAGGGTACCGTTGGACGGATCAACCTCAAACTATGCCAATTATGCCAGCCAATTATCCTGGTTGGCAGCGATGGCAGTGTGCCCCTAACTTAAAACAATCGATTACCGTCTATAACCGTTATGCGCCGCTTATTAAATTACAAACCCAATTACGCCATCTATTAGGCGTCACAGACGAGGTAAGGCATGAAAAAGAAACTAATTAAACTGTTAATCTGTTGCATTGTCATTCCTGGTGGTTTATGGGCTTTTATTATTAACTTTGGTTCAAATTTACCGGAAAGATATGAAAAAACAACGGGACTCGATATTCCAATACCTGAGCCAAGAGAAGGTTACGAAATTATTTACCCTGATGCGATTCGGACTAATGACCCCCACGATACAGCCTCGTTTTACTATTTAAGTGAAAAACGTCAGGTTATTTACCGTTATGATGCAGATCGTTATTTAGAGCTGCAAGGTGAAAACTGTGAAGGATTAATTTGGTACCACGATCAGGCCAAAAATATTCATACGCGTATCGACAAAGTCTTTTTTACTCGCGATAGGTTACCTAAATTTAACTATTACAACCCTGGCAAGGGCTATATTGGCATTCCAACTGATGATATGTCAGCAATACCGTTTTCAATTGATGGCGGTAAAACTTTTTATGTTGGCAACGTGACCAGCTTTGCAGCTAAACCCAGTGAGCAAGTGAAGCGTTTTATTGGGGTAGATGATAGCCCATTAACCCTGCAATTTAGGGATGTTGATGAATATATGAGAGGGTTTATTAATACTATTACCGTTTCTGGCAATACAGGCTATTTTATTCTAAAAAATGATGTACTGTTTGGGGAAACAGTATTTTATGAACGGATTGGGTTAGACCCTAGACAATTTTATCATTCATTAAATGGTATCGACACTAAAGCAGATATTAATTTATACCTTAAAGGTAAAAACATGAAAGAAGTCCAAAGATTTGGGCGATATTGGGAAATTTATTATAAACCCGCTTATATAGAGCGGATAACTGACGCGCGTAATATTAAACTTGAAACCTATCAAGGTTGGGACAAAATTCGTTGTGAAATCGGGGCAGAAAAATAATTTTAATATTGACACACAAGCCGATAAAAGTGTCAAGCTAACTATTATTGATGTAATAGCTAGATTAGCTGTATTGAAATGCAACAAAATGACAATATTGCGTCATTTGCTATAGAAGGAATATTAGTTGTTGATTATAAGTTATTTACTACTGAGTTTAGCATTATTTCTATTTTGTTTTTTTAAACGTTGGCATCTTTTTTGTTGGTTAAGTTACAGCGTTTTTTTGGTCTGTTTTTTGGCAATTATTCCTTTACCGGGTGAAGATAAAATTAAATATACAGCCCCTACCCAAGTTGTGTTCCGTTTTGATGAGCACCGATTTATTCAACTTACTGGCTATGGTTGCCAAGGGCGAATGTACTATGTTGATGATCAAAAGCAGATCTATTACGAATTAGCTCGGCACTCGGCAAAGGTTTTAACCGAGCCTTTTGCCCATATGCCTGAAGATTATATCTTTGTACCTTTAAGTGATTATTCTGCTATAGATGTTTCCCAAGACGGCGGACGTTCTTTTCGTACCATTCATATTGAGACGTATGAGGGTATGGGAAGTTATCAACCTACTTATAATACTATAGAAAACATTATGGTTATGAATAATCAATTTTTCTTAAAAGATAAAAATAGAAGTATTTACCGTTCACCCAAACCTTACGGTACACGTTCTGCCATAATTTCAGCTACCAGTGAAAAATCTTTTGAAGGCAGTATAAGATATATGGGACTTCGCTGGACGGATCAACCTCAAACTATGCCAATCATGCCTGCCAATTATACTGGTTGGCAGCGATGGCAGTGTAATCCTAACTTAAAACAACCGATAACCGTCTATAACCGTTATGCGCCGCTTATTAAATTACAAACCCAATTACGCCATCTATTAGGCGTCGCAGAGGAGGCAAAACATGAAAAAGAAACTAATTAAACTGTTGATCTGTTGCATTGTCATTCCTGGCGGTTTATGGGCTTTTATCATTAACTTTGGTTCAAATTTACCGGAAAGATATGAAGAAACAATGGGACTGGATATTCCAATGCCAGAGCCAAAGCAAGGTTATGAAATTATTTATCCAGAAGTTATTAAAACAAGTAATCCCAACTATACAGCTTCGTTTTATTATCTAAGTGAAAAACGTCAGGTTATTTACCGTTATGATGCAGCTCGTTATTTAGAGCTGCAAGGTGAAAACTGTGAAGGATTAATTTGGTACCACGATCAGGCCAAAAATATTCATACGCGTATCGACAAAATCTTTTTTACTCATGATAGGTTACCAAAATTTAACTATTACAACCCAGGCAAGGATTATATTGGCATTCCAACCGATGATATGTCTGCAGTGCCGTTTTCAATTGATGGCGGTAAAACTTTTTATGTTGGCGAGGTGACCGATTTTGCAGCTAACCCAAGTGAGCAAGTCGAGCGTTTTATTGGGGTAGATGATAACCCATTAACCCTGCAATTTAATGATGTTAAAAAATCGACTATGGAAGGCTTTATTAATACCGTTACCATTTCTGGTAATACAGGCTATTTTATTCTAAAAAATGATGTACTGTTTGGAGAAACAGCATTTTATGAACGGATTGGGTTAAACCCTAGACAATCATACCATTCATTAAATGGTGTTATAGACACCCAAACAAATATTAATTTATACCTTAATGGTGAACACCTGAAAGAAGTTCAACTATTTGGGCGATACTGGGAAATTTATTATAAACCTGCTTATATAGAGCGGATAACTGACGCACGTAATATTAAACTTGAACCCTATCAAGGTTGGGACAAAATACGTTGTGAAATTGGGGCAGAAAAATAATTCTAATATTGACACACAAGCCGATAAAAGCGTCAGGTTAACCATTGTTGATGTATTGGCAAAAATAGAGCGATTAACTGGCGCACGTAATATTAAACTTGAACCCTATCAAGGTTGGGACAAAATTCGTCATGAAGTTAGATCTGAAAAAAGGTAAATAAAATATAAGTAAGGAATTTATTTATGAAAGGTGTAATACGGTTAGGTGATCCACATTCGCATGGTGGAAATGTTATTAGTGCATCTGGAGCTGATTTTGATGGTAAACCTGTTGCTTTAGTGGGAGACAGTGTATCTTGCCCGAAAAAAGGACATGGTATAAATCCGATTATTGAAGGGCATCCTACTTGGTTAATGCATGAACGCCAAGTTGCTGTTGAAGGATGTCATGCCGCATGTGGCTGTGTATTAATATCAACATTAACACAAGTGGGATGCAACTAATGAAATGGCAATTACCAAATATTGAAGAAAAAACAATACCCAAGAACTTTTCAAAATGGGTTTATTTATTGATTTTTGTGATTAGTTTTTTATTTTATATCATTTTTATTTTTATTGTTCAGAATGATAACGATGCTGTGTTCTCACAATTTAATCTTATCTTCATTTTTTTTATTATTATGCCAATATTATTTGGTTTGTCTGTGATGGGATTTTTATATAGCTTCTTTTTTTATGAAAAAGTTGATGCGTTAATATTTAATCACTATCTAAAAAACATGCGTTTAAATTGGCAAAGTTGGTGCCAAAGTTCAATAAATCTGATCGATTACCATTATATTACAGGTATTGATAATGTCTCTTTAAAAATAATGAGATTTGAGGGACACTCTCCAACAAATCCAGATAAAGTAATACCCATTTCAATTATAAGAGAAAATGACAGTTCTCCATTATTCTATTTGTTTGATAAGATTTTATTACCAATGAAATCTAAATTAAACATTCTTTCAAGTGTGACAATTTTTTTAAACACTAATCAAGACCAAGAAGTTATAAACAATGCGTTAATGAGTTATAGCCAACTCAATGAACTAAACATTCATCAGTCCAATATTACCTTTTCCAACATAATACCCTCCATAGATAAGATTAATGATTGGATTGATGATAATTCGATACAAAATATACTATTAATTAATCTATTATTTGACACTGAAACTCAATTACAGGTAACAGAATATTGTTGTGCACTATTGTTTTCAAATGATGAAGAGGTATTAAATCAATCCCCTTTGAAAATAAATTTATTCCGCTCCCTTAATACAAATTTAACTAATTTCAATAAAGATCTAGAGTACTTTTTGGATTCTAAACAAGTACAAAGAGGAAAGATTAACCAAGCATGGACACTATATTTACCATCTCCAGCTTTACACAGTTTTAAAGCTACATTATTTGATCCAAATAGCGGAATAAAACTCGAACCAAATAAATTTTATCAATTGGAGATAAATTTAGGTAAGTTAGATTATAGTCATGCATGGCTTGCATTGTCACTCGCTGCAGATGGTATAGTTAAAGAGCAAAAAGGGCAAATCATTGCTACGCAAAATAAAGATTCAATTAATATTATGCAATTATCCGATAAAACGGCATATACACCGACAAAAGAAGATAATATAAAAGGTTACTATCCAACCATAACTTGTTTAAGTTGCTTATTACTCTTGTTTTGCATCTGTTTAACAATAATATTTTCACTTGAAGAAACAGATTCAGAATTTTTGATGCAAATAGGCGTTTTTTCTTTTATTGCGGGACTTTTTATTATCGGGGCAATTATTGTAGGTACCCTTTATCAAAGGTCTTCAAAAGAAGATGATTTCATTGAAATGTGGTTTGAAGAACAAGATAAAATATCAAATAGCATTTAATTATTAAGGATATCATATTTATATAGGAGCGAATTTCTCACTCCTATATATCTTTATCGAAAATTAAGTTAAATGTTAACCCTTCATAAAAAAAGATAATCATTGCTTTTTAATTTTATTTAATTACTTCTATTCAAACTTTGAAGTATCAGTTGCACAAACTCTAAGGCGATGGCCATCTGGATCATTGCCAACACATGTATATCCAAAATCAAGCATTTGAGGTTCAAGTTCTATTTTTACGTTCAACTTTTTCCATAATGAATAAATTTCGTCTACCTTATCTTTTGTTACATCACTAAAAGAGAGCTCAAAACCGCCATAATAATTCGGCGCTCTAGGTGTGATTTGATCGGCTTGTTGTAATCCTAAAATAAAATCGTCTTTTAATGAAAAAACTGCAAATCCTGGATAGGTTTCAATAGGATTTTGTTCAAGTATTTTTGTGTAAAAATCGGTACTAATATCGATGTTTTTAACATAGATAATAACGCTATTTGGTTTAAACATTTTGGTTACCTTTTTGTAATAGATATTAAAAAAATTAATATATTTAAATTATGTTATCTATATTATGATGAGGTAACCCTGACAACTGTATGTCATATTTAAAATCAATTATTTCAAAACTTAAAATATGAAAATTAACCGTATAATTACTATCATTATGATACTACTTCAAAAAGATAGAATAAGCGCTAAAGTATTATCGGAAAAATTAGATGTATCATTGCGAACTATTTATCGAGATATACAAGTTATTGAGCGTGCTGGAATTCCGATCATCACATATGCAGGAAGTCAGGGCGGAATCAGTATTTTAAAAGATTATAAAATCAGTAAAGGTCTATTTACTAAAGATGATGTGACTGTTCTTTTAAAAGGTCTGAATTTATTATCTTCTCCAATTTTAAGTGAAAATGAAAAATTCCATACTCACGAAAAAATTAAAAGCTTTTTGTCTCAGGAAGAACTTAATGATTTAGGCAATGAACTGAATCAGCTTGCTGTAGATTTATCGCCTTGGTTTTTAAAACAAAACATTAATAATAAAATAGCTATTATTAAAGTGGCGTTAAGTCAGCAATTACTTTTATCGTTTGATTATGTAAAAATTAAACATGATGCGATTTCTCGATTAATTGAGCCTTACCAACTACTATTTAAAGAAAAAGAGTGGTACTTACAAGGTTATTGTTTAAATAGAAATGATTTTCGCCTATTTAAATTATCTAAAATGTCTAACGTTCATAAAACAGACATTAATTTTACCAAAAGATCGATTCCAGACATGGTTTCTTTATTTAAACGTGATATGAAAACAAAAGTCTTTAAAATAAAATTATTAATTGATAGCTCTATCTTAGAACGCATTTTAGATTATTGTGATGAGAAAGATATAAATCCATTCAATGATGATAAATATCTAGTCGATTTTGATTTTATCGAAGATGATTATAGTTACGGTATATTAATGAGTTTTGGGCATCAATGCCTCTGTTTAGAGCCTGAACACGTCCGTCAAGAACTAATCCAACGAACCGAAAAACTTAGGCGATTATATAACGAAGAAAAAATTTGAATTATCTTCAACTTTGTTTATACCAATATGTCAATTAATTTAGAACTTTCTGTTGCCTTATCAACTTTATTTAAGATTAACGTTATTCGCCATATCAGCATTACTTAATATTGGTCAGATATATTAGTCCAATCAATCTGATTTGAATCATAAATATCTACACCCTTTTGACGAATTCGTTCAATCCACTCTTCTGCCTGACACTGACCAATATCAAAATGTTTGATTGTCGTTCTCATCATCACGTCATGTTCATTAGCAATGGTTGTAGGCACTAATGCACAATCATCCGTATTGATTATTGATGCATACGGAGATAGTCCCCGTTCTAATACCGATTATATATAAGTCAATTTAAACTTTTTACTTTCACTACTAAATGATTCTTATTTTATGATAATTAGCTGTTGAGTTGGTATCTTGAGGTGTTAACGTAGTTGTGCAATATACTAAAAAAAGTATGTGCAACTTGTCCATTACCAACCTCAAGATACTTTTTATCTTCTCTTAAATCTTTCTATTAAAGATAAGAAAGATCATTAGCAATATCCTTTAATCTAGACCTTAATTCGGTTAGTTGTTCTTTTTGGGCTTGCTTATAGAGTTCATCTCGAGATTTTAAACTTCCTTCACTATAGTTACGGTATTTTGAAGGTACATCACCACTATAAATATATTTATATTTAGCGGAAGTTTCTTTAACTTTAAATGATTTAATATAGCTATACATACCGTTAACCATGATGTTTGTCGTTAATGTTAGTTGATTGCTATGAGTTTCTGTTTCTATAGTGTAGCGCTGATCTTTATAGCTTTTGAGTTTGGTTATTCTCCCTTTTTTATCTGGCACTTCGACATATTTATCAAATACCTGTTCAGTTTTTGTTTCATAATTAACTGATTTGCCAAGATCATTAAAATCAATATCGTAGTTAATTTGTATATTAACATCTGAATTACCCAAATAATCACTAAATACAATATAATTTGCGCCTATATTTTCTCTTATTTCATTTGCGAAAGATGAAGATGAATCATAGTAGACTTTAACAATTCCCTTTTTTTGGTAAGTTTCAGCTAATACTCTTGCATCACGATATTTACCATATGGCTGGTAAACATTTGCTGCTTTGTTAAAATATTCCGCTACTTCTCGAAACTCATGACGCTTGGTTGCACTTTCTAAAATGTATTGAGCTTGTTGATAAGCAGCCTCGGCTTGTTCCGTGCGATATTTTTTGTCATTTTCAATCGCTCGTTTATCACTATCTCTATATTTACCGAGTGGTTGATAAACTTGTGAAGCATTGCTAAAAGCCCTTGCAGCCTCTTTGTAGTTTCTTTCTTGTGCAAATTTCTTACCTAAATCATAGTATTCTTTTGCTGCAACCTGCATATATTTCGTATTGGCGTTTTGATACCGTTTTTCAATATCTTTATAATTATATCGTTCTAAACCACGTTGGTATAAATTGGCTTTGTTTTTATAGCTTATACTGTCTGTGCCCGTTATTGAATTTCCATAATCATAATATTGTTTAGCAATGGTTTGCTCTAATTGTTCCGAATCATATTTATTATTAAAAAAATCGACCGTTGAACTATAAAAACGATCCCTAAGCATCATTTTCATTTTCAACAAGTTTTGGTAGATATCAATACGTTTTTCATAATCGGTGCTTGAAGTATTGGCTAGATTGGTTTCATAATGCTCCATAACATTAGTGACTAAAGTATGTAACTTTTCGGCTTTCTTTTTGTCATACTTTTTAAGGCCTTTTTCCTCAATACTGTTAGTTAATAAACTGATACTTTCTAGATATTTTCCCTCTTTATATGCTTCCTCACTTGTACGTGTATGACAAGCGGTAAGAAAAAAAATGACAAAAATTGTTATTACTATTCGCATAATATTTCCTTTTAATAATTATTTATCCTTTATCAAACTATTTAGAATATAACAAGTTTGATGGGTAACAAGTTAATTAAAATAGCCTTTAATTATTTTTGCCGATTTTATGAAAAAAAAAAACTTAGCATTTTTCATTTAATGCTATATTTCTACATCACAGCGATGATAACAAAGCGTAAAAAATAATATTTTTAACATTAATCAATTTTTTGATGGGCGCACACCTCAATACAAATTATGTATTGAGGTGATAAGTAGCTCTATTTTCGAGTAGGTTTTTTAGCCGTAGCACGACGAGGTGATTTAGAGGGATTATTCAATTTGATACGTTTTGGTCTAACCGTTTTTTTGTCCGATGATGAAGTTGTTTTAGTAAAACTTTTAACTTCTGCTGGTAAGCCAACAAGTTCACGTAAATAGTTGACAGAATCAATACCTAGTTCCATCCATGTACCGCGTGATAAGCCTTTTGGTAAGTTGATGTTGCCATAACGAATACGCAATAAGCGGCTTACTTGTACATCTATTGCTTCCCACATTCTACGCACTTCTCGATTACGACCTTCGGTTATAACAACATTAAACCATTGGTTAAGACCATCACCACCTTGTGCTTTAATTGAATTAAATGAAGCAGGACCGTCTTCCAGTTGTACACCTTTGCGCAATTGATTAATTTGCTGATCGGTAATATTACCAAACACTCGCACAGCATATTCACGTTCGATTTCATGTCTTGGGTGCATTAAACGGTTAGCCAATTCACCATCGGTAGTAAATAACAATAGTCCTGACGTATTGATGTCTAAACGACCAATATTGATCCAACGTGCATTTTTTAAACGTGGCAATCGTTCAAATACCGTCGCTCGACCTTGAGGATCATTACGTGAACAAATTTCACCCTCTGGTTTATAATAAGCCAGAACTCGGCAGATCTCTTTTTCTTTACTTCTTAGTTGAATTAAATGCCCATTGATGCGAATTTTGGGATTAGCACTGACATCGACACGATCGCCTAAATTGGCAATTTTACCGTTAACGCTGATCTTCCCTGCCGCTATCATGGCTTCAATCTCACGCCGTGAACCATTGCCTAAATTGGCTAGTACCTTTTGTAATTTTTCAGTATTATCTTTTATGTTTTTCATAAGCAGTTCTCGCTACCTTCACAGGTATCATATTTGTTTAACTTTAAGTGAAAACTTATATCAAAATCGATTTTATTATTTTGATACAGCTAGTAAATTTTATTTGCTGAATATTGAGTTACTCAATTTGCAACAAAAAATAGGTATAAATTTTTAATGTTACTAAATAATTATTTTATTTACGTTTATTCTTTCGATGTATTTTATATTTGTGTTTGCGTTTATGTCGTTTGCTGTTTAAAAGATTAATTCTATAATTTTCAGAATGTTTTGCCAAAAAATAAGGCAGATAAAATCCAATTGCACTAAATATCGTTCCCATAAAAGCGATAAAAATTATACCAGACCAAAGTGTCCTAAAATCCGATATTTTAGCTGTGCTATCATTATAAAGAACTTTCACCTGTTGACCTAGATCATAAGGACTGGGACTAGACCCAAGTGATGAAGTGAAGATTCTCTTTTTTTCATTTTTATCAGTAAAAGTAACAATAGGATAATAAATTAAACCATGATGATTATATCGGTCTCTAAAAAGACTATATTCATATTTAAAATTTGTAACATAACCTATTGTTGAGTCTGATTCATTAATAAAACCAATTTGTAGGTAAGCCCACAAAGCACTTAACAAATAGAAAAATATACCTACCAAAGCAAAAGGTATAATAATTTTATATTTCATTAATCTATACAGAAAGTTACATTAAATAAACGGGCTTATATCACCACTGCCTTGACGAATAATATCTGGATAGTCATTAGTTAAGTCGATTACTGTTGTAGGTTGCGGACCAATGTATCCGCCATGCACAATAGCATCAATTTGATGACCAATTTTATCTTCAATCTCTTCAGGATCGGATTGGGCTTCATCTTCATTAGGTAAAATTAATGTGGTTGTCATTAATGGTTGCCCTAACAATTCAAGTAATGCTAAATCAATTTTATTATCAGGAATACGTAAACCAATGGTTTTACGTTTTTCATTCATTAATCGACGAGGTACTTCTTTGCTGGCTTGCAAAATAAAGACATATTTACCCGGGGTATTATTCTTCAAGAGTCGGAAAGTCGTGTTATCAACAAAAGCGTAAGATGATAGTTCCGAAAGATCGCGACACATTAAAGTAAAGTTGTGATATTTATCAAGCTGGCGAATTTGGCAAATACGATCAACACCATACTTATTATCGAGCAAGCAGCCTAGTGAATAACCTGAATCTGTCGGAAAAGCGATAACGCCACCATCATTTAAAATTTTGACAATTTGATCTAATAATCTTGTTTGTGGATTATCAGGATGAATATAAAAAGTTTGGCTCATAGTTTTCTTCTATATTAGTGTTATGGTTAAGTTTTGTTTTTTTAATTTAGTCATTCCAATTATGCCAGATTGGTGTCACACTGGCTGGTAAAGGCGTGGTTTTACCTAAATCAAGATAATTAACCAAATCATGAAAATCGGAACCTTGAGATGCCAATAATCCGAATTCATTAGCTAATTTTGCCAATCGTTGTAAATCATCTTGTGTTTGTCGGCTTTGTGATACTTCCATTGCATCACCACCATATTCTTTAAATTCACCAATTAATGTTTTTAATTTAGTTAACGTTAAATCATAACGACTAGGATGAGCAAGTACTGCTTGCCCACCTGCTGCATGAATAGCATTAACCGCATCACTAATAGAGCAACATTTTGCAGGCACATAAGCATAACCACTTTTGCCTAAATATTTTTTAAATGCTTGTTTAACATCTTTAACATGGCCATTGGCAACTAAAAAACGGGCAAAATGGGCACGTGATACAATATCACCTTTCGAAAATTGTTGTGCTTGTTGATATGCATTATCAATGCTGACTTTCGCCAATTTTTGATCAATGCTCATTGCTCTATCAATTCGACCTTGTTCCTGGGCTGATAACAATTCAAGCAACGGTGAATTTTCAATATCGATATTTAATCCAACAATATGAATTTCATTATTCTTCCAAATTGTTGACACTTCAACGCCATAAATTAATTTAACGGGTAAATTGTCACGTTCTATCGTGTTTTTTGCTTCTAACAGACCTTTGATAGTATCATGATCGGTAATTGCTAACATACTGATTTGATTATCAGCTGCTCTTTTGACCAGTTCACTAGGTGTCAATATGCCATCTGACGCAGTTGTATGCGAATGTAAATCAACGATCACTTTTTTTCTCGAAAATTATTTTTAAACGTGTAATATACCACACAAATTGCATGACCACTAAAAGGTAAATTATGAAAGATCAAATTATGCTTGCTCAACAAGATACTAACGCTATTATTGAAGAACTATTAGAAGATGGTAGTGATCCTCATGCGCTTTATATTATTGAACATCATATCTCATCACAAAATTTTGATCTACTTGAAAAAGTCGCCGTAGAAGCTTATAAATTGGGTTATGAAGCTACCGACCCTGATGAAGATGTAGATGATACTGGCAATGTTGTTATCGGGTTTGATATTGTGGCTGAAAGTCCACTTAATGCAGAATTAATTAATGCCCAAATAGCGGAAATCATCACATTAACTAACCAATTTGGTGTCAATTATGATGGTTGGGGAACCTATTTTGAAGATGGCAGTGATGATTTTAATGAAGTTGATAATATGGAAACACTTCATTAATAGGGGTTATATTATTTAATCTATTTGTTTTATCGATTATTTATTCTTCTTTATTTTATTCTTATCCGTTAAATAACGGATAAGAATAATGATTAATATTAATTTATTTCACGATTTCAATGCGACTGGTCCTTTGTTTATTTGGCGAGACGCTACGAATGATGACACTTTCACCTTTCTTAATGGCAGTAGGACCTTGATAGCGTTGCCACTGATTACCTTTATCAATTGAATATTCAATACTTAAACCAGGGAAGACGATGTTCGCGATCAATTTACCATTTTCAATCTTCGCACCTGGGACAGGTAGACGATAATTAATTGAAGCTGCATCTAATTTAGCTAATTCTCGTTGACCGATTAAATTGGCAAATTGATTCCAATCATTGAAAAGCTTTTGCTGATCAACATAATGGGTTTCGCCTTGTTGGAATTGACGATCTTTTTGATAATTTGTCTCCCAATCGGCTTTATGCCATGCACGCTCTGCAACACTGAGCAATCGAGGGTAAGCCATGTAAGCCATTTTATCATCTGTTCGAATATTTTCAGTCCAAATTTGAGCGGATAATCCGTATGCGCCCGGCCAATTCATGGTGCCTTTTGCAGCAAATGCATCACCGTTACGATCATACGATGTTTCTGCATTTTGTGGTAAGTTATCGGGCGCAAAACTGAATATTTTGCGTTCATCATTGAAACGAGAAGCCCAATAGTAACCACTTTCTTTTGGATTAACTTCGTAAGGCATATCTAAATAGACATAATCAGGGTTGGATACAATAACTTTATAGCCTTTATTGGCGAATTCATTTACTGAATCATATCCCCCCCAATACAAACTATCCCAGAAATTGACAATCACTTCATCGGTGGCAAAAGATTTAGCATCGGTCGCAAATTTTACGCCATCTTGCCATACTTGCATGCGATTAATTCCGTTGTTTTTAATGATTTTACTCACTTCGACAGCAAAATGACTTGGTAGATGCTCAATGTTTTTAACAATCCCTTTGTTAACAAAGGTTTGGCAAGCTTGTGATTTTGCCCATGGATGATCTTCAATACTTTGATCAATTAAACCTTTACCCGCCTCTTTTTGAGCCGCATTAATATCTTGGTAGCCATTACCAAAATGAATATTTTTCGCTTCATCACCACCAAAATGCCAAGTTGAAATTGGTTGTTTAGCTTCAGCATGCATTTTGGCTATTTCACTAATGACTTTATTTACAAATTTTTTCGAAGAATCTAAACACGGATTAAGATAACTTTGTCGATTGTAAAATTGTACTGTGGTCGTATTTGATGTATCGGTTGGATCGACTAATCGATATTCATTAGCTTGTTGTTCTTTACCTTTATTCATTAGGCGTTGATATCTCACTTCCATCGACATAATCGCCGCTCTAGCATGTGCAGGCATATCTATTTCTGGGATGACTTCAATAAATCGAGCATTTGCATACTTCACTATTTCAATATAATCATTTCGTGTAAAGTATCCACTGCCACTATTGTTGCTATTTGGACCCGATCCGAGTTGTGGTAATAAGCATTTTGTCTCACTTAAATCATGACAGCGTTTGCTTCCAAACTCGGTCAATTCAGGTAAACCCGGAATTTCAATTCGCCAACCTTCATCGTCACTTAAATGGAAATGAAATTTATTCATTTTATATTTTGACATCGTATCAAGTAACTGTAATACCGCTTCTTTACTTTTAAAGTTTCGACCGGTATCTAACATCATTCCTCGATATTCAAATCTAGGAGCATCCTCGGCTGAAAGTGTAGGTATAACTTGAGGGCTTTTGGCATGTATTACTGATAATATCGATTCTACACCATAAAAAATTCCGCTTTCATCAAAGGCTAAAATGGTTGCTCCTTGAGGTGTTATCTCTAATTTATAACTACCTTTTACACCTTTTTCAAATGCACTTTTATCAATTGAAGCATTAATATTAAAACCTTTACTGCTAACAGCAATCTCTAATTTTCTAAAATGTTCCTCTAATACTGATTTACTCTCTTTTGATAAGTGATTAAGCACTAAATTAACACCATTTTCATTTAGGGTAATCGTCTCTTTACCAACAGTAAGTTTGGATGGAGTCGGTAAAATTTGCCCTTTTAACAACTCTTCGTTAATTTCTTGTATATCTTTGTTACGTTGATAACGATTTTCAGGCGTCATTAAAATATTATGATCATTTGGAGAGATTTTCCATTGTTCACCTAATGGTTTTACAAATGCAGAGAGATTATCAGAATCGGTATCGGTATTGGCAATCACTTTTGGTTCAGCTTTTGATGAGGTAACATACCATCTAGGCATAACATCACTTTCACTGATTTGCCAATATTCACCAATGATTGGAATAGTCACAACAGCATTTGCGGGAATATTTTCGAATTTCTCCGTTGGTTCAAGCTTGTGTAGGTCACCAGTGACATGGGTAATTTTAAATTGATCATTGTTTACCGCTAAAATCATTCGAATATTATGAAAATAGATTGCCCAATCTTTGTCAGTAATCGCAGGCCCGGTATTTTTAAGAGTTAAGGTCACTTTGTTACATGATGCCCAATCTGCACCCAATGCCGCACAATCTACCCCATGATTTACAGCATCATTATCCACGATTTGATAATTTAGGCGTAATTGTGAACTCATGGTATCAACAATTTTTTGTGAAGCACTAGCTGATTGTGTTGCTCCCATACTTAATAATGTTGCTATGGAGGTAGCAATAATAGCTGATTTAAACTTTTTCATGACGATTACCTATTTTTGTTTAGCATTGAAAACGGTGAAAGGTACAGTAACAATAAATTTGATATCGCGTTCATCTTGGAAGATATTACCATATCCACCTCCCCAACTTGGGATATTGGTGTGATTGTTATATTTGGTAAAATGAAGTTGCAAAGAGGTATCTTTTATCCAACCATTTTGTACGGTATAACCTAAATCAAAGTTATATGCTGATTCAATTAAACGTTTTTTCTGATTAAATTGTTTGTTTGTGCTTGGTTTTGCATCCCAACCATAAGCATAAGAAGCACCTGTTCTCCATCCTGTTAAGTAATTTGATAAATCCCCTAAATCATAAGTGATTTCTGCAAATAGCGCTTTTTCACCATTGGCATTAAAGTCAGAACGAGAATTCCACCAGATATCTAATCGACCATTTGAAGAAGCATAATCAGGCGTCATACGTTGCAAAAAGAATCCTTGCTCCCCTTCTGCTTTAACAACAACACCTTCGAGGCGTAAACCAACAGGCCCCATTTGATAACCTAAAGTAGCGGCCTGCAACCATGCTAAGCCATCATAAACATTTTTACCTTTGTGAGACTGATCTTTAGCACCATAAAATTGGTAGCTCATAGTCAGTGGGTTATTAAATACATCTGTTTTATATGAGGCTTTACCAAAAAATTGGTTCATATAATTTTGCGCCTGACCGAAAGCACTTTCTATTACAAAATCGTTTTTAAAGTCATATTTCAAACCAGCAGAATGGAGGTAATCAATTTTTTTCCCTTTTCCCCATTGTTTAAATTCATAAAGTCGTTTATACCAAGGTGCTTTATATTTATCTGTCCACATATAAGACATAGATAACGCACCCGCATCATCGAAATCAAGCAAAGTACCAAACTCTACGCCTCGATAAGTGCCCGGTAATAAACTCCAATGTGGAGCAAGTAAAGTTTGACCTGATGGTTGGATATACCCTGCTCTGAGCCAAAATTTATCGTCGAGTTTAAAATTAACTAATGCTTTATAAAAACTTAGTCCACTGACATCTTTTTTCCAATCTTCACCCCATCGAGTATTGGCGCCACTAAAACCGATTTCATTAGGATGTCCATTACCACCGTTACTCACTTCCCAAGCGCCATAACCGCCTAATTCAATCGCAAATCTATCAGCAATATAACCAGACTTAAAATCTAAATTTGTGTTAAATGATGAGTGCCTAAGGTTTTTTTCATATTTATGTTCGTCGATATTTTTTCTTTCACGATCACGGTTCCAGAAAAATATATTGCCAGTGAGTGACGAATCATCAACAAAATTACTTTCATAAGCAGCATAAACGGGCGTAACACTGGTTAACACTGTCAAAGAAAGGATGAGTTTAGTCAAACAACTCAAAGAACGAGGAATGTTTAATCTATTGTAGTGGTTCATAATTTATTTCCTTAAAACGATTCCGTTTAATTTAAATAGCAATTCTTCGTTAAAAGATCTCGTTATTTAACTCAAAATTGAATCCATTTTTATTTTATACGTTTTCATTAACACTTTTAGAAAGCTTTGCTAAACCAAAAAAGAAGCTAAATGTCCATTTTTATAATGCATAAACATATTTTTGTTAGCAAATTAAATAATTTAAATTCGTGATCCCAATCACTAAAAAGATCTAATTTTGAATGATTTTAGTTGAAAAAAAGTTCACTTTTTTTATTTTAAAAAATAATAATGCATTGAAATAAAAAAGGTTAAATAAATAATTTATATTATTATGATGGGTTAAATTAGCAACATAATTTTTGTTAAGGCTGGCTTGAAATGAAAGGCAAAAAAAGAGAAATGCCCAGCATTTCTCTTCTCTTTAAAATTGAAATTTAATATAGAACTAGATTAACTTTCAGTATCAATTTCTTCGAAACTTTTTACAAGTTCATCAATCGCTTTCATCTGTTTTAAGAAGGGTTCCAGTTTCGCTAATGGTAATGCTGACGGACCATCACATTTTGCGTGATTTGGATCAGGATGTGATTCTAAAAATAGTCCTGCTATACCTACCGCCATACCTGAACGGGCAAGTTCAGTCACTTGACCTCGTCGTCCGCCAGAGGCTGCACCCATAGGGTCACGACATTGGAGAGCATGAGTGACATCAAAAATCACTGGCGAGCCTTTGCTGGCTTTTTTCATGATATTAAAACCAAGCATATCAACAACTAAATTGTCATAACCAAAACAACTACCACGATCACAAAGAATCACTTTGTTGTTACCCGCTTCTTCAAATTTTTCCACAATATTTCCCATTTGACCAGGACTGACAAATTGTGGTTTTTTAACATTAATCACTGCACCTGTTTTTGCCATTGCAACAACTAAATCAGTTTGTCTGGCTAAAAAGGCTGGTAATTGAATGACATCAACAACATCAGCAACGGGTTGACATTGCTCTTCAGTGTGAACATCAGTAATGATTTTTATGCCAAACTGCTGTTTAAGCTCTTGGAAGATTTTTAACCCTTCTTCTAAACCGGGTCCACGATACGAGTGAATTGATGAGCGATTAGCTTTGTCAAAAGATGCTTTGAAAATATAAGGGATATTTAATTTATCCGTTACAGTGACATAATGTTCACAAACTTTCATAGCCAAATCACGTGATTCAAGTACGTTCATACCACCAAATAACACAAATGGTAGATCATTAGCTACGGTAATATCACCGACGTTTACTCTTTTTTGTTTCATAATAAATTTATCCTTGTTAAGGTTTAAACCAGCGACCGAGTGTGACCCTATCATTGCCACTATAGTCGGTAAAAGTTTCAACTAATTGAAATCCGTGTTGTTTAAAAATGGTCTGTACTGCTTCACCTTGTTTCCAGCCATGTTCAATGAGTAGCCAGCCATATTGATTTAGATGTTTCGTTGCACCTTGAACAATCAATTTTATATCAGCTAAACCCTCATCTTCAGAAACCAAGGCGCTTTTTGGTTCAAATCGAACATCACCTTGTGATAAATGAATATCAGTGGGTTCGATATAAGGTGGATTACTGGTTATCATTGAAAATTTACGGTTTTTTATTGGTTTATACCAATCACCTTTTAAAAAATAGACATTGTTAACCCCAATTTGGTTAGCATTTTTCTGAGCTAAATTTAAAGCGTCATTATTTTTTTCAACGCCGGTAAATAAACAATCTGGGCGTTCAGTTGCCATAGCAATGGCTATGGCACCGGTACCCGTACCCAGATCTAACACTTCACACGGTACTTTGGGTAAATATTCTAAACCAAGCTCAACTAATTTTTCAGTATCGGGTCTTGGGATTAACGTCGCGTTTGACACATTAAACTTCAAAGACCAAAATTCTTTTTCGCCCGTAATATAAGCGATAGGTTCACCAGCTTGGCGACGTTTTAAATTTCTATCTAGGGCAATTAGCTCATCATCGGTTAATTTGGTTTCGCTAAATGCCATTAAAAATGTGCGTGTTTTATGTGTGACAAAACTTAATATAATTTCGGCATCACGCTTAGGGCTTTCACTATCAGTTAGCGTTTGTGAAGCGCCCTTAAGCCATTCTAAATATGTCATTCATCCTGTTCCGATAAAGCTGCAAGTTGATCTGCTTGATATTCTTGTACAATTGGATCGATTAACATTTCTAGTTTACCTTCCATTACTTCGTCTAAGCGATAGATAGTCAGGTTAATTCGATGATCGGTCACTCGCCCTTGTGGATAGTTATAGGTTCTAATTCTATCTGAGCGATCGCCAGAACCTAAAAGATTACGCCGAGTTGACGCTTCTTCTTGCTGACGTTTGCGTATTTCAGCATCCTGAATACGAGCAGCCAATACAGACATAGCTTTAGCTTTATTTTTATGTTGTGAACGTTCATCTTGACACTCAACAACAATCCCCGTTGGCAAGTGGGTAATACGAATAGCTGAATCGGTAGTATTAACGTGTTGACCACCCGCACCCGATGAACGATAAGTATCGATTTTTAAATCGGCTGGATTGATTTCAGGCATTTCCGCTTCAGGGATTTCTGGTAAAACAGCAACAGTACACGCAGAAGTATGAATACGTCCTTGAGACTCTGTTTCGGGCACACGTTGAACACGATGACCACCCGATTCAAATTTCAAGTTGCCGTAGACACCATCACCACTAATTAGCATGATCACTTCTTTATAGCCACCATGCTCACCCTCATTCGAGCTCATTATTTCAACTCGCCAACGGCGTGATTCAGCATAACGGGTATACATTCTAGCTAAATCACCAGCAAAAATTGCCGCTTCATCTCCGCCAGTTCCTGCGCGAACTTCGACAAAACAGTTATAATCATCATTTGGATCTTTTGGTAATAATAATACCTGTAACTGTCTTTCTTGTTCTTCAACTTGTCCTAATGCTTCATTGAGTTCTTCTTGAGCCATTTCACTCATTTCTGGATCAGAAAGCATCATTTTTGCTGTTTCAATATTTTCTTGAGTTTGCTTCCAACTAGCAAAACACTTCACTACACCACCTAATTGTGCATATTCTTTAGAAAGTGTACGAAAGCGATTTTGATCGGCGATTACCGAAGGGTCAGATAATAATGCTTGAACTTCTTCATAGCGTTCTTGCAAAGTTTCTAACTTACTGATAATTGAAGATTTCATAGATATATAACTTTAACTTAAATTAATAGGATATGTTCAACATTATATACTTAAACACTCGTAAAATATAGCTTAGGGTCATATTCATATTGTTTGAACATATTTATTAAACTCAAAATTAAAAATTTGCGATAAATTAAAATTAAAAATGTTACACCTGTCACATAAACACATTTTTGAAGTTTAAAAAATATCAATCAACCTATAACATCTTTCTTGTTAACGATAACATTAACATTTCTTAATATTACACAAATCACATTGCTGTGTTGTGATCAAATTGAATGTTATCGCTTACATAGTCAACACATTGAAATAATACAAAATAGGAAAGGAGTTAGTTTTATGAAAAAAATAGTTATATTCAGTTTAATAGGGTTAAGTTCAATTGCTAATGCTGCAATTGAGTGGGATACTCCACAAGGAAAACTTAAACTCTATGGTGATGTTGAAATAAATGTTGATGCCGCAAGTAGCAAGCAACAACTTAGCTCCTTAAAAGAAAGCGCTGAGAAAAAAAATAAACCTGCTGATAAAGATCGTTGGGATATTAATGGTCGAATTTTGATAGGTTTAGATGGTTATCGAGAAATAAATGATCACAATTTTGCGGGTTTTGTAGTACAACCACTGGCTGATTTAGGCGGAGATATGAATTTGGATGATGCTGCTTTTTATTTTGGACAAAAACAAGAATGGAGCATCAAAGTAGGACGTTACGAAGCCTATGATATGTTTCCTCTTGGTCAAGATACCTTTATTGAATATTCAGGCAATACGGCTAATGATATCTATGAAGATGGTTTTGGCTATATTTATATGATGAAAGAAGGTCGTGGACGCAGTAAAAACGGCGGTAGCATCCAATTAAATAAGCCTTTTTTGAATAATTTTAATTTAGAAGTCAATGCGTTAGTCAATAACGGCGAAAAAATGTTTAATAAATCGACCTATCACGGTTATGACATTGAGAAAAAGAAAAATGTAGTTTATGTTCGTCCCGTTTTATCATGGAAAAATAATAGTTTCTCAACCGCCATCGCAGCTGAAACCAATGTGGTAAAAAACGCGTATGGGTATTACGACAAAAATGGTAAATTCCGCGATCAATCACAGCGTACTGGTTATGGCGCAACTTTTTCTTGGAACAGTGAAGGTGATTGGGGTGCGGAAAACAAAGGACTCAAAATCAATACCAGTTTTGCTTATATGAGTGCCAAAGATGAAAATGACATGACCATAGGTGCCGATATCATCTGGGAAAAAGTCGGGCTAGGTTACTACTATGCCAACAATAATATTAAAAAATTTAATCCAGAAAATAAAATCAAAGATGGGCATATTAATAGCAAAGGCAAATATAAAATTCACACCGTTAATGCCTCTTATTTGATTGATAATGTATTGGATATGGATAATTTTAATATTTATTTAGGTGCTTATTGGTCATTATTAGATAGAAATAAATCACATGGTGATAATACTGATGATCGATACGGTACTCGTATAAGATTTAAATATTTTTATTAATTAATCGCCATTAATTCAAAGCGAACAGTAATATGACTTTTAAAACAAACCAATTTATTGCAATATATTGGTTTGTTTTTAGGTTATGCATTGGTGATTACCAAGAGTATAGTAGCCTATAACAAATATCAAATAGTATGGATATAACTGAAAAATTAGAGGATTAAATTTATGCACCAAACCATATGGAAACTTGAAAATAGTGTTAAAAATTACGATTGGGGCAGCATTGATGATATTCCTAGATTGTTTGCTATCAAAAATCCAACGAAAAAACCCATTGCTGAAATCTGGATGGGCGCTCACCCAATGGGATGTTCATTAGCTATCGATAATCACCATAAAAAAATCAGACTTGATGATCTTATTAAAAAACATCCTTTAGAAACATTAGGTGCTAGAACTTATCAACAATATGCCGCTCTTCCCTATTTATTTAAAGTGCTATCAGCAAATAAAGCATTATCGATACAAGTACACCCAACTAAGTTAAATGCCGAACAAGGTTTTGCAAAAGAGAATCAATTAGGTATCGCTTTAGATGATCCTAAGCGCAATTATAAAGATCCTAACCACAAACCAGAGCTGATTTATGCTCTAACACCTTTTAAAGCTCTGCGCTCTTTTCGCCCTATTGCGGAAATTTTGCAGTTGTTTAAGGAAATTAATGTTACGGCATTAAGCAAAGAATTTGAACAATTGCAAAATGATGCAAATGAACAACAATTAAAACTATTTTTTCAGGCATTGCTAACACTATCTCCAGAAAGAAAAGAGCAAGCAATTAACCAATTGTTAACTAATATTGAACCGTTTTTAAACGAGCCTTATTCAACCATTAAAACACTTGCTAAGGATTACCCAAACGATATTGGGGTATTTATGCCATTAATCTTAAATGTTATTGAACTGCAACCAACGCAAGCTATGTTTTTATCCGCCCAAACACCGCATGCTTATTTAAGTGGTACTGGACTTGAAGTGATGGCAAGCTCGGATAATGTATTACGGGCAGGTTTGACCAATAAGCATTTAGATGTCGATGAATTATTGAAAAATACTCAGTTTAATAGCCTTAGTTTAGATAAGTTATTAACTCGGCCTGTTATTCATCAAAATAAAATTGATTTTCCTGTTCCCGTTGATGATTTTAAATTTGAAATTATTGAAAGTGATAATCAATCAAGAGATGAAAAGATAACCAGTCCGCAGATTCTATTTTGCATTGAGGGCAATATCACTTTAACATCAAAATCGTTAACACTAACACTGATTAAAGGTGAATCAGCTTTTGTCGCCTATGATGCAAAAAGTTATTGTTATCAAGGTCAAGGCGTATTAGCAAAAGTTTCAAATTAAATAAAAGATGTATTTATTTTTTATACTCAAATGTATGTTTAACCTGAAACTTTTTGACAAATTTAGCGACTTAATTATTCTTAAATAGTGTCATAAATTATCATTATTCAAAAAGTTTCAGATTTTGTTGCTTATGACATTTAATGCATTAGCCATCAAATCTTGAGTGTGTTAACTGACGTTTCGAATCAATAAATCGCTTCTCTTTTTATACTCAAACGTATAGTTAACCTGAAACTTTTTGACAGATTTAGCGGATTTATTATTATTAAATAGTGTCATAAATTATCATTATTCAAAAAGTTTCAGATTTTGTCGCTTATGGCATTTAATGCATTAGCCATCAAATCTTGAGTGTATTAACTAACGTTTCGAATCAATAAATCGATTCTCTTTTTATACTCAAACGTATAGTTAATCTGAAACTTTTTGACAGATTTATCGAATTTATAATCGTTAATTAGTGTTACGGACTTTTCGTGTTAGCCAAGAATAATAAACCGTTAGCATCATCAAACAATCTTTTATTACTCTTTTTCAACAATAAACGGAAGATAATTATGATAATAATTTTACATAATAAAATCTTTCGACTAATATGTAGCAACATAACAAATAATTTACTATCATCATGAATCATATTAATAAAATGCCACGTCATTTGACTATTCAACAAGATCTATTAAAAAAAATACAGTCAGGTGTCTATTCACAAGGGCAGTTAATACCGAAAGAATGTGAACTTACTGAAATCTATCAAGTCAGTAGACCAACAGTGCGTCAAGCAATTCAGCAATTAGTTAATGATGGTTACCTTGAACGTCGAAAACGCCGAGGCACGATTGTTAAACAACAAAAGATCAGTCAAGAATTTACCCACATTATTGAAAGTTATGATTCCGAAATGAATCGGAAAGGACTTCATCCTAAAACTAAAGTACTTACATTTAAGCTGGATAAAGCTAATGCTGATATTGCCAATAATTTACAGATAAATGAGTATGAAGATGTCTATAAGCTCGTTCGTCTGCGCTATGCAGAAAGTAAACCCGTAGTATTGGTTACCACTTATTTGCCCGCCAAACTTTTACCTAATTTTATCAATAATGATTTTACTCAGGAAAAACTGTATTCAGTATTACAGAAGATGGACTTTCCTATTTTGCAAATTCGCCGCAAACTTGAAGTATTAAAAGCCGACGAAACTACAAGTGATCTATTGGATATAGAAGCAGGCGATCCGATTTTTTATTTCCATTCCATTGCTTTTACTAACGACCGGCTCCCCATTGAGTACTCAATTTCCAAATACCGTGGTGATATTAACTCTTTTGTATTTGAACTAAATCATGCAAGTTAACTCACATTTAAAAATTGATGTGAAAAAATTATCCTCGCAATTTAGTTGTTCGCGAGGATAATAAGCATCTAGACAGATAGTATTTCAGTAAATTGATGATTAAAGCTCGATTGTATCTTTATTACTTGCTGCTAACTCCTGTTTTAGCTCATCAATAATAGCTATGCCTGAACTGGTTCCAATTCGTTGTGCACCTGCTGCAATCATTTTTTTAAAAGTATCAGCGCTACGTATTCCGCCAGCAGCTTTAACTTTAACTGCATCACCTACCTGATTTTTCATTAATTTAACATCCTCAACCGTGGCTCCAGAAGTGCCAAATCCTGTAGAAGTTTTTATAAAATCAGGTTTAACTTTAACCGCAATTTTACAAAGTGCGATTTTTTCTTCATCGGTTAAATAACAGTTTTCAAAAATAACTTTCGATATCACATTATGTTGTCGACAAATTTTAACTATTTGCGTCATTTCATCTTCAATATATTGTAAATTTCCTGCTTTTAACTCTGAGATATTAATTACATAATCAATTTCGGTTGCACCATTTTCAATAGCATTTTGAGTTTCAAAACATTTCGAAGCAATGGTGGTTTGCCCTAAAGGAAAAGAAATGGCTGCTCCGATATCAACACCCGTTCCTTTCAATAACTGCGCACAAAGATGCGACTGAACCTGGTTGATTGCCACCATTTTAAAATGATAGTTTTTTGCTTCCTGACATAATTTTTCCATCATGGCTGTGGTCGCATCAGGTTTTAAGTTTGTGTGATCAATAAGTTGGCTTAACTCTATCAAAGAATATTTATTCATAATTCCACCTTGTTATTTATATATGTAAATACATATATTAAAAACAACAACAATAATGTCAATAATAATAACCCTTAAAATGTGATAAACATCTCATATCACAAAAAATAAAATATAATTTATTTGTTATAAAAAAATCAATATGTAAATATATATTTAATAAAAGTAGTTTTAAGGGAGGGTAAAGAATAATGAAAATAGTGATCACTTCACATGGAGACTTATGTGAAGGCATTTTAACAAGCTATGCAATGATTGCTGGGGATACATCACATTTTACGGTAGTAAAACTTGATGAAAAAGGGATTAGTGACTTTTCAGTAAGACTAAATAACGTTCTAGATAGTTCACTAACATCAAATGAGTTTGTCATTGTGTTAAGTGACATTATGGGGGGAACGCCCTATAACGAAACATTTCGTTACCTGCTCGCTAACCCTGATAAAAAAGTATTTTTAATCTCAGGATTAAATTTACCGATGTTGATTCAAGCAGGTACCGCATCTGAAGATGAATCAGATATTCACACATTACTTAATTCAATTTTGCAAGCGGGTCAAGACTCAATTTCACTTGCACCAACAGCAATAACGAACAATGACGATTTGGATTTTTAAAAGTTAAATGATAGGAGTAAATAGTTATGGCAATCACATTAACCAGAGTGGATGATCGGGTGATTCATGGTCAAATAATGACCCGTTGGACAAAAGTAAGACCTGTCGATGGCATCTTAGTTGTTGGCGATAATATTGCCGCAGATGACTTACGAAAACGTGTACTAAAAGCGGCGGCTGGCAACTTAAAAATAGGCATTTATACTGTTGCTCAAGGAGTAGAAAAAATCGAGCAAGGCATGGAATCGGCTAAGAATTTTTTTTTAATAAGTGATTCACCTCAAACGTTTGAAAAACTCCTTAAAGCTGGAGCAAAACTCAATCCAGTACTTAATATCGGTTGTATGAATACCAGACCGGACACTAAAGTGTTAGGACGAACGGTTGCCATAGATGATAAAGACTATCAAGCTTTTGATTATATCGAAAGTCAAGGTATCACCATTGAATTTCAGTTGCTACCCGATGATGAACCGAAAAGCTGGTCAGTTATGAAGAAAAAATATGACACCTTATAGTTTTCAATAATTGAGGAAAACATCATGGAAACACTATTTATCCCAGCCTTGCTTACAGGTATATTCTGTTACTTAGGAGCGATTGAATCACCTTGGTTATTTGGTATGTCAGGAGGATTTTATGTTGTTGGACGTCCTTTGGTTGCAGGTCTTTTAGTTGGTTTAGCCTTTAACGACGTTCAAGCGGGAGTTGCTTGTGGTTTAGCCGTTCAAGCTGTTTTTATCGCCAACTTATCAACAGGTGGCGCAACCAACAGTGAAATTACTTATGCGGCTTATGGCGGTATTGGTCTAGCATTAGCAACGACTAAAGAGCCTGCGGTAGCTGTGACCTTGTCAGTATTTTTAGGGCAAACATTTGGTTTAATCTTCTATAATACGCGAATGGCAGTTTATTCGTTTTGGAATAATAGAGCACAGCAAGCTGCTGAAAACAATGATACACGGGGTATCGTTCTTAATCATCTATTCTTTCCACAAATTACTACATTTTTATTAAGAGCAGTGCCAATATTTTTGGCGATCTTTTACGGTTCAGGTTTAGTTGATTGGTTATTAAATCATGTACCAGAAGTAATAACAAAAATCATCTCAGTATTAGGCGGTGTATTACCTGCATTAGGTATTGCAATGCTAATGAATATTGTCATTAAATCAAAAATTCAGCTTATCTTTTTCTTTGCAGGCTTTGTACTATTAGCGTTCGCTGGATTAAGTATGGTTGCGTTAGTGTTTATTTCCGCTTTAGTAGCCTATTTATACTATATGGCAATCAATAAACCCGCTGCATTAGCAATCAAAGAATCGAATAATTCGACCTCAAATTCTGATGTATTTGAAGATGATGATCTATTTTGATAGGAGAATTAACAATGGATAAAGCAATTAGTAACCAATCAAAATTGACTAAAAAAGAGTTACGTCAAATTTGGTATCGATGGGGTTTTACACATTTATCTTCAATGAGCTATGAAAAATTACAAGCTCACGCTTGGGCGTTTTCTTATATTCCATTTGCCGAAAAATATTACAAACATGATCCCGAAGCAAAACGCCGTTTATTAACCAGGCATTCAATGTTTTACAATACCGAACCGCAAACGGGACAAATCATCAATGGTATTGTCGCCTCAATGGAAGAAGAGATAGCTTTAGGTCACAACGTTCCTGAAGAGTTACCGGTTAATATCAAAGCAACATTAATGGGACCATTAGCAGGAATTGGTGATTCATTAATTCAAGGCATCATTGTTCCTATTTTGTTATCCATCGCGATGGGTATGGCAGCAGGAGGAAATGCTATAGGTCCAATCTTCTATATTTTATCGTATGGTATTTTAGGACCATTGATTTCTTACATCAGCTTCCATTACGGTTATAAACTTGGTGTAAATGCCATTGATAATATTATTGGTGATAATGTAAAACGTATTACAGATGCTTTTAATGTTCTTGGTATTATGGTGGTGGGAGGACTTGCCGCAGGGAATATTGTGCTTAATTCAGAGCTTGAAATTCCGATGGGTGAAAGCATGCGTTCATTACAAAGTGTACTTGATGGTATATTCCCTAAAATTCTACCATTAACTATGGTATTACTGGCTTGGTGGCTCGTGTCAGCCAAACAGATGAGCGCGACCAAAGTCATTTTGATCCTAACGGCCATTACTTCAGTGGGTGTCGTGATTGGTATATTTTAGTTCAATTAATTTCAAATTGAGGGATGAATAAACGCTTTCATTACAACCATCTCATATAAATTAAGGGAATTACTACTGATTCCCTTAGATACTACTTGTATTGCCCATAATTCTCTTTTTTAAACATCATTACTTCACGCTAACATCTAAATTTTCTAAAAATTTTTGTTGTATATTATGCAACAAACTTAAGTTGCAAAGATTAATGATACTTGCTGAACGAGTAGAATAACACTAAACAATCTAAAACCATTATTAGCTATAATTAACAAAAAATGAATCTTAATAGTTTTTTTAATTTGTAAAAAATATTCAGGAGTCTATACCATTTCATTTTCTTTTCACGAAATAGATTCTATTAAGTAAATGTGTCGTTAATTTGAAAGTAACTTAATAATTAACTTTGGGCTTTTTTATAAAAATGAAATTTAATTAAAATAACGAACAAAATAAAAAAAAAGCCGTCAGAGTAAACTGACGGCAAATTATTGAAGGAAACTTAAAATAAAAATTTTATTTTTTTACTGCTTTTGCATTAGGTAAATCGGTAATAGAGCCTTCATAAATTTCAGAAGCTAAACCGATTGATTCATGCAGTGTTGGGTGAGCATGGATGGTTAAAGCAATATCTTCTGCATCACAGCCCATCTCAACGGCTAAGGTGATTTCACCAAGTAATTCACCACCATTCGCACCTACTACGGCACCACCGAGTAAACGATTATCCGCTTTATTAAAAATTAACTTCGTCATACCTTCTGAACAATCAGATGCAATAGCTCGTCCTGACGCTGACCAAGGGAAAATCGCAACTTCGTAATCAATGCCCTTTTCTTTTGCCTCTTTTTCGGTTAAACCAACCCAAGCAACTTCGGGTTCAGTATAGGCAATGGAAGGGATTGTTTTAGGATCGAAGAAGTGTTTTTTACCAGCAATGACTTCGGCTGCAATATGTCCTTCATGTACACCTTTGTGAGCCAACATTGGTTGACCTACAATATCACCTATAGCATAGATATGAGGAACATTGGTACGCATTTGCTTATCAACTTCGATGAAACCTCGATCGGTAACATTTACACCCGCATTTTCAGCGCCGATAAGTTTACCATTTGGAGAGCGACCAATTGCCACTAATACTGCATCATAAGTGTGAGTTTCAGTGGTGCCGTCTTTCTTCTCCATAGTGACATAAATTGCATCGTGTTTTGCTTCAACTGTCGTCACTTTAGTTTCAAGTCTTAAAGTGAATTTATTTTGAATCTGCTTAGTAAAGACTTTGATCACATCTTTATCCGCAGCAGGGATCACTTGATCGAACATTTCAACCACATCAACTTCTGAACCTAAGGCATGGTATACGGTTCCCATTTCAAGACCGATAATTCCGCCTCCCATTAATAATAATTTTTTAGGAATGGTAGTTAATGCTAACGCATCAGTTGAATCCCAAATTCGCGGATCATCATGAGGAATAAAAGGTAATTGAATTGGGCGTGAGCCTGCGGCAATAATGGCATTATCAAAAGTAATTTTAGTAATACCTTTAGCAGATGTCACATCCATTGTATGGCTACCAGTAAACTGAGCGTCACCTTGAATGACATTCACTTTACGCATTTTAGCCATGCCTGCAAGACCGTTAGTCAATTGATTAATGACCTTTTCTTTCCAAGCTCGCACTTTATCCAGTTCTAGCTTTGGTGTACCAAAATGTATACCGTGCGCGGTCAATGATTTGGCTTCATCCATAACTTTAGCAACATGTAGCAATGCTTTAGATGGAATACAACCCACATTTAGACACACACCACCTAACGTTGAATAGCGTTCAACTAAGGTGACATCTAACCCAAGATCGGCAGCGCGAAAGGCAGCGGAGTAACCCGCTGGACCTGCACCCAAGACGACAAGTTGTGTTTTAACTTCTTGACTCATAATCTATATTCCCCCACTACATCACTAAACGACGTAAGTCGGATAAAACGTTAACAATATGACTTAGGAAGCGTGCACCATCTGCTCCGTCGATCACTCGGTGATCGAAAGATAAAGATAATGGCAACATTAAGCGAGGTGTAAATTCTTTACCGTTCCAAATAGGTTTCATGCTAGAACGAGAAACACCTAAAATACCCACTTCCGGAGCGTTCACAATTGGCGTGAATGAAGTTGTACCAATTCCCCCTAAGCTGGAAATAGTGAAGCAACCACCTTGCATATCGCTACCCGTTAATTTACCATCCCGTGCTTTTTTAGAGATTTCTGCCAGTTCACGAGAAAGATCAACAATACCCTTTTTATCAACATCTTTAAATACAGGTACTACAAGTCCGTTTGGTGTATCAACCGCTACACCAATATTAATGTATTTTTTGATAATTAGCGTTTGCGCGTCTTCAGATAGTGAGCTGTTAAAACGTGGATAAGCTTTTAATGCGCTGGCTACTGCTTTCATAATAAAGACCAGTGGTGTGATCTTAAGGTCGAGTTTTTTCTTCTCAGCTTCGGCATTTTGTTGTTTGCGGAATGCTTCAAGATCAGTAATGTCTGATTCATCAAACTCAGTAACATGAGGGATCATTACCCAGTTACGATGTAAATTAGCGCCTGATACTTTTTGAATTTTAGTTAATGGTAAGCTTTCTATTTCACCAAACTTACTAAAATCAACTTTTGGCCAAGGTAATAAGCCTGGTAGAGCACCACCCGCAGCGCCACTCTCAACTTGTTTAACCGCATTTTTAACATACGCTTGAATATCTTCACGTAAAATACGATGTTTTGGTCCTGTTGGTGTGACTTTAGCCAAATTAACACCAAATTCACGCGCTAAGCGACGTACTGACGGTGTAGCATGTGCATAAGCATCGTTTTCAACAAAATCATTACCTGAAGTGGCTGGTACCTTTGCAGATGCAGTTGGCGTTGCAGCAACCGCAGGGGTTGGTGCGGATGCAGTTGGTGTTGAAGCTGGAGCAGGAGCTGTCGCTGCACTATTAGCCGTAGGTGCCGCAGCTGTAGTCGTTTCAAATTCCATAATTTTGGAACCAGTTTTAACTTTATCACCAACTTTAATGATAATATTTTTAACTACACCGGCAACTGGCGCAGGAACTTCCATTGAGGCTTTATCACCCTCAACCGTTATAATATTGTCATCAATCGCAACAGTATCACCTACCTTGACTGAAATTTCGGTAACTTCAACCTCATCGCCACCAATATCTGGAACATTGACATCAACAGTTTGACTCACTGATGAAGTAGTCGGTGTGACTTCAACTTTTGGTGCAACTGGTTGTGATGCTGATTGTGGCGCTGGAGCAGCTGCGCTGTCCTCTTCATCAAATACCATAATATCCACACCGGTTTTAACTTTATCACCAACTTTAACAATGATTGATTTTACAATGCCTGCTTGTGGAGCAGGAATTTCCATTGAAGCTTTATCTCCTTCAACCGTCATGATGTTATCATCAACAGCGACCTTATCACCCACTTTTACTAAAATTTCGGTAACTTCAACTTCATCATTACCAATATCAGGCAATTTAATTTCAATACTCATTCTTTTTACCTCTTATGCAATACGTGGGTTGAGTTTATCAGCATTGATCTCGAACTTTTTGATCGCTTCTTCAACGACACTTGCTTCAATGTCACCGCGTTTAGCAAGCTCACCTAATGCTGCAATGACAACATAAGAAGCATCGACTTCAAAGTGATGACGTAAATTTTCACGGCTATCACTGCGTCCGAAACCATCCGTTCCTAATACACGATAATTTTCCGCTGGTACAAAGCCACGTATTTGTTCGGCAAATAGTTTCATATAGTCAGTTGAAACAACAGCTGGATTATTATTCATTACTTGCGCCACGTAAGGCACTTTCGGTGTCTCGCTTGGATGTAACATGTTGTAACGTTCACAATCTTGACCATCACGAGCAAGTTCAGTAAATGAAGTGACACTATAGATATCAGAACCAACACCATACTCTTTGGTTAAAATATCCGCTGCATCACGTACATGACGTAAAATTGAACCAGAACCTAATAGCTGAACGGTTGGTTTACCGTTTTGACCTTGAACAGTGTCAAGTTTATAGATACCACGACGGATCCCCTCTTCCACACCTTCAGGCATTGCAGGTTGAGCATAGTTTTCATTTAGTGTCGTAATATAGTAATAGACGTTTTCTTGATCGCCATACATACGACGTAAACCATCTTGCATAATAACAGCAACTTCATAAGCATAAGCAGGATCGTAAGATACGCAGTTTGGAATAGTTAAAGCTTGAATATGACTGTGACCATCTTGATGTTGTAACCCTTCACCATTTAAGGTTGTTCGGCCAGAAGTACCACCAATCATAAAGCCTCGCGCTTGTTGATCACCAGCTGCCCACATCAAATCACCAATACGTTGGAAACCAAACATTGAGTAATAGATGTAAAATGGAATCATTGGGTAATCATTAGTGCTGTATGATGTTGCCGCAGCAATCCATGATGCTGTTGCACCACATTCATTGATCCCCTCTTGTAGGATTTGCCCTTTTTCATCTTCACGATAATAAGCGACTTGTTCTCTATCTTGCGGCGTATATTGTTGACCATGCGGATTATAAATACCGATTTGACGGAATAGACCTTCCATACCAAAAGTACGAGCTTCATCAGCTAGAATTGGTACTAGACGTGGCGCAAGATCTTTGTCTTTCAACATGATATTAAGCGCTCGTACAAAAGCAATAGTAGTTGAAATTTCTTTAGTTTGTGCTTCAAGTAGTGGAGCAAATTCACTTAAAGGAGGAATTGAGACCGTTCCTGAAAAATGAGTTAATCTTGATGGTACATAACCATTTAAAGCGTTACGGCGTTCATGAATGTATTTATATTCAGGTGTATGCTCTTCAAATTTAATATATGGTAATTTTTCTAAAGCATCATCCGTAACAGGAATATTGAAGAAATCACGCACATGACGCACGCCATCCATATTCATTTTTTTCACTTGGTGAGCAATATTTTTCGCTTCCGCTGCTTCACCCATACCATAACCTTTGATGGTATGCGCTAAAATAACTGTTGGTCGATCTTTGGTCTCTTTAGCACGCATAAAGGCTGCAAACATTTTAGATGGGTCTTGACCACCACGATTAAGTCTGAAAATTTCTTCATCAGACATATCTTTTACTAATTCTGCTGTTTCAGGATATTTACCAAAGAAATGCTCACGTACATACGCACCATCTTTTGATTTAAAGGTTTGATAATCACCATCAAGCGTTTCGTTCATTAATCTGACTAATTTGCCAGATTTATCTTTTTGTAGGAGTTTATCCCAACGGTCACCCCAAATAACTTTGATAACATTCCAACCTGCACCAGCAAAAACACCTTCTAGTTCATTGATGATTTTACCATTACCGGTAACTGGACCATCTAAACGTTGTAAGTTACAGTTGATGACGAATACTAAGTTATCCAGTTTTTCACGAGTAGCAACCGTAATTGCACCTTTAGATTCTGGCTCATCCATTTCACCATCACCTAAGAAAGCATAAACAGTTTGTTCTGTGGTGTCTTTTAGACCACGATGATTTAAATATTTTAAGAATCGAGCTTGATAAATAGCACTTACCGGTCCCAATCCCATTGAAACGGTTGGGAATTGCCAAAATTCAGGGAGTAATTTAGGGTGCGGATAAGATGGAAGTCCCTTGCCGTGTACTTCTTGACGGAAATTATCAAGTTGTTCTTCAGTGAGTCGGCCTTCAATAAATGCTCTTGAATAGATACCTGGGGAAATATGACCTTGGAAATAAACTAAATCACCACCGTCTTTGTCATTTCTAGCTCTAAAAAAGTGGTTAAAACAGACTTCGTAAAAAGTTGCTGCTGATTGGAATGATGCCATATGCCCACCAAGCTCTAAATCCTTTTTAGATGCTCTTAACACCATCATAATTGCATTCCAACGCACAATTGAACGAATCCGTCTTTCTATTTCCCAATCGCCTGGATACGCTGGCTGTTCTTCTACCGGAATAGTATTAATATAATTACTGGTTGAAGAACCAAAAAGTAAAGGAACTCCTCCTTCTTTTGCCTTATTGACTAATTGTTCAATAATATACTGCGCACGTTCAATTCCTTCTTCACGAATGATTGAATCAAGACTTTTGAGCCAATCTTGCGTTTCAACAGGATCGATATCATTCATTTGCATGTCCGACATATAAAAACCTCTTTTTTGTTTATAAAAATGCAGGATTTGCCATCCTTAGCTAAAATTAAAAATTATAACTAACTTTACAAACTTCAAATCTGCATTACGGAGCTTTATGAATATAAGTCTGCCATTTTCCAAAAAAAAGTAAAGCAGACAACTGGTTAGAAAAGAATGTTAATTCCTATTAAATTAATCAACTATTCCAATTGTTATGTAAAGAAAAAGATAATTATTTGATATAAATCAAATTTAAGAAACATTGAATTGCTAGAACTAGTAACATCGGTTATACCGTGTTTACCTATGTGTTGTCAAGCTATAGTAAAATCTGATATATAGAAGTAAATTTACTAAAATAAAATTTGCATAGAGCAAAAAATAATATGATCACAAACAATATTATAATTAGAGAGTTACATACTCAACCTTACATGCAAACCTATCAAGCTATGCATGATTTTACGCTCAATCGCAATGAACAAACGCCTGATGAAATATGGCTAGTTGAGCACTATCCTGTTTTTACGCAAGGCAGAGTTGGCAAACCAGAACATTTATTACATCAAACAGACATTCCAATTGTCGCAACCGATCGTGGTGGACAAATTACCTATCATGCGCCCGGTCAGCAAATTATGTATATCTTATTTGATTTAAAACGTCGTAAAATAAGTATTCGTGATATTGTTAGCTGTTTAGAAAAATGCGTCATTCAAACTTTGGCACATTATGATATTATGTCTTATGCTAAAGCAGAAGCTCCCGGTGTGTATATTGATCACAAAAAGATTTGCTCTTTAGGATTACATATCAAACGAGGATGTACACTGCATGGGCTTGCATTAAATATCGATATGGATCTGGCACCATTTAAAAACATTAATCCTTGTGGTTACGCAGGATTGCAGATGACTCAATTAAAAGAATTTGTCCCACAAATTAACCGTTCTGAATTAAAACAATTGTTGACCAACAATTTTATTAATCTGTTAACAAACTAATCGAATAAGATATCTATTATGCAAAATAATGAAACCATAGTCAGAAGTTCAAAATATCGAGATGCGGATAAAACACGACTCATTCCAACCGTTACGTTAGAAGATGCAGCGCCTTTAAAAAAACCCGATTGGATGAAAATCAAAATACCAGTTCATTCCACCAATATTGCGCATATTAAAAGTACGATGCGTAAACATGGATTACATTCCGTATGTGAAGAAGCATCTTGCCCTAACTTAGCCGAATGTTTTAATCATGGTACCGCCACTTTTATGATTTTAGGGGATATCTGCACACGACGATGTCCATTTTGTGATGTTGCGCACGGACGACCATTACCTCCAGACCGCGAAGAACCGGTTAAACTCGCTCAAACCATTCAAGAGATGAAATTGCGTTATGTGGTAATAACTTCTGTAGATCGTGATGATTTAAAAGATGGTGGAGCCAGCCATTTTGCAGACTGTACTCGCGAAATTCGCGCATTAAGTCCAAATATTAAAGTTGAAACGCTCACACCTGATTTTCGCGGTTGTATCGATGAGGCTGTCGAAGTATTAAGTGATAATCCACCTGATGTATTTAACCACAATTTAGAGAATATTCCGCGATTATATAAAAAGATACGCCCTGGTGCCAATTATGTAGGTTCACTTAAATTATTATCGGCATTCAAAGAAAAACACCCAGATATTCCGACAAAGTCAGGTTTAATGGTTGGACTTGGTGAAACCAATGAAGAGTTAATTCAGGTTCTAAAAGATTTACGAACTCATGGCGTAACCATGTTAACACTGGGGCAATATTTACAACCAAGTAAGTATCACTTACCCGTCGAGCGTTATGTTTCACCAGAAGAATTTGACGAACTCAAGCAAATTGCCTTAGGTATGGGATTTACTCATGCGGCCTGCGGACCATTTGTTCGATCCTCTTATCATGCTGATTTACAAGCGATGGGAAAAGAGGTGAAGTAAATAAAAAACAGTCACCTTATAAAGATTGTTAATGAACAATGAGAAGATAAGCGTTGATACCATTTTATGAATATCATCACTTATCCTTTAAAATTAACTCTGGTTTGGAAAAGCAACAACAAAAGCAGTCACATTCGGTTTACCGATTAGAACAAGCTGCTTTTTTCTGTTTTCTTGACTATTTTCAACCGCTAATGCTAAAGATAACCAATAGGCACAGTTTCTAACTGAACCTATAGAAAAATCGACATCAAAAAAATTATTTAATTTAAATTGAATATCATTCAGATGCATCATAATCGATTTATTCTGTTCTTCTGATACTTGGCTTGTCCAAATACCATCATAATCACTTTGATTATCTTCTCCCCACAATAGTGCTTTATCGAGAGTTTCCGTTAATGTTGAAGTTTGTTCACTGCGATGAACTTTCACGGTTCGAGCTTTAAAATCGGATAATAATGGATCTTCTATTGCTTCTTCTCCTGCAAAAAGAATAACTGAAGCAAATTCACCTTCATTTTCGGTTGGTGATTGAAAAAGGTGGGCATTTATCACCAACAATAAATCACTATCATAATCGCTATTATCTAACCATGATTCTATAAATGTAGTGCTTGTTGCCGAATCGTTAATTTCAAAGCTAGTTGGTTTAACAAATTTACCAAATGTTTTAAGCCATATGCTTTCTAACTCATCAGTTGTTATTTGCGTATCAATAAATATATGCACATGCAATTTAAGTTGTGATGATAATTGATTAAGAATCAGTTGATAATCAGGTAACCAGTTATTAAATAACAATTCAATCCTTTTGGGAATATCACTTGGATAAATATTTTCAGGAACTGTTAAGGAACCATATTTAAAAAATAGACCATGATTACCAGCAGGTTTTGTACTTAAGGAAAGTTTACTTTCGGCAACGCCTACACCATTTCCATATTTACCATGACTGGTTTCAAGAGAATGACTAACAACATATAATCCTCTTTTTGCAAACTCAATCAGGTGTTGATGCTCCTTTTCACAATTATAATTCCATTCTTCAATATAAATATTATTATAAAATCGTATGTATATTTTATATACAAAACAAAAAGACCATAATAAAAATGGTGTTACACCAGAGCAACAGATAAACCAAAAATCAGATATACCAAAAAAGTAACCATAACTGAGTGTAGCAATAAACCCGATAAGAAAAAATATTATAAGCAGTGCAAACCAACGCCATAGTTTGATTTTTCCTTTTTTTGGCAATGGTTTGGATAAAGATTCAAAATCAATAGCCATCAGCTTTTTCCTACTTCAGGCAGTGAAGAGATTAAGGCACAACCACAGGCAGCATGATGTCCATCTAAGGCGATTTTTTTACCCTGATCTTTCATTGTTGCTTCACCTTCAACAATTGGGTTAACTCCATGTTTATGTATTGGACAACTGACAAGATCGCCAACACGTGCAATTGGTTTTCCACATACTTTTATCGTTGTTGATCCAGTAATGACTTTACCACCATGATCTGTATCATCTCCTAATCGAATGACGCCTCGATACTTACTCATTTTCAATCCTTGTTTATACTTTCTTTCATCAAAATTCTATAATATAACGTTATTTATCATAGTATTATTTATCTTCTATTATAACCTAATGAATCATTATAGTATGTTTCATTTCCTTTAATTTTAAGAACATTATTGAATTTAGATAAATCTTTCAGATAATTTTACTTATATTCATATATAAAATCCATTTAACTTCTGCTATTTATTTATCACCATTTGTTTCTATCAATACACTGATTTTAAATATTATATTCTAATACTAACTTACCAATATATAGAAATATCTACTTCCCGCTACTTGGTGATAGTTATTGCAACTAAAAAGGATATTTAGCTAAATATTACGGCTGTTAATTGGATAATTTTTTTCATTGTTTATTCTTTATCAGTTAATTATTTTCCAAAAGGCCGCATAACTCGATAAGATGACGATTCTTGATATATTTCACCATTTTTTGCTTTTATATAAGGTAGCGTTTGAGTGTATGTAACATTTGGCAAGCGCACGGAACTAAAACCATATAACGCTTTAAGTTTATCTTGATTGTTAATTACCCATTCAGGAGTGTTAATTACTTGATAATTGATTGTTACTTCAAATTGTGTTTCGTTATTACTATTCTTTCCGAGTTTATTCGTTTTTTCGTTCACATCTGTGACTTCAACGACTTTTATCGGTCCATAACAAAAGGCATTATTGTAAATAGTATCTCCACTTAGTGTTTTGTTAAAAAAAGAATATAGATATTTTTGTCCCAACTCGGTTAAATCATAGTGAAAAAGGCTTTGTTTAGTTTCAACGGGTTGACGAGTTAATAACCCTATTTCTGCAAATAAAGGTAAAGTATTTGCTAAATCCTCTTTATTCCAACTCATCCATTTAGTATCTTCCTTTGAGGGAGGAATGTCTATATAAGGGAATTTTACAGATCCCAAATAAAAGCAAAAATCCCCTTTGACATTAGCTTTTTTGCGAGCACTGTCAAAACCATCTTGAATAACGCGTTTAAATTCTTTTTTATTGTAACAACCTGATAAAGTGTTAATAACTAGAGTCAGGATTATTAATTGATGAACATTAATTAAGTTTACTTTCATTAGTACTTCTTACTCCTTCAAGAAAAAGATATCCATATAATTTTTGTATTCATACATGACTAATGGCTGATAATTGAGATTAATTTTTCATAACTTACTCGCTTTTAGTTTTAATACTGAATCAATTTATAATTT
Organism: Gilliamella sp. wkB7; assembly: GCF_001693435.1. Taxonomy (NCBI): domain Bacteria; kingdom Pseudomonadati; phylum Pseudomonadota; class Gammaproteobacteria; order Orbales; family Orbaceae; genus Gilliamella; species Gilliamella sp. wkB7. Next base: position 547,708 of record NZ_CM004509.1, read on the forward strand.
ATACTATTATACTATTTTGATATAATTTATCTCCCTTAGCTACATAAAATTTTAAGACATCTCGGTAATTTTTTTCGGGTAACCTTACTGTTATTTGTTTATAGCGAGCATTGAGTTTATTTTTCGAATTTAATACCCAATCAGGTACATTAATTACATGATAATTATAAGTAACATAAAAATTGGTTTTATTGTAACTATAACCCTTTGCACGCGTATATTCATTTTTTTCGACATCTGTTACACTCTCTACCACTATCTGACCATAGCAAAAAGAATTTTCATATCTCGTTCGGCTTCCTCTTCTATCAATATCTTGATATCGGTATTTTTCCCCTAATTCGGTCACCTCATAATGATAAAGCTCTGGGTGTCCATCTACCGGCTGACGAGTTAATAAGCCTATTTCTGCAAATAAGGGTAATGATCTAGATAATTTTCCTTTATTCCAAATTACCCACTGAATATCATCTGCTAATACTGGCTCGTCGGTATAAGGAAATTTCACTGAACCCAAATAATAACAGAAATTTCCTTTGATTTTGGCTTTAGCTTGTACTCTATCATAAGAGTTTTGAATTAACTTTTTGAACTCCTCTTTATTATAAGTATCACAACCCAAAAGAAGACTCGTTACAAATATTGCGATTATTAATTGGATAATTTTTTTCATCTTTTATTCTTTATCAGTTAATAACTTTCCAGAAGGTTTCATAAGAAGATAAGACCATGACTCTTCATATAATTTGCCATCTTTACCTTGTATATACAGTAGCGTTTGAGGGTATGTAACATCTGGCAAGCGCACAGAACTAGCACCATACAACGCTTTGAGTTTATCTTGATTGTTAATTATCCATTCTGGAGTGTTTACTACTTGATAATTGATTTTCACTGTAATTTGTGTTTCGTTATTACTATGTCTTCCATGTTCATAAGTTTTTTGGCTCACATCTCTGACTTTAATGACTTTTATCGGGCCATAGCAAAACGAGTTATCATAATATGTTCTCCCACTCCCTGACTTTTTATAAGAAGAGTATAAATATTCTTGCCCCAACTCGGTTGGATCATAATGATAAAGTCCCTCTTTACTGTCAACGGGCTGACGAGTTAATAAGCCTATTTCTGCAAATAAAGGTAAGGTTTTTGCTAAATCCTCTTTGTTCCAACCCTCCCATTGACTATCCTCCTTGGAAGGAGGAATATCTGTATAAGGGAATTTGACCGAACCCAAATAATAACAGAAATTTCCTTTGATTTTGGCTTTAGCTTGTACTCTATCATAAGAGTTTTGAATTAACTTTTTGAACTCATCTTTATTATAGATATCACAACCCAAAAGAAGAATCGTTACAAATATTGCGGTTGTTAATTGGATATTTTTTTTCATAATTTATTCTTTATCGGTTAATAACTTTCCAGAAGGTTTTATTACCCGATAAAACCATGATTTTTCATATAATTTACCATCTTTGCCTTTTATATACAGTAAGCTTTGAGGGTATGTAACTTCTGGCAAGCGCACAGAACTAGAACCATATAAAGCTTTGAGTTTATCTTGATTATTAATTACCCATTCTGGAGTGTTTACTACTTGATAATTGATTTTTACTGTAATTTGCGTTTCATTATAACCGCTCAAACCTCTTTCATACGTTTTTTCGCTCACATCTGTAACTTTAATGACTTTTATCGGTCCATAGCAAAACGAGTTATCATAAATTGGTTCGACATCTCGACGATCAATATCTTCATATTGATATTCACGTCCTAAATCTGTTAAATCATAATGATAAAGTCCCTCTTTACCGTCAACGGGCTGACGAGTTAATAAGCCTATTTCTGCAAATAAAGGTAATGATCTAGATAATTTTCCTTTATTCCAAATTGCCCACTGAATATCATCTGCTAATACTGGCTCGTCGGTATAAGGAAATTTCACAGAACCCAAATAATAACAGAAATTTCCTTTGATTTTGGTGTTAGCCCGTACCTCGTCATAAGCATTTTGAATTAATTTCTTGAACTCCTCTTTATTATAGGTATCACAACCCAAAAGAAGACTCGTTACAAATATAGCAGTTATTAATTGAATAATTTTTTTCATCATTTATTCTTTATCAGTTAATAACTTTCCTGAAGGGTTCATTTCGAGATAAGACCATGAATCTTGATATAAGTTGCCATCTTTGCCTTTTATATACAGTAAGCTCTGAGGATATGTAACATCTGGCAAGAGAACAGAATATAAACCATATAACGCTTTGAGTTTATCTTGATTATTAATCACCCATTCTGGAGTGTTTACTACTTGATAATTGATTTTTACTGTAATTTGCGTTTCATTATAACCGCTCAAACCTCTTTCATACGTTTTTTCGCTCACATCTGTAACTTTAATGACTTTTATCGGTCCATAGCAAAACGAGTTATCATAAATTGGTTCGACATCTCGACGATCAATATCTTCATATTGATATTCACGTCCTAAATCTGTTAAATCATAATGATAAAGTCCCTCTTTACCGTCAACCGGCCGACGAGTTAATAAGCCTATTTCTGCAAATAAGGGTAATGATCTAGATAATTTTCCTTTATTCCAAATTACCCACTGAATATCATCTGCTAATACTGGCTCGTCGGTATAAGGAAATTTCACTGAACCCAAATAATAACAGAAATTTCCTTTGATTTTGGCTTTAGCTTGTACTCTATCATAAGAGTTTTGAATTAACTTTTTGAACTCATCTTTATTATAAGTATCACAACCCAAAAGAAGACTCGTTACAAATATCACAGTTATTAATTGAATAATTTTTTTCATCATTTATTCTTTATCAGTTAATAACTTTCCTGAAGGGTTCATTACGAGATAAAACCATGACTCTTCATATAATTTGCCATCTTTACCTTGTATATACAGTAAGCTTTGAGGATATGTAACATCTGGCAAGCGCACAGAACTAGCACCATACAACGCTTTGAGTTTATCTTGATTATTAATTACCCATTCTGGAGTGTTTACTACTTGATAATCAATATCAACTGATATTTGTGTTTCATTATAACCGCTCAAACCTCTTTCATAAGTTTTTTCGCTCACATCTGTAACTTTAATGACTTTTATCGGGCCATAGCAAAACGAGTTATCGTAAATTGTTCGTCCGCTCCCTGACTTTTTATAAGAAGAGTATAAATATTCTTGCCCCAATTCGGTCAAATCATAATGATAAAGTCCCTCTTTACCGTCAACCGGTTGACGAGTTAATAAGCCTATTTCTGCAAATAAGGGTAATGATCTAGATAATTTTCCTTTATTCCAAATTACCCACCGAATATCATCAGCTAATACTGGTTCGTCGGTATAAGGAAATTTCACAGAACCCAAATAATAACAGAAATTTCCTTTGATTTTGGCTTTAGCTTGTACTCTATCATAAGAGTTTTGAATTAACTTTTTGAACTCATCTTTATTATAGGTATCACAACCCAAAAGAAGACTGGACACAAGTATTAGGATTGTTAATTGGATAATTTTTTTCATCATTTATTCTTTATCAGTTAATAACTTTCCTGAAGGTTGCATAAGAAGATAAGACCATGATTCTTGATATAATCGACCATCTTTACCTTTTATATATAGTTGCGTTTCAGGGTAAGTAACATTAGGCAAACTCACGGAGCTAGAACCATATAATGCTTTGAGTTTATCTTGATTGTGAATAACCCACTCAGGCACATCAACTACTTGATGATTGATTTTTACTGTAATTTGTGTTTCATTATAACCGCTCAAACCTCGTTCATAAGTTTTTTCGCTCACATCTCTGACTTTAATCACTTTTATCTGACCATAGCAAAATGAGTTATCGTAAATTGTTCGTCCGCTCCCTGACTTTTTATAAGAAGAGTATAAATATTCTTGCCCCAACTCGGTCAAATCATAATGATAAAGTCCCTCTTTACCGTCAACCGGCTGACGAGTTAATAAGCCTATTTCTGCAAATAAGGGTAACGTTTTAATTAATTTAGCTTTATTCCAACCTTCCCATCGACTATCCTCCTTGGAAAGAGGAATATCTGTATAAGGGAATTTTACAGATCCCAAATAAAAACAGTAATTTCCTTTAATTTTGGTGTTAGCCCGTATCTCGTCATAAGCATTTTGAGTTAACTTTTTGAACTCCTCTTTATTATAGGTATCACAACCCAAAAGAAGACTCGTTACAAATATCACAGTTATTAATTGAATAATTTTTTTCATCATTTATTCTTTATCAGTTAATAACTTTCCATAAGGTTGCATAAGAAAATAAGAGTAAGATTTATGATATAGTTTTCCATCTTTTCCTTTTATATACAGTAAGGTTTCAGGGTATGTAACATCTGGCAAGCACACAGAACTATTACGATATAACGCTTTAAGTTTATCTTGATTGTTAATTACCCATTCTGGAGTGTTAACTACTTGATAATCAATATCAACTGATATTTGTGTTTCATTATAACCGCTCAAACCTCGTTCATAAGTTTTTTCGCTCACATCTGTAACTTTAATGACTTTTATCGGTCCATAGCAAAACGAGTTATCGTAATATGTTCGCCCACTTGTTGACTTTTTAAAAGAAGAATATAAATATTCTTGCCCCAATTCGGTCAAATCATAATGATAAAGTCCCTCTTTACTGTCAACGGGCTGACGAGTTAATAAACCTATTTCTGCAAATAAAGGTAAGGTTTTTGCTAAATCCTCTTTATTTGAACGTTCCCATTTAGAATCTTCGTTTGAAAGAGGAATATCTGTATAAGGGAATTTGACCGACCCCAAATAAAAACAGAAATTTCCTTTGATTTTGAGGTTAGTTTGAACTCTATCATAAATATTTTGAGCTGATTTTTTAAACTCATCTTTATTATAGGTATCACAACCTAAAATAAGACTCGTTACAAATATCACAGTTATTAATTGAATAATTTTTTTCATCACTTATTCTTAATTAATATTTTCATTAAGGTTGCATAAGTAGATAAGACCATGAATCTTGATATAAGTTGCCATCTTTGCGTTTTATATACAGTAAGCTTTGAGGATATGTAACATCTGGCAAGAGAACAGAATATAAACCATATAAAGCTTTGAGTTTATCTTGATTATTAATTACCCATTCTGGAGTGTTTACTACTTGATAATCAATATCAACTGATATTTGTGTTTCATTATAACCGCTCAAACCTCTTTCATAAGTTTTTTCGCTCACATCTGTAACTTTAATGACTTTTATCGGGCCATAGCAAAACGAGTTATCATAATATGTTCTCCCACTCCCTGACTTTTTATAAGAAGAGTATAAATATTCTTGCCCCAACTCGGTCAAATCATAATGATAAAGTCCCTCTTTACTGTCAACGGGCTGACGAGTTAATAAGCCTATTTCTGCAAATAAAGGTAAGGTTTTTGCTAAATCCTCTTTATTCGAACGTTCCCATTTAGAATCTTCGTTTGAAAGAGGAATATCTGTATAAGGGAATTTGACCGAACCCAAATAATAACAGAAATTTCCTTTGATTTTGAGGTTAGTTTGAACTCTATCATACATATTTTGAGCTGATTTTTTGAACTCCTCTTTATTATAGGTATCGCAACCCAAAAGAAGACACGTTACAAATATTGTGGCTGTTAATTGGATAATTTTTTTCATCATTTATTCTTTATCAGTTAATAACTTTCCTGAAGGGTTCATTACGAGATAAAACCATGACTCTTCATATAATTTGCCATCTTTACCTTGTATATACAGTAAGCTTTGAGGATATGTAACATCTGGCAAGAGAACAGAATATAAACCATATAAAGCTTTAAGTTTATCTTGATTATTAATCACCCATTCTGGAGTGTTTACTACTTGATAATTGATTTTTACTGTAATTTGCGTTTCATTATAACCTCTCAAACCTCTTTCATAAGTTTTTTCGCTCACATCTGTAACTTTAATGACTTTTATAGGGCCATAGCAAAACGAGTTATCGTAAATTGTTCGTCCGCTCCCTGACTTTTTATAAGAAGAGTATAAATATTCTTGCCCCAACTCGGTCAAATCATAATGATAAAGTCCCTCTTTACCGTCAACCGGCTGACGAGTTAATAAGCCTATTTCTGCAAATAAGGGTAATGATCTAGATAATTTTCCTTTATTCCAAATTACCCACTGAATATCATCTGCTAATACTGGCTCGTCGGTATAAGGAAATTTCACTGAACCCAAATAATAACAGAAATTTCCTTTGATTTTGGCTTTTGCTTGTACTCTATCATAAGAGTTTTGAATTAACTTTTTGAACTCATCTTTATTATAAGTATCACAACCCAAAAGAAGACTCGTTACAAATAATGCAGTTGTTAATTGAATAATTTTTTTCATCATTTATTCTTTATCAGTTAATAATTCTCCAGAGGGTGTCTTAAGAAAATAAGCGGATGAATCTTGATATAGTTTGCCATCTTTGCCTTTTATATATAGTAGCATGTGAGGATAAGTAACATTTTGCAAGTGCACGGAACTAGAATCATACAGAGCTTTAAGTTTATCTTGATTGTTAATTACCCATTCAGGCGTATCAACAACTTCATAATCAAAATAAACAGATACTTGTGTTTCATTATAACCGCTCAAACCTCGTTCATAAGTTTCTTCGCTCACATCTGTAACTTTAATGACTTTTATCGGGCCATAGCAAAACGAGTTATCATAATATGTTCTCCCACTTGTTGACTTTTTATAAGAAGAGTATAAATATTCTTGCCCCAACTCGGTCAAATCATAATGATAAAGTCCCTCTTTACCGTCAACGGGCTGACGAGTTAATAAGCCTATTTCCGCAAATAATGGTAATGTTTTAATTAATTTAGCTTTATTCCAACCCTCCCATTGACTATCCTCCTTGGAAGGAGGAATATCTGTATAAGGGAATTTTACAGATCCCAAATAAAGACAGAAATGCCCTTTAATTTTGGTGTTAGCCCTTACCTCGTCATAAGCGTTTTGAGTTAACTTCTTGAACTCCTCTTTATTATAGGTATCACAACCCAAAAGAAGACTGGACACAAGTATTAGGATTGTTAATTGAACATTATTTTTCATTATATATTTTCCTATATCTTAAAAACCGTTTACAAGAGAGTGATGATTTTTATAAGTGTAATAAATCATCAATGGTTGGTTGTCAATAATTTTATTTTGACTATTTTGCGAAGTTTGACCTTTCGGCCAATAATTTAATTGTAAATAAATCTCTTCAATACTTATATAACAAAATTCGCCGACTTTATAAAAAACTTGAAAATAATTCAATTCATTATTTTTTGAATCAGTTGCTTTTTTATATGACTCAAGTCGTCCTACTTTACTTGGAATTAAATAATTTCTATCATCAATAGGTTTTAGCGGTTCCTGCCGTTTTACCAATAAATCTTCTGTCGAACCGTTCACAAACTCCAAAATTGGAAATTCATCACCTTTGGAAATTTTTAAAGCAACGGTTTCTTGATTATTTCTATCAAAAAACCTTAATATGGCTTCAAAATAACTTTCATCACGATCATAATTTGGTAAAACAAATGAGATATAAATTTCCCTACAATATTTTGCAACTTCATATATAGCTCTTTCTTTTTGACCTACTTGATCATAAGCTTCTTTAGAATCCTTATATGTTCGCATTTGTTCTAAGTAATAAATTGGTTTTTCTTGTAATTGTATTACTGCATCTAGATTAATCAAAGCTGCCATAAAGTCATTAATTTCCAGTGCCATACTATCAAAGGTCGCGGCATAAGCGATGCCTTTATCTGATGATTTGGTGCCAAACAAGCAGTTATTAAACCAGATTTGCATTTTATCCCAATCGTCTGATTCATCTTTAAATATTTTTTGGATAAGAGTTATGACAAGTTGTGCCACCAATATGAACACAAAAATCGCGACGCCAATAGGTCCGCTGAATATAGATATGGATAACATTAAGCCTATCGATTGTGCTAAGCTAGCAATCCCCGATATAACCTGTAAACCACCTGCGATACACAAAGCTGTACCAACAGCACCTCTTTTTTGCATTCCTTTAGCAAAAAGGAAGCATCCTTCAGTAATGGAAATCACACTGCTAATTATGCCCATAACACCTACAGCACCAGTTGAGATTTTAAATACACCATTAACTAACGTGCTTAAACTTGCCCGGTTGGTAATAAATGTTCTGACAGCTTGACTCAGCGTTAAATCAGCAAATTTAAGCAATTCATTTATGGTATTTGTGAATCCCGCCACAACTTTATAAAAACCGAACTGTACATCACGCTTAATTTCATAGCGTATTGTTTCACCAATCGAATTATCTTCTAATTTTTTTAAATTTTCCTGATATTGGATATAAGTCACACCTGCTTGTAATCCAGCTGTTAACAACTGACTGCTAGCAATACCAACACTTATGGCATTCACTCTTGTGGTAGGATTTAATCCTGCGTTTTTAACTGAATTTAAAATAGATTCTCCATTCATTTTTTTAATATTATTATAGCTTTGAATGAATATTTTTTTTAAATCTTTAAATGGGAACCTCATTACCGATGGATCGCCTAAAAAATAGCGGCACACTGCACGGTAAAATGTCCTACCACTAGCCAGGATTCTTGGTGCATTCGCCACTTCAGCTATTTTATTGGCCAAATCCATATAATTCAATCTACGTTCAACAACATCCCAGTCAGTTTTGGCTTGTTGACTACTGTCGGATACCGTATAATCAAACGTTGGTAATGGAGTGGCACTGTGGGATAACGGCTCAAAATAAGTCTGTATTGAATTTAATTCAAGGGCCGGGATGTTTTGTAACTGTAAATATAATATTAATTCCCCATTAACAATTAGACCACTTTCAATCATGAGTTTTTTGGCATTTTGTTTGATCAAACTGTCTTTTTGTGTTTCAGCTTTCTCAGTAGGGCGATTAGTTATCCCTGAAGATACCCGTGTTAATAACATGGAGTAAAGCGTTAACATTAATTGACCTTTTTCACTGAAAAAACTCTCATCCAATTGGTTTTGGGACTGCTCAGCTTCAAGTTCTTGTAAAATGATTTTAGTTTGTTGTTGTCGTTCCTGTTCTGCTTTCAGCTGGTTTTCTTCCTGCTGTTGCAGATGTTTTTTAATTTCTTCATTATTAGTTTTATGCATTAATTGTGGTTGGAATTCAGAAATTGTCGACAATTCATCTTCCATAATTTTAAGACGTTTATGTAAAACAAGTTCCCAAAAACTGCCTTTTTTACCGTCAATAATATGATAAAGCAGACTATTTTTGTTATTTAGTAATGAATCCCATACGGCTGTTTGTTCTTCGGTTTTAATGCCGCCTAAATAAGCAAAATCAATTAAGGCTAAAAAATCGGTTAGATATCCAACATGGTTATTGGATGCATTGGTATCACACTCAATCAGCCAAAATTCACAATCATTAAACTTATTGATTGATTTTGGTGCATATTCTGAACAACCCTCAAATCCAAATAGCCATGTTAAATAATAAAAATAATCTTGTGAAAAATTTGATATTGAGTCCAAAATAGCATTGTAATCCTCTTTATCTTCCTCAAGAAACTTTCTTTCTTTTTCCAAATCAAGTAAATTATCGTATTTAGCTCGTTCTTTCGCAATTTTTTCTTTAGTAGCTTGTAGAATAGTATTATCACATCGGAACGCTCGAACATCTTTATAAATAAGGTCTGAATTTTGTCCTTTTTGCTTTTTTTCCAGTTGTTTACGCTTTTCTTCTTCACTCAAGGGGATTTCGATAAGCCCTTCATTTAAATATTTTTTTGAATTTGGCCAGACTTGTGTTATCTCTCTAGGGCCTGCTTTCCCTATAGAAATATAATCATAATAAATCATATCTTTGGCTTGGGATATCTCTATCGATTCAATTTGGTTTCGATAATCATTAATAAGTGATAATGTTTTACGTAGGTGAAGACGGTCTTCACTAAAATACTTGCTTTTAGCAACTGAAGTTTTCACTACCGCATGATAAGCTGGCTTATATTCTTCTATGTCAGAAGTCTTTTCCTCTGATTTTTCTATATTTTCATCAAGACTTTCCTTGAGTTTTTCATCTAACCGTTTATTGGATTCAAATAATTTTCTAAAGTGCTCATCTATTTTTTTATTATATATTTCTTCCGCTTTTACAACCGATTGCGCTATCGGTTCAATTTTTAACTGACGCTGTAGACTTAATTCTTCAGCAATACCAAATGGATCTTCAACAATAACGACCGGTACAACATATTTGCCTGATTGTTGGAATTTTTCAATCTGGTCTCTCAATTTAGTAGATTCAGCCTCATATTCATATTCTACGCCGTTTCCTTTTTCTACGCCTTTTCCTTTACGGTCGCGTAGTGAATTGAATTTATGGGCAGTTATAAAGGTGTTTTCGTCTTGGATTAACTCTTTTTGATTGTCCTCATCATTATTTTCATTATCATTATGCACTATCATTTTTGGATCAACGGCTAATTCTAATAATGAATTTGCAGATTTTAACTGACTAAATCTAAAACTGCGTTTTCCCCCTTCAGTAAGCTTATCAGGATCTTTGTAAGACTCTTCATTCAAATTTATTTTGGTAAAGCGTTTTAATGCGGTATCTAACTCAATCGTTTTTGTGTTGCGTTCAACCACTTGAGCTGCTTCATCTTGCGATTCAGATGAATCTTGCTCTTTCTTAGAGGGTAAATCGATGGTAAGGGAAGATTCGTTCATCAATTTAAGGTATTTTTCAATTGTGCTGTTTTTCCCTTGTGACCAAGCTCGGCGAGTATAGGCTATATAGGCCTCTCCCTCATACACACTGGTATCTATATTAATAAAAGAACCGGGTATATGGTGATTATTGCTGCCTTCAGTACAGCCTGTAGGAATTTCTTTAACATTGCGTTCTTTAACATCGGTAATGGTTTTATGACGAAATACACCTGATGGAGTGACTTCATATCCCATAAATTCCCAACCTTTTTGTTTATGTTTGACTAGAATATAAACATAACCTACCCGTAAGGTTCGATACACATATTTATGAGTAATTAAATCCACTTCCGGTTCACGATTGTCGTCAGAGAGTTTTTTCTCAGCGAGACCAATATTATGAGCTGATATAAAAGATGCACTAACCGGTGCTTTTCGGACTAAAAAAATCGGAAAACCTTTACGTTCACATACACCACAGTTGCCATTGGCTAAAGGTGAATGAGAATCCTTTCCTTTATCCAGTTCACCATAAATTATTCTATCTTCTAAATCTTCTGCTTTTTTTTGTTTTTCTTTACTTATTGTTTCTGTTTGTTCTGTATTTTCTAAATTACCGGTCATTGTTTCTTCCATTATTCATTCTTATTTATTTTAGTTTTTGCATTCATACTTAACCAATGACTGATAATTGAGATTAATTTTTCATAACTTACTTGATATTAGTCTTAAGGCTTAATCAATTTATAACGTATACCATCTTGATATAATTTATCTCCCTTACCTACATAAAATGTTACGATATCTCGGTAAGTTTCTTCTGGTAAACTTACTGTTATTGGTTCATATATAGCATTGAGTTTATTTTCTGAATTTAACACCCAATCCGGTACATTAATTACATGATAATTATAAGTAACATAAAAATTGGTTTGATTGTAACTATAACCCTTTGCACGTGTATATTCATTTTTTTCGACATCTGTTACGTCCCCTACCACTATCTGACCATAACAAAAAGAATTTTCATATCTCGGTTTGCTTCCTCTTCTAACAATATCTTGATATCGGTATTTTTCCCCTAATTCGGTCACTTCATAATGATAAAGTTCGGGGTGTCCTTCTACTGGCTCACGAGTCAATAAACCAATCTCGGCAAATAAAGGCAATGTTTTGGCAAGATTTTCTTTATTCCACTTACGCTGTTTACTATCATCTTCTAATATGGGCTCATCAGTATAAGGGAATTTAACGTCACCCACATAGTAGCAAAAGTCGCCTTTTAGTATAGTACTAGCATGCACTTTGTCCCAACCATCTTTAATTCTTCGCTTAAACTCTTCTTTGTTATAGCAACCGAATAAAGTACTAATAGTTAAAACCATAATTATTAATTGGCTTATTTTAATTAAATTTAATTTCATGAGAATATCTCGCTTTTTACAGTATCGTGTATCACTATTGGATGAGTTTCAACACTTTTATTTTGGTCATTTTTGATTGTTTTTCCTTTAGGCCAATATAGCACTTGCATATAGATTTCACTATCAACAGGGAAATAACATTCACCCGTTTTATAATAAATTTGAAAATACCCTAAATTTTTACCTTCTTCATCTGCGGCATCTTTATAGGATTCAACTCGGCCAACTTTACTTTTTCTCAAATCTTTTTCTCGGGTCACTGGCTTTAAAGGCTCGGGTCGTTTGACCAAAATATCCGTTGGCGAATTATCAACAAAGTCCAGTATTGGGTATTTTTCACCATTACTTAATTTAACCGTAGCCACTTCATTACTTTTAGCGTCATAAAAACGAAGCATCCCTTCATAATCACTTATATTCAAATCATAATTCGGCAAACCAAGTGATATATAAACCTCTTTACTCGCTGAGTCAACTGCCGTAAAAATTGGGAATGTCGTCACAATTCCGGAAGTGGCCGCCATTACATCTTTATTTGCTCGTGTTTTATCTGAATAAAAGGTTGAATTACCTAAGTGTATAACGGCATAAACTCCACTTCTTGCCACCATGTAGTCATTAATTGCCATTGCCATACTATCAAAACTTGATAAATAGGCCTTACCTTTATCGGTTGGCTTTTTTAATCCAAATAAACAGTAATTAAACCAGATTTGCATGCTGTTCCAATCATCGGATTCATCTTTAAATATGCTTAAGATAATCGTTGATACAAAAGCGGCAACTAGCCCTAAAACAAATAATCCACCAGCAATTGGTCCACCTAATAAACTTAACAATCCCACAGATTGCATCAAGGTAATAAAACCGGAAAACATTTGTAAACCGCCAGCTATCATATATGCTGTCCCTACTTTACCGCCTTTTGACCACCCTTTCATCATTAGCATACCACCTTCGATAACTGTGATCACTGAGGTTACTATGCCAAAAACGCCTGAAACGGCTACTGATGTTTTAAGTACACCATTACTAAACATTCTTAGAGTTCTACTTGCATCTAAAATCCCTCTAAATATAGGTGCTAGAGTGTTATTGAGAAAGACCATAACTTCATTAATTAAGGAGGAATAATTTGCCAGCATTTTACAATATCCAAACTTAGCGTCACGTTCAAGTTGAAAACGTAAAGTTTGACTGATGGAAAGGTCTTGTAATGCTTCCATATTTTGGTAATAAAGATGTCGAGAAGCCTCGGCTTGTATACCCGCTAAGACAATTTTACCGACACTAAACATAACTTCTTTTTTAGGAGGGGTATTAGTATTTAATCTAGTATTTGTTATCGAACCAGATAGACTTTCACAAAACTGTACTTTTACTTCATTGAATACATCCAACAAATTATTCTTTACAAAATTTAGTCTTATCGTAAAGTCACTCCAGTTTCGCATCATTGGCATGGTTAAACATGCTCTAATTGCCCGAAATAAATTCTGACCTCTGAGTACCATGTCACCATTTCTGACAATTTCGGCAATTTTGATAATCTGGCTTACATAATCAGCTCCCTCTGAAAAAAAACTCCAATTAATGGTATCGTTTTGATTTGAGTTTGTTATTGGATGTTTATCATAAGATAACTCTTTACCAGTAGTTGCTAATGATTCCATATAATTCAGTATAGAGCTTAATTCAACGCCTGGTATATTTTGTAACTGAAAATTGAACATTAAATTACCTTGCATCACCATCGCACTTTGGAACATTAACGGCATAATTTGATGTTTAATTTCTTCGGCTTGTTTAGTTACTAATGACTTTTCTTGTTCTGGCGATAGTTGTTCATTTTGTGGACATTCAAGTGGTCTGTTGGCTAATCCCGACATAACCCGCGATATTAGCATTGTATAAAGAGTTAACATTAATTCGCCTTTTTCACAGAAAAAGTCATCAGCAAGTTTTCCATCACCTTGGCTTTCTTCAAATTCTTGTAAAATTTGTTTTGTTTGTTGTTGCCGCTTTTCTTTAGCAGTTTTTTCTTTTTCTGCACACTCTGCAATATATTTTTTTAATTCTTCTTTATTTTTATTAGCCAATTGCGGTTGAAAGCTTGGGTATGTGGCTAACTCTTGCTGCAAAATTCCAAGACGTTTATTTAAAAGTAATTCCCAAAAACTACTCTTTTGACCATCAATTAGATGAAAAAATAGACTATTTAAATTAGTAAGCAATGCATCCCATACTGCGGATTGTACTTCTGTTTTTATCCCACCTAAACAAGTAAAATCGATCAGTTTTAAAAAATCTGTTAAATAACCAACATGATTGTTCGAGCAATTTGTATCACATTCTAACAACCAAAATTCACAATCATTAAACTTGGTGATCGCTGTTGGTGCATATTTCGAATAGTCTTTGAATCCAAATAACCAACTAAGGTAATAAAAATAATCTTGCGAATGTGTAGCTATTGTCTTAAGGAATTTATCATAATCGTTTTTTTCTTGATGTATAAAATCTAATTCTTCTTTTTGATCTAACAATTCATTATATTTCGCTAACTCCTTGGCAATATTGTTCTTAGCATTCTGCTCAGCAGTGTTATTTTCCCTAAACTTTTTGACATCTATATAGTCATATAACGGACGAAATTGATCATTCATTTCTTCCAACTTCTTTTGTTTTTCTTCTAAAGTCATCTCGACTTCTTCATAACCTTTTTCTAGATATCTCTTCGTTAAAGGAAAATCACTAATCTCGCCTGGGGGTTCAGAGACGTTATTAATCAAAGCAAAATCATAATATATTTTATCTTCTGCTTTTGCTGTTTCAGATGATACGATTTGGTTGCGATATTCATTTATTAAAGATAATGTTTTACGTTTATGCAGTCTTTCTTCACTAAAATAATTATTTTTTTCCAAGCCCAATCTATTGAAAATTTCCTGATATTGGTATTTGTCAACTTGGCTAGAAGACAAACTTTCTGGCTTTGGCTCTTGTTGATTTATATGTGCATTTATTTGTTTATCCAATCGCTTATTGGATTTAATTATTTGATTATAGTGTTCATTTATTTTTTTTGAATAAATCTCTTCCGATTTAATAATAATTTGTGTTATCGGTTCAATTTTTAACTGACGCTGTAGACTTAATTCTTCAGCAATACCAAATGGATCTTCAACAATAACGACCGGTACAACATATTTGCCTGATTGTTGAAATTTTTCAATCTGGTCTCTCAATTTACTAGATTCAGCCTCATATTCATATTCTACGCCGTTTCCTTTTTCTGCGCCTTTTCCTTTACGGTCGCGTAGTGAATTGAATTTATGGGCGGTTATAAAGGTGTTTTCGTCTTGGATTAACTCT
The DNA here is from genome assembly GCF_001693435.1 of Gilliamella sp. wkB7. NCBI lineage: Bacteria > Pseudomonadati > Pseudomonadota > Gammaproteobacteria > Orbales > Orbaceae > Gilliamella > Gilliamella sp. wkB7. Next base: position 563,312 of record NZ_CM004509.1, read on the forward strand.
TTTTGATTGTCCTCATCATTATTTTCATTATCATTATGCACTATCATTTTTGGATCAACGGCTAATTCTAATAATGAATTTGCAGATTTTAACTGACTAAATCTAAAACTGCGTTTTCCCCCTTCAGTAAGCTTATCAGGATCTTTGTAAGACTCTTCATTCAAATTTATTTTGGTAAAGCGTTTTAATGCAGTATCTAACTCAATCGTTTTTGTGTTGCGTTCAACGACTTGAGCTGCTTCATCTTGCGATTCAGATGAATCTTGCTCTTTCTTAGAGGGTAAATCGATGGTAAGGGAAGATTCGTTCATCAATTTAAGGTATTTTTCAATTGTGCTGTTTTTCCCTTGTGACCAAGCTCTGCGAGTATAGGCTATATAGGCCTCTCCCTCATACACACTTGTATCTATATTAATAAAAGAACCGGGTATATGGTGATTATTGCCGTCTTTAGTACAATCTGTAGGAATTTCTTTAACATTGCGTTCTTTAACATCGGTAATGGTTTTATGACGAAATACTCCTGATGGAGTGACTTCATATCCCATAAATTCCCAACCTTTTTGTTTATGTTTGACTAGAATATAAACATAACCTACCCGTAAGGTTCGATACACATATTTATGAGTAATTAAATCTACTTCCGGTTCACGATTGTCGTCAGAGAGTTTTTTCTCAGCGAGACCAATATTATGAGCTGATATAAAAGATGCACTAACCGGTGCTTTTCGGACTAAAAAAATCGGAAAACCTTTACGTTCACATACACCACAGTTGCCATTGGCTAAAGGTGAATGGGAATCCTTTCCTTTATCCAGTTCACCATAAATTATTCTATCTTCTAAATCTTCTGCTTTTTTTTGTTTTTCTTTACTTATTGTTTCTGTTTGTTCTGTATTTTCTAAATTACCGGTCATTGTTTCTTCCATTATTCATTCTTATTTATAGAAGACTCGTTACAAATATTGCAGTTGTTAATTGGATAATTTTTTTCATCATTTATTCTTTATCAGTTAATAACTTTCCAGAAGGTTGCATAAGAAGATAAGACCATGATTCTAAATATAATTTGCCATCTTTACCTTTAATATACAGTTGCGTTTCAGGGTAAGTAACATTTGGCAAGAATACGTAATGTGAACCATATAATGCTTTGAGTTTATCTTGATTGTTAATTACCCATTCAGGCGTATTAACTACTTGATAATCAATATTAACAGACACCAATGTTTCATTATTACTATACCTACCATGTTCATACGTTTTTTCGCTCACATCTCTGACTTTAATCACTTTTATTGGACCATAGCAAAAAGCATTATTATAAATTGTGTCTCCACTTGGTGTTTTGTTAAAAAAAGAATATAAATATTCTTGCCCCAACTCGGTCAAATCATAATGGTAGAGTTTTTCCTCACTTTCAACGGGCTGCCGAGTTAATAAGCCTATTTCTGCAAATAAGGGTAAGGTTTTTGCTAAATCCTCTTTATTCCAACCATCCCATTGAGTATCTTCCTTTAAAGGGGGAATATCTGTATAAGGAAATTTCACAGATCCCAAATAATAACAGAAATTTCCTTTGATTTTAGTTTTGGCTTGTACTCTATCATAAACGTTTTGAGTTAATTTTTTGAACTCCTCTTTATTATAAGTATCGCAACCAAAAAGAAGACTGGACACAAGTATTAGGATTATTAATTGGACATTATTTTTCATTATCTATTTTCCTATATTTTAAAAACCCATCACAAGGGAGTGATGATTTTTATAAGTGTAATAAATCATCAATGGTGGGTTGTCAATAATTTTATTTTGACTATTTTGCGACGTTTGACCTTTCGGCCAATAATTTAATTGTAAATAAATCTCTTCAATACTTAGATAACAAAATTCGCCCACCTTATAAAAAACTTGAAAATAATTCAATTCATTATTTTCTGAATCAGTTGCTTTTTTATATAATTCAATTCTTCCTACTTTGCTTGGAACTAACGTTGTAGGCAAATCAGCCGGTTTCAAAGGTTCTTGACGTTTTATCAATAAATCTTCTGGTGAACCGTTGGCAAACTCCAAAATTGGAAATTCCTTACCTTTTGTAATTTTTAAAGCAACGGTTTCTTGATTATTTCTATCAAAAAACCTTAACATACCTTTATATTCACTTTGTTTTTCATCATAATTTGGTAAAATAAATGAAATATAAATTTCCCGACACAAGTGTGCAATACTTGTAGGTCCTGTGGGTCGACCCGATTTAGTTTGCTTGTCATTATGAAGTTTAGTTTGTTTGTACAAACGCATCTGTTCTTGGTAATAAATCGGTTTTTCTTGTAATTGTATTACTGCATGTAGATTAATTAAAGCAGCCATAAAGTCATTAATTTCCAGTGCCATACTATCAAATGTCTCAGCATAAGCGATGCCTTTATCTGATGATTTGGTGCCAAACAAGCAGTTATTAAACCAGATTTGCATTTTATTCCAATCGTCTGATTCATCTTTATATATTGATTGGATAATCGCTATGGCAAGTTGTGCCACCAATGCAAAAACAAAAATCGCTACGCCAATAGGTCCGCTGAATATAGATATGGATAACATTAAGCCTATCGATTGTGCTAAGCTAGCAATCCCCGATATAACCTGTAAACCACCTGCGATACATAAAGCTGTACCAACCGCTCCACTTTTTTGCATCCCTTTTGCAAAAAGGAAGCATCCTTCAGCAATGGAAATCACACTGCTAATTATGCCCATAACACCTACAGCACCAGCTGAGATTTTAAATACACCATTAACTAACGTGCTTAAACTTGCCCGGTTGGTAATAAATGTTCTGACAGCTTGACTCAGCGTTAAATCAGCAAATTTAAGCAATTCATTTATGGTATTTGTGAATCCCGCCACAACTTTATAAAAACCGAACTGTACATCACGCTTAATTTCATAGCGTATTGTTTCACCAATCGAATTATCTTCTAATTTTTTTAAATTTTCCTGATATTGGATATAAGTCACACCTGCTTGTAATCCAGCTGTTAACAACTGACTGCTAGCAATACCAACACTTATGGCATTCACTCTTGTGGTAGGATTTAATCCTGCGTTTTTAACTGAATTTAAAATAGATTCTCCATTCATTTTTTTAATATTATTATAGCTTTGAATGAATATTTTTTTAAATCTTTAAATGGGAACCTCATTACCGATGGATCGCCTAAAAAATAGCGGCACACTGCACGGTAAAATGTCCTACCACTAGCCAGGATTCTTGGTGCATTCGCCACTTCAGCTATTTTATTGGCCAAATCCATATAATTCAATCTACGTTCAACAACATCCCAGTCAGTTTTGGCTTGTTGACTACTGTCGGATACCGTATAATCAAACGTTGGTAATGGAGTGGCACTGTGGGATAACGGCTCAAAATAAGTCTGTATTGAATTTAATTCAAGGGCCGGGATGTTTTGTAACTGTAAATATAATATTAATTCCCCATTAACAATTAGACCACTTTCAATCATGAGTTTTTTGGCATTTTGTTTGATCAAACTGTCTTTTTGTGTTTCAGCTTTCTCAGTAGGGCGATTAGTTATCCCTGAAGATACCCGTGTTAATAACATGGAGTAAAGCGTTAACATTAATTGACCTTTTTCACTGAAAAAACTCTCATCCAATTGGTTTTGGGACTGCTCAGCTTCAAGTTCTTGTAAAATGATTTTAGTTTGTTGTTGTCGTTCCTGTTCTGCTTTCAGCTGGTTTTCTTCCTGCTGTTGCAGATGTTTTTTAATTTCTTCATTATTAGTTTTATGCATTAATTGTGGTTGGAATTCAGAAATTGTCGACAATTCATCTTCCATAATTTTAAGACGTTTATGTAAAACAAGTTCCCAAAAACTGCCTTTTTTACCGTCAATAATATGATAAAGCAGACTATTTTTGTTATTTAGTAATGAATCCCATACGGCTGTTTGTTCTTCGGTTTTAATGCCGCCTAAATAAGCAAAATCAATTAAGGCTAAAAAATCGGTTAGATATCCAACATGGTTATTGGATGCATTGGTATCACACTCAATCAGCCAAAATTCACAATCATTAAACTTATTGATTGATTTTGGTGCATATTCTGAACACCCCTCATACCCAAATAGCCATGTTAAATAATAAAAATAATCTTGTGAAAAATTTGATATTGACTCCAAAATAGCATTGTAATCCGCTTTATCTTCCTCAAGAAACTGTCTCTCTTTTTCCAAATCAAGTAAATTATCATATTTAGCTCGTTCTTTCGCAATTTTTTCTTTAGTAGCTTGTCCAACTGTATTATCTAATCGAAATTTTCGAACATCTAAATAACGAACTTGAGATCCTGGTGGTCGCTTAGCTTTTACATCTTCCAGATGCTTTTGCTTTTCTTCCGCACTCATAGGAATTTCAATATAACCTTGAGCTAAATAAGCGTTGACTCCTTTCCAACTTGTTCGTTCAGGTTCGCCACGAAAAATCACCTCTGTAAGATATTCGTAATGAATAATATCTTTGGCTTGGGATATCTCTATCGATTCAATTTGGTTTCGATAATCATTAATAAGTGATAATGTTTTACGTAGGTGAAGACGCTCTTCACTAAAATACTTGCTTTTAGCAACTGAAGTTTTCTCTATCGCATGGTAAGCTGGCTTATAGTCTTCTATGTCAGAAGTCTTTTCCTCTGATTTTTCTATATTTTCATCAAGACTTTCCTTGAGTTTTTCATCTAACCGTTTATTGGATTCAAATAATTTTCTAAAGTGCTCATCTATTTTTTTATTATATATTTCTTCCGCTCTTACAACCGATTGTGCTATCGGTTCAATTTTTAATTGACGCTGTAGACTTAATTCTTCAGCAATACCAAATGGATCTTCAACAATAACTACCGGTACAACATATTTGCCTGATTGTTGGAATTTTTCAATCTGGTCTCTCAATTTAGTAGATTCAGCCTCATATTCATATTCTACGCCGTTTCCTTTTTCTGCGCCTTTTCCTTTACGGTCGCGTAGTGAATTGAATTTATGGGCGGTTATAAAGGTGTTTTCGTCTTGGATTAACTCTTTTTGTTTGTCCTCATCATTATTTTCATTATCATTATGCACTATCATTTTTGGATCAACGGCTAATTCTAATAATGAATTTGAATTTAATAATGATTTTTCAGATTCTAACGATTTTAATCTAAAACTGCGTTTCCCCCCTTCAGTAAGCTTATCAGGATCTTTGTAAGACTCTTCATTCAAATTTATTTTGGTAAAGCGTTTTAATGCAGTATCTAACTCAATCGTTTTTGTGTTGCGTTCAACCACTTGAGCTGCTTCATCTTGCGATTCAGATGAATCTTGCTCTTTCTTAGAGGGTAAATCGATGGTAAGGGAAGATTCGTTCATCAATTTAAGGTATTTTTCAATTGTGCTGTTTTTCCCTTGTGACCAAGCTCTGCGAGTATAGGCTATATAGGCCTCTCCCTCATACACACTGGTATCTATATTAATAAAAGAACCGGGTATATGATGATTATTGCCGTCTTTAGTACAATCTGTAGGAATTTCTTTAACATTGCGTTCTTTAACATCGGTAATGGTTTTATGACGAAATACTCCTGATGGAGTGACTTCATATCCCATGAATTCCCAACCTTTTTGTTTATGTTTAACTAGAATATAAACATAACCTACCCGTAAGGTTCGATACACATATTTATGAGTAATTAAATCCACTTCCGGTTCACGATTGTCCTCAGAGAGTTTTTTCTCAGCAATACCAATATTATGTTTTGATATAAAAGTTGCACTAACCGGTGCTTTTCGGACTAAAAAAATCGGAAAACCTTTACGTTCACATACACCACAGTTGCCATTGGCTAAAGGTGAATGAGAATCCTTTCCTTTATCCAGTTCACCATAAATTATTCTATCTTCTAAATCTTCTGCTTTTTTTTGTTTTTCTTTACTTATTGTTTCTGTTTGTTCAGTATTTTCTAAATTACCGGTCATTGTTTCTTCCATTATTCATTCTTATTTATAGAAGACTCGTTACAAATATTGCAGTTGTTAATTGGATAATTTTTTTCATCATTTATTCTTTATCAGTTAATAATTCTCCAGAAGGTTTTTTAAGAAAATAAGCGGATGAATCTTGATATAGTTTGCCATCTTTGCCTTTTATATACAGTAAGCTCTGAGGGTATGTAACATCTGGCAAGCGCACGGAACTAGAACCATATAATGTTTTGAGTTTATTTTGATTATTAATTACCCATTCTGGAGTGTTTACTACTTGATAATTGATTTTTACTGTAATTTGCGTTTCATTATAACCGCTCAAACCTCGTTCATACGTTTTTTCGCTCACATCTCTGACTTTAATCACTTTTATTGGACCATAGCAAAAAGCATTATTGTAAATTGTGTATCCACTTGGTGTTTTGTTAAAAAAAGAATATAAATATTCTTGCCCCAACTCGGTCAAATCATAATGGTAGAGTCTTTCCTCACTTTCAACGGGCTGACGAGTTAATAAGCCTATTTCTGCAAATAAGGGTAATGTTTTAATTAATTTAGCTTTATTCCAACCTTCCCATTGAGTATCTTCGTTTGAAGGAAGAATATCTGTATAAGGAAATTTTACAGACCCCAAATAAAAACAGAAATTTCCTTTGATTTTGAGGTTAGTTTGAACTCTATCATACATATTTTGAGCTGATTTTTTGAACTCCTCTTTATTATAGGTATCACAACCCAAAAGAAGACTCGTTACAAATATTGCGGTTGTTAATTGGATAATTTTTTTCATTATGCGCTTCCTTATAGGTTAAAAACCGCTTACTAGGCGTGAGGATTTTTATAAGTGTAATAAATCATCAATGGTGGGTTGTTGACAATTTTATTTTGGCTATTTTGTGACGTTTGACCTTTTGGCCAATAATTTAATTGTAAATAAAGCTCTTTAATACTCAAATAACAAAATTCACCCACTTTATAAAAAACTTGAAAATAATTCAATTCATTCTCTTCCGAGTCAGTTGCTTTTTTATATGACTCAATTCGTCCAACTTTTCTTGGAATTAAATCTTCATCATCATCAACAGGTTCTAGGGGTATCTGCCGTTTTATCAGTAAATCTTCTGGTGAATCGTTAACAAACTCCAAAATTGGAAATTCATCACCATTGGTAATTTTCAGCGCCACGGTTTCTTGATTATTTCTATCAAAAAATCTTAACATACCTTCATATTCACTTTGGTTTTCATCATAATTTGGTAAAATAAATGAGATATAAATTTCCCGACACAAGTGTGCAATATTTGTAGGTCCTGTGGGTCGACCCGAATTAGTTTGCTTGTCATTATAAAGTTTAGTTTGTTTGTACAAACGCATCTGTTCTTGGTAATAAATCGGTTGTTCTTCTAACTGTATTACTGCATCTAGATTAATCAAAGCAGCCATAAAGTCATTAATTTCCAGTGCCATACCATCAAAGGTCTCAGCATAAGCGATGCCTTTATCTGATGATTTGGTGCCAAACAAGCAGTTATTAAACCAGATTTGCATTTTATCCCAATCATCTGATTCATCTTTAAATATTAATTGGATAATTGCTACGGCAAGTTGTGCCACCAATGCGAACACAAAAATCGCCACGCCAATAGGCCCGCTGAATATAGATATGGATAACATTAAGCCTATCGATTGTGCTAAGCTAGCTATCCCCGATATAACCTGTAAACCACCTGCGATACATAAAGCTGTACCAACAGCACCACTTTTTTGCATTCCTTTAGCAAAAAGGAAGCATCCTTCAGTAATGGAAATCACACTGCTAATTATGCCCATAACACCCACAGCACCAGCTGAGATTTTAAATACACCATTAACTAACGTGCTTAAACTTGCCCGGTTGGTAATAAATGTTCTGACAGCTTGACTCAGCGTTAAATCAGCAAATTTAAGCAATTCATTTATGGCATTTGTGAATCCCGCCACAACTTTATAAAAACCAAACTGTACATCACGCTTAATTTCATAGCGTATTGTTTCGCCAATCGAGTTATCTTCTAATTTTTTTAAATTTTCCTGATATTGGATATAAGTAACACCTGCTTGTAATCCAGCTGTTAACAACTGACTGCTAGCAAGACTAACACTTATGGCATTCACTCTGGTGGTAGGATTTAATCCTGCGTTTTTAACTGAATTTAAAATAGATTCTCCATTCATTTTTTTAATATTATTATAGCTTTGAATGAATATCTTTTTTAAATCTTTAACTGGGAACCTCATTACCGATGGATCGCGTAAAATATAGCGGTACACTGCACGGAAAAATGTCCTACCACTGGCCAGAATTTTTGGTGCATTCGCCACTTCAACTATTTTATTGGCCATATCTATATAATTCAAAGTACGGTCAACAGCATCCCAGTCAGTTTCGGCTTGTTGACTACTGTCCGATACCGTATAATCAAACGTTGGTAATGGAGTGGCACTGTGGGATAACGGCTCAAAATAAGTCTGTATTGAATTTAATTCAAGAGCTGGGATGTTTTGTAACTGTAAATATAATATTAATTCCCCATTAATAATTAGGCCACTTTCAATCATGAGTTTTTTGGCATTTTGTTTAATCAAACTGTCTTTTTGTGTTTCAGCTTTTTCAGTAGGGCGATTAGTTATTCCTGAAGATACACGTGTTAATAACATGGAGTAAAGCGTTAGCATTAATTGACCTTTTTCACTGAAAAAACTCTCATCCAATTGATTTTGGGGCTGTTCAGCTTCAAGTTCTTGTAAAATGATTTTAGTTTGTTGTTGTCGCTCCTGCTCTGCTTTCAGTTGGTTTTCTTCCTGCTGTTGCAGATGTTTTTTAATTTCTTCATTATTGGTTTCATGCGTTAATTGTGGTTGGAATTCAGAAATTGTCGACAGTTCATCTTCCATAATTTTAAGACGTTTATGTAAAACAAGTTCCCAAAAACTGCCTTTTTTACCGTCAATAATATGATAAAGCAGACTATTTTTGTTATTTAGTAATGTATCCCATACGGCTGTTTGTTCTTCGGTCTTAATGCCGCCTAAATAAGCAAAATCAATTAAGGCTAAAAAATCGGTTAGATACCCAACATGGTTATTGGATGCATTGGTATCACACTCAATCAGCCAAAATTCACAATCATTAAACTTATTGATTGATTTTGGTGCATATTCTGAACAACCCTCAAACCCAAATAGCCATGTTAAATAATAAAAATAATCTTGTGAAAAATTTGATATTGACTCCAAAATAGCATTGTAATCCGCTTTATCTTCCTCAAGAAACTTTCTTTCTTTTTCCAAATCAAGTAAATTATCATATTTAGCTCGTTCTTTCGCAATTTTTTCTTTAGTAGCTTGTAGAATAGTATTATCACATCGGAACGCTCGAACATCTTCATAAGAAAGGTATGATTTATCTTGTCCTTTTTGCTTCTTTTCCAGTTGTTTACGCTTTTCTTCTTCACTCAAGGTGATTTCGATAAGTCCTTGATTTAGATATTCTTCTGAATTTAGCCAAGTATATGTTTCCATTCTATTTTCTACGTTCGCTTCAATAATATAATCATAATAAATAATATCTTTGGCTTGGGATATCTCTATCGATTCAATTTGGTTTCGATAATCATTAATAAGTGATAATGTTTTACGTAGGTGAAGACGCTCTTCACTAAAATACTTGCTTTTAGCAACTGAAGTTTTCTCTATCGCATGGTAAACTGGCTTATAGTCTTCTATGTCAGAAGTCTTTTCCTCTGACTTTTCTATATTTTCATCAAGACTTTCCTTGAGTTTTTCATCTAACCGTTTATTAGATTCAAATAATTTTCTAAAGTGCTCATCTATTTTTTTATTATATATTTCTTCCGCTCTTACAACCGATTGTGCTATCGGTTCAATTTTTAACTGACGCTGTAGACTTAATTCTTCAGCAATACCAAATGGATCTTCAACAATAACTACCGGTACAACATATTTGCCTGATTGTTCAAATTTCTTAATCTGTTCGACCAATTTACTAGATTTAGCCTCATATTCATATTCTACGCCGTCTCCTTTTTCTACGCCTTTTCCTTTACGGTCGCGTAGTGAATTGAATTTATGGGCAGTTATAAAGGTGTTTCTATCTGGAATTAACTCTTTTTGATTGTTCTCATCATTATTTTCATTATCATTATGCACTATCATTTTTGGATCAACGGCTAATTCTAATAATGAATTTGATTCTAATAATGAATTTGACTCTAATAATGATTTTTCAGAGTCTAACGATTTTAATCTAAAACTGCGTTTCCCCCCTTCAGTAAGCTTATCAGGATCTTTGTAAGACTCTTCATTCAAATTTATTTTGGTAAAGCGTTTTAATGCAGTATCTAACTCAATCGTTTTTGTGTTGCGTTCAACGACTTGAGCTGCTTGATCTTGTGATTCAGATGAATCTTGCTCTTTCTTAGAGGGTAAATCGATGGTAAGGGAAGATTCGTTCATCAATTTAAGGTATTTTTCAATTGTGCTGTTTTTCCCTTGTGACCAAGCTCTGCGAGTATAGGCTATATAGGCCTCTCCCTCATACACACTGGTATCTATATTAATAAAAGAACCGGGTATATGATGATTATTGCCGTCTTTAGTACAATCTGTAGGAATTTCTTTAACATTGCGTTCTTTAACATCGGTAATGGTTTTATGACGAAATACTCCTGATGGAGTGACTTCATATCCCATAAATTCCCAACCTTTTTGTTTATGTTTGACTAGAATATAAACATAACCTACCCGTAAGGTTCGATACACATATTTATGAGTAATTAAATCCACTTCCGGTTCACGATTGTCGTCAGAGAGTTTTTTCTCAGCGAGACCAATATTATGAGCTGATATAAAAGATGCACTAACCGGTGCTTTTCGGACTAAAAAAATCGGAAAACCTTTACGTTCACATACACCACAGTTGCCATTGGCTAAAGGTGAATGAGAATCCTTTCCTTTATCCAGTTCACCATAAATTATTCTATCTTCTAAATCTTCTGCTTTTTTTTGTTTTTCTTTACTTATTGTTTCTGTTTGTTCTGTATTTTCTAAATTACCGGTCATTGTTTCTTCCATTATTCATTCTTATTTATTTTAGTTTTTTATCGATAAAAACTCTTGTCTATCTATCGCTTGAAATCTTTCTGCTAAGCTTCCTTCATTTAACTTAGCTTGATCTATAGCCATTTTTAACGTGCTATTACTCAGTAGATTACCATAACGAAGTGTCATTATTGTGAAAGTTCGTTGATCATTTAAATTGGTTAAACCGTAAGAGCAAGCTCTGTGATAAGCTCTGGCCAAATCGAGTAAATTAATTTGGGTAGTTTCTTTATCAAGTTTTATATAAATATTTGCTTGTGATAAATAGATATCAAAAATCTTTTTGATATGTTGATTATAAAATTTTGCATCTTCACTCAAAAAGATCGTTGATGGATTCGGTTTGTAACCTAAATTATTGATCGTTTCGATAGTTTTATTAACGGTTAAATAACTGTAACTCACAAAACTGCTCAATAAATCAGCCAAAAATTCTGGGCAGATTAGATTACCTTGATGCAACAATTGCATCCGAAACGGCTCATAAAAAGGGACAAATATTGATCCTAAAAACTGAGTTAAATGCATACCAATTTCAGATAAAATTTTAGCCACAATTTTAGGCTCATATTGACTCACTAGCCAGCAACATACATAACGTTTGCTTTGCAATATCTCACCTTTTGCCTCAATCAAACTAAAATGTAGTAATCGGTTTTCAAGCTCTTGGTTTGGTTTACCAAGCGTTACTAATTGCGGGCAAGCGTCTAAGTCATAAGCTAAATCTTTTCTGACAACTGGTGTAACGGCTTGTTCGCCATATAAATCTTTTATATTATTTAACCCAACAAAATCAAGTTCACTTACCGATGTGAGTGGATCAAGCAATAAGTAACGATAATATTTTTGGTTATTTTCATTATCTAGCAGAGCAATTAATTGTTGCTTCATTACCCTTTCTCCTTACATGTACTACCTGCTGGTAATTCAGGTAAACTGCCATTGTAACTTAATGGACTTATCACACCAAAGCTAGCAACATGCGCTTCAATATCACCAGGAGCCATAAATTTTATAGTGCCGTTTTCCAATACAATACCAACACCGTCACACGCAAGAGTAAGTTTTTTGTTTGCTGAGATAATGACTTCACTGTCAGTACTTGTAATTTTCATATTTTGTTTAGAAGTTAATAGCATTTCTTCATTTTGTGCTTGGATATCTACATTACCTTTTGATGCAAATATTTTTATACCCATAGCATTGGCAAAAAGGCTAATCATATTGCCAGCGGTTACCATAAAACGTTTAAAGGCGTTAACATCAATACTGCTTTGCGCTGTTTGAATAATGTTTTCACCCGCAGTTTGTTGGATAGAACTTGGAGTCACATCAGCTATCCCAGAAGGTGAGTAAGTTAATATTCCTGGTTGCTTTAATTCTTGTAAGCTTTGTTCAAATAGCTGTTTTTGTGTTTGTAAATCAGAAAGTTCGGCTTGAGCCGCTTGTGCCAATTCATTGAGCCTTTTCACCATTTCACTGGCTTGTGCAAGCTCACTAATGGCACTATCCATTTGTAACTGTTTATTACCCGCTTTTACTTGTTCTTCACTGGTTATGTATAACCCTTTACCTGCTCTTATCGCCCCCCATTCATCGGTACGTAGCTCTAACCCACTACCTCGCTGTTCTTTTTTTTCATTAACCAGATGACCAAGGTTAAGTTGAGTTTTGCCGAATTCTGTTGCCAGTTTTATATGCTCTTGCCCGCGTTTGTCATCCATTCGCAGTTTATTATTAGCTGGAGTGCGTATCACATTGCGATGTTTGTTGATAGTGGTAACATGGTCTGGATGGCTACTGTCATGCATAGCATGAGCAATATAAGGACGATCTGGATTACCATTAGTGAACGCTACGGCGACTTCAGTGGAATCAATAAGGGGAAAATGAAAGCCATATGTATCACCAGCATACGGTTTTGCCAATCTGACCCATAAACTTTCCTCACCTTTTTTCCAATTTTTTAAATCAAAATTGAATTTAATACGATAGCGGCCTTGGGTATCAATATAACCATAAGTATCATCATTAGGACTTGTTACCCTTGCAGGTAAGGTGCCACTTACTTGTGGCCATGGCAATGGTGCAGGACGATACGGTTTAAGTCCATCATAAGGTATAGCCGTGAATTGTGTTTGATAAGAATCAGTTCGATTACCCGTACAATTGGTCGAAACAATAATAATACCGTCTTTTATATCTGCAATTGGACAATCTTCAATTGTGATATGTTGACCAGGAATGAGTTTATAGTCATTACATTTGCCCGAAATAATGAGTTGTTCGCTCATGTAATGTTGATGTCTTATATGTGCATACCAACTACCACTTTCAACTGTCTGTGCATCGCCGAGCGATTTATGATGCTCTTCGTAACGATAATCTTCACCACGGGTAGTAGTATCATTTGGTTGACTGTTATCACTGCCATAAAGTGAACTGTCAGCCATACGATAATTGTAATCATTAACACTAACTTGGTTAGGTTTTGTTTTACTACTGAATTGTAAATCCCATACACTATATCGCTGACTGTCATTTAAACCATTTGGTTGCTTAATAATAGTACTTCCAGCATCTTGGTATCCTTGTTCATAATCACTGATGACGATAGTATCGCAATTATGTTCTAAATGAGTACTAATATAAAAATAAGCACCTATGTCTGCCAGTAGTCGTTGAATGAAAGCTAAATCACTTTCTTGCCACTGAGTAATAAATTCTCGAATAGGATAGGTTTGGTTTAATTCGAAGCGAAAATCAACACCTGTAAAATTATGATTACGCAAAACCTCTTCCACAACATCGATCACACTTTTATTTTGGAATATTGCGCTTTGATGGTTGTTAGCCAGTAATGCTATTCGTGGTTCAAGTATGACTTGATAATGTGCTTCATCATTGCTAATTGAAATTAAACTAAACTCAGTGATAACACCATAGATGGTTTTGGGTTTGTCACTTGCTATTGATGAACCGATGTTAATCAATTCACTAGGTAAATTGGCAGGGTGAAAAGTCAATGAGGCAAATTGACTAAGCACAGATGCAATAGCGATTTGTTTATTTTGGCTAGTAAAATGTATGGTATACTGCCAAGGTTGATTTAGATGTTCATGACCTTCTATCGATAATATTGAAATTTGAGAAGTTTCAATATTTTCAATTGATAGAGAATAGTTATTATGTGAAAAATTACTAACTAAAGAAGAAAAGCTATCGGCAACTACTCCTTTTATCTCCTTTATATCCATGTTGGGATCCTTGGTTAATTCAAAAAACGGTTGATATAGTCCAATTAAATATTATTTAATCAAAAAACAAACAGATGATATAAATAATACACAACCTCAAATTGGACGGTCAATGATTTTGTAAATTTTTTTTACATTTTGTTAATAATTTGATAGCTAATATTAAAAATAATTCTTGTGATCATGACGTTATTTGAGTAAATGAATTGAGCTTTTAATTTATAAAATTAATAAAGTTAAAGTTCTCATGAACATCAAAAGCTCTAATTTCAGCCACTTATATCTGATTCATTAATTTTATCAATTAAAAATTCAACAATTTGCTTTAATAAATAATTTTTCTATCTATCAATGCGCATTATTGAGGCTTTAATTGTCAATTTTATCGGTTTTTGAATGAAATTCTTATTCAGAATTTTTGATTGGCTTATTGTTTATTTGTAAAAAAGAACCATAATTAAACGGTTCTTTGTTAATGATTTATATGGATGGATATTAAATATTTTATTTGTGATCTCGTTTTTAACAAAATTAAATCTGAAATTTGAAGAACAATTTTTTTAATTAAGAAGTGATTAATTATTTTTTTACTTAAATAAATCCGTTCTCTTTAATCTAAACTGTTAATTGTCCACTACCATAAAACGTCGATTCTCGGTAACAATTTGTAAAAAGATAGGTAAGCTGATTTTTTCATTTTTCAATTGTTTACCCGTTAAATCATAAACTTTAGAACGACCATATTCATCGATGACAATAGTTTTATCTTTATAAAGTGCGGCAATTTTATTTTCATTACCTGCAATAATCCATTGTTTCGAGATTTGACTAAATAAATTATTACCCTGACTATATTTTTGTGGAGATGTTGTTACATTAAATGCATCTTGCATCAATGTCGGCAATATATCTATTTGTGAGGTAATATGATTAACTTTAAGACTTTCTTTACCTGGCCAAGAAATAATTAATGGTACTTTTAGATATTCTCGATTAAAGTTATTAACATCATTACGTAAAGCTGTTTTTTTAACTTTATCAACTTTTATGTCGTTAGTTCCTGCAATAATAATAATAGTATTATCAAATAGGTTTGACTGTTTTAAATGATCAATTATTGATTTTAAATATTGATCGAGCTTCATCGCATTGGATTCTAATTCAGCTATTGGCATTTTTTTATTTTTGTTACCCAGAGAGTATTGGATAACAGAAAACAATGGCGCATGGTTATTTAACTCATTTTGTTTAGCATACCATGTGATCCAATTATCTGTTGTCTGTTTGTTATTCTTTTTTATAGGATCAGGTAAGGTAAAATTAGACAATAATGCATAACGATAAAGAGGTTCCGAAAATCCTTCTGTTGAAAATAAGCCTAAGTTATAGTGCTGCTGGTTGACTACTTCAAATAAAATAGATGTTTTATGACTGGTTAAAATACTGTTGTAATAATTTGGATCTAAACCATAAAATAGTGAAAAATCGTTTAAATAAGCTTGATTGCTTGAAGCATAATTATTACCAAAGTAAATATTACTTTTTGCAAAGTCATTTAACCACGGCATATTTTCCGTCAGTAAACTATAGTTCCAACCATCAATAACTATCATAAGCACATTTTTTTTCGATAATTGTGTATCGTCAAAAGTAATGCGATCTAATGGATATTCAATTGCAAGTGCAAACGGATTGCCTTCTTGAGTAATACGATTGCGATAGTCATTTTCTTCTATAAAACCATAACGTTCAAGAAAATGCCGAGCTGTCAACGGGTAAGAAAGAGGCAAACTTGACCGTTGCATGGTTATTGGCCTATAAAAGTTGGCATCAGCCCAAATATGAATTAAGTGGGAAGAGACAAAACTTAGCATAAAAAGAATGACTATAGGCCTAGCAAAACATTTTCGCTTACTTAAACTGCGTAATTTTTTCCAACTCCATGTTGCAAACAATATTTCTAAAAGTAGAATGAATGGAATAATAATCAGGTTAGTACTTAAAAATGAGGCTTTTTGCGTTGTTAACAGTCGCCAAATCGATAAATTAAGATGCATTCTAAATTGCGTAAACACTTCAATATCAATTAGAAGTAGTGCAATACCCAATGTTGCAATGATTATGGCAATCATTCGTTGCCAACAAGCCGAACGAATAAAAAAGCTTAACGGAAAAAGTAAGATCAGATAAACAATAAATGTTAAAAAACTGAAGTGACCAATTGCGCTAATAATTGCATAAAATCGTCCCATAAAAGTACGAGGCCAATCAGCGATAAATAAATATTGACTTCCCAAAGCAATTACGACAAATACATTAAACAATGTAAACCAATGACCCCAACTGACAATTTGTGTGGTCTGTTCATCTTTGAAGTGGTTACTTTTAAGTTTGAGCATATTTAATCGTTGGTAATGATGAGATGGTAAGTACATATTAATTTGTGGCATAGTTTACCTGATTTTAAAAAATCTTTCTGTAATTTTTTTATTCGTTAGCATAAAGATTTAGGTAACTTGTTGGCGTTATAATCGATACTTGTTATAATTCCCAGATCTATTCAGCTAACAATAAAGACTATAACTTTGGCAATTACACAACTTAAATCACAACACATCCAACCTGATTTAACAAAAATTTCTGCATTGAGTACCCAAGTAGATACAACCAGATTGGTGTCAGATAAATCAGCCCATTTACTTAAATGGCAACCTCGCATTGCTTCGGCTTTATCTTTGTTATCTCCGCATACAAGAACAAATTATAGTCCACGATTTATGCTACTAAAAGCACCTGAAAGTGAACTTTTATTTTCTTTACTTGAGCAAGCGGTTAAATCTGATTTGTCATCATCAGAATTAGGCTACAGCTATTTTTTCAATGAAAATAAAATCACACTGAACAAAGCAAAAAGTAAGCAAGATAATTTTGCCGTTCAAGATAGTTGTTTAGCTGTTTCCGCTGTCGATTCTGAAAAGCTTTTTGGTTGCGTCAGACAACCTGAAAATGGTCAGATTAAGCTACAAGCAGGTTTAGTTCATCAAATTAATGGTGGCATTTTAATTTTAGGGCTACGCTCATTACTAAGCCAACCAGAGCTTTGGATAAAGTTAAAACAGATGGTCATTAAACAAGAATTTGAATGGTTTTCGTCTGATGAATCACACCCGTTACCATTGTCTATTCCTCCTATGCCTCTAGATTTGCGTGTTATTTTTGTTGGTGATAGATTAAGTTTAGCTGAGTTGCAAGATTTTGAACCAGAGTTTTATGCAACCTCAATCTATACTGAGTTTGAAAATGAATTACCAGTAAAATCAATAGAAAATATTGAACAATGGGTTGATTACTTAAAATTTATTGCTGATAAGCAACAGTTGCCTAATATTGATAATTCAGCGATTGGTAAACTTTATAAAGAAGCGACCCGCTATACAGGCGATCAATATTATTTACCCCTTTCAGTAGATTGGATTAATTCTGTTTTGGTGAATGCGACACATTTTTCACAAAATAATGCTATAAATGAATTTGCTGTTACCCAAGCAATAAAACAAAAATCTTGGCATGAAGCTTATTTGCAAGAAAGATTACATGATGAAATCTTTACTAATCAAATTATGATTAACACAAAAGATCAAGTTGTGGGTCAAGTTAATGGATTATCGGTAATTGAATATCCTGGATACCCAAAAGCAATTGGCGAGCCAACACGCTTAAGCTGCCTTATTCATTTTGGGGATGGAGAATTTATTGATATTGAGCGGAAAACTGATTTAGCGGGCAGTATCCATTCTAAAGGCATGATGATTATGCAGGCTTTTATAATGTCTGAATTTGCTATTAATCATCAGATCCCTTTTTCCACATCATTAGTGTTTGAGCAGTCTTATAATGAAATTGATGGAGATAGTGCATCTCTTGCTGGACTTTGCGCAATAATAAGCGCATTATCAGAGCAAGCCATCGATCAGCAATTGGCAGTCACTGGGTCAGTTGATCAGTTTGGCCATGTACAATCTATTGGCGGTGTAAATGAAAAAATTGAAGGGTTTTTTGCTGTTTGCAAACATCAAGGCTTAACTGGGCAACAAGGTGTGATTATCCCTGCGACCAATCAACGTCATTTAAGTTTAAATGATGAAGTTATTGAAGCAATTGAAAAAGAGCAGTTTTCAATTTGGACAGTTGAGCATATCGCTGATGCACTCTATCTGCTTACAGGTATGCCTTATAAAGATAGCAGTAGCATCAATTTGTATAAACTGATTCATGCTCGTATGCAATCAGTACTAATACAAGACAAAAAGCGTGATAGCTGGCTTAGTAAATGGCAAAAATATTGCAAAAAACAATAATACCTAATAAACTTTATCTTAGCATTTAATTGATTAATAAGTTAAAATTAAGTGTGTTATTCGCTTTTAGGTTTTTTTTAAAGCATGGCTCTTAATAATTTAATTTTGTTTGCCACGCATGTAATTACATAAGATAAAGGGTTTTTCTATGACATTTGAACGTAAATCTTCGTATGATAAAGCAGATCTGATTAAATCAGGTAATAATGAATTATTTGGTCATGATGGCCCTCCATTACCGTCTGATTTAATGCTAATGATGGATCGCATTATCGAAATGAATGAAGATGGTGGTAATTTTGGTAAAGGTTATGTTGAGGCAGAACTTGATATTAATCCCGATTTATGGTTTTTTAAATGTCATTTCAAAAATGATCCAGTAATGCCTGGCTGTCTTGGTCTTGACGCTATGTGGCAATTAGTTGGGTTTTATTTAGGCTGGATTGGCGGTAAAGGTAAAGGTCGTGCTTTAGGTGTGGGCGAAGTTAAATTTAAAGGTCAAATACTTCCAATCAATAAAAAAGTTACTTACAAAATTCATTTTAAACGTGTTATTAACCGTAAATTAATTATGGGTATTGGCGATGGTGAAGTTTTTGTTGATGGAAAATTAATTTACGAAGCAACTGATTTAAAAGTGGGTCTTTTTAAAGATACAAGTGAATTTTAAATTACTTTGACTTTCTATTCTTATATTTGCTCAAAATATAAGAATAGAATACCGAATTTATTCAGTTAGCTTTATAAACTATTGTCACACTGGTGGTTATGCTTTATTAATGTAATTTAATAATATTTTTATGTGAGTGATTTTTATAAAACAAAATTTAAAGATAGATTCACAATAATGCAAAATGCCTTACAATTTTCAATAAGTCATATCGCTAACTCATCACTTTACCCGTCTACTTTTAATAATTAACTTTTTTGATCTAGTATAATTTATGATTTTCTTAAAACGTTTTTTTATTTTTTTTATTTTATCTTTTTTTTTAAATAGTTTCGTTTACGCTGATTTCAGTGGCAAAGTCGTAAAAGTTATCGATGGCGATACAGTTGATATATTAACCATTAAGAAACAAAAAATTCGTGTTCGTTTACTTGATATCGATGCACCAGAAAGCAATCAAGCTTATGGCAATAAGTCGAAGCAATATTTAGCCTCACTTATCGCAGGTAAAAAAGTTTTTGTAAAGTCGAGCAAGAAAGATATTTATAAAAGAACATTAGGCACTATTTTCTTAAATAAGGTAAATATAAATGCCAAAATGGTTGAAAGTGGCTATGCTTGGGCTTATCGTTATAAAGGCGTGGCTAATAATAAATTGATGGTTAAAATTGAAGCAAAGGCTAAGCAAAGCAAAAAAGGACTATGGAAAGATAAAAAACCTATAGCCCCTTGGGATTTTCGACGTAATAATAAACGTTAAATTTTTCTACCAGAATTCTATTTATCGATTTGTTTAAGTAATTCTAAACCTTGAGCACAAGCAGCAACTTGTTTATCTTCCGGCAAAGCAATAATTTCTTGTTTTGCTTTTTCAAGGTTTTGTTTTATTATGTCGAGTATTTCTTTATTAAAGGTATTTTCAGGCATATTTTTATAAATATTTTCTACTTTATCAAAATATACTTTACATGATTCTGGTATATCTGCTGTTGCAGCAGAACAGAAACCCAACATTACCACAGTTAATATTAACTTTTTCATTGTTTGCCTTTGTGATCTTCTAATAGTTATTAAAATTTTTCTTGAAAATGATACTTTATGATTTCTAGCGGAAGATAAGGTAAGATTTGGAATATAACGTTGATCGGTGATATCTATCTTACCAGTAATAATTTACTGATAAGATAAGCAGATGAAGATTAGATCACAGTAACGTCTGCAGCAGCAGGACCACGTGGGCTATCTTGAATAGAGAATTCTACTTGTTGACCTTCACCTAATGTTTTAAATCCGTCACCAGAAATTGCAGAGAAATGTACAAACACATCTTTGCTACCATCAGCAGGGGAAATAAAACCAAAACCTTTACTTTCGTTGAACCATTTTACTTGACCAGTAATCTTAGACATAATAATCTTCCTATAAATAAATAATTTAATCTCAGCCATTTAAGGCTATACTCATAAAACATAAAACTTAGACTACTTATTAACACTGATAAGAAGAGACTGAAGAAAACCAATACCTGAGTTAAAGTAAACTACAACTACATATATCTAAATGTTACAAAATAAATCCGCATGTCATATGCTGGAAGCTATTTACTCATAATTAGTTAACTAATGCAAGCAATCTTTTATAATAATTGTTAATAATAGCAAAATAAACTAAATCATAATATTACATTAATAACATAACAATATAATTTATTTTGATAAATTAGTTTTCAGCCATTGACTGAGATTTTTTTATTGTTGCTTCTACTGCATCAATAACTGCCGCTCTAAAACCTTTTTCTTCTAGCGCATGGACGCCTTCAATGGTTGTACCAGCAGGAGAACAAACCATGTCCTTAAGCTCGCCAGGATGTTTACCTGTTTCAAGCAACAATTTTGCAGATCCCATAACCGCTTGAGCAGCAAATTTATAAGCTTGTTTTCTTGATAATCCGCCTTTAACTGCGCCATCAGCTAAAGCTTCAATAAACATAAAAACAAATGCAGGTGAAGAACCACTTGCACCAATAACCGCATCAATTAAATATTCTGGCACAACTTCAGTTTCACCAATACAATTTAAAAGTTCTTGTACTATTGTTAACTCCTCATCGGTAACTTCGGTATTGGGTGTGATAGAGCACATGGCGGCGTTAACTAATGCTGGTGTATTTGGCATTACTCGGATAATTTTTTGCTCATAACCAATACTTTTCGCAATTGTTTTAATTGTCACTCCAGCAGCGATTGAGACAACTATCGTATTCTTTTTTAATTCTTTTTGAATATCACTAAGAACATCAACAATAACATTAGGTTTTACAGCAACAAAAACGATATCTGACTCTCGAGCTACGTCTTTTGCTGATGTTAAATTATTCACTCCGTGAGATTTATTTAAATCTTCACCTTTTTCTGGATGAGTATCATAAACATAAATTTGCGTGCCTGGTACAATATTACTCACTAAAATACCTTGTAATATAGCATTACCCATATTACCTAAACCAATCAAACCAATACGCTGTTCCATTTGTATACTCCTATGAATGTAAGTTAAATTGATTATAGATTATTTTTTTAATAAAACCCAAAATTTATCTTTCTATTAATTCTGATTCTTAAATAAAATCTTTCACAATATAACTTTTAAGCTTTATTAAAAACTTTTTGGCATTACTTGCATACCATATTGTTGTCCTGTTTGCATAAGTGATAAAATTTGTTTGATTTTGCCTTCATTAATTAAATTACTGATTGCTGGTGTATTAATCAATATTTCAAATAGCGCTTTACGATCATTATTATGACGTATTAGCTTTTGACTTATGATAGCTTTCAAGCAGTTAGAGAGTTGGCTACGAATAAAATCACGAGAATTACCTTCAAAGACATCGATAATGCGATTGATACTTTGGACAGCAGAGTTAGTATGCAAAGTGGCAAAAACCAAATGACCTGTTTCTGCGGCAGTCAATGCAGCTTGAATTGATGATTTATTGCGTAACTCACCCAATAAAATTATATCTGGATCTTGCCTTAATAAACTATCAATAGCTTGATCAAAATCGGCTATTTCACGTTGCTGAATTAACGATTTATCATTTTTATAAATATATTCTATAGGATCTTCAAGCGTAATAATATGTTTGGCAATTGTCGTATTAATATACTGAATCAATGCGGCTAAAGTAGTGGATTTACCACTACCGGTTGCTCCTGTCACAAGGATGATGCCTGATTCATTTTTTACAAGTTCGCTAAAAATAGCGGGAGCATCAATATCAGACAATGTAGGAATACGATGATTAATCACCCGAAACACGGCTGAAATACCACGGTGTTGATAAAAAATATTAACTCTAAATCGCCCTATTTTACTCAAATCATAAGCAAAATCTATTTGCCTATGTTGCTGTAGAACTTTTTTTTGGGATTCATTCAATAAACCAAATAACGCTATTTCAAGTGTGTTTGGTATTAGTTTATCAGCATTTAAAAACTGTAATTGCCCATTAATACGAACGTAAGGCGCTTCACCGCTTGAAAGGTGCAAATCCGAAGCATTTTGCGTTACACTAAGAGCCAACATTGAGTTTAACATTAAATTCTACCTATTAATTATCCTTTGGGAATTAACATGAATACAGTACAAGAAAATTTACTTAATATTAAAAATGAAATTGAAAAAATTGCTAAAGAATGCGGAAGAGATTCCAATACAATACAACTTATTGCAGTTAGTAAAACCAAACCTGTCGAGCAAATTATGGAAGCAATTAATGCTGGTCAATTAGCTTTTGGTGAAAATTATGTGCAAGAAGGAATTGAAAAGATTCAGTATTTCGAAAAGAACATGCCAAATAATGATTTAAAATGGCATTTCATAGGTCCATTACAATCAAATAAAAGTAAATTAGTTGCTGAACACTTTGATTGGATGCACACCATTGATCGATTCAAAATAGCACAAAGATTAAGTGATCAACGTCCAAACCATATGGCTAAATTGAATGTGTTGATTCAAGTTAATATTAGTCAAGAAGCCAGTAAATCCGGAGTAAAACCTGAAGAGGTTACGGAGTTGGTCAAGCAGATTGTTGCCTTACCTAATCTGAATCTACGAGGATTAATGGCAATCCCTGAAATTGAAAATGACTATGATAAGCAACTTAATGTATTTACTAAGATGCAACAACTCTTGCATTCATTACAGAAAGATTATCCATTTATGGATACATTATCTATGGGCATGAGTGGCGATATGCCGGCTGCCATTAGTGCAGGTAGTACTATGGTTCGCATTGGTACGGCTATCTTTGGTGCACGGCAGTATTTGTGATATATTGACTAAATATCTTTATTTTGAGGAATTTTAAATGACATCGATTCTCTTTTTAGGGAAAACTGTATTAACCTTTTGTTTGTATGTTTTGATTTTAAGGTTATGGATGCAACGTGTGCGCGTAAATTTTTATAATCCTTTTACCCAATTTATCGTCAAAATAACGCAACCTATCATTGGTCCATTACGTAAAGTTATTCCGTCAATTGGCCGAATTGATACTGCTACATGGATCCTTTTATATCTATTTGCAGTTATTAAAATTATTTTTGTTTTGTACTTTAACTTAACTAACACTCCAATATTTTCTATTGAATATCTGTTATATGCTGTCGCCGCAATAGTTCATGATGCCGGGAATCTTTTATTTTGGTTATTGCTATTTCGCGCGATTTTAAGTTGGGTAAGTAGAGGGCAATCTGGAGCCGATGAATTATTAGCTCAATTAACTGAACCGTTTATAGCTCCTATCCGTCGTATTGTACCACCTCTTGGTATAATTGATATCTCGTTCATGATTTTTGTGTTTATTTTAATGTTTTTAAATATGCTCGCTTTTGATATTGTGGGCTATCTATGGATTTTACTTTAAGTTTTCTTAAACTAATAAAGGGAGCAATTGCTCCCTTTATTATAGAATATGATCTTCCCAACAAATCACATCTTTTTCATACACAATGCGATTTTTAACTGAAATTTTTAGCTTGTGCATAAGCTTTTTATTTCCCATTATAAGAGGATGCCATTCAGGTAACTGCCCTGTTTCTGAAAAATAACGATAAGTACAGGTTAATGGTAACCATTCAATGGTCAGAAGATTTTCTCGCGTCAATTTAATGCAATCAGGCTCATAGGCAAAACGATTATGATAATGCCTGCATTGGCAAGTTTTAGAATCAAGCAAATTGCATGCAACATTGGTATATAATATTTCGCCAGTATCTTCGTCCTGTAATTTGTTTAAGCAACACTGACCACAACCGTCACAAAGTTGTTCCCACTCATCATCACTCATTTGTTCTAAGGTTTTGTGTTCCCAAAATGGCTCAATCATACTTTGAAATCGTCTTCTTTTAACATTTGTAAGAAAAAACCATCCGTTTTAATTCTTTCTTCTATTTCTTGTGCAGTACCCACCACAAATTGACGTTTACCATCAAGAAGTACTTTCATTACAAACACTGGAGCACCAAAAATAGACATTATTTTTTCCGGAATCGCAGAAAAATTATTTTTATTTTCCATGTACAAATAACAATTTTCTTTTTTAGTACTTCGGTAAATATAACACCACATCATAGAATAGGACCTTACTCAATTATTTAAGACTATTTTGTAAATAAACACCTGCGCCAAATAGACCTGGATCTTCATGTGTTATCACATAAACAGGAACTTTTTTGACTAAAAATGACATACGGCCTTTATGTTCAAAAGCCGCTCTAAATGGGGATGCTTTAAAAAATTCAATAAATCGCGGTACAATACCACCAGCAATATAAACACCACCTTGCGTATTAAGCGTTAAAGCTAAATTACCACCAAAGCGCCCCATAAAAGTACAAAAATAGGTAAGCGTCTGTAAACAAATTGGGCAACTATTGTCTAATGCTTTTTTAACAACAACATCAGGTGTAATATCTTGTTGTGGTTGATTATTAATTTGTAATAAAGCTTGATAAATATTGACAATGCCATTACCGGATAAAAAGCGTTCTGTTGAAACACGACCAAATTTTTTACGTAATTGGGCTAAAATCCGATCTTCATCTTCACTGGTCATCGGTAATTCAGTATGCCCCCCCTCTCCTGGCAGACTAATCCACCGCTCATTAACTTTGATTAAATGCGATACACCAAGTCCGGTGCCTGCTCCATAAATCGCAATTGGATAATTTAAATCAGGTTCATCACCACCAATTTTTACTAAATCTTGTTTCGTTAATTTAGGAATTGAAGTCGATACAGCCGTAAAATCATTAATTACTTCAAGTTTAGTCAGATTTAATTCTTTAATAAGTTCTGAACGTGAAAATGACAAATGATTATTTGTCATATTGATGATATCTTCATTATCAATTGGACAAGCAATTGCGATGCAAGCCATACTAATTTTGACTGCTTGTGTTTGCAAGTAATCCTTGATTAAATTTAATAAAACATCATTTTTGGAAAGAACAACCTTAGTAACCCCTGATAGTTCGTTAGTTGCTAAATTATAAAGTGCAAATCTGGCATTGGTTCCACCAATATCCGTAACTAGTGCATGTTGATTCATGTTATTCCCTTCTGTAAAAATTAATTCTTTTCTTTAAATAGCAAGCATTACATTTATTTGTTAAAGAAAGTAAAACGGTCAATGTGATTAACTAGTTACATTAAGTTAATTCCCTTAACTGATTATTACTCCAATAAACACTTGTGCTAACTCAGTCAGCAGATAAATATTTTAAATATTGTAAGTAAATAACAATTATAGCCACTTCTTAAGTTTAAAATAAATATAAGGTGCAACCCCTGCAAGTAACATCAATAACAACGAAAATGGATAACCATATTCCCATTTCAATTCTGGCATATTTTCAAAGTTCATACCATAAGCTGAGGCCACCACTGTCGGAGGTAAAAATACAACAGACACAACCGAAAATATTTTAATAATTCGGCTTTGCTCAATATTGATGAAGCTAGTTGCTGCTTGCATTAAAAAATTTACTTTCTGAAATAATGATTCATTATGTGGAACAAGTGACTCAATATCGCGAATAACCTCTCGAGCTTGTTCTAATTGATCGGCTGGCATCTTAGCACGGCGTACTACATAATTAACGGCACGTTGACTATCCATTAAACAGAGTCTTACTTTCCATGCAGTGTCTTCAAGTTCGGCTAATGATGTAATTGCTTCATCATAATGTTCTTGAGATGAACGATCCATGATAATTAAGCTTAATTCTTCCAGTTCACTATAAATATTCTCGATTTGGTCAGCTAATTGTTCAACTTTAACTTCAAATAGGTCAAGTAATACTTCATACGGGTTCCCATCGTTCATCCCCTGATAACGTGAACGCATTCGATACAAACGAAATGCAGGTAAATCACGCTCACGTAAAGTAAACAGTCGACCATTATGTACAGTAAATGCAACCGTCGAGTTACCTGCACGATCTTCTGCATCTTCATAAAAGAAGAATGAGTGCACATGTAAGCCTTCGTTGTCTTCAAAAAAACGGGCTGACGCTTCGATATCATCCAATTCAATACTCGTTGCTAAGTTTTGTCCTAAATGTGTTAAAACAAAATCGCGATCGGCTTCTTCTGGTTCAATTAAATCAATCCATGTCGCATTATTTATATCGTTTTCATTAATTTTTACTAATTGTTTGTTTTTTAATCCAAACGCATTAATCATAAGGACTCCTGTAGTGGGGGAACGTTTTATTACAATACGTTAACAAATGGTAGGCATTATACTCGTTATAGCTACAAATTCCTATGTCTAAGCCAATCTTTCTACACATTTACAAAATGGGATAAAAATTCCATTATTAAATTAAATTCGCTGATATTACTACTGTCTCATGCTACAATACGCCACTTAAATACTTATGCAATTTTTAGGAGTTTATAATGGCAAACCGAGGAATAAATAAAGTCATTTTAGTTGGTAATTTAGGACAAGATCCTGAAGTCCGTTACATGCCAAATGGAAATGCTGTAGCTAATTTTAGTGTAGCAACCTCAGAATCATGGAAAGATAAACAAACTGGTGAAACCCGTGATCGCACTGAATGGCATCGAGTTGTCGTTTTTGGTAAATTAGCCGAAATTGCTGGTGAATACATCAAAAAAGGTACTCAAGTTTATCTTGAAGGGCAGCTACAAACTCGAAAATGGCAAGACCAATCAGGACAAGATCGTTACACGACAGAAGTAGTCATTAATCCTATCGGTGGAACTTTACAAATTCTAGGCTCACGTGCAAACAATAATGATAGTTATGATGATGGCTCTCAAAATTGGGGGCAAAGTGCCAATAATATTTCATCGGCACCGGCTGCACCATCTCGTCAACCAAATAAAAATGCGCCTGCACCACAACCTAAAGCACCAGAACCACCAATGGATTTTGATGACGACATTCCATTCTAGAATTTACATACATAAATTTTGTAAAAATCAGCTATAACATACAAAGAGGAACCTTTTTCTAAAAGGCTCCTCTTTTTTAAGTATTCCAGTTGATTTGATAGTATTTACGTATACTGATTTTGTAAAATCAAATTAGCAGGTATAGGAGAATGTTTTCCTCAATTAGCTAATAAAAAACTGGAATGTTTGATAAATATAGCCCTTTTCCCCGAAAAACTAACTCGATTGGAAAAAGGAACAGATATCTGTCCAAAAGCCAGAAATAGTTAATTCATGCGATCATTTATTTTCATTAATTAAATTATAGAATAACAAGAATTCTTGTCACAGAATAAAAATATATCATCATGTTGCTCAATAATTGGGAAGGCAAATTAACATGGGATTTACTTTGCCCTAAAGTTTCAGAGTTATTGAATGTTAAAAGTATTGAAAGACAATCACTAGCTAACTAAATTGATATGCAAAAAACTTTTAGCAAACAGAAGCTAAAAATAATCCTGTACCAAACTTAACGATGAATTATTTGCAAATAAGTTAATAATTTAAAGGCTCAGGTACAACGATTAGGAAAAATTAATAAAAAATAATTTATTACGATTAAGTGTCAACAGAGATAACATGCTTCAAATAACATTCATGCATCATCAATACTAACCACTTTTTTGAATTGGCATTTTAATTCTAAACGTTTATACAAACTTTTAGTTTTCTTGTTTTTTGGGCATGGAGCTAAATGAACATAAGAGCTATCAATATAAACTTCCTTTGATAATGAGAAAGCTCATTACAATGATTAAAATCTTTACAAGCTTAAATTCAAAGGAAATGGCGATAAAATATGCACGACTGCTTTGAAAATGAAACATGACTAAAGTTCAGAAATAACACTCAAATGCTTATTTGAATGTAAAAATACCGTTATAATCACTTGATACTATGCATAAATATAGGAATTTATGTGATTAGGATGACATCGCGATTATTCTTTTGATTTTGAGTAAGGAATTAGTTTACTGATTTCGTTTTAAAAGTGAATAAATTAAAATTAGAAGATTATTTTCCGGCTTGTCAAGATAGTTTTATTAAACCATAAATTCAATTTTATACTATAAATTAAGTTATAAAATAAAAATCCTCTCCAACTAAAACATCATTTTCCAAATAATATATCCCCGAAATATTTAGTCTCCTTTTTGTTGTTTTCCTTGAATGAGATATGCCCTTTTCTGACAGTACAGTCCAAATTACTCTACAACCAGTCTTTTCTTGCAGTATTTTTAAATAATCCTTCCTAATCAATAAATTGGTTTCTTTATTATTGCCATAAAGAGATTCATCATACATAACCACTTCCCCATTATCGTTAACCCAAGAACCTGCAAATTGGTCGTTTTTAAGTTGTAAAGTTTCATACAAAAAACGAGTAGGGAAAGAAATATCATAAGACATATTATGATTTTTTATACCTTCGAAAATATGTTGTTCTGAGCATAAATAAACTTTTAATTTTATATTTTTTTCTCTTTCGCCTCTATTAAATTCAATTTCTTGCCAACCCGTATTATTATAATCACTTTTATAGATTTTTAACAATGGTGACCAGTAATATTCTAGATTAAAAATATCGTTATAATGCTGTACAGGCTTTGGCATTTGATTATCCTTAAAATTCTGATTTTTTAATTTTTCGACAACGTTTTTAAAATCCCGATCTATAACAAGATAGGCATTAACCGTATATAACATAAATTGATATTCAGATGAAATATCTTCTTTTCCCAATCTCTTTTCTGGTCTAAACTCAACAAATCTATCTAATGAAAACCATTCATTGTTTTGATAAGAATTTAAAATTAATGACTTTGAGTTAATTAAATTAGCTTTAGACTCAACCCAAGATTCAAAATCGTCTCCCCAATCATTGTAAGTAGGTTTTTTTATTTCTCTAATATCGGACTTATTTGGCAAAATAAAACTTGGGTCAACATCCCTAAAAGATGGTTCAATAGAACCGTTATACCATGTTTTCTTTTTATCATCATTCCACCTAGTAGCAGAGTCTGTCATTTGTGTATGGTCAGCTAATCTTGCAACTACTTCGTACATAGCAAGCCATTGATATTTTTTACCAATTCTTTCAACGGTATTGAGAAAATAATCGCTAGAACATTCTTGGCTGTCAAATTTTCCATGTTTTTGAACATTATAACCATATTTTTTAAAAATTAATTCAATAGCATAGTTACTTAATCTATTAACATCAATATTTTCCCAATTATGTAAATGTGATTGAAATATATAACGCCCAAAATCACCATACCCACATACACCACGTCCGTATTCAGTTGTCATAGAAGATAATATTTTATTTTGTGCTAAATAAAAATCTGGAATAGATTTATTTTTTTCATCAATTCTAAATTTTTTATCAATTTCTTCGTTAGTTGGTAAAACAGTTGGTATAGGTGTGCTTTTGTATGGTGGTTGTATTCTTTCCAACATCACTAAGTCGCACTCTATTAGTTTATGAATATGAGAATATTCAATAATATTTCTAGAGAAATCCCTAACTAAAACATTAGGATAAACCTCTGATTGTGAGAATAAATCCTCAATTAGGAAGTAACACAATTTATCAATACCTTGATAATAAGATGATGAAAGCAATGCTCCATATGCAGCTGATAATACTCGTTCAAAAATATAAGGATCATCAATGACGATAAAGTGTTTAATTAGTTTCTCTGCAACATCAAGATTGTTTTGTAATAGTTTTGCCAATGCAATTGTAGCGTTATCTCGTAGTTTAATATGAGTGCTTGATAAAATCCAACTAATTGCAATTGCAATTAGCAATCTACTATTTTTGGATAAACTCTCTGAAAATCCTTTTTCCTTTGCCCACTCTATTAAAGTCATTATTGCAGGGTAAAAATCATATTCCTTTTGACTAATAGCTGTAGTCCAATATGAATCTCTAATAGCTAAACTGCTTTTTGATAGGCAGCGATAAAGTTGATTTGCATTTAATGGGTGATTTTCTTTTCCTGCAACCTGATATTGCATATCAATAAATTTTTTTAATAAAGAGTCATTTTTAAATATATTTTCATAAATAAATCTCTTACATTTAGCTAAACTAAAATTCTTATTATTTCTCCAATATAAACTGTCAATAAACGCATATCCTAGCAAATAATTATTAAATCTATCATTTTCACTAAAAATTTCAAAAAACTCAAAATTACTTTTTAAAGGTAACAATATAGATAAAGCCCCTAGCACACCTTGAGATATGGTCTTACCACTATATTTTATTGTGTCATTGTCTATTTTTAAAAGATTTTTGAAATTATTAATATCTTCAATATTACTAATAATGGCTTGAGCAGAAAAGTAATCATTAAATTTCTCATAAGAGAAAGTTAGAACCTCTTCCCCTCTAATCTGATAAGACATGAGTAAATTTTCTGAAATTAATTCCTGTAAAAATAAATTCTCATTGATATTTCTGAAATTTAGAGAAGCTAAAACATTTAATGCCTCTTCATATTTAATACTAGAAGAATTTGTATGAAAAATAGTTTCAGCAATTTTTAGTAAATATTTCTCAACATACTTTAATGATTTTCTATATTCAAATTTTTCTGAAACTTTTTCATTAATAACATCAAAATATTTTTTAAAAATTTTATCAATATCAATGTTATCATATATTGAGCCAGATGTACTTTTTCTATATTCGCAATAAATTTTAAGAAATAATGGGTTTTTAAATTCATCTACCATCAGTGGTTCAGTTGGAAAAGCTAATTGATAGTAGTCAAAAAAAGATTGAATAGCTTGATAAATATTAGTCTCAAAACCTTTATGCATTACTACATTAAGATAATTTTTGGCTATATCCGAATTTAAATTGGTTAAGATATTATCTTTATATTCACTTCTAATTGATAAAATAAGTGCTACCCACGGATATTTTTTAAACTTTTCAATAAAACCTGCTAATGTATCTTTCCACAACTTTTGACCTTGCCCTTCATTTAAAGCATCAATAATAACAGGAACTCGTTCTTTCTGTATCTGTCCAATTGTATTTAATGCACCTAAAAATTCAGCTTCATTACAATTCAATCTTAATTCATCTTGCAAAATTTGAGTCCAAGGATTGATCTGTGTCGTTAATCTTTGACCCAATATAAAAATACAAGGCTTATGTTGTAAAATTAAATGATTGGCAAAATCTCCCAATAAATGCGACTTACCTATACCGGCATCTCCATAAATAACCAAATATGGATAATCAATCAGATTGAATTGAGTACTTTTTAATTTATTGGACAGCTTTTCTAATTGATATATTTCAGAGCTAAACTCTTCCATTTCAATTTGGTTAGTTTGGTTAGTATTTAATAATTCAATAAATTTATTTAAATTAGTGATAACATGATTTCTTATTTCTTTTGGATTGACACAATCAGATATATACTTCCAATATTGATTAACATATTGAATTAAATAATTAATAACATCTTCCAACCTTACATTATTTTCAGTAAATTTTCCTTTAAAATTTTCCAATAACTTAAGCAATGCATCAATTTCATTAAAAACATTATTTCTGGATAATTCGTTATAAATTGTTGAGTTAAATAAAATAGCAATATCATCTATTTTTACATTGAATTCTTTACTGTATCTAGCACCCAAATTTTTTATTGAACCATTGACCTGCTCTTGAAACCACATTTCAGAAAAGAATTCTTTATCAAACCAGTATTTAAGAATGCCGCTATTTTCTGGTTTCATTAATTTGTTGTTTAACTCAAAAGCTCCCCAGTATTCAATATCAATATTTATTTCTTGATTTAAAGCGAAATTTTTGCATTCATCAACAAATTTATTCCATCTATCTTGAAGATATTTTTTACCTTTAATTCTAGGATCTTGTTTGTCAATAGGACAGCAGACAATATATTTAATTAATCTAGGATGTTTTTCTAAAGCAGTTTGAAACGATTCTTTTATTTGTTTAAATTGCGGGTCTTGAATATCAAAGAAATATTTTGCCTGCCAACCAATCTCGTCACCATTCTCTAATACTAAATAGGCTTCAACACCACCATCAGGTGCCTCTATCCGTGTAAAATATCCATTTTTTCTATTTTCACTAAATGCTAATTGACAAACTATCTCCTCAAAAGCTGTACGTTGAGACTGTTGGTAACTTTTTATTTGATGCCAGTTAATATCCATTATAAAGCTCAAATTTAAATTAAATATTTAAATATATATTGTGGTTGTTAAAAATTATTCAACTCCAATGTTTTATTATTTTTTAATCTGACTAAAGATTTTACATTCTTATTCCATGCTGCTCCTTTACCTCTAAATGCTAGCTTAAAGTATCGCTTTCATATTTTCTATAGAAAATGCAACATTTCTACAATATTGGCACAACTTCATCTACAAAGCGCTTTAAATATATATGATGTAAAAACCGTCATATATCCAATAACTGAACCACCAGATAATAAAGTCCCTCGTCTCTATAGTATCGCTACGCTTACAAGTTGATAATCAATCACAAAAAGATCAGCAATATTACTAAGTGACAACATTCATGGATGTTTTATAGTATGTTTTATGTGCGTGAGTCAAAATAAGGTATAATTGCACTTTACACAAGTGGTCAAGGCAATAGGTTTGTCCCAAATGGTTCTATTCAAGATCCACGCCGAGCATCATTCCAATATTGCAGATACATTGGTAAAGCATAAAAGGTATGGCTGTTTACTACGATATGTTTACTGTCACCAAGCATAGGCATTAATCCTGCGATAAATTGAATGTCATCCGGGCTGCCTCTATTATCAATAATGGCTTGTTGCAAGATTGACAATTAGTATTTTGTCCTCCTTATTAGATTCAGAAAGTAATACAAACGAGTTGAATAGTCGAAATTCTTACTGGGCAGAAAACACTGCATAAATGTGTGATTCATCCATCCAACTAATTCCTTACTTAAAAGCAAGCAATCAAAATCTGTAAAATTTTTGCGAATTTCGAACATTGTCCTTTAAATCTACGTTAATTCAGGATCTATCGAAAAAATCAAGTTTAGTTGAGTTAATTTAGGTTGATTTGATTCTATAAATAATAGTATTGCGTTTTTATATGAAGAATATCAACCTTCGTCACTTAAGAAGTGGCTCACAAATCCAGTATATAGAAGTAAATTGTATTTAAAATGCAAAGTATAATTGAGCAAAATATAAATATTTATCAACTTCCAATTATCTATAGCTATATTCCAGCAAAATTTGAGCTACTTTTGTCTTAATAGAAACCACCAATAACTGATGTTCATCTACTGTACTAAAACAACACGGTAATCTTCCAACAATATGAATTTTTGTCTGACCGGATTCATCACAAAATTCAAACATCGTTTAGTATTCAAGTGGAGTTTTGCTCGGTAGTGAATGTTGGGTTGAAGATCTGAATAGCATCAGTAATGTTCACAATGGTATTGTACGGAAAAGATTAACTAAACCAATCAAGATCGTGGAAAATCATTAACAAAAAGTGTTAAACTTTAGTGAAGATAAAATTTAAGGAATAGTATTTTCTACCTTTATTTTACACAAGTATATATTTACAATATAGAGACAAATTGTAACCAACTTATTTTTAATAAATTTATAATATAAAAATAACCATTCTAAGACTATCACCTCTGTTATATTCGGGCGTTAATCTGCGCCCTTATATCTTTTTTTGTTTATTTCTATTATACTTAGTTATAATTTTAATGGATTCAAGATATAACTATGTTGGAACTCATACAGACTGTTGGCTTTGGCTTAATTCTCTTTCTCCCATTAACGAACCCATTAACCACCGTTGTTCTTTTATTGGGTCTATCTGGCGATATGACCAATGAAGAACGTAATTACCAATCAAAGTTAACTTGCATTTATGTGTTTTTGATTATGGTTGTTTCATTTTATTGTGGGCAACTAGTGATGAACACTTTTGGAATATCTATTCCCGGATTACGTATTGCAGGAGGAATGATTGTTGGTGTGATAGGTTTTAGAATGCTATTTCCTCAACAACCATCGCATAAAACCGTTGAAGCAGATGCTAAAAAGAAAGAAGTTTCCAATAATATTGCCTTTGTGCCACTGGCTATGCCAAGTACCGCAGGTCCAGGTACCATAGCGATGATCATCAGTATGTCTTCAACAGTTAAAAGTGGTGGCTATGATATTTCAACGTGGGTTGTTTATACAGCATCGATTTTGGTTCCTTTATCATTATGCATTATTCTTTGGTTTTGTATGCGTAGTGCTGGCAGCATCATGCGATTTATGGGAAAAAGTGGCATCGAAGCCACCTCAAGGATAATGGGATTTTTGTTGGTTTGTGTAGGTACACAATTTATTATTAATGGCATTAAAGAATTAGTGATAAATTTCCCAAATATATAGTTTATCGACAAATAGAATTTATAGTTTTGGGATATTTTTAATCATTTCTACACGCATTAGAAAATCATAAAGTGGAACTAACTGTTTAAATCCTTTTGCCAATTTTTTAGGTAGTTCGCCATTTAGCACATCTTCAATATGGTTGCTTGTTACCATCACAGCTAAATTTTTTCGGTTATACCATGTCGCTATCTTTTCATCTTGCTCTTTAATTAAAGGGCGTTTATAGCTTTCACCAACCAATTCAAATGGCTTTTTAACGCAGCGTGTCATTTCAAGAAATTTATTCGTATCATTAAGAATTTCTTCTCGGAAGATATCCATTGTCTGTTTGGAAGGACAGTAATAACCAAGTCCATATTGATAACTACTTGGACTTATTTCAAAAAAGTAAGCAGGCGCTTCTTTCCAATCACGATTGGGGCGTTTAAAGGTTAGCCATAAACGGCTTCGATAAAGCGATTTATCATTGGAAAACCGCGTATCACGATGAATACGTGATATTGTTTTACCAATCGCTGGACGCGTTTCAAACCATTCATCAATTTTAAGCATATCTGGCGTTAGTTGTTCGACCAATAAGCGAAAAGGTTTAACTAAATCGTTATCATAAATTGCTCGGTGCTCTTCAAACCAAGGTTTGCTATTATTGATCCAAGCATCTTGTAGAAAATTAAGCCCTGCTTGCGTAAAACCAGTAAAGTTTGCCATAGCTTACTCCTTAAATAATGCTCTTACTTTTTCTAAATCTTCTTGTGTATCTACACCAATTGCAGGAGATTGTTTTGCAACTGCTACATGAATTTTTTCACCATACCAAAGTACCCGCAACTGTTCTAACATTTCAATCTGCTCAAGTGATGATGGCGCCCAGTTGATATATTGGCGGATAAAACCAGCACGATAAGCATAAATACCGATATGACGAAGATAAAAATCACCAATGCTTGATTGTTTCAGTAAATCGGTTGATTTAGCAAATCGATCTCGCTCCCAAGGTATCGTTGCTCGAGAAAAATACAACGCATAACCATCTTTATCAGTCACAACTTTTACTGCTCCAGGATTAAAGGCCTCTTCAGCTGAATCAATAGGTACGGCTAATGTTGCCATGCCGGTTTTATATTGCGCTAGGTTTTTAGCCACCTGATCGATAATAACGGGTGGAATTAATGGTTCATCGCCCTGCACATTAACAATTATTTCATCGTCAGCGAATTGATAACGATTAATCACCTCAGCTAAACGTTCAGTGCCAGAATTATGTTTATCACTAGTAAGAATCACTTCACCCTTATAGGCTTTGACAACATCAAATACTTGCTGATGATCAGTAGCAATAATTACACGATGAGCTGAAGATTTTTGTGCTTGCTCCATTACGCGCACAATCATTGGTTTACCATGGATATCTGCCAGCGGCTTAGCGGGTAAACGACTTGAAGCATACCTAGCAGGGATAATAACTGAAAATTTCATAACTAAAGCCTTATATCTTTTTTATTCTTCAATAGATTGTGTTTGTTTGATTGGTTGAGCTTCTGATTCAAGCAACACTGGAATCTTATCTTTAATTGCAAAAACAAGATTATCGGCTTGGCAGATTAGTTGTTGATGTTCTGCATCATACTGCAATTGTCCATGACATTTAGGGCAAGCAAGCGCACTTAATAGAATTTGTTTCATTTTTTATTCTCTTTGAGATTTGGTTTTATCTAATAATACACAGATCTGATCAATGGCTGATTTGGGTATCACAGCATCTATAGGCAAATACCACCAATTGGGTTGAGCAAACTGCTGACATTTAACGGCATCTTTTTCAGTCATTAAAAGTGTCTGCTCACTACTAACAACATTATTTAATAATGATAAGGTAAATTTTTGATGATCAGCAAATGCGACAGTTTTGTTTAAATCAGCCTTCATATTCATCAGCATATCAAAAAATCTTTTCGGGTTACTAATACCCGCAACAGCACAAATATTTGATAACGAAGATAACTCTTTTTTTTCTTTAGTGAGCAAATTTATCACATATTTCGGTACTAATTGCATAGTGTAAGTTTTATCAGGATATTGCTGGGTCAAATTATTGATACTATCACCATTTACAATGATTAAATCAACTGATTTTAACCGATTTTGTCTCTCTCTCATTGGGCCGGCTGGCATCCACCAACCATTTCCAAATAATCGTTTACCATCCACGACAACAACTTCAATATCTCTTGCTAATGCGTAATGTTGCAAACCATCATCCGTTAAAATTACATCTAATTGATTTTGTTCCAATAATGCTTTAACAGCTTGGCATCGATTAGGCGACACAGCTAC
This sequence comes from Gilliamella sp. wkB7, assembly GCF_001693435.1. NCBI lineage: Bacteria > Pseudomonadati > Pseudomonadota > Gammaproteobacteria > Orbales > Orbaceae > Gilliamella > Gilliamella sp. wkB7. The sequence goes on from NZ_CM004509.1 coordinate 601,130, forward strand.
AGGGGCATGGGTTCGTTGATAAATGAGTACAGGTTCATCGCCTGCTTGGTCGGTTGTTGTTGTGTCATCTAAAATAAGCGGATAGTTTTGAGCCTTACCTCCATATCCACGTGAGACAAGACCAACTTTCAATCCTTTTGTCTGTAAAGCTTCAATCAAACTAATAGCCAATGGCGTTTTGCCATTACCGCCTACAGATAAATTACCAATAATGATGATTGGTACGGGTGACTGCCAAGATTTAAAAATACCAATTTTATATAGAAAACGACGAACAAACGCAATTAAACCATATAATAGAGAAAATGGTATTAGTAACCAAAATAACCGATTTTTACCATACCAAAGTTTTTCAATCATCACGTTAATATCACTCAATTATGTTTAGTCTTGTTTTTATACCTGTTAGATATAGCATTTACAAGATTAATTGCTTACAGCAAAAGATAAGCTATTTTACTCATAAATCGGTAAACTACCAAACCAATCATGATACCATCTTGGTTTAATTTCACTGCGCATGGTTTTTAATCTCCACTTTTGATTATCAAAAATCAGACTGATTTGCCCTGTCTTAGCGGTAATATAGTAATCTATGTGTAAATCTTGATATCGTGCTATGACTTTATGTGACGGTAATTTCCAAGGATTATATCGAGAAGTTGAAATTAATGCATTTACAGGTTTAACATGATTTAAAAAAGCATAACTAGATGAAGTACTACTGCCATGATGAGGAATTTGCAATATGGTTGATGCTAACTGATTTCGATATTTAGTGACTAATTGATATTCTTGATTGCGTTCTAAATCCCCAGTCAAAAGTACAGAAAAATGCCCATCGGTCACCTGAACCACACACGAATCTGCATTTTGAGCATATTTAACTAATTGAGTTGGCCATAGCACATTAACAGACAAACTATTCCATAGAATAGTGTTACCTGCTAAACATTGGTAATGATTATTTAATGCTAAAGATGAACTCATTAGCCAAGCATTAGGATAACGACTTTGCAGTAAATCTAAACCACCTATATGGTCATTATGCTGATGGCTTATGATAATTCCTTCCAAATTCAAATTATGCCATCGTAAAAAAGGGAGAATAATCCGCTCTGCTGCGGAGTTTTTTTCCCATTTAGCCCCCGTATCAAACAAAATTGCTGATTTACCATTATGAATTACAATTGCTAACCCATGCCCAACATCAAGCATATCTAAACGCCAATAATCCTCATGCTGTTTAAAAAACGGTGTGCAAAGTATCATTAAAATGATTAATAAGGTGAACCCAAAACGTCGCCATAATTCGGTACGTACAATAACAAAAGCTAGCCAACCGAAAATACTTAATAGATAAAAATCTGAGGAAATATCAAGCCATACCAGATTTAATTTATCTAAACAAACAAATAGCCATTCAAGCGATTTATTAGCGATAAACCAACACCATGAAGCAAGATGAGTACAATGGCTAACACTAAAGAACAGGGCAAAAATAATCAAGGGTAAAGTCAATAAGGTAATAACAGGAATAGCAATTAAGTTTGTTAACAAAGATACCAAACTGATACCTTGAAAGATAATCAATTGAATAGGTAACATTAATAAGATTAAACCAAATTGTAAATGCAACAATCTTATCCAATACCAGCGTTTCTTATTATTTATAACTTTAGGTAGAGGTAGCCAGTCAGATAAAAAAATTAAGCTCGTTACCGCATAACAAGATAACCAAAAACTTTCTGATAAAATCATTAGCGGATCAAAAAGTAATAATAACGCAATAATACGGTTTAATTTTTGCCAAGCACTGATTTGACTGTTTTTAAAACGTAAATATATCCAAATAGATAATGCTAACATGGCTCTTAATGCAGGAGGATTAAGTCCTGTTAACCATGCATAAAATAGTGCAGCTAGCCATGCTATTATGATTGGGATGAAAAAGTAGATAAAACGCTGAGGAATAAAAAACATCAAAATTTTTAATAGAGTACAACAAAGTCCAAAAACCAATAAAATGTGCATACCTGATATAGCCATTAGATGGGCAACACCTGTTTGCATCATAATAATTCGATGCTCATCAACCATTTGACTACGATCACCAAAAGCTAATGCGAGTAAAATACCTCGATAAGTAAATCGATCAATGTAAGGTAACGAATGATCAGCGATTAACTGCCGAATACTTAAATTATCTTCAAGTAACTCAGCTTGAATTAATTTTGCTGATAGAAGGCTACGATTAGCTATGGCATAACGTTGGCTATCAAATCCTCCTTCATTTAAATAACTATGTACTACTTTTGTTTTTAAGGTTAATTGCCAAATTTGCCCTGCTTTTGGTTTAATTTGTTGATCCCAATATACCGATATTGTTACCTTAGGATATAAAAAAGATTGAGAATCATCATTGATTGCAATTTTTACATAATAAGGATCGGTTGGTGAAGTGGAAACACGAGTATTTATACTTTCAACTCTTGCTTTTACCACAATCGTTTTATCGATATATGGCTCAATTTTTATTAAATATTGTTTAGAATACGCTACGGACCATAAAAAACTAATAGAAAATACTGTAATAACAGTAATATATTTTTGAAATTTAGATGGAGCAATTAAAATCACAATAATCAATATCAACGTTATCATATACCATTGATCGTCACAGAGTAGTGAAGGTAAAAACATCAATGGCAAACAGCCTAACGAAAATATGATTGCCAATAAATCAAGTGATAATCGTCGCATAAACCTAATTAAGATTCATTTTATAGAACAATCAACTTATCATATTGATAATTGATTAAAACAATCTGTATTGAAATTTTGGAGCTAACTTCCAATTTATTAATAATTTGAGAATAATTTTGAGATAATAAGTTTATTTAATAATTTTATTTTGAAATATTGTTATCTATCAGAACAAAAGTTAAGTTGATTCGATAGACCAATGAATTGCAATCTTAAGGAAAGATTTTATAGTAGTGAGGTAAGTAAATTATTGCTAGCCAAGATTGAATAGCAATGAAATAAAAAGCCTTTGATCGAAATCAAAGGCTTTAAGAATGGTAATATTTAAATATTACGCTTTAGCAGCATTATTTACTCTTTCACGTAACTCTTTACCTGGTTTAAAGTGTGGAATATATTTGTGTTTAACTTCAACATTACCACCAGTTCTAGGATTTCTTGCTTTACGTGGGGCTCGGTAATTCAAACTGAAACTACCAAAACCTCGAATTTCAACACGATCATTACTTTCCATAGCCAACGCGATCTGTTCGATAATATCTCTCACAGCATCATCAACTAGCTGCACGGGAAGGTGTGCCCGCCAGTTGGCTATTTTTTCTGCTAAATCTGATCTGTTCATGGTCACTCCTAATTAATTTTTGCGCGGCATAAAATCGATTCATTTTATACTACAAAAGAAAAAGAGGGCAAGCCCTCTTTACTCTTTACATAAACATTTTTTACTCAGTTTTTGATGCTGCTTTAAATGCTTCCGCCATTGCGTTAGTAAATGATGCATCTTCTTGAGTAGTTGTGTTATTTACCGCTGCAAGTGCTTCTTTTTCGTCAGCTTCATCTTTAGCACGAATTGATAACGAAATAGCACGAGTTTTACGATCGATATTAACAATCTTAGCTTCAACTTCATCACCAGCTTTTAATGCAGTAGTTGCATCTTCGATACGTTCACGAGCGATATCTTGGGCTTTTAAGTAACCTTCAATACCTTCTGCGATTTCGATAGTTGCACCTTTAGCATCAACTGCAGTAACAGTACCTTTAACGATTGTGCCTTTTTTGTAGTTAGCTGCAAAGCTACTGAATGGATCGTCTTCAAGTTGTTTAATACCTAAAGAGATACGTTCACGTTCTGCATCAACTTGTAACACAACAGCTTCGATATCATCACCTTTCTTGTAAGATTTAACTGCTTCTTCACCAGGCATATTCCATGAAATATCTGAAAGATGAACTAAACCATCGATACCACCATCTAAACCAATGAAGATACCAAAATCAGTGATTGACTTGATCTTACCGCTAACTTTATCACCTTTATTGTGTGATTCAGCAAATTGTAACCATGGATTTGGTTTACATTGTTTAAGACCTAGAGAGATACGACGACGTTCTTCATCAATTTCAAGAACAACAACTTCAACCACGTCACCTAAGCTAACAACTTTAGATGGGTGAATATTTTTATTTGTCCAATCCATTTCAGAAACATGAACTAAACCTTCAACACCTGTTTCAATTTCAACAAAACAACCGTAATCAGTTAAGTTAGTTACTTTACCAGTTACTTTAGTACCTTCTGGGTAACGTTTAGCAATTGATACCCATGGATCTTCGCCTAATTGTTTTAAGCCTAGAGATACGCGTGAACGGTCTTTGTCAAATTTAAGTACTTTAACAAGTAATTCTTGACCCACTTCAACCACTTCACTTGGATGTTTAACACGTTTCCAAGCCATATCAGTGATATGAAGTAAACCATCAACACCGCCAAGATCAACGAATGCACCATAGTCAGTAAGGTTTTTAATAATACCTTTAACTTCTGAACCTTCTTGTAGATTTTCAAGAAGTTGTTCTCTTTCTGCACTGTTTTCAGATTCAATAACAGCACGACGTGAAACAACTACGTTGTTACGTTTTTGGTCTAATTTGATAACTTTTAATTCGATTTCTCTGTTTTCAATATGAGAAGTATCGCGTAATGGACGAACATCAACAAGCGAACCAGGAAGGAACGCGCGAACGCCATTAAGATCAACCGTAAAGCCACCTTTAACTTTACCATTGATAACACCTAAAACTGTTGCAGCATCTTCAACTGCTTTTTCTAGTGTTAGCCACGCTTCGTGACGTTTAGCTTTTTCACGAGATAAGATTGTTTCGCCAAAACCATCTTCAATTGAGTCAAGAACGACATCAACTACGTCGCCAACTTGAACTTCTAATTCGCCTTGGGCATTTTTAAACTGCTCTACTGGAATTGCTGATTCAGATTTTAAACCAGCATCAACTAAAACAACATCTTTGTCGATTGCAACGACAGTACCACGGATCATATTACCAGAACGAGTGTCTAGTTGATTTAAAGACTCTTCAAAGAGTTGAGCAAAAGATTCAGTCATATTTATATACTTTAGTTAAAATTAACGTCCACATTACATCATGTCTTGTGGGGTTGTTGGTGATACTCCATACATCCTTATATTGGAGCGAGTTCCACGCTGTAAGCAAACTCACAACGCAAGTTCTTTATTTATATACTTAATAGATTGATTGAAAACATCTTGAATAGATAGGGATGTGGTATCAATTATTAAAGCATCATCCGCAGGTTTAAGTGGCGCAACAGTTCGATTTCGATCGCGCTCATCACGCGCAGTTATCTCCTGCAAAATTTCGGCGAATTTAACATGATTTTGCTTATCTTGCAACTGTTTCATTCTTCTTTCAGCGCGGGACTCTGCACTCGCATCAAGAAATATCTTAACTGGCGCATCTTTAAACACTACACTACCCATATCTCGACCATCAGCAATCAGTCCCGGTGCTTGTCTAAAGTCTCGTTGGCGTTGTAATAAAGCAGTTCGAACACTATTTATTGCAGCAACTTTTGAGGCAGCTCCCCCTGTAAGTTCTGTGCGAATATCTTTTGACACATCAATATTATTTAACAAAACTTTTACTTCACCGCTAGTCGTATCAAATGTCAATGGTAAATTAAGCGCTAATTGGGCAAGCTTTTGTTCGTCATCAAGAGCAATATTTTGCTTGAGCGCCGAAAGCGCAAGTACACGATAAATTGCTCCAGAATCCAAAAGGTGCCATTTAAAATGATTTGCCAATGCTTGACATAATGTGCCCTTACCAACACCACTTGGCCCATCAACTGCAATAACAGGAACTGATTGATTCATTTTATTCTTCACTTAATCGTTTAAATTGTTCAAAATAATCAGGAAAAGTTTTCATTGTACATTTAGGATCTAATATGGTTACAGGCGTATCAGATAATGCAACTAATGAAAAACACATTGCAATGCGGTGATCGTTATAAGTTTTTATCTCAGCATGAGTTAATTTAGCGGGTGGTTCGATAGTAATATAGTCTTTACCCTCTTCAACCGTAGCACCAACTTTTCTTAATTCAGTTGCCATCGCATATAAACGATCAGTTTCTTTAACTCGCCAATTATAAATATTACGAATTGTTGTTGGTCCTTTTGCAAAAAGTGCTGTTGTTGCAATAGTCATCGCTGCATCAGGAATATGATTCATATCCATATCAATGCCATTTAACTCACAGCAAGTGCATTCAATATAGTCATCTGCCCAAGTGATTTTAGCGCCCATTTTTTCAAGTACATGGGCAAATTGAGTATCGCCTTGTAAACTTTTTTCACCAATACCTGTAACACGCACCGTTCCGCCTTTAATTGCAGCAGCGGCTAAAAAATAAGAAGCGGACGAAGCATCGCCTTCAACTAAATAATTAACTGGAGATTGATAACTTTGGTTAGCTTTAATTGTAAATTTTTGATAATAATGATTGGTCACTGTGACACCAAAAATTGCCATCATCTTAATCGTAATATCAATATAAGGCTTAGAAACTAAATCTCCGACTATCGTGATTTCAGTATCATTTGGCGCCAATGGTGAAGCCATTAATAAAGCGGTTAAAAATTGGCTAGAAACCGAACCATCAACCTGAATATTACCACCAATAAAACCGCCTTGAATATGAAGTGGCGGGTAACCTTCATTTTCAAGATAATCAATTTTAGCACCACCTTGACGGAGCGAATCAACTAAATGCCCAATTGGTCGCTCTTTCATGCGAGGCTCACCCGTTAGCACAATATTATTATTGCCTAAAGATAAAGCCGCAGCGAGTGGTCGCATTGCTGTACCTGCATTACCCAGAAAAAGTTCTAAGGCATGCGTCGAATGTAACATACCGCCTACACCTTCAACATCACAAATGGTTCGATCATGCGATAACTGATATTTCACCCCCAAAGCCGCCAAAGCATCAAGCATGTAGCGAACATCATCACTATCAAGTAAGTTGGTTAAACGTGTATTCCCCTTACTTAGAGCGGATAATAATAATGCACGGTTAGATACACTTTTAGAACCGGGTAAATTAATGGTGCCGTTAAATTTTTTTATTGGTTGTAATGTTAGGGATAACATAATGGCTCTCTTAAATATTTTTGTATTCTTTAGAATTTATCTAATGTTGTTTTTAGCAAATCAATTGCATGCTCATCTTTGGCACTATTTTGCCATAATTTATCAAATAACGAACGATGATGTTTAATGGCATCATGCGAAGAAGTAATTGAAGCAATACCCGTCGTTACATTTGGCAATTCACCCAAACGAAAAGGACTCATTGCAAGTGAAATTGGCTCACCATTTTGATAAAAAATTTGAAAGGCAATTGATGGAATAGCTTCTTGTGTGATAGCAATGGTTGGCGCATAAGATTGTTGCTCAATAAGTTCAATCAAATGATAAACTTCTTTACGAGCAAGCAGCATTCTTTCAGACTTTTTACCTGGCGAAATAGTTAAGTTGCCTACTAAGCCGATATGTAAAAAACGTTCAACATTACGTAAGCTAATTAAATTAATAACCTTAGGAATTGATTGGTAAAACTGTGTTTTACGGTGTCTTAAAATTGACAAAATCATTGCATATTTTTGCGGATCGATTGACTCGCTAGACTCTGCTAGCATCATAGCTAAATGGTTAAGATAGTTTGGTGAAGTTAATAAAAATGAGAAAGGATCGAAATGAGAATAAATATGAGTTGATTGCTCTTCAAGTTGTCGCATTCTTTCAAAAAATCCTTCACCACTTGAATAATATTCAGTATCGATTCCAAGCAAACTCGCAAAAGAAGTATTGAGTAAAGAGGCCAACCGCTCTAAAGTTTCTATTTTAACAATTTCACCTTTCTCTAACCGATAGACAGCTGCTCGAGAAATTTTAAGATTTTTTGCAACATCTTCCGCTTTTAGCGAAGCCGCAATTCGATATGCGCGCAATCGCTGACCTATAGCACAATAATCAATCGTTCCAGTAATCATAATACACTCAAAACATTGGGATTTTGGCAGTGTATCACATGGTGATAACAATGCCAATTTTTGTGAATATCTTTCAGGCTTAACCCGTTTTTATGTTTATTTTTAAAACACAAATTAGTTTAATAGAACTTTTTGTAAAGATGTTACATTTTTATATTCAGTAAATTCTGAAATGGCTTCAGGTTGTTTTGCATCAGCTTCGCGTTTACCTAAAACTTGTGACACTAACACCAAGCCTTTTGGTTCCATAACGGAGCGGTGATAAAAATCAATAAGATCTTGCTTGGTGATTTTCTTCACTTGCTCAATTTTTTTTCTTAACGAATCAAACGTTAAACGGTTATTGCGATAATCAGGTAAATAACGGCTTAATTCTTCATCTAAAGTTTGCGGTGGCATAGTTAATTCATCAAGTACCGCTTTTTTATATTGGTTTATATCATCTTTAGATAATGCATGCAATTTACTTGATATTACAGGATAAAATTCTTTATAACGTTTAAATAAATAAGCTGGATCATACTGGTTACTTTGTACGATAAAGCTCATTCCTATGGAATCCCCTATTGTCATAGGAGCTGCAAATACCGCATAACCTAATTGTTCATTAGTACGTATTTGATCATAAAACCATGGGGATATGATTTTAGTCAAGGTATAACTCAACATCCCACCACTAATCCTATCATAGCCTGTTGGAATATACCCCATTATTAAAGCATTATCAGTACTCTTAGCTTGTTGAGTAATTTTGGCATCCAGTGAATTTTTGATATTAATATTTTCATTCGGTGTATATTCAACATCCCTTACTAACGTTTTTTGGATTGAGTGATAAAGATCTAAAGAGTCCTCGTTAGATAAATTGCCCAAACTAATCATGTATGGAACAGAGCGAGAAAGTAAGTTATCACGATAATTGACAATATCTTCAATGGTAATATTAGCAGTAATTTGGCGTCGCTCATCTCTTTCATAATAATGAGGTAACACCGATAACGCATTAATTGGTTGGACAGCTAGCCAGTAACTTTTCGCATGATCGGCATTATCAAGTTTTTGCAGATACCAAGATTTTGCTAAAGCTAAAGTTTGTTCATCAATTGTTACATTGCGATAACTATCAAGAATTGATGTAACCATTTTTGGTAAATGTTGGCTAAAACCACTTGCTGAGATCATTAAACCATTATCACTTTGAGTGGATAACGAAATCCCCGCTACCGCAGCTTGAAATTGTAAATTACTTAAACTTCGGTTTGCAATATAGTCAAGTAATTCAAATTCGACATCTGCTTTGGCTGAGTCGAAAGCTTGATTGTTACGCAATGAAACCACAATAGCAGCTTTAGGTTCATCTTTAAAATATTGACTAACAAAATGGATATGATTACCACGCTTACTAAGCTCGGTTGGTTGAGCTTGATCATAATTTTGTTTTGCTATTGAGAAATCATCTGGGATATAAGGATTTAATTCCGGCAACGTGAAAGTAAAACTTTTACCCAATGTTGACCAGCTGGCTTTTCGTTCGCTGGTGATATTTTCAATTTTATAAGGTGCTTCGACAAAATAAGCAGTTTTATCAGTAGTTTGATCTGGTGAAATCACCCAAACTCGAATATTATCAGGCGTTAAACTTTTTAAACGAGCAATTATTGCCGCTTTATCAAAATTCGTGGCAACATAATCGGAATTTAAAACGTTTTGCACTGGATATAACAACATTTGATCAGATAGCCATTCTACATAAGACATATCCCGTTCTACATCTTCATACTTAAATTGTAATGCTAAAACTTTTCTGAGTTCTTCATAATAGGCATCTGAAACACCTTGCTTTTGGATTAAATGTAAATAATTGAAAATAGCACCAATTACTTTATCTTTTTGAGCAAGACCTTCATCAGTTAAACTCACATTTATACTAAACGTACCACTATTACCGTAACGAATAGAATCATAAGTTGAGCTTATGCCTTCAATTAAACCTTGTTTTTTCAATTGGTCTGATAAAGTATTTTGACTGCTATTGCTGATCAAATAATTGATATATTCATCTGTTTTATCGGCAAATTTAGCTAAATTATTTTCCATTGGAAATTGTAAAAACAGCATTTTTTTGGGCTGGGCCGGCACCATAGCAATTTGTTTACTGAGTACATTTGGCGTTAATGCGGATTTATCCACTTTTGGAGCAGTAATATTTTTGTTCGGGATTTTGCCGAAGGTTGTTTCAGCTAATTTTGCCAATTTATTGATAGGTTGATTACTATAAATCACCCCTACCATAATATTGGATGAATAATAATCTTTATGAAAAGCCACTAAAGCATCTTGAAGTTTACTCGTTGGTTTATCACTTAATGTTTCTAAGTTACCACCTGCAAATTGTGCTGCTGGATGATCAGAATTAATGGTTTCTGCATTAACTTGCCTTATTCTAAAACCATCGGTTGATCTCGCCATAGTCATTTCAGCATTAACCGCATTGCGTTCTTTATCTGCAAAATTAGAATCTAATTTAGGTTCCGCTATCGCATCGGCTAAATAATCTATCGCAGTATCTAACGCACTGTTTTCAACTTCAAAATAAAAAGCGGTGCGATGCGCAGCAGTACTGGCATTATAACTTCCTGCATGGCGGTTTAAAAATTCGGAGAAACTTGAGGGTTCAGGGTACTTTTTCGATCCCATCAGTACCATATGTTCAGTGTAATGAGCTAATCCTTGCTGATCTTTGGGATCTTGCAGTGAACCTACTGGTAATGCTAAAGATCCTAACGATTTTGCCGCTTTAGGATCGGAAACCAACAGTACGCGCATCTGATTTGCCAATTCAATTACCTCATATTGGCGTTTATCGCGATCACTTTGTTGTATCTTTTCTAAAAGCACAGGGAAGGAAATTTTGTTTTCAATTGCAAAAGATGAATTAAAAATTAAAAATACTGATACTATAAAAAAAATAATTTTTATCTTATCCATATAATCTTCGCCTAACAAAAAAATAACATTATAGTCTTTTTTTAATGAATTAGGGAGAAAAACACAATGTTTGAATGTTAAAGTTTCTTTACAAAAAATGACCAGTGATAAATATCTTTTGTTGAAAAATCATACTATAATTCAGTTACTACCGTTGGATAAGTAATCTTAACAATTACACAGTCAGTTCTTTAATTTTATAAATTGTTTACAATTTTATGTCACAAAAATGATACGTCATTATCAGTATCAAAATTATTATCAGTCCAAATTAACATAATTATGTAGTAGCTCCAATTGATTTAAAGTAGTTTAGATTTTTATCGAAAATGCATTGATTCAAAAAGGAAGGGAGTACTTCGTTCAATTCTATTTCAAACACTCCCTATATTGATTTCATCTGTACTATGATTGGTTTATATAAAACTCCAAATGGTACTTATAACATGTTAAAGGAGCAATCGAATAATGGTTCATATCAATAAGAAAAAAAAAGAAGTTTCAAGTGAAACAAAAAACGAGACGTTTACCTCAATTTCCACCACACAAGAACAAAATTACAATATCGTTTCTTCTAGCTACGATAACAACGATGAAGTTAGATCAACCACTGCAACTGAAATATCTGATTCAATACAAAATGATAATACATCCTGTGATAATCAAACAATAACGACCCAATCTTTTGCCACCAATAATCCAAAAAGTACCAAAAAATCACTTAATCTTGGTATGTGGAACTGGGAAGCGCATACTTGGAATACTTCACCAAAACAATTTATAGCCAAAATAAAGTCAAAAGGGATAAATCAAATCTATCTTCAATTAGAAATTGAAAATAAAACAATAAAATATATAGATCAGTTAAACCAACTGCTCGATATAGCCTATAAAAATCGAATAAAAATCATTGCGATAGAAGGGTCACCCGATATGGTCATTGATTCAGGTTTAAAAAATGCCATTGAACGTAATAAAATAATCAAACAGTTTTGTTCTATGCGTAAAAATAAACCTAGTCTTGCTGGTATTCAATATGATATCGAACCTTATATATTAGATGAATACAATCAAGACGCCAATCATATTTGGAAACTTTGGATTAATGCCATAAAGATGCTCAGTCAATCATGGGGAGATAAAATTGAGGTCGTTATCCCTTTTTGGTTACTCTATATAGACAATGGTGAACAAACTGTAAAAAGCATTAAATCCTATACCTCAAAATATATTATTATGGCTTACCGTACCAATTACACTCAAATTTATAATATTAGTGCGGAATGGTTAACTTGGGGTGATAAAAACGAACAAAAAATTATTATTGCGCTTGAAAATGGTCTAATTGAGGATGAAGTTGATAAATTTAACATTTCAAGTAGGATTAATGACAAGATAGAAAAACTTGCATTCAATGATAACAATGTTATTTTACCCAATAAAGATAATTCAATTGGCGATAATGAAGTTCATACTTACTCTTCACACTTATCGCCAAGAACAGCAAATAATGAAATTAGTTTTATGGGGGATGAAAAAAGGTTATTTGAAACGGTACGTTTACTGCAAAATGACTTAACGCAATGGCGTTATTTTGACGGCATTGCTCTACATGGTCTTGCTTTATAACGATAAACGCCTTTTAAACAAAGCAAAAGAGCTGGCAAACCAGCTCTTTAACTATCGGTACATGTACTCATAAAAAATGATTAATGTTCACGTGTTTTTCTAAATTCAACGTCAGGATATCGCTCTTGGGTTAAATTCAGATTCACCATACTTGGCGCAATATAAGATAAGTTATCGCCGCCATCTAATGCTAAGTTTTGCTCGCATTTGCGTTTGAACTCTTCAAGTTTTTTCACATCACTGCACTCAACCCAACGCGCTGTAGTGACATTAACTGGCTCATAAATTGCCTCAACGTTATATTCCGATTTCAATCGAGCTACCACCACATCAAATTGAAGTACCCCAACCGCTCCAACAATTAAATCGTTGTTGGTGATTGGGCGAAATACTTGTACAGCCCCCTCTTCTGACAACTGAACTAACCCTTTTAATAGCTGTTTTTGCTTAAGAGGATCTTTTAAACGAATACGACGGAACAGTTCTGGTGCAAAATTAGGAATACCTGTAAATTTAAAATCTTCACCTTGGGTAAAAGTATCACCAATTTGAATTGTGCCATGATTGTGTAAACCAATAATATCGCCAGCGTAAGCTTCTTCAACTTGCTCCCGATCGCCAGCCATAAAGGTTAATGCATCAGAAATATTTACATCTTTAGCCAAACGAACATGACGCAACTTCATCCCTTTTTCGTATTTACCCGAAACAATGCGCATAAATGCCACACGGTCACGATGTTTTGGATCCATATTGGCTTGGATTTTAAATACAAAACCACTGAATTTCTCTTCTGATGATTCAACTTGACGTTTATCAGTTTGACGAGGTTGCGGGGTCGGAGCCCAAGCAGTTAAACCATCCAGCATATGATCGACGCCAAAATTGCCTAATGCAGTACCAAAAAACACTGGGGTTAAATCGCCTGATAAAAACGCTTCTAAATCAAATTCATTTGATGCACCTTGCACTAATTCTAATTCTTCACGCAGTTGTTGTGCTAAATCATCTCCCACAGCAGCATCTAAATCAGGATTTGTTAGACCTTTAATTATTCGCACTTCTTGAATGGTATGACCTTTGCCTGATTGATATAAGTACGTTTCGTCCTTAGCTAAATGATAAACACCTTTAAACAGCTTACCGCAACCAATTGGCCATGTGATAGGCGCACACATGATATTAAGCTCATTTTCAACTTCATCAAGCAACTCCATTGGATCACGAATATCACGGTCAAGTTTATTCATAAAGGTTAATATTGGTGTCGTACGCAAACGGGTAACTTCCATCAATTTGCGAGTACGATCTTCGACCCCTTTTGCCGCGTCAATAACCATTAAGCAACTATCTACTGCGGTTAAAGTACGGTAAGTATCTTCTGAGAAGTCTTCATGCCCAGGAGTATCGAGTAAGTTAACTAAACAATTGTTATAAGGAAACTGCATAACGGAAGTAGTGATCGAAATACCACGCTGTTTTTCCATCTCCATCCAGTCAGATTTGGCATGTTGGGCATTGGCGCCACGACCTTTAACGGTACCCGCTGTTTGAATCGCCTGTCCAAATAATAGTACTTTTTCAGTAATGGTTGTTTTACCAGCATCGGGATGCGAGATGATAGCAAAAGTGCGACGTGCATTCACTTCATCTAAATAAGCTTGTTCTGTCATAAAATTAACTGTTTTAATCTATACAAAATAATCGCGTATTTTAACAGGTATCTAACTGTTTTGCCATTGATGTTATAAACGATGCTATTTGCCTTATTTGTGTATCTATGCATAATGTTTACATTAAATATTGTTAGCTGTTATTTGTCTTTTTGACAAGAAGTTTCAGATTACACTAACGTTTCAGTATAAAAATGGAACTTGTTATGAATATCCGTGATCTAAAGTTGTATTTACATTTATGTGAAACTTGTCATTTTGGAATGACAGCCGATGCTATGCACGTAAGTCCATCAACGTTATCCAGACAGATCCAACGAATGGAAGAGCATTTTGGTCATACTCTATTTATTCGAGATAATCGCCAAGTACAAATTACATCGGAAGGTGAAAAAGTAAAGCGCTTTGCTCAACAAGTTGTGAATCTACATCAACAAGTTAGACAAGATTTAGATCAATCAGATCAGCAATTAGTCGGTGAACTTACCCTTTTTTGTTCGGTTACAGCTGCTTATAGCCATCTACCTGAAATACTGGATAGATTCCGTATTCATTATCCTCAGATTGAAATTAAGCTCTCTACAGGCGATGCGGCCGATGCCGTTGAGAAAGTACAATCAAACCTTGCTGATTTAGCCATTGCCGGTAAACCCAAACAATTACCAGCCGGCGTTGAATTCTTAAAATTTGGTGAAATTGAAATGGTACTATTAATACCAAAGCTTAACAGTTCATTTAGTGATAAACTTCATCAAAAACAGCCCGATTGGCATAATATCCCTTTTATTTTACCTGAGCATGGACCAAGCCGACACCGAATTGATCTTTGGTTTAAACAACAAAAAATAACCAGTCCAAAAATTTATGCCACTGTTGCTGGGCACGAAGCAATCGTTTCAATGGTCGCATTAGGATGTGGCGTAGCATTGTTACCTAAAGTAGTAATGGAAAACAGTCCTGAAAGAATCAGAGAGCGAATAACCGAATGGTCAACCAATTTAATGGAACCCTTTGATGTGGGCATCTGCGTGCAAAAAAGACGATTGTCCGAAAGGATCATCTCGGCATTTTGGACACTTTGTGTTCTTAATCTACCCAATAATCAAAAAAATAAAATATAATATTTATTCACCAAATAAAAAAATAGAGATAATTTTATTTAAACAACCAAATGCACACCTAGATAGCTCTACCTAAAATAATTTGGTTGTTAAGAAAGGAAATACTTGCAATGAGAATTAAAAATATAAAAATAAAAGCATTGGTATCGTTAATATGTGTTACGACCGTTATCATTTCTTTTGCAGCTCAAGCTAAAAATGATTCAAGATTAAGTATATCTCGTGAAGAGATGAATCTCATCCAGTATCCAACCGGGATAACAATTGAAAGTTCGACCTACTATGACGGAGATACCGATGACTTAGTAACAGCTGGGTTGGGATTTACGCCTTTATCAACACTCGTGATTAAACCAACCATTGCTGACCCTGCCAAACCAACCCCACAAGAACTTAGACAACTAAAATTGAATCGTTTTATTGATACCAAAACAGGAGAAGGGACATTTTTTGGTTTTCAAAGAAAAAATCTTACTCCTATGTTTGATGGCAAAATAGCTGGTACTGAAATATTAGCAACCTTTAAAAATAACGATGAGAGTGTGGGGTTATTAGTACAAATCCCATTGGATTTTGATAAAAATAAACCATGTATTGTTGCAGTACCATCAACTGATTCTGATGGGTTATTTAATGCATATGATGTACAAATTCGAGGATTATGGGGACTTCGTCATAACTGTGCTGTCGTTTATAATGATAAGGGTTTAGGGAATGGTATTTATGATATAACCAATCAACGTGGTTATGCGATCAATGGCAAGGTACAAACAGACAATTTACTGTTTAAACCAAAAATAGAAAATAGAGAACAATATGTAAAAACCTACCCTAATCGCTATGCAATAAAACAACTGCACTCAAAACAGAATTCTGAAGAACGTTGGGGAGAATTTGTTTTAAAATCCATTGAGTTTGCTTTTTACCAAATCAATACTCAATTTTCACCGACTAAAAAGGTCATATTTGATAAAGATAATACGTTAGTATTAGTTTATGGTGCAACTGATGGCGCAGGAGCCGCTTTAAAAGCAGGCGAGTTAGATAAAAATAATACGATAAAAGGTATTGTTGCAGTTAATCCACAAATTGCACCTTACTCAGAAACGATACCAGTAACGGTTAAACTCGGAAAAAAACCGCCGACAAAAATTGAGTATCGTTCAATAGCGGAATATAGCGCTTATGCATCATTATATATACCTTGCGCCGTTCCAGCGATTATTAATAATAATAAAGATATTAATTTACCTTTTGCTGATAATTATACCTATGCGCAAAATCGTTGTAATGCATTAAAAAAGGCACAATTATTAATTCATGGGACTCCAAAAGAAGCGCTTGAAAAATTGCATCAATATGGTTGGACACCCGAAATGGAGAGGCAACTTCCATATTTTTATTTTAAAGAAACAATAGGCTTACCTTATCAATATATTAGTGCCTATGGTCATTATGACATTATGGAAAAAATGTGTAATTATTCAGTTGCAAGCACCCAAAAAAATCCACTCCTTTATATAGGTAAAGTTGAACCTTTATCAGAAATAGATTTCCAGCAATTATGGGGATTGGCAAATGGACAACTTCCGATATGGTTAGGGGATGAATCAACCGTGTTGGCCCTTGTCAATGATGAAGATATATATTCACCAAGAAGAGATTTCTATTCAAGTTCCGATAATAAAGATGAAATTGACTACAACAGCAAAGGAGCAATTTGTTTATATAACAAATTAAAAGAGCCTCAAGTTGAGTTAGGTATGAAACAAGTTATCGCCTCAGCCAATTTAAATGGAATTAAAACATTTATCATCCATGGTCGTAATAATGTAAAACAACTACCGGATTATACTTCCCGCGCTTATGTGGCGTTAAACAGTCAAGTGGAAGGTAACAATTCACAATTACGTTATATTGAGGTAAAAAATAGTAGTTATTTAGAAGGAAAACCTCCATTTGATAATTCGCTCGTCTCAATTGATTATTATGGTGAGGATGCGATAGAGTGGTTGTGGGCTAATTTAACCAACAATGCAACGCTACCTGACAGCCAAGTTATTCATGCTAAGCCTCGTGCAGGAAAAATTGCATTTACACCTGATGCCACTGCCCAAAATTTAGTACCAATATTACAATCGCCTAACAGTAGCAATATCATCAAGAAAGAAAATGGCGAACTGATTATTCCTAATTAATCATTAAGAATTCATCTTTAACTATCGGGTTAAGTTTCTAAACTGACTTAATACCGGTAGTTAAAATATTTATAAAGTAAATTTAGATAAGAGCACTGCTGTGCGTATTTTAGGATATAAAATAGCAAATAATGCTTTTAACTCAGAATAATTTTGCCGAATATCGATGATGTTTTCTTTTAATAAAAAGAGTTTGGGTCTCCTTTTTGCCATACCATTTAATACCTTTTCAACAAAATCAATTGAGGCATAGTTTTCTAGCCACTCATTTTGCCACATAGCTTGCATAAAATTTTGATAATCAATAGGATATTGAGTAATAAAAGGTTGAATTTGCTGTTTGGTATATTGATTAAATTCGCTAACAGTTCCCATAACCCCAAAGGTCAACCACTGTTTTGATAAAAAGTGATCCCACACGATATCCAATGCAATTGACGCCACACGCCGATGTGTTTGGCGAAACAATAATTTCGCTTGTTTCACTTCAGGCAGATTATCGGTCATGCTATCGATTTTGCGATGTAGCATAATTCCATCAGCAATATCGTTAGGATAAGTTAAATAAGGATCACCTTTAACAAAATCCGCTACCGTATTGCCAATTAATGAACTACTAACTAGCGAAGCTAAATGTAGATGCGCTAAAATATTCATAAAATCAAGTATAATTGATTAGTCACGATGTTTAAACTCACCTTCAGCAAAACCCTCGCGCCAATAGCTCGTAATATGAATCGCTTCTGGTGCGAGCTGAGTATATTTATCTTTCAATGCTCGTCGTAATTGTTGAGCTAATGAACTTTCCATTCCGCCCCAAAACATAAGTTTATCCTGTTCGGCAAATTCAGTATTTATTACTACATCGACCAATTGATTAGGTTTTGTATTATTTTGGATTAACCAATTAACTTGCACATTTTCATTATCTGGTAGTGGCACAATATCTTTAGGATGATTAACCAGAATAAACGCATAAACTTTTTGTTTTTCAGGTAAATGTTCAAGCGTATAACAGATTGCTGGTGCAGCTGAAATATCCCCCATCAACACCAAACAATTATCTGTGAACGGCAGTTTACCAGCAGAACCGACCAAACCAATCTGATCACCAACTTTAGCGTGTCTTGACCAAACAGTCGCCAAACCACTTTCATGAATCGCAAAATCAATAAACAACTGATTAGTCACACTATCAAATTCACGTACACTATAACTGCGCGCCAATTGACGAACTTTATCACTTACCACAATCTTATTATCTTCGTCTAGTTTAGGAAATAAAATTTCACCTGTAATAGGCTCAGGAAAAAGCAATTTAACATGAGGACAAACCCACGCAGAATCAACATCAAACGGTTTATTACTACTAAACTGCACACGTATAAAGCTCGGTGAAATCTTCTCAACTTTTAATACTGTTAATAGCGCATTAACAATAAGTTTTTTGGATTTTTGGGGTTTATCTGTCATTAGTTAACTCCTTAAATTTTTTATGGATATTATTGCCTTTGGATGTTGGATTATCATACAGCAAAATATCAAAAAAAACGCTATTTTTTAGTCCAAAAATAAAACTCACTTGTTTCATTTAAATTTAATGGAACAGATTTCACCGATGCAAATAAAAATATTACTTAACCTAAAAAATAGCCGAGAAGATAAAATTAATATTTTAATGAACCAAATGCGCTACACCAATCTTGATCAAACTTAGCTACTGCCGCATCGACTGCGGGGTCAGAGATAAATAATTCGGCAACATCAACTGGCAAGGTAATGGCTTTACAACCCGCTAACATACAATCTAATGCTTGTCTTGGCGTTCTAAAACTTGCTGCTAACACCACTGATTCAGGGCAATGCAAATCAAGCAATTTTTGTAATTCTAAAACCGTTTCTTTGCTATTGCCACCTTGTGCATCAATACGATTCACATAGGGAGCTATATATTTTGCTCCAGCAAGTGCCGCCAAAAATCCTTGCCCAGCACCATAAACTGCTGTTCCTAACGTTGTAATTCCCTGTTGAGTTAACTCTTTAATAGCCATTAAACCTTGTGCATTAACGGGAATTTTAGTCACAATTGACGGTACGACCTCTCTAAGTTGTTCGGCTTCTTTAATCATTCCTTGCGCATCACTTGCCAGCACTTGTGCAAATAGCAACTTATCGGGACCTAACACATTTTGCAGTTCATCTAACAACTCAAAAATATTTTTACCTGACTTTGCCACAATACTTGGGTTGGTTGTTACCCCATTAATTGGTAACACGGGCGCTAAACGCTTAATTGCCGCAATATCGGCTGTATCTAAATATAATTCCATATTGAACCCTCTAACTTGGATAATTAATCTTTATATAAAAAAAGCAGTACATAAATAATAGTTTGATAATAAAGAATATTTAAGCAAAAACCTAGAAGACGAATCTGTCATTTACTGGATTTTTGTATGCTGTAAATAAAAATGAGAGTCTGATCACATAATCAGAAAATAAGAGAGTTAATTACTATAGGTATCGAAACAATGCTAAGTTTATATTTTTAAATGTCATTAATTGTAATGTTGTGTATATTTTCGATTAAATAGTGAAAACATTAACACTATAAAATAGAAATAAAACATGATAAATTGTGGTTTTATTTCATCTATAAAACTAATGGTAAAACAGCGATTGAATCAGGATAATTTTTCCATTATTAATCTAATAAATTGTTACTTTCCCCTACTATACACTTACTTTTTATCGCGCATCATGTGCTCAATCCAAATTATGCAGTTTAACCACTGGTTATATAAAAAATTTTGGCAAGTATAAATTAATTTAGTTGGAGCGTTTTTATGGATTTATCTATTGAACAAATACTGAGACAATTTACAAGCAAAATTAACAGTATCAATAAAATATATTTTGCCAATAATGCTCTACTCGCCCCTGTTCTTGCTTACCAAGTTAATTTTCCTCGTATAGAGATCATTATCAATGGTCAACAAGAAATATTATGGGCAAATGATAGAGGTGAACAAATCAGTAATACTTTGTATGCCAATGATATTCTCTATGTGACCTCTAATAGTTGGAATAAACCTTTGTGGCATAAACCTGTTACCATTTTGAGTATTTTATTTGGCAAACAACAAATTGGTCTGAGTTTATTACATTGGGATGGCACGCAGATAATTCCTAAAGGTCAACTCAATATTGCAAGACGTGGACCACGTGTTGGTGCCTTTATTATTCAAGCAATTGCAGAACTTACTTGGCATAATCAACCGTCAGAACAAAATCAAACCGCTTATTTTCTTATTCATAGCTTGCTGAGTAGTACGCTTGATTTGCTCAATGCCGATATTGAAACCTCCTCAAAAACCACCAGTTTATTTGAAGCGATTCGCCAGTATATTGATACGCATTTTCGGGAAGATGTGACCCGCGACTTTTTAGCGAAAATGTTCTATATCTCTCCTAATTACTTATCACATCTTTTCCAACGTGAAGGAAAGATTGGACTGAATGAATATTTGAATCAAATCCGTTTAGAATATGCCAAATCATTACTTAAAAACTATGATTTAAATGTAAAAGAGATCGCCCATGCTTCAGGCTTTAAAGACAGTAACTATTTTTGTCGAATTTTTAGAAAAAAAACTGAACGCTCACCAACCGAATACCGTCGACAATATCACAGTAAGTTATATAAAAAATAATGCGATTTTAGTAAAAATTAAACGCGATTATGTTGATAACCATAATATTTAATAAAGTCGCAATGATTATTAATGGTTTTAAATTTATCTTTCATTAAAAAAATTGGCAACAATGCTATACCTTGTCCTTTCTCGACAAGATTTAATATTTGGCTTAAAGAATCAACCGTAATAAGATTTTCGGATGGATAATTTAAAGCAAGTGTTTTGGCTCTTAATGGGCAATGTTCATCATTATTGATAAATATTGGCAAAAGATCGGACACCACAACTGATTGACTTTGTAAAAAAGCAATCGGTAAATTTTCGGTTTTTGTTAAAAGATAATCAGGATGTTTAAATTTTTCAAAAGTAATTACTTCATCATAATAATGATGATGAATTGCATTAGATATATCACTGGTTCGTTTAATAATAATTTCTGTGGATTCAAGGCAATATTTTTTCGTTTCAATAACCAGAAACTGAAATAAAAGTTCCGAAATTAATAATGTAGAATGTTTACCTTTAAAAGATTGTTTGAGTTGTGAAAACTGCTCTAACGTCTGCAAAGTAAATTGATAAAATTGTTCCCCCTTTTCGGTAGGTCTAACGCCATCAAAACCACGAATAAATAACGTTGCTCGCAATTCATGTTCAATCTTTTTTAAATGAGCTGTTATATTTGATTGTGTATAGCTCAACGCTTTAGCCGCTTTATTAAGACTTTTAAGATCATAAATCGTTTTAAAAATATGTAATCCTTTAAAATCCATTTTTGCTCAGTAACCTATCATTTTTTTTGATAACTCAATCATAAATTAGAATTATTCAAACCTCAATTAAGTTATTAAACTAACGATAAAATTAAAAGGAGGAAAAACAATGCAAGCTATGCAATATAAAATTCTTTTACCTGCCGATTATGATATGCAGATCATAAAAAATCGCGTCAACCAAAATGGTTATAAAATGGATGGCTTTGAAGATTTACTTTTTAAAGCTTATTTAATCTCAGAACAAGGCAATGACAATCTAACCAATAGTTATTGTCCGCTGTATGTTTGGTATCACACTAACGGCATGACTAAATTTATTTTTGATGGCTATTTTGACAATATAATTGACTCATTTGGCTGGCAAAATATTAATATTGGCATTACGACAAAAATTGAATTAGAAGATAACTTTTTTCTCAGTAAATATGTATTAGAAGAACATCACGCTATACCTGTGCAAGCTAAACTAAAAAATTTTAGTTTCAAAACAACTAAACACCAAGATCAGATAGGCAATGTCGTCATCTATAATCCTGACAAATGGCAATATACTTCGTATACTTTTTTCAAGAAAAAACCAGCTAGCCAACAAAAAAATATCTATCAAATTTTGTATCTAGCAAAAGGGATGATACCAGCGATTTATTGATAATTTTTTAGAGCTAATTTTATAGATTGATTTCGCCTTAAAGTACTTCAAAAATTTTAAGATTATATGCATTTTTAAATATATAACAGTTATATCATGTAAAAAATATTCAGGAGTCTATACCATTTCATTATAAACTCAAGGTTTATAATTAATGAGAAAAAAAACAAAAGTTCTTACTTGCGCACACATAAAAGGCCAACTTCAACAAAAAAGAAAATGATGTGCGCTTTAAGCATTAAAAAGCTAGCTAACCCAATATTTAGGTTAGCTAGTTACTGAATTATTTACATACAAAATTTTCAGGATTATTGGTATCACCGTTACCTGTATATATTGTTTGTTGAGGATATTGACATAAAGGTCGTTGCATGGTGACTTGACCATTTTTTATTTTTTTAGCTATTAGAGTCGTTGGTTCTCGCCCTTTCTCAACCCATTCAACTAATGATTCAAAGCCATCAATTTTATCTGGACCATCACCACCGCTACAATGATCAACACCCGGCGCTAAATAAAGTTTTGCAAAATTATTCACATTCTCACTACCACCCATGGTTTTCAATACATCGTTATAGTATTGAATTGATCCTTTTGGTGCTATCAAACGATCATCCAAACCATGCCAAATAATCATTTTTCCACCTAATTTTTTAAACTGACTTAAATCTGTATTATCAGTCCCCATTATTGGAGCAAACATTTTGACTGATTGATTAAAATACTCATCAAATCCTTTATATCCTAAACTTTTCCAATCAAAATTAGGATTTTGTTTAATCCAATACTTCAAATAATCAACTGGAAGAGGAAAAGGTCCTTCATTACTTGTTAATAAATCAAGTGGCGCGGTGGTTTCAATACTAAACCATAAAGGCTTTCCATTTTGATCTGTTGGACCTTGCCAAATTTTTCGTAATGTTCGAATCTCATCCTTATTAAGCCCTGCTTGGTTGAGTAATTCATCACTAATTTCTAATGTTGTTGGATCATTAATTATTCCATCTTTAATGCCATCTTGTTCATCTGCAAATTCAATGATCGCTTTTCTAACTTTATTTAGCTTATCGCTTCCGATAGGTTTACCTAACTCTTCTTGCATTACAACTTGAGGCCATATTTCTGCTGGTATAAATTTGTCCCAATAGATTGCGGGTGCTGCGATATATATACCATCATAATCAGCTGGGTACCTTTGAGCCTCCATTAATCCTTGCCGCCCACCCGTTGAACAACCATTCCAATATGAATAACTCAAAGGTACATAATAAAATGATTCAATAATTTGTTTAGTTTTTATCGTCATTTCATGTACACTGCGATGCGCAAAATCCGTTAACGAATCAATTTGAAATTTACCGTCTTTAAAAACAAATTTACCATCAAACAGATCCCCTTCATGTCCAGTATCGGTCGCCGCAGCAATATAACCATTTTTAACAGCTACGGCTAACTTATCAAATGGTATAAATCCTGCGTATCCACTACCACCAATGGATTGTAAACGTAGTATGCTTCTCTTTCTTGGTAACCATATTTCAACATTAATAGCTGGCTCTATAGTTAATTGGACTCGACAAATCGGGGGCAAATCAACGATTTCTTTAGCTTTCGCTCCTCGTAATGTATCTGCTAATTTGGACGGTGGCGTAAAATTTCCTTCAATTAACTCAATATTTACTATTTTTGCATTATCTAATTGCAATTCACTTAATCTTTCACAGTTCTCAACTGTATCAACCGGTATAGGTGAAGGTGGTGTGGCATGTGCAGATGCACCTAAACAACTCAAAACCGATAAAAACAATAAACTATATTTCATCATATCCCTATTCCTATCATTAAAAAATATCTTTTCTAACACTATTTATGATTAATATTATGCATTACCTGTATAAATAACAACATTAATAATAATTAAAATTTTTATCAGCAAATGTCACTCTGTCGTATTTTTTTACATTGGAATTTAATTTTAGAACAAGGTAATGACAATCTAACCAATAGTTATTGCCCGCTGTATATTTGGCATCATACTAACGGTATGAATAAATTTATTTTTGATGGCTATTTTGACAATATAATTGACTCATTTGGTTGGCAAAATATTAATATTGGCATTACGACAAAAATTGAATTAGAAGATAACTTTTTTCTCAGTAAATATGTATTAGAAGAACATCACGCTATACCTGTGCAAGCTCAACTGAAAAATTTTAATTTCCAAACAACTAAACACCAAGATCAAGTAGGCAATGTCGTCATCTATAATCCTGACAAATGGCAATATACTTCGTATACTTTTTTCAAGAAAAACTAGCTAGCGAACAAAAAAATATCTATCAAATTTTGTATCTAGCAAAAGGGATAGTACCAGCGATTTATTGAAAATTTTTTTAAACTAATTTTATAGATTGATTTTATTTTAAAATTTTTTAGGTTATATGCATTTTTAAATATATAACAGTTATATCATGTAAAAAATATTCAGGAGTCTATACCATTTCATTATAAACTCAAGGTCTATAATGAAAGAGAAAAAAAACAAAAGTTCTTACTTGCGCACATATAAAAGGCTAATTTCAACAAAAAAGAAAATGATGTGCGCTTTAAGCATTAAAAAGCTAGCTAACCCAATATTTAGGTTAGCTAGTTACTGAATTATTTACATACAAAATTTTCAGGGTTATTGGTATCACCGTTACCTGTATATATTGTTTGTTGAGGATATTGACATAAAGGTCTTTGCATGGTGACTTGACCATTTTTTATTTTTTTAGCTATTAGAGTCGTTGGCGTTTGTTTTTTCTCAACCCAATTAACTAATGTTTCAAAACCATTAATTTTATCTGGGCCATCACCACCATTACAATGATCAACACCAGGTGCTAAATAAAGTTTCGCAAAATTATCTACATTCTCTTTGCCGCCCATGGTTTTCAATACATCGTTATAGTATTGAATTGATCCTTTTGGTGCTATCAAACGATCATCCAAACCATGCCAAATAATCATTTTTCCACCTAATTTTTTAAACTGACTTAAATCTGTATCATCAGTTCCCATTATTGGAGCAAACATTTTGACTGATTGATTGAAATACTTTTCATAACCTTTATATCCTAAACTTTTCCAATCAAAATTAGGATCTTGTTTAATCCAATACTTCAAATAATCAAGTGGTATAGGAAAAGGTCCTTCATTACCCGCTAATACATCAAGTGGCGCGGATGGTTCAATACTAAACCATAAAGACTTTCCATTTTGATCTGTTGGACCTTGCCAGATTTTTCGTAATGTTCGAATCTCATCTTTGTTTAGGCCTGCTTGATTAAGTAGATCATCACTGATTTCTAATGTTGTTGGGTCATTAATTATTCCATCTTTAATGCCATCTTTTTCATCCGCAAATTCAATGATCACTTTTCTAACTTTATCTAGCTTATCGCTTCCAATAGGTCTACCTAACTCTTCTTGCATTACAACTTGCGGCCATAATTCTGCAGGTACAAATTTATCCCAATAGATTGCTGGTGCGGCAATATATAAACCATCATAATCAGTTGGGTACCATTGAGCTTCCATTAGTCCTTGCCGCCCACCTGTAGAACAACCATTCCAATATGAATAATCTGCAGCTTGACCGTAATATGATTCAATAACTTGTTTAGTTTTTATCGTCATTTCATGTACACTACGATGTGCAAAATCTCTTACCGAATCAGTTTGTAATTTGCCATCTTTAAAGACAAATTTACCATCAACCCAATTCCCTGCATGCCCAGTATCGGTCGCTGCTGTGACATAACCATTTTTAGCCGCTACAGCTAACTTATCAAATGGTATAAACCCTGCATACCCACCACCACCAATTGATTGTAAACGATGATTCCATTGGCTTGGCAACCATACTTCAACATTAATAGCAGGATCAATAGTTAATTCAACTCGGCAAATCTGTGGTAAACCAACGATTTCTTTTGCTTTCGCTCCCCGTAGAGTATCAGCTAATTTAGAAGGTGGCGTAAAATTTCCTTCAATTAACTCAGTATTTACGACTTTTGCATTATCTAATTTCAAATCACTTAATCTTTTGCAACTTTCGGCTGAATCCCACATTGATGGTGGTTTTGCGTAAGCAGAAGCGCCCAAACAACTTAAAACCGATAAAAACAATAAACTATATTTCATCATATCTCTATTCCTATCATCAAAAAATATCTTTTCTAAAACTATTTAGATTAATATTATGCATTACTTACATAAATAACAACATAAATAATAATTAATTTCTACCAGCAAATGTCACTCAGCCGTTTTTTTTTACTTTGAAATTTTAAGAAATAAAAAATGACAATGTCCATAAACGATAATTACCATCAAAACATAACATTGAATATCTAAATAATTGTAAAAATTTATAAATATTTCCGATGGTTGTAAATTGTAATGTGCTTTAATAGAATTGTAATAAAAATTTATTTGATAAGATGACTTGGAAAGAAAAAAAGTAAACTATTTCAATCTGACCATCATTTAAAGAAATAGATGACAGCCAGATCGGGCTTACATTAGTACGTATTATAATGTTCCATAAAAAATTTCCCAAAATTAAGGCTTAGGATGAAAATCATCAATTTGCTCTTTCCATTCGTTGTAATCCCAAACAATAATCTTGGTTTTTAACTCAGCTAACTCATTTTGAGCGGCTTGTTTTTGTGCTGGGGTAAGAATTTGTTCTAAACGAGTTTGAATTTCCTTATTATATTCCCAAACTGGGGGAAGCTGATAATAATCCCATGCTAAATTATTATCGATTTCAATAATTTTTTGTTTTGCATAATCATTTAGTCGTGACCATGCATAGGCTTTTACTGGATCTTGCTCACGCCCTAAACCATATAGAAAGGCTTCAGTCACCCTTAATATACCAATAATTGAGCTGTGCTCAGCCATTATTTCGGCATAATCGATTGCCAGTTTTAAATCTTCTGGTGTTAATGATTTACGATATTCGGTTAATTTACTAATTTTTTTAAATTCTTTATCTTTATAATGATAGCCTTGTTGAAACAGCATTCGTGCTGTTAAATCCTCATAACAGTGATAACCTCCCTCCATAGCATAATTGAAATATTTAATACTCTCTTCTAATTGTTCATTAGAGCATGGAATATATTTCTCATTATTATCACTTTCACACGGACTAAATCTCCATCCCTTTTGGAAAGCAAATTTTGGATATTTTAAATCAGCAAATTTATCCCATAAATAACTAAGCATTTTACGATCTTTAAATACTACTGGTTCAACTAGCGGTTTGCTGGTATTATCAACCAACTGATCGCGATATTTTTTCATAAATTCAGTAAATGACATCTTACCTTCTTTTTTGCCATTTTCATCATATTCGTCATGCCAAAGAAGAAGATCATAATAATAGGGCATTGCATTTTTATCCCACTGCCAAGCATGTTTAATAAGTTTTACTAACTCATCAGGATCTCTGACAGCATAATATAGTTGATTGTCGAATGCTCGACGATATAGCTCTTTAGCCTCTTCTATACGTAATAATTGGTTTTCAGGAATGGTTGAACGGTAAATAGTGTAGTCCATGCTTATATTGTCCTGCTGAATTGAGTTATTATCTGAATTTATTGAATTATAAAAATGAAAAAGTAAAATACTGACAATAAAAAAAATACCTATAGCTATCGTTTTTTTTTGTATCCTCTTTGTTATTTTGGAAGAGTCATTCATTAGATATACTCCATATCATTGCGATTAAAAACGTCAACTTCTACAATGCGTTTTTCTAATACACCTCTATTAAATACTCGACAGGGAAGAATTTGATTTTTTGGTTCTAATTTTTTCATTTCTTCGTAAATAGGATAAGGTTTTTTAATAGCTTCTTCATACTCTTTTTTATTTTTCATCATTTTTGATTCTGTTTTACCATACAATAAAGCATATCCCCACAAAACTCGATCTATTCCGCTACCAGAATAATATCTATTAGTAAAGCGATTGCATCGGTATTTAAATCTTTGTGCATCTTCTTCTGCGGTTGTTTTTAGTTCAGGTGCAAAAGAATAATTATATCTATCACTTAATGATGAATAACGGTGAATTTTCAACACATCAATAGCAAAATTAGCATAAATAGTTTGTCCTAAGCAACGAGTGTTTTGTTGCTTAGAGATTATATTAGCTAAACAAATTTTTGCATTAATCAGCGTTTGATCGTGGGAATCTTCATATGCTCCACCTCGACAAGAGTGTAAAACAAAAATGCCTTTATCCGGATGCCAAGGTAAGCGTGCCATATTATCGCTTTTATTAAAAAAAATTTTATTATTCGCTCCTTCTATTCCTCCTTCTGGTTTTAAATAAAGCGAATCGTTTCCCCCATGACCAAAATAATGAATTTGCCATAGTGCATATTTATTAGCTGTTTCAGGGTTGGTTAGCTCTTTATATAATTTAGCCCATTCTGCTTTAAAATGAGAAGGCCATTTAAACCCTTTTATAATTCGAATTTCGGCATTTGGATATTTTTTTTCTAATCGTTCTTTTTTAAATTGAACAGCACATGAGAAACCTATATCTCCACTACCATCTCTATTAACCCCATATGCAAATAATACAAATAATGGTTTGGGCGGTTTTTTTACTATAACTTGTTTAACGGCAACATTACCATTATTAATTTTAGTTGTTTGTGCTGCATGTGTTGTACTTATTTTAGTTTTATCCGGCATAATTTTATCTTACCTTTAAATAAACTCTAATGTTATTGTTTCATTTTCATTTTGTGTATAAAATGCTTTTGTATATCCTTTTTTATCAGTTTGACCTTGCACCTTTCTGCCATCTGGCAATGTTGCAATATAAGTTTCATTAGCATAAATTCTTCCTGTTTCATCTTTACATATGAATTTAATTGCATAATCACCTATAAGATCAGGTAATGCTAATGAATCAACTTGCATCGCTGCTGGACTCATTTTCTGCAATGCATTACTTTTTATATAAACATTATCAGCGGTGCCCAGTTCAATCCCTGCACTGCTGATTTTGATATATGAACCGCCACACATTAACGTCAGCTCTTTACTTGCAGTAATCGTCAGCTCACCATCGACACTGTCTATTTTAATATCTTGCTTAGCAGCCATATTCAGGTTGGCATTTTGCGCCTGCACCTCAACATCACCTTGGTTGGCAAAGACTTTCATTCCCGACTTATGGGCAAATAGACCGATGGATTCACCGGATGAGACAGTAATGTTTTTTAACGCATTAATGTCAGTTTGGTTTTCACTGGTCACCGATACACTGTTTGACGTTGACAGTTGAATGTTTTCCGGACTGGTTAAAGCAATGCCCTCTTGTGCATAAGCAATAATGCCACTTTGGGCTAATTGGGTTAATGTCGCTTTAAGTTGCTCCTGACTGTCAGTGTCTGCGCCATGGGCTTCAGATGAGGTTGCTGCATTTTGCAGTGCTTTAGCAATTGATAACGCATTTTCAAGCTGGGTAATGGCACCTTGCATATCAAGCTGTTTACCCTGTGCCTTAGGCTCGGTCTGACTGGTCAGGTATAAACCTTTATTGGCAGCAATCGCTCCCCACTCATCGGTGCGCAGTTCAAATCCCTCACCACGCTGCTCTTTGTTTTGGTCAACTAAATGCCCAATATTAAGCTGGGTTTTACCATATTCGGTCGCTAACTTGATGTGCTCTTGTCCGCGTTTATCATCCATCCGCAGTTTGTTGTTAGCAGGGGTACGAATTACATTTCGGTGTTTGTTTATGGTGGTCACATGGTCAGGGTGGCCACTGTCATGCATCGCATGCGCGATATAAGGTCGGTCCGGATTACCGTTAGTAAACGCAACCGCAACTTCTGTGCCGTCAATCAGTGGAAAGTGAAAACCATAGGTACTGCCCGCATACGGTTTAGCCAGTCTTAACCATAAGCTCTCTTCACCGTTTCGCCACTCTTTTAAATCAAAGTTAAATTTAACCCGATAGCGCCCTTGTGTATCAATATAACCATAGGTGTCATTATTCGGACTGGTTACCCTTGCCGGTAAAGTGCCGTCAATAGTCGGAAAAGGAATCGGCTCCGGGCGGTAAGGTTTTAATGGCTGGTAAGGTATGGCGGTAAAAATCAGTTCATAAGCCTCACTGCGGTTTCCTTGTCCTTGCACCGTTAATATCATTACCCCCTCATCTATTCCGGCAATCGCACTGCCTTTGATGCGGATATGTTGTCCCGGGGCTAAATTGGCCTGATTGCTTTTACCCCGGATAACAATTTGACGGCTAATGGCGTGTTCATGGCGAATGCGGGCATACCATTCTCCACTTTCAACACTATTACTCGTGTTAGCTTGATTACGGTTAGTATCACTGCTGTTGTTATTGTTATTATTAGTGTTAGTTTTATCGCTATTATTGTCGTTGTCATTACTATTGCCGTTACTGCCTTGACTGTCGTCGGTATCGATATCACCACTGTTTTCATTATCATCGTCACCATTGCTATTTAACCCTTTATAGTGCTCATCATAACGGTAATCGGTACCATAAGTGGTGTTATCTTTCTGTTGGCTGTTAACCTCACCCAGTAAATTCGCCTCTGCATCGCGGTAGTTATAATCCTGTACTTGTACCGAAGATTCCACCATCTGACTGTGTAAGGTTATATCCCAGACACTTTCAACGCTGTTATCCAGTGTGCCACTTGGTTGTTTGTACACAATATCAGCCACCTGCTGATAACCTTGCTCATAATCACTGATGACCATTACATCACAGTTGTGTTCACCATGCGTTTCAAATCGGAAATAGACCCCCACATCAGCAAGCAGTCTTTGAATAAACTCAAGGTCACTCTCCTGCCACTGGGTGATAAACTCACGCTCTGGGTATTGCTCTTTAAGCGCTAAACGATAATCAATCCCTGTATAACCATGACCACGTAAGACCTCTTCAACCACACTGATAACGCTTTGATTTTGAAAAATAGCACAGTTATGACTTAATGCCAGTTTGGCTAATTGCGAGGATAAAACAACCTGATAACGGGCTTCATCGTTACTGACTGATAATTGACTGAACTGGGTTATCACACCATAAAGAGTGCGTGAGCCGCCTTGAGATAATAGTGAATTTAACGGATTAAGCGGATTAAATTGGGTTAAAGAATTAAGCGAATCGAGTGGATTAGATTGTTTAAGGTTATCTAACTGCTTTAATGGCTCAGAGTGTTTTAATGCATCTAATGGATTAGCAGAGGTTAAGGAATTAAGTGCATTAAGTCCTTTGGCGGTAAAATCGCTTAAACTGCCAGAATTAGCAGGATTAAAACTCAAACGGGCATTTTGGTTAAGAAATGACTCAACAGAAAGTTGTTTATCCGAGCTGGTGAAAGTAATCGTGTAATGCCAAGGCTGATTTAGTTGTTCATTACCCTCGACTTGTAAGATTGAAACCTCAGCAGGCAAACCATCAATATTTAACGTATAGCGATTGTGACCGACTCCATTAACCAAACCATTCTTTAAACCACGACTTAAACCATTCCCCAACTGACTAATCAGATTGGTTAATCCTTTATCCATGTTATCCTCTATAATTTCATGTGCACTGCAAATTCTACAGTGCTTTATTTAACCATTTATTATTAATATAAATTAAAAATTATAATTATTATAAGTAGTGTATAAAATAACTTATTTTAGATCAAATATCAATCATAAAATAGCTATCAATCATACTGTTACAAATTGTAACCCTAACACTTATGAGTAAGAACTGATTGATTATTAAATAAAAATTAGACTTTTTATTTGCCTCATTTTACATAATTAGATATTTTGCTATAATTAGTTACTGATTTTAATTAAAGGAACAGTTTTGTCGATATTAAGTTATATTAGAATGCATCAACAAAACATCATTTTTTGCTTTTTTATTGCCCTCTTTTATCTTTGCTTAAATTTTCATCAATAAAATTAACTGAGTAACACATTGTAAATGTGTCGTTTGAATTGTATTCATCTTGTTGCACTATTTCTTTTCATTTATGACATGAAAACAGGCGGTATTTTATGAAGAAAACGATAAAACCGAAAAATCACCCATTAAATATAAATGACATAACAATTATTGATGATAGCAAATTAAAAAAAGCCATTATTGCAGCAGCACTTGGTAACGCAATGGAATGGTTTGATTTTGGCGTATATGGCTTTTTAGCTTATGTATTAGGGCAAGTATTCTTCCCTAATGCTTCACCCAATGTACAAGTAGTTGCTGCATTGGCAACTTTCTCGGTGCCTTTTTTAGTTCGACCATTAGGTGGATTAGTGTTTGGTATATTAGGCGATAAATTTGGTCGCCAAAAAGTACTTTCTGTCACCATCATTATCATGTCATTAAGTACATTTTGTATTGGTCTAATTCCTTCCTATGCATCAATTGGCATTACTGCCCCTGTACTATTATTGTTGGCTAAATTAGCGCAAGGCTTTTCGATTGGTGGTGAATATTCTGGCGCAGCAATTTTTGTGGCCGAATACTCGCCAGACCGTAAACGTGGTTTTATGGGAAGTTGGTTAGACTTTGGCTCCATTGCGGGTTTTCTAGTGGGTGCGGGCTTAGTCGTGCTATTATCAACTATCCTTGGTGATACTAAATTCCAACAGTGGGGATGGCGAATTCCATTCTTATTTGCTTTACCATTAGGACTTGTTGGTCTTTATTTACGTCATGCATTAGAAGAGACCCCTGCATTTGTACAACATACTGATTCAATGGATAAAAATGAACAAGCCAATATCGCAAATCCACCTAAAATGACTTTCAAAGAAATCATAACCAAGTATTGGAAAAGTTTATTTGTTTGTGTTGGATTGGTCATTGTCACTAATGTTACCTATTACATGCTACTGACCTATATGCCGAGTTACTTATCACACAATTTAAATTATCATACTGATCATGGTGTATTAATTATTATTGCTATCATGATTGGCATGTTATTTGTGCAACCTATGATAGGGTTGATTAGTGATAAAATAGGACGTAGACCCTTTATAATAGGAGGAAGTTTAGGATTATTTATTCTTTCCTATCCTGCCTTTGTAATGATTAATAGTGATGTTATTGGCCTTATTTTTTTAGGATTATTGATATTAGCAGTTTTGCTAAACTGTTTTACAGGAGTAATGGCATCAATATTACCGGCTATTTTTCCAACCCACATCCGTTACAGTGCATTGGCTATCTCGTTTAATATTTCAGTGTTAATTGCTGGTGCAACACCAACCGTTGCCGCTTGGTTAGTAGAGGAAACTAATAACTTATACATGCCAGCTTACTACTTGATGATTGTTGCATTAGTAGGATTATTTACCGGTATAAAAATGAGAGAAACCGCCAATCAGCCACTAAGAGGTGCAACACCTGCTGCATCAGATCGTTCAGAAGCAAAGGAGATCTTATCGGATCACTTTGATTCCATCGAGCAAAAAGTGGAAGATATCGACGAACAGATAGAAAATCTACAAGAACAACGTCAAGATTTAGTTGATCAACATCCGAAATTAGATTGAGTTTTTGCTTAATCTTGTTTTAATTCTTTTTTTATTATATAGATATTTCTCATAATTAAGGCTTTTATTACAAAAGCCTTAATAAGCTAAAACAAACAATCTGTAAAAAATATTCAGGAGTCTATACCGTTTCATTTTATTTTTAGCCACAATTCATATTAGAGACAAGAATTATGTTATTACACAAACTTTGTCTTTATAAATCAAATCGTTCCAATTGTGTTAAATTTGATGAATAAACGTTATGGAGCTTCCATAAACTATCTATACTCGAAAATAAATCAAAATTCATATAAAAAAACGCAAGTCCTAACAAAAATAGAGTACACAGTATTAAATAGGTAAATATTTTTATTTATTTAATTCAAAATCAAATGTTTAAAAAATAAACAATATACAGCTATTTTTATTCCAATTTAATACTTCTCGGTTTAATCAAACCAAATCATTGATGCCATTCGACCAGTCTTATTTTCACGACGATATGAGAAGAATTTATCTTGTTCGGTATAAGTACAATAGTCGCCACCAAACACATGAACAACACCCATAGCTTGCAAACGTTGTTTGGCAATTAAATACAAGTCAGCTAGATATTTTTGCTCGGATGGGTTAATTAAAGTAAAAGCCAATTTAGCGTTAGAATCAACTTTTTCAAATTGATGTTTAACTTCAATACCTACCTCAAATTTTTTTGCACTGATGGCGGGACCCATCCAAGCTAAGATTTCACTGGTTGGACAGACAAATTTTTTAACTGTTTCTTCTAAAATACCATGACATAACCCTCGCCAACCCGCATGGGCAGCGGCGACTTCATCGCCTTTCATTGAACAAAATAATACAGGCAGACAGTCTGCTGTTAGCACAACACTAACTTGCTTGGGTTGATTAGTATAAGAAGCATCGGCTTCAAATGATTGATGAGTATTTATCTTTCCTGTTGGTGCTTGTAAAGCAATTTGTGAAATATCGAGCGCGATAGTGCTATGCGTTTGATTGAGCCAATAAGGTTCACTGGGTATCTGCTGTGCGTTAATGATACGTTTACGATTTTCGGCAACATGATCTAAATTATCATCAGTCCGATTACCCAAATTTAAACTGGCAAATGGTGCTAAACTAACACCACCTGTTCTGGTGGTAGTAAATGCATGAATATTTTTAGGTGCAGTCCAATAAGGGTAAATCGATTTAATCATATTTGTTACCAATCCAGTTCATCTTTATGAAGTTCGGTATCTTCCTGTAATGCTTGAATTAATTTTTGCATATCATCAGGAATCGGCGCATGCCACTCCATCTGTTCGCCCGTAACAGGATGGAATAGACGTAACATAGTAGCATGCAGTGCTTGCCTGTCAAAATCTCGTAAGGTTTGAATAAATGACTCACTAGCACCTTTTGGCGGTCTTGGACGTCCTCCATATAATGGATCACCAACCAATGGATGCGCTATATGCGACATATGCACACGGATTTGGTGAGTTCGTCCTGTTTCTAAACGTAAGCGTAATCGAGTATGTAACCGATATTTTTCCATTACGCGATAATGGGTAACCGCAGGTTTACCTGTCGGGAATACCGCCATATGCGTTCGTTTAGTAGGATGACGTGTAATAGGTTGATCAATTGTGCCCCCCGCGGTAATAATTCCCATTGCGACAGCTTCGTATTCACGGGTGATTTCACGCAGTTGTAATGATTCAACTAAATGGGTTTGGGCGACAATTGTTTTAGCCACAACCATTAAACCAGTAGTATCTTTGTCTAATCGATGCACAATGCCCGCACGTGGTACACGTGATATTTCTGGATAATAGTGCAATAAAGCATTTAATACGGTGCCATTAGGGTTACCTGCGCCCGGATGCACAACTAAATCGCGCGGTTTATTAATCACTAAAATATCATCATCTTCATAAACAATATTGAGTTTAATATCTTCTGGTTGATGATGAGTTTCTTCCTCAATTTCAGCACATATACTTATCTTTTCGCCGCCAAGAACACGTTCTTTCGGTTTATTGACAATGATATTGTTGACAGTAACTTTATTATTAACGATCCAATCTTTAATTCTAGATCTTGAGTAATCAGGGAAAAGTTCTGATAATGCTTGATCTAAGCGCATTCCTAGCTGGGTTTGTTCAATTTCGGTCGATAATTTTAACTCGTGCATGTGTAATTTATCTATTTTAAGCTGTTAGGTTTTAGAGTATTATATACCAATCATTGCCTTTAATGTTTAATTAAATTTGGACTGAAAAACGAATGAAACTACGTTTACACACTTTATTAGCAATCACTTTAGCTGGCATGCTAATTGGCTGTACTTCTTCCAAACCAGATGTTGAAAATGTATCAGAATTAGATCTTCATAACAAAGCTCGAAGTGAACTCGAAAGTGGCAACATAAAATCCAGTATTACCATATTAGAGACAATCGATAAGAACTATCCATTTGGTCCTTATTCACAACAAGTACAACTTGATTTAATTTACGCTTATTACAAATCAGGTGATTTTCCATTGACTATTGCATCAATTGACCGTTTTTTAAAATTGAATCCAACGCATCCTAATATAGATTGGATTATCTATATGCGTGGTATTACTAATATGGCGCAAGATGATAATACCATCCAAGGTTGGTTTAACGTCGATCGTTCCGATAGAGATCCAGATTTCGCTATCGCCGCTTTCAAAGATTTTACCTATTTGGTTTCAAGCTTTCCAGACAGTCCTTATGCGGCTGATGCACAGAAACGTTTAATCTTTTTAAAAAACAGATTAGCTCGATATCAACTAAAAATTGCAGAATATTATACCAAACGCGGAGCTTATGTTGCGGTGATTAATAGGGTAAGCCGAATGATATCGTTATTTCCTGATACAGACTCAACAAAAACGGCACTTTTATTAATGCGTAATGCCTATAATGAATTAGGTTTAGATAACGAAACAAAAAAAATCGATGAACTAATTCAAGCCAACCTTGAAAATATACCTAAAAAAGAGGAAAAATCATATTTAGCGCGATTTACCAGTATATTTAATGGTGGTTAAAACTTAACGAGCGGAGTTCACTCCGCTTATTATTATCATCATAGCCTGAATAAACGATTATGTTAGGATCATTTATTTTTATAAGTTAATACTTTTAATCATCACCTCCCTTCCTTTTTGCTTAACAATTCAGGCTAACCATGCATATAACGTTTGTAAAACACTACAATAACCAATACAATTAGCAAAATATTTTTATTAGCAATAATAGATAGGACATTAATTCGTCATGCAAGAACAATATCGCCCCGATGAAATTGAAGCCACAGTACAAAAACATTGGCTAGAAAATAAAACTTTCCACGTCACAGAAGATCCATCAAAAGAAAAATATTACTGTTTGTCGATGCTACCTTACCCTTCTGGGCGTTTACATCTTGGTCATGTTCGTAACTATACAATCGGCGATACCATTTCGCGTTATCAACGCTTAAATGGCAAAAATGTGTTGCAACCTATTGGCTGGGATGCATTTGGTTTACCAGCTGAAGGTGCTGCTGTTAAAAACAATACTGCTCCAGCAAAATGGACCTATGAAAATATTGCTTATATGAAAAAGCAGTTACAATTATTAGGTTTTGGTTATGATTGGGATCGTGAAGTGACTACTTGCCGTCCTGAATACTACAAATGGGAACAATGGTTTTTTACTAAGCTTTATGAAAAAGGTTTAGTCTATAAAAAAACTTCTGCCGTTAACTGGTGTCCAAATGACCAGACCGTACTTGCTAACGAACAAGTAGTGGAAGGTTGCTGCTGGCGTTGTAGTACCCCAGTTGAACGTAAAGAAATTCCACAATGGTTTATTAAAATTACAGCATACGCAGAAGAGTTACTCAATGATTTAGATACATTAGAAAGCTGGCCTGAACAAGTTAAAACCATGCAACGTAACTGGATTGGACGTTCAGAAGGTGTTGAATTTGATTTTGCTGTTGAAAACTATGCTGATAAATTACGTGTTTATACAACTCGCCCTGATACTTTAATGGGTGTAAGCTTTGTATCGGTTGCAGCCGAGCACCCTCTTGCACAATTAGCCGCACAAAGCAATCCTAAAATTGCTGAATTTATTGCCGAATGTAAAAACACTAAAACGGCTGAAGCCGATATGGCGACGATGGAAAAGAAAGGCATGCCAACAGGCTATTATGCCATTCATCCATTAACTGGCGATAAAGTTCCAGTTTGGATCGCTAATTTTGTGCTAATTGAATATGGTACAGGTGCCGTTATGGCAGTACCAGGTCACGATGAGCGTGATTATGAATTTGCCTCTAAATATAACTTACCAATTAAACCAGTTATTTTAAACCAAGACGGCAATGAACCTGATCTTTCCGAGCAAGCTTATACTGAACATGGCAAATTATTTAATTCGGGCGAATTCGATGGACTTGATTTTGAACAAGCATTCAATGCAATTGCTGATAAGTTAACTGCGCTTGGTATTGGTACTCGTAAAGTCAATTATCGCTTACGTGACTGGGGCGTTTCACGCCAGCGTTATTGGGGTGCACCAATTCCAATGGTTACGCTTGAAGATGGCACCACAATTCCAACACCAGAAGACCAGTTACCGGTGATTTTACCCGAAGATGTCGAAATGAATGGTATTACAAGCCCAATCAAAGCAGATCCTAACTGGGCTAAAACTACGGTTAATGGTCAACCTGCATTACGCGAAACCGACACTTTCGATACGTTTATGGAATCATCTTGGTATTACGCACGTTATACTTGCCCTCATTATGACAAAGGCATGTTAGATGAAAATGCGGCTAACTATTGGTTGCCAGTTGACCAATATGTGGGCGGTATTGAGCATGCAATTATGCATCTTCTCTATTTCAGATTCTTCCATAAATTAATGCGTGATTTTGGTTTAGTTACCTCTGATGAACCAGCCAAACGCTTGCTTTGCCAAGGCATGGTATTAGCTGATGCATTTTATTACACCAGCCCAACTAATGAACGTATTTGGGTATCACCAACTGAGGTGACCATTGAGCGTAATGAAAAAGGTCGCATTTCTAAAGCAGTCGATAGTAAAGGCAATGAACTGGTGCATGCTGGTATGACAAAGATGTCAAAATCCAAAAATAACGGCATTGACCCACAAGAGATGGTCGAAAAATACGGTGCAGATACAGTTCGCTTATTTATGATGTTTGCCTCACCGGCTGATATGACACTGGAATGGCAAGAATCTGGCGTTGAAGGAGCCAATCGCTTTATTAAACGTGTATGGCGTTTAGTGTATGAGCACGCACAAAAAGGTCAAACAGTGGAGCTTGATGTTTCTGCTTTAGACAACGATCAAAAATCATTACGTCGTGAATTACATAAAACGATTGCAAAAGTAACTGATGATATTGGTCGTCGTCAAACATTTAACACAGCAATAGCGGCTGTAATGGAATTAATGAATCGCTTACAAAAAGCACCGCAAGAATCTGAACAAGACCGAGCATTAATGGACGAAGCGTTAAATGCCATTGTTCGTTTACTTTATCCTATGATGCCTCATGCTTGTTTTGTGATGTGGCAAGCATTAGGTCATAGTGAATCGATTGATGATAGTCTATGGCCAGTTGCTGATGAATCAGCAATGGTTGAAGATGAAAAGCTTATTGTGGTACAAATCAATGGTAAAGTACGTGGCAAATTTACCGTGCCAGCAAATGCTGATCAAGAATCGGTCATAGCTCAAGCTAAACAAGAACCAAATATTCAAAAATATTTAGTCGATGTTGCAATTCGCAAAGTGATTTATGTACCTGGTAAATTATTGAATCTTGTTGTTGGTTAATATTGTTTATAACTAAATATAGGCGGTAGTAGATATGAAAAAATATTTAGCTTCTCTCATGTTATTGACAATATCTTTGACTGGATGTGGATTTCATTTACAACATGAAACAGAAGTGCCTACGCGTTTTAAAACGATGTCTTATATGAGTCATGATCCTTATGGACAGCTTTCACGAGATATTAAAGAATTATTACGCGACAATCATGTTACGTTAACCAATAATGAAGCTTCACAAAATCATCCTGTATTAAAGGTTGTGAGAGATTCAATGGATCGTAGCACTATCTCAATTTATAAAGATGGTAAAGCTGCTGAATATCAACTAGTTTTGACTGTTGAAACACAAATCATTATCGAAAATGAAAAAATCTATCCTATTAATGTCCGTGTTTTCCGGACATTTTTCGATAATCCTTCAGCCGCGCTTGCCAAAACGACTGAACAAGATTTAATTGAAGATGAAATGTATATGGAAGCAGCAAAACAAATTATTCGAAAATTAAAATCTGTTGATGCCGTAAATTAAAAAATTGATATGATTAAAATCAGTGCCGATCAAATCACCACTAAACTAGGATCACCTTATTACTTGATAATAGGGAATGATCCTTATTTACAACATTATGCGCAAACTCAATTAAAAACTTCATTTAAACAATTAGGTTTTGATGAGCAGCTCACGTTTAATATAGATAATCAAACCGATTGGTCAACTATCTTCGATAGTTGCCAAGAAATGAATTTATTCTCTGATAATACACTTATTTTTTTGGATTTTGGAGAAAACTCAATAAATGCCAATGTTACCACAAAACTCAATACGTTAAGTGAAATGTTAACTACTGAGATTGTCTTAATCATCAGTCTAAATAAAATCACTAAAACGAATGAAAATGCACAATGGTATAAAACATTATCTGATAAATTAATTGTGGTGAGTTGTAATACTCCCGATGAAGTGCAATTACCTAAGTGGCTTTCTAATCATTTGCAACAAAAACAGATGCAGATTGAACCACAGGCAATTGAGTTACTCTGTTACTATTATGAGGGTAATTTACTCGCTTTAACCCAAATCATTGAACAATTAAAATTACTTTTCCCAAATCAGACTATTACATATGATCAAGTCGAAAGTAATATTAATGATTCAGCTATATTTACGCCTTATCATTGGATTGATGCAATGGTGTCGCACAAAACTAAGCGCGCAACACACATAATGCAACAACTAAAGATGAATGAGTTTGAACCACTAATTCTATTGCGTGTTATACAACGAGAACTTATCTTACTCATCAATTTGAAAAAAGGATTATCAAACAAATCTTTTAAACAAATTTTTGACGAATATAAAATTTGGCAAAATAAAAGACCCATGTATACCTCTTATTTGAATCGCTTTGATATTAAAGATCTATTTAATATACTTAAACGACTAACCGAGATAGAAATAAGTTTTAAACATGATAATCAATTACAAATTTGGGATGCTTTATCTGCTTTGACCATGCAATTTATGGGGTTAAACAGATGTTAACAGCGTTGTTTGGCGGTACATTTGATCCCGTACATTATGGACATATACATCCTGCTATCGCTTTAGCCAAAGAAATTGGCTTAACACAAATCAGCTTGTTGCCTAACCAAATCCCCCCACATAAACCACAGCCAGAAGCAACAACAGAACAACGTTTGGCAATGCTAAACTTGGCAGTAGAAGATTTACCTCTATTTTCGATTGATACTCGAGAAATATCATCTGAAAAATTGATGAGACCTTCCTATACAATCGAAACATTGGAAAAGTGGCGTCAAGAAAATGGTTATCAAAAAGGATTAGCCTTTATTATGGGACAAGATTCATTACTAAGCTTGCCTACTTGGTATCAATGGCAAACACTGCTTGATTACTGCCATTTGTTAATCTGTCGTAGGCCTGGTTATGCAGAAAAAACCGATGATATCGAGTTACAAAATTGGATAACCACACATCAGACAACAAATATTAAAGATTTACACGATAATCCATATGGATATATTTTTTTTGCTCATACGCCACTTGAAAATATTTCGGCAACAGAAATCAGACAAAATATCAACAATAAACAAAACTATGAAAATTTGTTACCAGCCAAAGTTTGGCATTATATTCATCAACATGCACTTTATAACGCAAAGAAAAAGTAGAAAGGACTTTACATCTGACAGTTTTTTCGGCATTATTTTGCCGCTAAGTTTATATATTCTAAATTCAGTTTTTTTACGTTTATACGTTAATTTGCTAAATCCTATTATAAACAACCGATATGGTTACGAAAAAGCTTAGAGCTTTTTCATGCACATGTTAATTGTGCGAAATAAGACTAGCACTTTAAGTATATTTAATTTGTATTTATTATTTAAGAGGCCCCAATGGCAAAAGAAGATAACATTGAAATGCAAGGTACAATACTTGATACACTCCCAAACACGATGTTTCGTGTTGAACTTGAAAATGGTCATGTTGTTACTGCACATATTTCTGGAAAGATGCGAAAAAATTATATTCGTATTTTAACTGGTGATAAAGTGACTGTTGAAATGACGCCTTACGATCTATCTAAAGCACGTATCATATTCCGTAGTCGCTAATATCGTTATCAAAATAAATAATATAACAGATTATTTATCTCTTTCTTAATAAAAAGGCCGTCGACAGATGTCGACGGAAATTAGAAAGTTTTGGAGAATTTGGGATATTAATCAGCTTTGGAAAAATCCATCTCCTCGTATTTTACCCATTTAGTCTTTTTAACTATTTTGTAGGTAAAATAAATTGCAAAGAATAATGGAATACCAATGTAAGTTGCAATCACCCCATTCCAATCTATAGTATCTTGTAAAAACGCTTCATAATTTTGTCCTAAAGTAATAATTAAGCATAATACAAATGCAAAAATAGGACCAAATGGGAAACAACTTGAACGGTAAGGTAATTTACTGACATCGTTACCTTGAATGGTGTAACCCTTTCTAAAGCGATAATGGCTAATTGCAATACCTAGCCAAGCAATAAATCCTGTCATACCTGACATATTAAGTAACCACAAATAAACGGCCTGATCTTTATACATTGAAGTTAAAAAACAGAGCATCGCAACAAATGTAGTTGCTAACAACGCTGCTCGTGGCACACCTGATGATGATAATTTAGCAAAGATTTTCGGCGCTTTGCCTTCTCGAGCAAGTGCATAAAGCATACGTGTTGATGCGTAAAGACCCGAGTTACCAGCCGATAAAACTGAAGTTAAGATAACGGCATTCATTAGTGCTGCCGCAGACAGTAGTCCAGCATGTTGAAATACTAACGTAAACGGACTAACACTTATATCCGTTTCATCATTGCGTAGTAAATTAGGATCGGTATAAGGAATAATTAAACTAATAACTAAAATTGCAAAGATATAAAATAGTAATATACGCCAAAATACTTGTCGCATAGCTCTTGGTATATTTTTTTCAGGATCCTTTGATTCACCCGCAGCAATACCGATTAATTCAGTACCTTGGAATGAAAACCCAACCACCATTGCGACACCAATCATTGAAGAAAACCCACCAACAAAAGGCGCATCACCTACTTGCCAGTTTTGCCAACCTGCACTTTCTGCACCTCGTAAAATGCCAATTATCATCAACAAACCA
Organism: Gilliamella sp. wkB7; assembly: GCF_001693435.1. NCBI lineage: Bacteria > Pseudomonadati > Pseudomonadota > Gammaproteobacteria > Orbales > Orbaceae > Gilliamella > Gilliamella sp. wkB7. The sequence goes on from NZ_CM004509.1 coordinate 645,210, forward strand.
ACTATGATAAAGACAATAACAGTGACAACTTTAATTAATGAAAACCAAAACTCAGCTTCACCAAAACCTTTAACAGAAATATAATTTAAACAAAATATAATGCTTAAAAACAGTAAGCTCCATAACCAACTGTAAGCCCCTGCATCAATCCAATATGAGATAACGAGCTGTGCGGCAACTAAATCAACCGCAACTGTAATGGCCCAGTTATACCAGTAGTTCCAACCGATTGCGAAACCAAAAGCTTCATCAACATAACGTGCGCCATAAGTTGCGAATGTTCCTGAAACAGGTAAATAGGCGGCAAGTTCGCCAAGACTGGTCATTAAAAAGTATACCATCACCCCAATAATGGCATATGACACCAGCGCACCACCTGGACCTGCTTGGGCAACGGTTGCACCCGATGCAACAAATAGCCCTGTTCCGATTGACCCGCCGATAGCAATCATCGTTAAATGACGAGCTTTTAAATCTCGTTTTAATTTATTTTTCATAACAATGTTCTTCTGTTTATTGATATTAAATTTAATAGAAAAAAAAGCTATCAATTAAGATATTTCCTAATCTGAAAATAGCGAAAATTAATTCTATAATTATTGATATTTATTACTAGATATTGAAGTGCGGTGAAGTTTATCAAAAAAACAACTTTGCGAGATAAATAATTCTAATAATCGATCTGGTTTATTAAATTTATGCAATACTCAATTGCTAGTCAACTGTTCTAATTGAGTTAAATAATGCATAGCTTGTTCTCGATTATTGCCACACATTTCAAAACAGGGTTTTAATCGACTACAAACTATCGGCCTTGATGATTTTTGAAAAAGACCACACTGATAATTATTATCCAAATGAATACATGCAATACCCGCAGGTTTGCCATTAGGCATACCGGGAATTGCAGATGAAATTGAGGGAGCAATACAGCAAGCGCCACAATTTTTTCGACATTCATATGAATCTGCCATAGTATTTCCTTTATTTTAAAGTTCTGCGATAAATTTTGATGGTGACAATAGCAAGTTAGCGGTAAAATAGCGAGCTAATTTTTTACCTTATCTAACCTTTATTATCATTAATTGTGAAGAATAAATATTATGGCTAAAGCAAATGAAATAAAACGTGGCGATGCGGTCACGTACAATGGAAAACTTCTTCTTGTAAAAGATATCGACGTTCAAAGCCCGAGTGCTCGTGGTGCCAGTACGCTGTATAAAATGCGTTTTACCGATGTAAAAAATGGTGGTAAAGTGGAAGAACGCTTCAAAGGTGACGATATTATCGAAACCATTGAGCTTTCTCGTCGTCCAGTTAGTTTTTCTTATATCGATGGTGATGAATATGTGTTTATGGACAATGAAGACTACACACCATTTATCTTCAAAAAAGAACAAATTGAAGAAGAATTACTGTTCATTCCAGAAGGCGGTATGAGTGGCATTCAGGTATTGATGGCTGATGGTGACGTGATTGCTTTAGAATTACCGCAAACGGTAGATTTAGAAATTATCGAAACTTCACCAAGTATTAAAGGTGCTTCAGCAAGTGCTCGCACTAAACCCGCAACATTATCAACGGGTCTTGTTATTCAAGTGCCTGAATATATTGATAACAATGAAAAAATTAAAATTCATATCGCTGAACGTCGTTACATGAGCCGTGCTGAGTAATCTATAAAATTGTGATGAATACATATAATCAAAATAAACTACATAAACGATTGCGTCGCCTAACCGGCGAGGCAATTGCCGATTTTAATATGATCGAAGATGGCGATCGTATTATGGTTTGTTTATCAGGTGGTAAAGATAGCTATACCTTGCTTGATATCCTTATTAATTTGAAAATAAGCGCGCCAATCAATTTTGAATTAGTGGCGGTAAATTTAGATCAAAAGCAACCAGGATTTCCTGAACATATCCTACCTCAATATTTAGAATCATTAGGTATCGAGTATAAGATTGTACAGGAGAATACTTATGGAATTGTGAAAGAAAAGATCCCTGAAGGTAAAACTACTTGTTCGCTTTGTTCACGCTTACGACGTGGAATTTTATACCGTACAGCAACCGAACTGGGTGCGACCAAAATAGCATTAGGGCATCATCGTGATGATATTTTAGAAACGCTGTTTTTAAATATGTTCTATGGTGGCAAGCTTAAAGCCATGCCACCCAAATTGATGAATGATTCTGGTGAACATATTATCATCCGTCCACTTGCTTATTGCAAAGAAAAGGATATTGCCAAATATGCTGAAATTAAGCAATTTCCAATTATTCCTTGTAATCTTTGTGGTTCACAGCCTAATTTACAACGTCAAGTCATTAAAGAGATGCTTAATGAGTGGGATAAAAAATTCCCAGGACGCATTGAAACCATGTTCCGTGCTACCCAAAATATCACTCTGTCTCACCTGTGTGACACAAACCTTTTTGATTTTAAAGGAATCCAAAAAGGGGATGATGCCATTAATGGTGGTGATATCGCTTTTGACCGAGAAGACATTGCTCCTGCAATGGGTTTTGATGCATCAGAACTTGAAGAGCAAGATATGATTTTGTGGAAAGAAGCAAAATAACCTGCTAGTGAACTTTTGACATCCATTATCGGCTAAATAAACACTATTAACCGATAATGGTTCACCTAAACAATTACATTAACCACTTTTGCCAACTTTGTTTAACAATCTGTTTTTCTCGATAAAATTGTGAACTGTTGACCGTACTTGGTAATAGTTGCAATGCAAGTTGATGAATTTGATTACGCATATCAATATAAGCTTGAGTCAATTGTTCTGCTTCATCACTGTCCATAATTTGGTAATGAGTGGCTAGCTCTAAAATTCGTACATTGTCACTCCAAGTTGTCATTTTAGGGTGTGAATTAGCATAATTGAGCACCAAATATTGTGATAAAAATTCGATGTCACCAATGCCTCCCTCATCAATTTTCAGGTTAAATAGTTCAGCTTGCGTCGTTCCTAAGTGATTTCGCATTTTTTCACGCATTTGCCTAACTTCGGTTTTTAATTGATTTTCATCTCGTGGTTTGCAAAGCACATCATGACGGATTTGGTTAAAACGTTTTATGAGATCATTTTCACCATATACCGCTCGAGCTCGTACCAGCGCTTGGTGTTCCCATGTCCATGCTTCATTCATTTGATAATCCGCAAAGGAATCTAAACTACACGCAAGTAAACCTGCATCACCTTGTGGACGTAATCTGACATCTACTTCATAAAGAATACCGAAACTAGTGCGCACATTAAATAAATGGATAATGCGTTGCACTAAGCGTAAATAAAATTGACGACTATCAATCTGTTTGTCACCATTGGTAACACTATTTGCAGGGCAATCATGCAAAAAAACTAAATCCAGATCCGAACCGTAACCCAGCTCCCAGCCCCCCAATTTACCATAAGCAACCACGACTAATCCTTTATGATTATCAGCTAAGTGAGCGGGTTTACCATAACGTTCGACCATCTGACTCCAAGCCATTTGTACAACAAAATCAAGTAATGCTTCCGCCACATAAGTAAGGTGATCACTTACTTTCATAGTGGTTAATACATGTTCCACATCAGCCGCAGCAATGTGCAGTAATTGCATCTGCTTAAATTGGCGCAAGGCTTCTAATTGCTGTTCTTCATCGTCAACGTGAATACGTAATAAGTATTGATAAAGTTGACTTTTATACTCATTAGGTTCAATCGTTTGATAAAGTGAATTAATATCAATTAATTCATCTAATAAAATCGGATAGTGAGCCAGTTGATCACTAATCATAGGAGAGGCACTACATAGACGGATCAACTGCTTTAATGCACTCGGATATTCAAGCAATAGCTCTAAATAGGTCGTACGACTAACAATATTAACCAACAAAGGCAATATGCGTGAAAACACCATAATTGCCTGTTGTCCATTACAAATAGCATCTAATAAACGAGGCATAAGTTGATCAAGTATTTCACGCCCACGCACACCTATTGTCCGTTTGCCAATATCATTACGAAATTGGATAAGCATCTGATAAAGTTGCTCGGCATCGCTATCAGAATAGTTTGGTAATACAGCTTTTATATCGCTTAATTGCAAATCAGGAACCCATAAGTCATCAAACAGATCATTATATTGTTTTATGTTAGGAGCCGATTGTGAATCATCATTACCAATAAGAGCATTGAATATCAAGCGATTTTGTTGCATACGCACAGATAATTGTTCAATAAACTCAGACCAATTGGTAAATCCCATATTGGTAGCTAAACGAATTTGGTCGAGCTCTTCTTCTGGTAATGTCTGGGTTTGTTCATCATTAATGGCTTGCAGTAAATTTTCGCAACGGCGTAAAAATAAGTAGTTATTACGCAATTGAGTCACTTCATTAGTATCAAGCAATGATTCTTGTTCAATTACTTGTAAGGCTGTAAGCAGAGAACGTGTCTGTAGCCCTATGACACGACCACCGCGAATCAGTTGAAAAACCTGTACAATGAACTCGATTTCACGAATGCCTCCAGCACCTAATTTAATATTGTTTTTTAAACCACGTCGGCGTACTTCACGTTCAATCATGCTTTTCATATTTCGCAAAGATTGCAAAACACTAAAATCAATGTAACGACGATAGACAAAAGGTTTAAGCATTTGGTAAAGTTCTTTGGTGAAAGAATTTTGCTGATCGCCTAACACTTTGGCTTTTACCATAGCATAACGTTCCCAATCTCGCCCTTGTTCTTGATAATAATCTTCCATAGATGAAAAACTTAAGACTAATGGCCCACCCTCACCAAGTGGACGTAATCGCATATCAACACGGTATACAAAACCATCTTCAGTAATACTATCAAGCGCTTTTATTAAACGTTGTCCTAAACGGGTAAAAAATACAGCATTATCTAGTTCTCGCCTGCCACCTTGCGTTTGCCCATGTTCAGGATAAGTAAAAATTAAATCAATGTCAGAGGAAAAATTCAGCTCTCCTCCCCCTAGTTTTCCCATACCCAATACGAGCAAAGGTTGAGGTTCACCTTGATGACTACACGGTGTCCCCCACTCTTTACAACTTAATTCATACAACCAATCACGTGCCGTTACAATAATGATTTCAGCCAGTTCACTTAATTGACTTAATATTTGTTCATCGCTACTGGTATAAGTTAATTGTGACCATTCAAGCCTTACTAAGATATAACGCCTAAATAATCTCAATGCTTTCATTAATGCCGTTTCATCCAATACCGATGTTAAGTGTTCATTAAGCCATTGTTGATAATAACGTCTTTCATCAGCTTGTGGCGGATGATTAATAATATTTGTAAGCCACTGTGGATATCGATAAAAAGCATCTACTATAAAATCACTTTGTACCAAAATATTAAGATTATCCTGTACGAAAACAGAATTACATTGTGATAGCTGTGATGTTATTTTCTGTTTTTGTTGATTCAAAATTTCAGATTGTGACATATCCTTCTCTCGCATTGATGACGTTATCGGCTCGTCCTATTTATCATAAAATCATAACATTACTCTTTATTTAACCGTGCAACTAGCAGTAGTTTTAATACTGTATTTATTGGGCTATAAGCAAAATCATAAACGGAGTGAATATGGGTGATTGCTTGTTGCCACTGTTTAAATTCAGATTCGTGTGCAATATCGTGATTAGCTAGTATTTCGTTTATTTGAATTAAGAGTTGTTGATAAAACGCTAGATCATTATTTTCGAGCGCATACTCTTCGTTTTGTTGCCAAAAATTTAATAAGCTTGATAAATCATGTTTAAATTGCACGCTAAAAGGAGCGCGATTAACAGGCGCGTTTTTTAATAATCGATAACCGCGTGAGGCCTTACTTTGAGAAAAGAGATGTATGTTAAATCTACTTAATTCAATAGCAAAATTGATTAAATCATGTTTATTACCTTGTTTTATTTCTAACTCAACTTCTTGTATCGATTTTGATTCTCCATTAGAAATGATTTCACCTTGATCTAAAGCGACTTCTATTTCGCTATTGGCAAATGAAATTAACCATGTTTGCCGATCAAAATGTGTTGAAAATAATGGACGCAGCTTTTTTTGTAAATTTTCGATATGACAATCTTTAGGAAAAGCCTCACTTGGGAGCAAAGTCAAATCAAGATGGTTGTCTGGTAGATCAGCATTATATTCAGATCGTTCATGTAAACCAGCAACGGCTTTGTTACCATGCTTTACGGTAATTTCAAATTGTTTACTGAGTTTGTCTTGTGTTCCCCTAATCCGTAAACCACATCCATTAGAACGTAAATAGTAATCTTGAGTATCATAATAGGTATTAAAAAGTTTAAGTTCGTGAATATTGTTTTGAATTTTTGAAGAGGATTCAAATTCAGCTTGATCACAACTTACCCATTGATTTAAAAAATTTTTTAAATCATGAATATCTTTAGTTGCAATTTCAAATTTTAATTCGATTTCTTTCATTATGTTCAGGTAAATCAGTTAATTTTTTATATCATATACCGATTTACCCAAGAAATACACTTAATCAATTACTGACAGAAAACTCTTGTTTTTGCAGAGAATAAAGTCTGGCAAATAAACCATTGTTATCGATTAATTGTTGGTAGCTACCCTGTTCAACAATACTGCCTTTATCTAATACAATAATTTGATCGGCCGTGATAATTGTTTTTAAACGATGGGCAATTACAATCACGGTTCGATCTTTAACTAATTCTGAAATAGCTTGTTGTATATAAACTTCATTTTCAGGATCAAGCGACGCAGTTGCTTCATCCAGCAGTACAATCGGAGCATTCTTTAATAATGCTCTTGCTATCGATATTCGCTGTCTTTCGCCACCTGATAGCTTATTGCCATTTTCACCAATTAAAGTATCCCAGCCATGAGGTAAACGAGCAATCAACTCATCACATCGAGCTTTTTTGGCTGCAAGTTTAACCTCTTCATCGCTCGCATCATGTCGACCGATACGAATATTATTTAAAATGGTATCATCAAATAAAATAACATTTTGAAATACAAACGACATACTGCGCATCAACGTCTCAGGATCAATAGTTTTAATATCATTACCGTCAATACTAATCACACCTTTATCGACATCCCAAAAACGGGCAATTAATTGTAATAACGTGCTTTTACCGCTTCCTGAAGGCCCTACTAATGCAGTCATTTTGTTTGACGGAATAACACAACTCAGATCATTAATAACAGTTTTTTGCTTATATGAAAAATTAATGTGATCAATGGTAACACTAAAACTTTTCAATAAAACATCATCTCGACCTTCCATTATTGGTTCTGTTTGTAAACTTTTCATCCGCTCAATAGATGTCAGCATATAAAAAAGCTCAGGTAATAGCGTTAATACAGAAATTAAAGGGCTGTAAATGCGTGAACCAATAACGATAAAGGCTAAAAATGTTATCGGATCTAAACTACCAATAACGATCAACTTCACACCGACTAAAACAACTATGCCCAAACCTACCTGCAAAACCAAAGTAGATAACGTGACAAAAATTCCACTTATACCTTCAAATTTGATCGATGCCCACATCATATTTTTAAGCGCTCTATCCAGTGTTTTAAATTTTTCACCACTAATACCAAAGCCTTTGATGATTTTAATTCCATCAAGATATTCTTGAACTTCATTTGAGACAGCTAATTTACTTTGTACTTGTTTTTCGCCTAATTTTTTTTCAAAACCTTTGCCGATAAGCATAATCAAAAATGCAATAGGTAAAGTACAAAAAATAGCACTTGCCATTCTCCAATCGTAAAAAGCTAATAAAGCACAAGTAATAACACTACTACATGAATAACCAATTAGTTGGGGAATGACATGACTTAACATGTTCTCAATTGTTGCACAATCACCCATGATATTGGTTGTTAGTTCAGATAAATCTTTACGATTAAAAAAACTAAGTGGAAGTTTTCTAATTTTCTCTGCCACTTCAATGCGAGTATTTGCTGCTTGTCCAAAAGCATTTGCATAAGTTTTTTTATATTCCCTTTGATAGCAAAATAAAAAAAGTAAACTAGATAATATGCCTAACCCTACCATTAACCATAAATAACTCTTATTTACTGCTAAATGACTTGTTAACGGGGTAATTAACGAGACAATGACTTGCAATAGAATAATAAACGGTAACATCAATGTAAGATTTGAGATCGTACATGCGATGATAGCTTGTCTTAAATTTTTACTTCCTGTATCGGATAACATCAATAATCGCTTAAACATTTTCTGACTCCTGCTGATAACTTATTTGCTCATCATTGTTTGACTACTCATATCAGAATGATGCATTTGCCAATCTAATGTTTGCTGATAATATTGCCACATCTTGTAGTAAGTTCTCTTATTTGAAAATAGTTGTTCATGTGTTCCTGACTCAGCAATATTTCCTTTATCTAATACGATGATCTTATTAGCATCTCTTATTGTTGATAGACGGTGAGCTATCATAATGACCGTTTTATTTTTCATTAATGCTTTCATTGCTAATTGAATTTTGCTCTCATTTTCAGGATCGGCAAATGAGGTGGCTTCATCAAGAATTAAAATTGGAGAATTTTTTAATAGTGCACGAGCGATAGCCAGTCGTTGCATTTCACCCCCAGAAAGATGTATACCATCTGATCCAATAATTGAATCATAACCATTTGGTAATTTTTCAATAAATTCATGGCATTGAGCAGTTTTAGCAACCGCAATAACTTCATCAATTGTTGCGTCAGGTTTACCGATCCGAATGTTGTTTATTACACTTTGCTTGAATAAAAACACATCTTGAAAAACAAAACTTACTAAAGACAATAGATAACCACTAGTCATCTGTTTTAAATCAACATGACCAATTGTAATATGACCTTCATCGGGATCAAAAAATCGTGGAATGAGTAAAGATATGGTACTTTTGCCACTGCCTGATAAACCGACTAAAGCCGTTATTTCTCCTTGTTTAGCGGTAAATGAGATATGATTAAGCGCGTTATTACTTTCGGTTGTATTTGATACCTGTTCATCATGATAAGAAAAACACACATTATCAAATTGAATATCGTAGCTTTCAACTTTCAGTCCCTCTTTGGGTTCGCTAAGAGGAGGAACATTTAATACCTCATCCATATTTTGGACGCTTTTAACTGTTTTTTGAAATCCTTGAGTGACATATATCAATTTGAAAAATGGTGCAGGTAATCCTAAAGAAAAAATCAAATAAAAAATGGCTGACAAAATGAAATTAGCGTAATTATCCGTATCACTGATCAAAAAGATAACAACCGGAACAATAAAGAGATAAATACTATTTAATAACAATATAAAAAATGCCATGTGGTATTTAAAACAATATATAAATTTTAAACAATAAAATTGATAAGCTTTAATCGCGTCATTAAATCGTTTAAATGAAAAAAATGTCTGATTAAAAGCCTTTATAACGGTAATACCTCTTATATATTCAACTGAAGCATGACTCATTTCAATCAGTTTTTTTTGCAACTCTTGTTGATTGGTTTTGATATCCTTACGTCGATAACCACTAATTAATACGATATAGGCAAGGATAATAGGTAATAACGTTGCTAAACCTAATCGCCAATCGAAAATGGCTAGAATTACTAAAATAACGACAGGAGAAGCAAAGGATCCAATCATATCGGGCAATTGATGAGCAATAAATTGTTCAATTTTTTCGATATCATCATCCACGATTTTTCTTAGCTCGCCACTAGAATGATTTGTATGAAAGCCTAAAGGTAAACAGGATAAATAACGAATAAAGTTGTATTTAAGATTATAAAGTGTTTTAAATGCAACAATATGTGATAAGCATAGCGCTAGGAAATTAAAAACAATCGCTAATGCAGCGGCCATAAATGCCAGCCAGCCATAACTAATAATTAATTCGCTATTTAATTCTATTTGATGACTGATGCTCAATATAATTTCACAAACAATGAAATAGATGGCAATGAATGGTATAAATGAAGTGATGACACTAAAAATAGAGAATAAACAGGAAAAAATCATTAAAGTTTTATAAGTAAATGCTAATTTCCATAAGCGAGAACTTGGATTGATATCAGTTGAATTCATGACATAACACGCACGCATTTTAATGTTAATAATAATCATTATCAATTATAAGAAATTAAAATGATAATAAGTTTTATCTCTTCATTTGATAAGTGATAACTATTAATATTTTAAATGCGATTGATTTATTATTTTACTTATTGCCCGTTAGTTAACCGGGCGTTAATAGACATTGAGAATTAAATCTGGAAAATAATTTTGTTATTAAAAATTATTTTACCACTCTGAATGGATTGGCCTTTTTTGCAGGAGGTGTTTCGGATTGATTATTTTGTTTTTCTTGTAACGCTCGATATTGAGGTTCATCTTCAAATCCCATCCCTACTCCATTTTCACGAGCATAGATAGCTTCAACCGCAGCCATAGGAACAACGATATGTTGTGGCACACCAGAAAAGCGAGCATTAAACTCAATTTGCTCATTATTTGATACATATTGACCTACAGATTGTGGTGCAATATTTAGCACTATCTGATTATTCTGTACAAACTCTTGTGGAACCAATACTCCATAGACAGAAGTATTCACCACAATATAGGGAGTTAAATCATTATCCAGAATCCAATCATAAAAAGCCCTAAATAAATAAGGCCGGCGTGGAGTCATTTGCTCAAGTTCCATAAAAATACCTTGTATAAAAAATAGTGCAAATCAGATAAAATTATTTATTATGCTCTCATCTTTCTTTCATCGTCAGTAAGAGACTGAGTAAAAGCAGGACGTTCAAAAATGCGTGCCATATAATTTAAATAATTTTTTTCAGCAACTTTTGGTAATTCAATATTAAGCATTGGTAAACGCCATAATAATGGAGCAAAATAACAATCACATAAAGTAAAATCATCACTCATAAAATAATCTTTTTCTTTAAAAATAACTGAGATTGAAACAAGATCATCCAGTAAATTTTTTCGGGCTGTTTTAGCCGTATTGCTATTAGGATCGGCAATAATTGTTTCGTAAGCGGCATACCACTCTTTTTTGATACGATACATCGTTAAACGTGCGTTTGCTCGAAGAATAGGATAGACAGGCATTAAAGGAGGATGTGGGAATCGTTCATCTAGATATTCTAATGTGATATGAGGCTCGTATAAAGTGAGATCGCGATCAATTAAAGTTGGGATAGTAGCATATGGATTAAGATCCAATAATTCTTGAGGTAAATCATCTGCGGTTACAAACTCGATTTCAGCAGTCACACCTTTTTCTGCTAGTACAAAACGAATCTGATGGCCGTAAATATCTGTTGTATCACAAAATAGTGTCATAACAGAACGTTTATTAACAGCAACAACCATGTTCACTCCCAATAAGCAAAGTTAAAATAAGTTAGTTATGTGTCTATTCTAACAAATTGGATAACAAATTTGTTAAAAAAATGCATTTTATTACTATCTTTCTTATATTGAAAAACTTTTTGACAAGAAGTTTAAGGTTAGCTATACGTTTTAGTAAAAATAATCGTTTTTATGAGTAGTAATAATTAAATTAAAAAATCAGAAGGTTATATTACAAAAAGGCTAAATGACACTTAGTCAATCATCTCAATGACTATTTTAGATAAACAATAATTTGACATAAAAAACCCAGCTTTTGGCTGGGTTTTGAAAACAATTTTGTAACGTATGCTATTAACGTTTGCTGAATTGTGGACGACGACGTGCTTTGCGTAGACCCACTTTTTTACGTTCAACTTGACGAGCATCACGAGTAACAAAGCCTGCTTGACGTAATGCAGAACGTAATGTTTCATCATATTCCATTAATGCACGAGTAATACCGTGACGAATTGCGCCAGCTTGACCTGAAATACCGCCACCTTTTACAGTGATGTATAAATCAAGTTTGTCAGTCATTTCAACTAACTCTAAAGGTTGCATAACAACCATACGAGCAGTATCACGACCAAAGTATTGCTCTAATGAACGTTTATTAATAACGATATTTCCACTACCTGGTTTAATAAACACGCGAGCAGCAGAACTTTTGCGGCGACCTGTGCCGTAATATTGATTATCAGCCATCTTCTATCCCCTTAAATATCTAATACTTGCGGTTGTTGTGCCGCATGATTGTGCTCACTACCAGCATAAACTTTTAGTTTACGGTACATTGCACGACCAAGAGGACCTTTCGGTAACATGCCTTTTACAGCAATTTCGATGACTTGTTCAGGATGACGTTCAATCATTTCTTTAAAAGTCGCTTCTTTAAGTCCACCGATATAGCCAGTATGACGATAATAAATCTTATCAGTGCGTTTTTTGCCTGTTACAGCAACTTTTTCTGCATTGATAACAATGATATAGTCACCTGTATCAACATGTGGTGTATATTCTGCTTTGTGTTTACCACGCAAACGGCTTGCGATTTCAGTAGCTAAACGACCTAACGTTTTACCTGCTGCATCAACAACATACCAGTCGCGTTTAACTGTTTCTGGTTTAGCTGAAAAAGTACTCATTCGTAATTATCCAATTTTTAATTAATCTCACGTTAATAAATCATTTGATTTATTTACACTTTTTGATTGTTGCTATTAACTAACTAACCCCTTCGAGTTGTTACATTAACTTTGACAACCGAAAACAACGTTGGGAAAAACGTTGTTGTAACGTGGGTGCCGATATTATACAGAAATAATATAAAAGCGCTAGTTTAAAAATAAAAAATCATGGCGAGAATACACTCTTGCTGTTACACTTAAAGTCAAGCCCAAAATAATAGAAAATTTATATCATGAATACTACCATCACACTTTCCGAAAAAGATTATATAAATCGTGGATTACACCGCAAATGTTATCATCACCCCGAGGATGAGAATAAATGCATTAAAATCAACTATAATGATGGAGCAGAAGAAGAAACTAACCGCGAAATTGCCTATTATAAACATCTTATTAAACGTAATGTATCATTTGATGCATTAGCTAAATATTATGGGCCGGTTTCAACCAATTATGGTAATGGTCATATCTTTGAACTGATTAGAGATTATAACGGTGAAACTGCAATTCCATTGGAAAAATACCTTGCTAGTAAATCATTAACCGAAAAATATTTTGATCAATTAGTCACCGGACTCAAAGAGTTAAAATCAACATTATTAAAAGATCGTATCATTACTATGACTATCAAAAGTAAAAATATCTTATTTCAACATTTAAGCGAGACTAAAGGTCGTTTAATTATTATCGACAACATTGGCAATTCAACTTTTATTCCAATTGCGAATTATATTCCTTATTTTGCAAAATCTAAAATTGAACGGACTTGGCAGCGGTTTTTAAAGTCTATTATTAAAGAAAATAGTCATAATCCTTTGCTTACTCGTTTAATTGACGTGTTGAATCAGTAAGTTGCAATTGCGCAATCGCACCTTTCACATCGCCAGATCGATTTTTTAACATAAATAAGCCATGATGTAACTTAGCAATACGATTAACAATACTTAAACCAAGCCCAATACCGTCATGTTTACGATCCATACGGAAAAAGGCTTGAGTGAGTTTTTCGCTTTCGGATTCGTCAATGCCTGCTCCCTCATCCTCCACACTTATAAAAATATCTTTTTTATCCTTATAACAACTTACCACTATTTTGGTATGTTTTGGGCTATAGCGATAACTGTTTTCGACTAAATTACGCAGTAGTAATCTTATTAAAGTAACATCACCGTTAAAGGAAAGTTTCGCATCAGGTATATTCCATTCAATAGATTGAAATTTTTTTTTGGTTAATTCCGTTAATTCATCAGATAAAGGAAGCATAATATCATCATTGAAATTAATCTGTTGATATTGCCCAACTGTAAATTTTTGGCTTGCTCGCGCTAACATCAATAATTGCTCAACGGTATTAACTAAACGATCAATTCTGTCGATTAATTCTGTACAATCAATATTATTTCTAGTTTCTAATAATTCTAAATGCAAACGTATACCTGCAAGTGGCGTTCGCATTTCGTGCGCAACATCGGCAGTAAAAAGCCGTTCTTGAGCCAAAGTTGTACTAAGCCGAATAAACAGATGATTCAACACCGAAGTGATGGATTTAATTTCACGCATATTACTAATTGGTTCAATAGGTTTTAAATTTTCTTCAGTGCGTTGATTAAGATCTTTTTCCAGAATCTCTAGTGGTTTAGTAATCCATTTGATGGCTTTATAGGCTAAAAATAATGTCACCAGCATCATGGTAAAAGCAGAACAAAACAGAGCAAAAATAGCTTCAAGCTCTTCATGCTCAATCACTTCATCAATTTTATTTTTACTCAGCGTTAAATTAACCAACACATCAATTTGTTCCTTACTTTCATGCCATAACCAAAAAACGGTAATAGTTTGGCAAATGAGCATAATTGCGCCTAAAGTAAAAAAAAGATTCCAGCGGATACTATGACGGATATTACTAAGGGATTTTGCTATCATAATAAATTTATATAGTTAGTAGTATTAATTAACAATCATTGCTAGTTGATAGCCATAGCCACGAACAGTTCGAATAAAGTTTTTTCCGAGCTTATTACGTAATCCATGAATATAAACTTCTAAGACGTTTGAGTTTGGATCGCTTTGCCAATCATAGAGATCGTTTTGCAGTAAATCACGATGCACCTTTTCACCTGCTTTTAACATCAATCGGGATAAAACGATAAACTCTTTTGGTGTTAATACTATTTCTTGATTATTGACAGTCACTTTTTTCTGTTTAATATCAATAGTAATGGGTCCATAGCTAATCAGATTATCAGAGGTACCTTGATTACGACGAATTAATGCCCGCACTCTGGCTAACAATTCCGTTAAGGCAAAAGGTTTTATTAAATAGTCATCGGCACCTAAATCTAAACCTTCTACTCTATCCTCAACAGTATCACGTGCGGTAAGAATAAGAACGGGCGTATCGATTTGCTTTTTTCGCCAGCGTGTCAGTAATTCTAAGCCATCACAATCAGGCAAACCTAAATCAAGAATAATCAAACTAAATTGCCCAAATTGAATATACTGTTCGGCCTGCTTACCCGTTGATGCTAGTTCACACACATAACCATTGGAGGTAATACCATCATACAGGCCTTTTTGTAATAAACTATCATCTTCAATAATAAGTATTTTCATTATCATTTACTCTAATCGGTATTTTATAATAAAGTCGATAGTTGATGATTTATTATATATTTGGCCTTGCTTAACAACACGGTTAATTAAAATCCATAAAATAACTATCGATTGATCAATTTACTTACACTTATCCAACATTTTTTAATTATAAATGAAGATATAATGCTTACAACAAATCCAACAAAAATATCTAATGGCCAATGCACTCCTAAATAGATACGACTCCAACTGACCAATAATGCAACTATCGCCAATAAGTATAAGATTGTTTTAGTTCGTTGCGTTTTATTGAATAAAGCAGTAAAAAAAAGAGTCCAGACAAACACCGCATGTTGGCTTGGTAACGAGCTTGTTTTATCATGAAAAAGGTAATTAGTTCCAACATCTACTGCAAATGGACGTGGAGAATAAAATAGATGACGAATAATAAAAGTAATCAATAATGCTAAACATAAACCTATCAGCATTTTTAACATGAGCTGCCGATAAATGGGATGAATGAACCAACAAATACCCATAACAATAATAGGGAAATAGGCTAAATATTTTGCACAAAAAACAGCGAAGCTAATAAATGATTTTGATGCTTGATCCGATGCATTGATTAATAGAAAAAGTTGAGTATTGAAATCATGCCACATTGAACAGCTACCAGATTAATTAAATTTATAACAATTTAACGCTTAAACCTTAAAAGAACCTTAATAATAATAAGTCAATTAATAAACAAAGTTATCAAACAAAATCGTTAAATGAACAATTATTTTGTACTAAAAAAACACCTTTTTGCTAAAAAAGATACAACAATATCAAGAGATAAACAAATGATAAAATAGACAACAATAACAAATAAAAATATTTCGGTCGGATACACCATACTGCGATTATTAATTTGCGTAGCAATAAAGGTAAATTCAGCAACGCCAACAACATAAGCCAAGGAGGTATCTTTAATCAAAGACACCCATTGATTAACAAAAGATGGCATCATCATTTTTAGAGCTTGCGGTAAAATAATATAGATAATTACTTGGGTTTTAGATAAACCTAGTGAAAACGCAGCTTGCCATTGTTCTTTCGATACAGCAATCATCCCTGCATGTACTGAGTGCCCAATATAAGCAGCACCGATAACAGATAATGCGAAAACTACCGTTGTAATTGCAGGCACATCTACATTAAGTAACACAGGCAATAAAAAGTAAGCCCAAAATATGAGCATGATCACTGGAATTGCTCTTAAAAATCCTAGCACACCAATAAATAAGGAGCTAACAAGCCCTTTACTAACCGTTAAACCAATGCCAGCTATGATACCCATAAAAGATGAAAATACAATTGCGGCTAAACTCAATAACAGTGTTAAAAATATCCCACCTGGAAAGTTACCCCACATCATATAATTTAGGTTATTATAGATAACTTCTAGACCTTTAAATTCCATAATAAGTAATTACATCCTACCCGTAGGGAATCGTTTGGTTTGATAAATATTGCCTAACGTGCCAATAATAACAATAGCCAAAATATATAAAAAAGTTGCAACGGCAAAATCTTGAAAAGTTTTTAATGATTCTGTTTCAACTTGCCTTGAAACATAAGATAGCTCTAACACACCTATGGCCATCGTTAACGATGAATTTTTAACAATATTCATATATTGACCAATAAGAGGCGTAAAAGCAATACAAAAGCTCTGAGGTAAAATAATAAAACGCATACTTTGCCACCAAGTTAATCCTAATGCCAGTGATGCCTGTTGTTGCCCTACACTCACACCAGCAATCCCTGCTCTAAATTCTTCAGCAATAAAAGCACTGGAATAACAAGTCAGGCCAATAAAACCAATAATAAATTCGAATGATGGCATTTTCAGTGTAAAAAACCATAATTGAATTTGTGGCTCGTCAAACAACCATATTTTAAATTCGGTGGGCAACAAGTTACCAATACCAAAATACCAAAAAAACAGTTGTGGCAATAATGGAGAATAACGAAAAATTGCGTTATAACCTACCACAATACCTTTAATCAATTTGGTTCCACTTTGCTGAGCAATAACCAACAAAAAACCTAAAATCGTCGAAAAAATGATAGTAAGTAGTGAGATAGCTAAGGTTACTAAAAAACCATCCCATAACCACCATAAATAGCGAGCTTCAAGTAATTGCTCTAACATAATTTATTGAGCCGACCCTATTTTAAATACACCGCGCGGCATTGCTGATTTAGTGTTAGGACCGAACCAACGATTATAAATAGTTAATGCCTCACCATTGGTTTCGAGTTTTAATAATATTTGGTTCACTTTGTCTATTAAGCGAGTTTCTCCTTTAGGGATACCAACCGCTTGATATTCTTGTGTGATACTAAAGGGTGAAATTTCGAAGTTTTCACGCTGTTCTTCTGGTATATTGGCGAGTAAGCCAATTAATTTAGCATCATCTTGAGTAATCGCTTGCACCACACCATTACGTAATGCTGCAAACGCAAATGGTGTATCATCATAAGAGATCACTTTTGCAGTTGGATACTTTTCACGAAGAGTAATTTCCATCACGGTGCCTTTATCAGCGCCGATCCGCAAATTTTTCAGATCATCGGCTGTTTTAAGTACGCCCTTTTTAGCAATAAATTTTTGACCGGTAGCAAAATACGGCAAACTGAAATCGACTGTTTTTGCTCTTTCATCGGTAACTGTAAAGTTTGCCACAATTAAATCCGCTTTTTTTGAGGTTAATAATGGAATACGATTCGCTGGATTAGTTGGTACTAATTCAACTTTGACATTTAATTCTTTGGCAATTGCATTAGCATAATCTATATCAAGACCTACAATTTTATTGGTTGTTTCGTCAATAAAACCAAAAGGCGGGTTGCTATCAAATACAGCTATTTTAATTTCACCCCGTTTTTCGATATCATCTAAACGATCGGCAAAAGCAGAATTGGTGCTTAATAATGTGCCGAGAAAAGCAATCGTTATTAGCGATTTAGTAAGAAATTTCATTCAAAACCTCATTAAAAGTTATATTAGGTACCGCTAAAGTCTATCAACAAAAAAATGAAATAAATAAATAACAAATCATCACATAGTTATAACTAAAAGTTATATTAAGAGAATTAAATTTGCTTTATAAGATTGTTAGTGCCTAGAGAATACACTCTTTTTAATAACACATTAAAAATGATAATAATCAGACCTTACATTAAAAAAATCTGGTCTTTAAAAAATAAACGATTAAAAATACATATTGTTAAAATCAATAGATGTATTGGTAAGAGTGAACACCCACCCATTTCAATAATATTGCTGGAATATGCTTAGAGATTGAGATTCAAATTGATAAGATTGTACGCGATCAAAAGGGAGGATTTTATGAATGACTATACTATATTATTTCACACTAACCGTGTATCCATAATATAGTATAAAATGTGGATTAATATAGCGAGTTAGGCTCAGTGAACAAACACATTAATGATGTTTAAATTCAAGATATTTTCTTAATCCTGGCGGCACAGATTGCAATAAGTAAATGTTTATTGCTTTTTCGTGACGTTGCCAAAAAATACCAGCCACAATAATAGATAAACCTATTATTGTTAAGGCAAAAGGAAACAGTAGGCTATCTTCAAATACGTCATATGACAGATAACTTAAATATCCCGTTATTCCTAAACCGCCAAAAATAACAAAAACTCTTCTAACGATTATTACCCCTATTAGTATCATGAGTAAATTAACACAGCAGTAGAGAAATTTATTTAACTCACTGTCTGAATTCATTGAACTTAATGCTCCCCAAAAAGTGAGAACGCCAAATAAATAGAGCCAAAATGACAAATCTTTATTACTTTTATTCTTTATATCAATAAGAAAGGCCACCCCAACAACCAATAATCCAAACCATAGCGATACTTGTTGACGCACATTAAAATAATCCGAATAATTAATATCGTTTTTTGCATAATCCAATAAATGAACTAAATAAGGTGTAAGATCCATACTCATATACCACAGTGTAAATGCTAGTGGCATAAATAAAAAAGAAGATCGATATCGAAGAATTAGACAAACAGCAACCAATACGGTCGCTAACTCCATAAATAACCAACGAAAGTCAATATATCGATGATAATCTTTGTAATTATAATGGTTATCCCAAACGCCTATAGCATTTTCAAGTCCATAAACCCCTAAAGGCGTTAATACAATTACTAACGTTATTAATATATTCGCTGGAATGATCAGATGATAACGTTTTAATAAAAATTGTGCAGCGCAAAGTGCAGAGATGGCATAAATCGCACTAATACACAATAAACCAATACCGCCTAAATGCTCCCAACCTAAAGTCATAAATAGTGACATCGCACCTATCGCAATCAAACCTCCAAGATAATACAATATATGCGTAAATTGAAAGCTAGGCAGATGTTTATTCTGTTCTTTGAAAAACAACCATAATTGTTCTGCCTGCTGATGAGTCAATAATTTTTGTTCCACTGCACTCGTTAATTGTTTATAGGTAATTTTCATAAGTTATATAACTCTTTGTTAAATTATAATCACCTAACGAAATATCTCACTATCAACAAAAAAATAAGCAATTTCGCGTTCTGCTGATGCTAAAGAATCGGAACCATGCACGGCGTTTTCTCTCATACTGTTCGCAAAATCGGCTCTTAAAGTCCCAGCAGCGGCTTTAGATAGATCAGTGGGTCCCATAAGTTGTCGGTAGCGCTCAACGGCATTGTCACCTTGTAAAACTTGAACAACAATTGGTCCAGACATCATAAAATTTACCAAATTAGCAAAAAAAGGCTTGTCTTGATGCTCAGCATAAAAACCTTCAGCTTGTTCTTTTGTTAACTTCACCATTTTTATCGCAATAATATCGAGTTTAGCTTGGTGAATTCTTGTTTGAATTTCGCCAATAATCTGTTTTTTTACCGCATCAGGTTTAATAATGCTGAGAGTTTGTTCAATAGCCATGTTAATGTTCCTTTACTAATCTGACATAAAATTTATTCGGACAATTTGTCCACTTTCATCTAATACCAGTAAACGATGTTTTCCATTTTTAGTCACAGTTAAAGCGACTTTTTCATTATCCTTCGAATTAGCCACTAAAGTACCATCTAAAAACCACCATTTTTCACCAAATCCACCTTCAGGAATTAAATCAATCGTGACTTGATTATTGCCTGGTAATGGTCTAACGAGTTGTTTATCCCGTAAACCAACAATATTAAGTGAGGCAAAGATATCTTTACCCATTACAGGACAATTTTTATCAATTGGGGGCAGTAAAGATTGTCGTCTTTCTTTAGTTAATAACCAATTTTCTAATGAAATTGGCCACAAAGCTATCTGTTTTTTTTGTGCTCCTATACAATCAGCTGCTACACGCTCACCACGATCATTTACCCAAATATTTATCCAACCTGAACGGTAAATATTATTTTTTAATTCACTATAGGTGCTTAATGTTGGTGGCAACATATTATTTAATACCCATGCTGTTTTTTGACGATGACAATTAGCATCAGATTCAGGAAGTGGCTGCCCTGATGGCCAACAAATTTGGGCGCTTGAGACTGATTCAGGTTTCTCATAAGTGAGGAGAGGATGATTTAAACGACTTTCTCTATTTAATAATATCGAATTTACTTGTTGCAAAATTGGAGTTGCAGACATTGAACCATACTGCCCAACAACAGGCGTACCGTCAGGGCGCCCAACCCAAATGCCTATTAAATATCGAGGATTCATACCAACTGCCCAAGCATCGCGATAACCATAACTGGTTCCTGTTTTATAAGCTAATAAATTGCTATTAATTAACATTTGCCGTGTTATCCATGCACTACCATCAGAGATAAAGGGTTTATTAATTAAAGGATCAGATTGAATATATCGTAAAGGGCTCACATCCCCGTGCCTTGCAAATGCACTGTATGCACTAACAAGGTTATCCATTCTAAGTGAAGCTCCACCTAATATATAGGAAATATTCGGATCATTTGCGATAGAGGATAAAGGTAAACCAATACCCGCGAGTTTTCCTGCAAACCTTTTTGGACCATATAATTCAATTAATTGAACTGCCGGTAAATTTAATGATTTACTCAATGCATCAGAGGCACTAACTGGTCCATGAAAACCCTCATCAAAATTTGTTGGTCGATAATCAGTAGTAATACGCGGAATATCTTGTAGTAACGATTCAGAATGAATCATACCTTCATCAATAGCAAAGGCATAAATGAAAGGCTTGAGTGTAGAACCAGGAGAGCGTAACGCTCTAATCATATCGACTTGACCAAAACGCTCTTTATCGTTAAAGTCAGCAGAACCAACATATCCTTTAACCGTCATATCGTCATGATCTACCACTAAAATTGCCAATGATGTTTTAGGCGGGAGCTGTTTTTTTCGATTAATAGCAAGATCTTCTAAAATATATTGAATAGAAACATCAATAGTGGAATGAATAATATTATCATTAGGATATTGCTGTTTTAAACGATAAGCCAATAATGGTGCTAACTGTGGTGCTTTTCGTGGATAAACCCAAACTTCATCACGTCGAACTTGTTCAATCAACTCTTTTGGCCAAACATCATATTGAGCAAGTCTATCTAATACTTTGTCACGAGCTTGCTTAGCTTTTTCAGGAAATCGATCTGGTCTTAATCGACTTGGTGCTTGAGGCAATACCGCCAATAATACCGCTTCACTTCGAGTTAATGCTTTAGGTTGTTTACCAAAATAAGACCAGCTAGCGGCTCCAATACCCTCAATTGTGCCTCCATAAGGCGCATGATTAATATATAAAGTTAAAATCTCTTCTTTACTATAATGTAGTTCAAGTTGAAAAGTCCGAAAGATTTGTTTTAATTTACCGATAACTGTTCGATCATGAGGAGAGAGTAACCGAGCCACCTGCATTGAAATGGTGCTACCTCCTGAAATAATTTTATTATTGGATAAGTTTTGCCAAGCAGCTCGAAATAACGACATCGGGTTAATACCAATATGATTATAAAAATAACGATCCTCATAATTTAATAACACATCAAGATAATAATCAGGAACTTCATCAAGGCTTACCGAATAACGCCAAATACCCTTTTCATCAGCAAATCGCCATAAAGGTGTTTCATCTTGAGCAACAACGGTTTGTGTTGTTTTATTTTGCGAAATAGATAATGGAAAAAAATAATCCAAGACAAAAAAACTGCCGACTAACAAAACTGATAATAATAATAAAAAAAGAAATGATTTATAAAAGAACTTTTTCATTATTGATATTCGATTATCCAACACAATTTTAAAAAAATAAAAATTCCGCCAACGCTATTGGCGGAATAGTCAATGAAGTTAATCTTAGCGATAGTATTGGAATTTTTACTATCCCTTGATTAATTAATTACTTTCTTTATTAGGAACAGATATCGTCATCAAATCTGGTGATTGTCCGATTGCAAAACGATCAGGGCTGTACATAGATTCAACATAAGGATAAGGAATCATGTAATTACCTGTTGTTACCGCTCTAACTAAATAAGCAACACGTTTATGATATTTTTGGCGTTCCTTATAATTTTGGATATTAACAGCAGCAACATATCTATCATCTCTAAATTCCTGATATTTAAGTTGACTTACATCATCATCTTTCAATAAATCAGATACACCAGGAATTGATGATAAATTCACGCTGCTATTTGAAAGATTCTGATTTTCAAGTTCTAACCCAGCTGGTAAGTAATCAACAATCAATGCATCATGAACAGGTTCTTTTGATGTTACATCTAAAATCACAACCATCATGGAACCCACTTCTAATTGGGATGGATTGATTTCGTTGCCATGTAAATCGTAATAGGTTCGAGTAATATTGAAGAAACTATCTTTCGATGTTGGTGCCGGTGGCGTTTTTCCATACCCAGAAAGCGAGAATTTAGCATAAAGTGGTCTATCATGTTCTGAATTATTGATAGATAACCCTTGGCTTAAGGCTTCATAATTATAGGAATGAGAATAGACTGAATTAACCTCAACAATACTATCATTTATTGCCAGTTTAAATTTATCATCTTTTTTATGTTGCTCTAATGACCAACCAGCAATAAATAATGAATTTAACTCCTGAGTTGAGTAATAACGTTTATTTTTTAATAATTCTGATAAATTAACTAAATAATTGGCTTGATTTTTTGTGTCCATGTCGTTTTCAATTAATAACGATAAAATTAATGTTTGATCACGAACCTCAGTACCATAATTACCCCGCCATGTACTGTAGTTATACGGAGTAGTGAAGATTAATGGTAATAATTTATCATAAACAGATGTCAAACCATTTAACTTCGCGCTTAAGGCTAATTGAGCCAAAGGTAACGGACTATAGATAAATGATTTATCCTTGCTGATCTTATCTGATAAATAATTAATCTCATTACGCATCGCTGAGGTAATCTTATTTTGTTTAGATAGTATCATCAACGCATAAGCTTTAATAGAGAGTTTTTCAAACTCAAGTGCATTTTCATCCCTATAATAATAAAGATTATTAAATGCAGAAGTATCATAAATATATTGACCAAGACGCGACATTGCTACATCAAGAGCTTTATCATTTACCTGATAACCTCGCTCTTTAGCTTGCAATAAAAAGTCAGTAGCATAAACAGTAAGCCAATGTTCTTCTTCGCTATGATTACTCCATAAACCAAAACTACCATTACTACGTTGCATTGATAAAATCCGTGAAATGCCTTTTTGAATTTTTTCTCGGCGTTTATCATCAGAATCAGTTTTAATACCTAACTGTGCAAGCTGTTCACTGTTAGCATATAAAGATGGGAATAATCCACTGGTTGTCTGTTCTAAACAGCCATAAGGATAGGCAAATAAACTTTTGATATATTGAGCAATATTCAATGGTGGATGATTAGAGATAACCAATTGCCCTTCAATGGTATTTTCAATCAGTCCCATTAACGCTTCGTCAGGTAATTTCCAACTTTTCTTTTCATCTAACACTACATCAAAATATCTTGTAGTTGCAGCATAGGCTGGTCTTACGCCGATAGCCCATGAACGATGAATATCAAAATCTGAATTATCATCAATAACAATCCCTTTCACATCTATATTTATAGTACCTTTACCATAACCATAATCTGCGACAACAGGAATTTGAATAATATTTTTTTGTTTGCTATCAAGTCTGACAGGAATAGATTTTACATCATTTTGATGAATCAACCCCGTTGTTGATACTTCAACTTGCATATTTTGAGTCGTATCAGTCAAATTATGAAGATCTAATGCTAATACTGCTTGATCTCCCCCAGATAAAAAGCGTGGAGTTGTTAATTCGGCAATAACAGGAGCGGCAACTTTCATCGTTTTTTCTGCTTTACCAAAACGATTGTCATCCCATGCTTGCGCCATGATGCGCAATTCACCATTAAAATTAGGTAATGGTAAATCAATAACACCCTCACCTTGGTCATTTAACTGAATGGTTTTCAATTGTTGAGCAACAATAAGAACTTCATTAGACGGTTTTTTTCCGCCAGCGCCCATCGCATCACCACCAAAACTCATGTTAACATTACGCCCTGAAGCCTCAATTAACTTACCATAAACATCAAAAATATCGACATCATAACGTTTACGCCCTAAAAATCCAGCATAAGGATCTGGCGTAACATAATCAGTAATATTTAATACACCAGAATCAACAGCTGAAACTAACACTGTGACTTGTTTATCTTTTTGGATAAATTTTTCATCCATTTTGATTTTAATTGGAACAGTACTTTCTGGTTTCACTTGTTTTGGTGCATTTATTGAAATATTTAAATGGCGATTTGTTGTATCAGTAGGTAAATAAAGCAAACCAATTGCTCGTTTTACTGTTTGTACGGCAGCATTAGTTGATGGACGGATTATCATGGCATTAATATAAATATCATGTCTTCCCCAATCTTTAATTGGTATATCGACATCTAAACCTTTTTCACCAACAGTAATTGCTTTTTTCCAAATGATACCATCATTCGTTTCAAGAGAGATATAACCAGAGCCTGCTACTGGAGCTTGAACGTTGACTTTAGCCACATCACCGACATTATAAAATGGTTTATCAATACTTAACTTAACTTGATCGGGACGTACTGATTTCGTACCACGTGTATTATCCTCCCAATCATAACCTGACCAAAAGCGAAAGCTTGTCACTACTTTAGACGCTTCATCGATCACTTCAACACGATAAGATCCATAATCACTGGTTAAATAGCTTATTTTAGTCGTACTATCCTTTTCAATTGATAGCTGATCTTCCGAAATAACAATCTCACTGGAATTATGATTAAGTTGCCAGCCATCTTCACTTGACCAAGTCCAATAATATTCACGACGTTCACGAATCAATCTTGTTTTTAACGAGTTTGTGGCCAGTTTGTTACCGTCTAGATCAACATAAGCAATTTCAAATTCCGCATTAGTCCCTATATCAACGGTAGGACGCTCATAATAATTATCAGTATTCCAATCATAATAAGGTGAATCACCAATCAATGCTCGGATAGCTGGTAATTGATTAGCAGGCCAAATGGTTTGAGTTGCATAACGTGTAACCGGTCTACCGCCTGAATCGAGTAAACTCGCTTGTAAAACTACTTTCACTGGAGAATGTAAATTTGCCCAATTACTCCTTTTAATATGAAGCTGGGTTAGACCATCGTTATCTAATGTTTCTTCAAAAGAACCAAGTTCACTATAAAGATTACCATCTGTCACTGAACCAATTTTGAAATCGGCTAATCCGGTAATGGAGTCAACTTTCTTTAAATAAACATTAGCGTTTAGGCGATTATCTGATGCTGGTGCACCATACAAATACCAACCTTTGATATCAAAGTTAACATCTTCATCGTTTAATATTGGACCGTCTGACGAACTGGTTATTTCCATCGCCATACGTTCTGGCAAAAATTCTTCCACGTTGAAATACCAATAACGATAGATATCATCACCTAAATTAAAACGAATTGACCATTTACCTGTTGCCGCATCAGATGGAATGACAAAATTTGCCTGATATAAACCATTGGTATTAGCACTGCTTTTTAATTGAAAATTTTTAACTACACGCCCATCAGTTGAAATCGCATCGGCAATAATTGGTTGATCAGGCAATGGTTGCCCATCCGCATCACGCAATAATGCATTAAAATAGACGGTTTCATCTGGACGATAAAGATCTCGTGGACCAAAAACAAATAATTGTGCATGAGAATAAGGAGTACCGGATAAATCGAATTCAGTCAAATTAAGGGCATTGCGATCTACATATATAAATGAAGTTTGTTTTCCATCATTGGCAAGCAATATCCAGTTATCATCATGGGTATTCATAGAAAATTCAGCATAACCATCTTTATCTGTTTTTTCCAAAACACTACAATCGTCGTCTTTTATTCTTACATAACGACAAGATATTTCGATATTTGCAAGAGGCTTACCATCATCTAAACCATGAGCCATAACCGAAAATCTATGGTTTTTGTAGTTATGAACTGAAATACCAATATTACTTATTGAAAATAGGGTTGCTGGATTTGATTCATTGTAAGTTCCAGCTTCATTCATCACCGCAACATAAACACCTTCTTGTTTAAGTTCACTAATTTTAGAAAGATTGACTAAAACAGTTTCTTGGGCATTAGGTTTAGGATTGAGATCAAAACGTGACGAGTAAACTAAATCAGCATAACTATTGAGTTCTTCTGAGCGCCAAGCATATAGCATATTAATAAAGCCAAATTTATCAAAGAAATCACTTATTTTTTCTGGCTTAATTTTAAAAAAGTTTATGTCGACCTTATTAACGTTCAATGTCGTCACAGGTAATCCACTCATGGACTTACTCGGTAATAATAATCCAGTACTTGCAAAATTTACTAATGGCTGACGATCCCTAGTGGTTAATTCTTTTTCATAAACTGATTGTAAACTCTTGTTATTAATCGCCGTTAACATTTTATCAATGGTTAAATCTAATTTACGATTTGGTGCAAGATAACGATGTCTTAATTCCAAACCATTATCAGACAACTCCCAGTCACCATCGACAACACCCGTTTCCTTGTCAACTAATTTCAGTAAATTTGAAAAATTTAATTTAGGAAGAAGTGGAACAGAAAAAGTCACGACTAAAGTACTTGATCCATCAATAATCATCTCAGAACAATCAAGAATTTCAAATTTTTTATCTTTATATTTTTCGATTAATTCTGGTGTTGGATTAAATACATTATGCAATTGCGAATTAACACTCGAGTTTTGAGTTGTGCTATTTTTTTGATTAGCGGGTATATTTGTCGTTAGCTCGTTGTTTTTTGCTTGTGCACATAGTGTTAAAAACAAACCCAACATAGCTAAGTGTTTTATTAATCTCATTATTCCACCCAATTCCTTTTATTTCACTAAATGTTGTGACTATTTTTTGTCAATATTATGCACTGTCACCAAACATTTAGCAAAATATCTTTACAGATAAATTGAATTTTAGGTAAGCAAGCAAATTTTTGAAAGAATCATTGATCTGTGTTTATTGGAAAGTAGTATTACTGATATTTAGAACTTATTGTGTTATCAATAAGTTCTAAATATTGACAATTTCAGAATTATTAAGCAAAAACTGGTTGATTTATTGTTTTTTTGCAGTTAATTTTTTTAAGATAAAATTCAAAATAATTCCATATAATGGTAAAAAGAATAAACCACAAATTAAAATTTTAAAACTATAATCCATTAACGAAATTTCACCCCAATGATTAGCCATAAATTCATCACTACTTTTGTAAAAGGCAATAGCAAAAAAGACAATAGTATCAATACCATTACCAAAGATTGCTGAAGCTGAGGGTGCTACCCACCAAAATTGATTTTTTCTTAAATAGTTAAAAACAGTAATATCCATTAATTGCCCAACTAAATAAGCTGCAAAACTGGCTAATGCTATGCGAAAAACAAAGCTATTAAATTGGGTCAATGCTGACCAACCTACCCAATGGGTTTCGAAAAATAGAACCGAAATCAGATATGAAAACAGTAAAGCGGGAATCATAACCACAAAGATAATTTTTCTTGCCAAACTGGCACCAAAAATACGGATAGTTAAATCAGTGGTTAAAAAAATAAATGGAAATGTAAAGGCTCCCCAAGTAGTATGAAATCCAAAAATATCAAATGGAATTTGCACCAAATAGTTACTGGAAGCAATAACAATAATATGAAAAAAAGCTAACCAGCCTAGTGCGTTATGCTTTTGCTGTCGAGTAAATTGTTTTTCAATCAATTGTGAATGAACGTTCAAATACATATTTGTTTCCTTTTTTAATGGGGTGAGAGAACCCAGATAAATATTTTTTAAGTTTTAGCCAGATATTCTTGTAGACCTTTATCACGCAGCATACAACTTGGGCATTTACCGCATCCCCCTTCTACACCGTAATAACAGGTATGAGTATTTTGACGAATATAATCAAGATAACCCAATTTATCAGCCATTTCCCATGTTTGTGCTTTAGTAAGATACATCAACGGCGTTTTAATATTAAACGTAAAATCCATTGCCAAATTCATGGAAACATTCACAGACTTAATAAAAATATCTCGACAATCGGGATAACCACTAAAATCTGTTTCACATACGCCAATAATAATATCGTTAATACCTTGCTGTTTGGCATAACAACCTGCTAACAATAAAAACAGCATATTACGACCATCGACAAACGTATTTGGATAATCGCCATCTTGTGCAGCTTTAATTTCTTGTGAATCGTCAATCAAAGCGTTATTGGTCGTCTGTTTAATAACCGATGTATCAATTACGGTTTGCTTGACACCTAAATCTTCAGCAATCCATTTAGCTTTATCTAATTCAATACTATGACGTTGACCATATTGAAAGCTGATAGTTTCAACATTCTCACGTCCATAATCGGCAATGGCTTGTAATAAACATGTAGTCGAATCTTGCCCGCCAGAAAATATCACGAGTGCTTTACGATTTTTCATGAAAAAAATTCCTGTCAGATTGAACAAATTAGCGATTATCGACTTTTTCAGGATAAAGATCATGATTCGCTAAACGATTGAGCGCAATTTGCTCCCATCGAGTATCAGCTTTACCATAATTGGCATAAGGATCAATTGAAATACCTCCACGTGGTGTGAATTTACCCCACACTTCAATGTATTTAGGATCCATTAATTTGATCAGATCTTTCATAATGATATTGATGCAATCTTCATGGTAATCACCATGATTACGAAAGCTAAACAGGTACAGCTTAAGAGATTTGCTTTCAACCATTTTAATGTTAGGCACATAAGAAATATAAATTGTGGCAAAATCAGGTTGCCCAGTAATAGGACAAAGACTGGTAAATTCCGGACAATTAAATTTAACAAAATAATCATTACCGGGATGTTTATTATCAAAAGTTTCCAGAATTTCTGGACTATAGTTTGTTGGATAGCGAACAGACTGATCGCCTAATAATGTAACTTTACTCATAATTTTCCTTAGTTTTTTAGCGTGGGAGGTTCACGAACCACGAGACAAACCGCACACATTACTCTTTTTTACAAAAAAAGTCTAGAATATCGTTCTTAACCCTTGTGATTAAACATATGACGTGTGAACGAATGAATTAGTTAACTGTAAAAACTAGCGAATATTTCTCTACAAAATTATCTGTATAACGTCATAATACCCTTCGATTTCTAATCGTTTATTAAAAAATAGTCAGGTAAATGATAATACAAAACTTCATCTTTTTTACTAGCGTTAAGGGTTAAAACAATTTTTACAGGAATAATCTAAGTGAAATGAAAATATATTTGCCAGAATTTTAGTTATATAACATATAAAAGATGACCTCAAATAGTTAAATAACTACATGAGGTCAATGTTGATTAAATAAATTTCAATATTATTTTGCCGTATGAACCTATTTTTTTAATTAGGGCAAAATTAAAAAATTCAGATTATTTAGTTTTAGCTTTTTCATAATAATCCGCTAGGTTATTTTTTGCTTCAGAAAGTTCTTTTTCTGCATCATGTAATTTAGATTTTAATGCATCAATTTTATCATGATTTGCATCAACACCATCTTTTTCATACTCTTTCGTTTTTTCGGCTAATTCTTTGGTTTTGTCAGAAACATTTTTGCTTTTTTCATCCACCAATCTTTTATATTTTTGCTCCAATGTTTCATCGGAACAATTGGTATTAACTTGTTGAAGTGCTTTTTCAAGCCCTGTTACTTCAAAAGTATTATTGGCTTTTTTAGCTTGTTCTATTTTTGTTTCGATTGCTTGCTTTTTAGCATTGCAAGTTAATTCTTCACGTGTATCCTTACTTGATGCATAACTATTTACTGAAAACGCTGTAACTAAAGTGATAATGCCTAATTTACTTAATAACCCTATTGCTGATTTCATATTGAACCCCCTAAGTTTATTTTCTTAATTGAACATAATCTACTTTGTGATCTTCACCTTTTGTCAAAATTAAACTGGCTCTTTCTCGGGTTGGTAAAATGTTTTCAACTAAATTTAATTCGTTTATATCGCGCCATAAGCGATTGGCAATACTGATTGCCTCTTGTTCAGGCAATTTAGAATAGTGATTGAAGTATGAATTAGGATCACTAAAAGCCCCTGCTCTAAATTTTAAAAAACGGTTCACATACCACTGATTTAATAAAGATAAATCAGCATCAACGTATATTGAAAAATCGACATAATCCGAAACAAAGACTCGATTATGTGCTTGAGTATAATTGACCGGACCTTGTAATACGTTTAATCCTTCCAAAATTAAAATATCTGGGCTGTCAATTACGATCTCTTCATTTTCTACAATATCATAAACTAAATGTGAATAAACCGGCGCTTTAACTTCCGCTTGTCCTGATTTAATATCCGCAACAAAGTTAATTAGCTTTTTAAGATTGTAAGATTGTGGAAAACCTTTTTTATTCATAATGCCTAGATCTTCAAGGCATTTATTTGGATATAAAAAACCGTCAGTGGTAACTAAAGCTACTTTTCTATGTTCAGGCCAGCGAGTTAACAATGCCTGTAATACACGTGCTGTAGTACTTTTACCGACAGCAACACTGCCAGCAATACCAATTATATAAGGGATTTTTTGGCTTTTACCTAAAAATTTGGATAATACTGCCTGCCGACTAAAACTGTTACTAATATAGAAATTAAGCAATCTTGATAAAGGTAAGTAAATTTCACTCACTTCATCCATTGATAAATCTTCATTGATTCCCTGTAGAGAAACGAGTTCTCCAGGTGTTAAGGTCATTGGTTCCGCATTACGCAAGCTTGCCCATTCTTTACGGCTAAATTGCATGTATGGACTCAAATGATTATTCATGTTTATTTCTCTATAATGATTGACTCTAGAATATTCGGCTCAGATTATACATAAAACTGTAATTTTACAATCACAAATTCACAATGTGTCTTCCTCATAGCTATATTTAAGACTTACTGATAAAATACGTTGAATAAATGATTAACCAAAGTGTAAAACAGAGATAGTATGTTAAAAACTAAATCGAAACAAAAACCCAAAAAAAGCCGTCAAGAAATTAATGAAGAGTCTCGTGAACTCAAACGTAAACGCAAACATAAAGGTTTGCCTAGTGGTTCACGCTTTAATAATACAGATAATAACAAAAATAACAATACTCAAAAAGCAGTAAAAGATCCACGTATAGGCAGTAAAACGCCGATTGCTTTAGTCGTTGATACAAATATCAATACTACTAAAGTAGTTAAACAATCTAAACCTAAAAAAACTGTTTTTTCACCACAACAAGAATTAGAGCAACTTGAAAACGATCCTAAATTGGATATGTTACTCGATTTAGTTGAACAAAATGGCAAGTTGACTAAAGAGCAACAAACTTATTTGGACAGCAAATTAAATCGAATTGATGAACTGATGCAAGAATTGGGTTATACCGACGATGATTTTGAAGATCTCGATGATCAAAAAGAAGATATCGTGAGTTTATTAAAACGTAATTAATAGTAGGTAATGGTTTTAGCTTGCCTAATATTAATTTTTCAGTAACGTCAGGGATTGAGTCATAAAAAATCCCTGACACACGTTGATAATAATGGATGTCTTATTCAAATCATAATTTATAACAATAGCGAGCAAATAGTAATGCCAATATTGATAATGTTAAGTTTATATTTTGGATTATTAATTTGCACATTATTGTATTTGCATAAAACAAACCAGATTAAACTGAAACTGACAACAAAAACCAGAGCAAAACGTATAACTAAGCGAAAACCAACTTTAATAAGTCATGGATATAATAACGCTAAACACAGACTTAAACGGAAAAAGAAGCATGACTGAAACACAATTATGGGATCAGACCTTAATTGAAAAATATAACTATTCTGGTCCAAGATATACTTCGTATCCCACTGCACTTGAATTTAATGAAAGTTATAATGAACAGGATTTTTTGAACGCGACTTCTCGTTACCCCACTCAACCATTATCCTTATATGTACATATTCCGTTTTGTCATAAACTTTGTTATTTTTGTGGTTGTAACAAACTTATTACTCGTCAAACACACAAAGTCACTAAATACCTTGATATTTTAGACATTGAAATAGCAAAACGCGCCAAACTTTTTGAAAACAGAGTTGTTACACAAATGCATTGGGGAGGAGGAACCCCCACCTTTTTAACGGTTCAAGAAATTAGCCGATTAATTACCTCTCTAAAATCCCATTTTAACTTTGCTGATAATGCCGAGCTGTCAATTGAAATCGATCCTCGTGAAATTACGCCACAAACTATCGATCATTTAGCCAGTGTTGGGTTTAATCGCTTAAGTATGGGGATTCAGGATTTTAATCATGAAATCCAAAATCTGATTAATCGCGAACAGGACGAAAATCTAATTCGGTCATTGATCGACCAAGCTCGCAAAAATCGTTTTCATTCAATTAGCCTTGATCTAATTTATGGTTTACCCAAACAAACGGTTGCCAGCTTTACCGAAACACTCAATAAAGTGATTGATATCTCGCCGGATCGTTTAAGTGTGTTCAATTATGCACATTTACCAAGTCGCTTTGCAGCTCAACGCAAAATCAAAGATAACGATTTGCCCAATGCGGCGCAAAAATTATTGATTTTACAAACCAGTATTGAAAAGCTAACCCAAGCAGGCTATCAATATATTGGTATGGATCATTTTGCTAAACCAACCGATGAACTTGCTCTTGCTCAACAGAACAATAAATTACATCGAAACTTTCAAGGTTATACCACACAAGGCGATGCAGATTTGCTCGGATTAGGTGTCTCTTCAATTAGTATGTTAGGCGATAGTTATGCGCAAAATCAAAAAGATCTTAAAATCTACCAGCAACAAGTCGAAGAGATTGGTAATGGTTTATGGAAAGGCTTCACATTAGATCGTGATGACCTTATCCGTCGTGATGTGATAAAACAATTAATTTGTCATTTTTATCTTGATAAAAAAATGATTGAACAGCAATACAATATTAATTTCGAAGATTATTTTGCCGAAGATTTAGCACTTTTACAGCCATTGCAGAAAGATGGATTGGTCATCATTCATTGCGATAAAATTGAAGTTCCACTTAAAGGTCATTTACTGATCCGTAATATCTGCATGTGTTTTGATACTTATATGCGTAAAATGGCAAGACAACAGCAGTTTTCGCGAGTAATTTAATTTTAGTTAAGCCCAAAAAGTTACGGCTAACACCGTAACTTATTTAAATAAATTGAAAGAAATGCTTTTAGCTATTTAATGACTCGCTAAATAAACTTTAAATTTAGTTGTTTGTGCAATGACTTCCACACTTTTGAATGTTTCGTCTAAAATTGATTGATAAGGCAAAAATGAATTTGCCACAATGCACAAATAACCATTTAATTTTAGATGCTTTTTGGCTTCTTTAATTAGCGTATTGACGGCTGTGTAATTTGTCTCTTTACCATCATGAAAAGGAGGGTTAGAGATGATAAGATGATATTTATCATTCAAATTAGAAAATACATCACTTGCAACAACACTTCCTTTGACATGGTTACAATTTAGCGTAGCTTTACTTGACTCAATTGCTGCACTACTCACATCTGACAGGGTGAGCTCAATATCTGGATATAGTTTACCGACAACCGTAGATAATATGCCCGAACCACAGCCAACATCTAACACATTGCCTTTGATGATTTCAGCATGGTCAACTAAAGCATTGAGTAATAATTCGGTTCCAGAATCTAACCCTTTTTGGCTAAACACACCTGGCAAACTTTTAATTTCAATATTTTGATTTTCAATGGTTAGATGATAACTCAACCACCATTCATTTAAATCAAACGCTAAACGACTTTCAGCCTGAAAATGGTACAATCCACAGCGTCTTGCACTATCAATTTTTTGAATGGTACCAAAATCATTTAATAAAGCTTCAACACTTTTTACACCAGTACGATTTTCGCCGACGATAAAGATATCGCTCCCTTTGGGCATATTATTAAGTAAATAAGAGAGCTGAAATTGTGCTTCACTTTTCGTTTTTGGCCAGTAATAAATTAGCGTATTCATTCCAGCATAAAATTTAGCATCCGGGAGTAACGAAAAATTAGTTTGCGCTCCACGCACACTATTTTTTAGACGCAAATAAGTATGAAACTGAGTACAGTGAATTTTAACTTGATTTGCGACCATTATTGCAGGATAACTATCTTGAATATCACCTGCAATAATCACATTTTTATCATTAAAAAATGTTTGATGACGTTCAATTACCTGACTTGCTGGAGTAAAAACAGATGTTGCCATAGTACCTCAATGAAAAAACCTTTATAATTTTAGTCGTTGATTATACAATTAACCCTTATTATTCACTAATAAAAAATAGTAATTCCATAATGACTGAACAAGATTGGTATTTGCAACAATGCAATATTACTCAATATATTTTGCGTAATTCAGCAGTATTTAAAGGTGAAATGGCAACCCATATTAGTGATGAAATTCGTTTAATTGTTGTTGCCGACCAAAAACCAATGCAAAAAATATACAAAGATATTCTTAATGCTATTCGACTTAAAGAAGATCAAGTATTAATACTTACACCATCACAATTGATTATTCCAGCTAGCGATATAAAAACAGTAGTTTGGTTTATCGATATTACGCCTGATGAAAACTGGCAAAATCAATTAACCATACAAACAGCAAGTTTAGATGTTTTAGCTAATGCACCACAACAAAAACGCCAACTTTGGCGACAATTATGCCAATATGAAAACTATTTCCATCCTCAACCACAATGATTTAACCGAGGCTTTTGCTTTAGAGCAGCTTTGCCATACGCTTCCATGGTCTAAAACGACGTTTTTTTCAAATCAAGGCGATCGTTATTTAAATTTAAAACTGACCATAGATAATAAAATAATTGGTTTTTGCATCTGCCAACTAGTTGCCGATGAAGCCAATCTATTTAACATTGCTATTCATCCTGAATTTAGACAGAAAGGCTTAGCTAAAGAGCTTTTAAATAAATTAATTGAAGAATTGATGTCACTCAATTCTAATAAACCTATTGCCTCTTTATGGTTAGAAGTGAGAAAATCCAACAATGCAGCGATTCGCTTATATCATTCACTTGGTTTTAACCAAATAACAATCAGAAAAAATTATTACCCAACTGTTGATGGAAAACAGGAAGATGCCATTATAATGGCCTATACCTTAACTTTATAAAACAGCAAAGTATATGACAATGCAAAGCAATAGAGCCCTACTTTTTGTAAATGGGGAACCGCCCAAGTGCTATCCCAACAATATAGATAAATATGCTTTTATTGCCGCAACAGATGGGGCTTATCATAACTATCTTTATACTTCATCAATAATCCCTAATTATATTATTGGTGATTTAGATAGTTTAGATAAAAGCCGTTCTCTACCAAGAGGAACTGAAATTATTCATACCCCTGATCAGAATAAAACGGATTTTGAGAAAGCAATCTTATTTTTAGCAAATAAAGGGGTGAAAAAATTTGATATTTATGGTGCTTCTGGTCATGCCAGTGACCATTTCTTAGGAAATTTATCAGTTGCAATGTATTATTATCATCGATTGGATTTTACTTTTTATGATAACTATTGTCAGTTCTTTTTTTCCAAAAAACAGCAAACTATTTATGATGTAAAAAACCATATCATTTCTTTTATCCCTTTGTCTAAAGTCACAAATGTCACAATTACAGGCGTTAAATATCCATTAAGTAATGCAACATTAACGTTAAGAGGATTAACAAGCTTAAGAAATAAAGCCATCATGGATTTTGTAGAAATATCCTTTAAAAACGGTGATTTACTTGTTTTTATAGAAAATAAATGTACACAAGATTGACAATAACATTTACATTACTTTACAATACCGTACACAACTATACACACATTAGCAGAAGAATTACTTAAAAAGGGCCTCCTCCATGTTCATTAAAAAACTGTTTGTGCTTATTTGCTCTTCACTAATTTCTTTTGTGGTTTATGCACAAGACCAAACTATCGTAAATGAAACAAATAAAGTAGTTGATTCTTTTTTTCAGTGTGATAATCAATTTTTCAAGCAATTAGCAATAAGTAAAAACACTTTCGGTCAGTATGCGGATTTAGCCACTGTTGATAACTTTGCTTATATTGTTGTCGATTCGGTTGAATATAATAACAAAAATAAGGTGATATTTAAAAAACCAATTGAATACAAAGGATTAAAGATTGTTGGCTATCAAAATATCTTTATCCCAACACCATTATCTGGCCAATTTTATTATTGGGGATTTATTTTAGACAATAAATCTCAAGACGTTAAACAGTCGCTTACTAACATTAACTGGTTAAATTTTAACGAAAAAATTTATTTTGCTAATCCTAGAATTTATGACCGCAAAAGTAAAAATCAAACTTGGTTAGATAACCCTTATTCAATTGACATGGTGATACCAAAACCGGGTACTGTTGAAAAGTCCTTATATTTAGAACCGATTGCAGATAATCAGAGTCGTATAATTTGCTCAATACAAGGAGATATTAATAAAAAAATTCTCTATTCAGTACGCCCAGATATGAAACCTATCGATAAGGAGTATGAAGCAAAGCGTAAAAAAAGAATTGAAGATTATAACCGATTAAAACAAAAAGAGAATCAAGAAAAACTGAAATCCCAGCAAGAAAAAGATATTAATCAAAAGTTAATCATAACTAATTCAAAAAATGGGGATAAACTCTAAATGAAAAAATTATATTTGTTATTTATTCTCTTTTCTTTTTCAGCTTTAGGTAATGATTTTAACACTTCAGCTTCAACCAGTAATAATAAAAGTAATACAAGTAACTCTCAGGAAACAAATGAAAATTTAAAAGATTCGCGCATTGGGGAACAATTTATCCCAATGACTAAATTTAATGAAGATAAATCGATAGGCTATTCTTTTATTGATAGGAGTTCTATTGTTCTGCATCCCTATAATAAAAAAATTCGAGTATTTAATGAGGTGGTGAATTTTATCCCTCCACTCACGCAAGAAAATAGTGAAGGTGAAAAAATCACATACCGATCAATTGTGATTCAACATTTCGCAAACTGTGACAAGAAAGAAATCGCTAAAGGAATAATCCAATTATTTGAAAATTACTTTGGTGATGGTCGTTTGGTGAGTACTAATGACACACCTAACCAATGGGCAAATGCAATTGACAATAATGAACAACGTCGATTGTTAATTGTTGCTTGTTCATTATCTATTGCTCATTAAATATTACTGATTTTTTGTTGATATCTGACTGCCACTTCTTGTGGCAGATAGTTATCGATTATGCTAATATCATTTTACTACATCAATATTGATTAATTTCCTATGAACATCACTGAATTTCATGCAATTACCGATCAACTATTTAATAAGATCGAATTATTTTTAGATCACTTTGCCGAAGAACAAGACATTGACATTGATTATGAAATAAATGGTAATGTGATTACCATAACTTTTCCCAATTACAGTAAAATTATCGTCAATACTCAAGAACCTCTTTTCCAAGTTTGGCTAGCGACAGAAAAACAAGGATATCACTTTGATTATTCAGAAAATGATTGGGTATGCACTCGCACTAAGCAATCATTTGATAAAATCTTCTCACAATCAGTCACGGATCAAGCGACAGTATAACGACAAAGTTCTAAAAATAGGTAAGGCAAATTAAATTTTTGCCTTTATTATTACTCAAGTTTTCAATATTAAAGTAAAGTAAGATTAGCTAATTTAATCACCAACCATTTAACCCCTTCATCAACAAAGGCAATTTGAACGCGTTTATGATCACCTTCGCCATCAAGATTAATAA
Source organism: Gilliamella sp. wkB7 (assembly GCF_001693435.1). Classification (NCBI taxonomy): domain Bacteria; kingdom Pseudomonadati; phylum Pseudomonadota; class Gammaproteobacteria; order Orbales; family Orbaceae; genus Gilliamella; species Gilliamella sp. wkB7. Next base: position 684,043 of record NZ_CM004509.1, read on the forward strand.
TGGTGCCTTCTCCAAAGCGATGGTGTTTAACTTTTCGACCTAAAATATAACCATCACTTTCCCGTTGTTTTTCAAGATAGGATTTTTTACGATCAAGAATAAATTGCTCATTTTTACTGAGGTCTTTTTTGTTTAGATCATTCGATTTAAACTCAGATGAGGTGATCATACCTCGGTAACTAACTTCGTTTAATCGATCAACCGGTAATTCCGCTAAAAAACGAGAAGGTAAATTACGTTCTTCGCGGCCGTAAAGTCGTCTTAATTCACATAAAGTTAATGTCAAATGTTTTCGAGCACGAGTGATACCAACATAGGCTAAGCGTCGCTCTTCTTCCATACGGTCATTATCTTTCACTGAACGTTGCGCAGGAAAGAGGCCTTCTTCTAATCCGACAATGAAAACATTATCAAACTCTAATCCTTTAGCTGAATGCAACGTCATTAACTGCACTGAATCTTGAGCTTTGACAACATCGCGGCTTTCTAGTGAGGTAAAAGCTAAAAAGGACTCAAGTACTGTGAGTGTTTTACCCGTTACATTATCCTGAATAACCGTGTTTTCATTGTTATGGAAAAATTGTTCCGCAGCCGACACCAGTTCTTCAAGATTTTCTAATCGTGATTGTCCTTTAATTCCTGGCTCTTGCTCATACATTTGCTGTACACCAGATAATTTAATCATTACATCAAGCTGCTGATAAAATGGCAACTGTCTCACTTCTTCATGAATTGATGCCATCAATTCAAGAAAACGACTCAAACCTGAACGCTGTCTTTCAGTTAACGCATTTGTTTGGATTAACATTAAACAAGCATCCCATAATGAAAGATTATGTTGTTTAGCAGTAAGCCTCACTTTATCAAGTGTAACATTACCAATACCGCGGGTTGGAGTATTGACGGTCGCTTCAAAAGCCATATCATTGCTGTGATCATGCAGTAAACGCAAATATGCCAGTGCTAGTTTAACCTCTTGCCGTTCATAAAAGCGTATTGAACCATAAATTTGGTACGGTAATCCTGCTTGTAATAAAGTATCTTCAAAAATACGCGATTGAACATTATTACGGTATAAAATGGCACAGCTTGAATATTTATCACCTTCTTCATGACGTTTTTTGATTTGACCAATTACAAATCTTGCTTCATCAATATCATTAAAACCGACATAGAGTGAAATCTTTTCACCTTCGCCACTATCTGTCCATAGGTTTTTACCTAAGCGATTTTGATTTTTGGCGATTAAAATGTTAGCCGCATCTAAAATATTACTGGTTGAACGATAGTTTTGTTCTAGACGGATGATTTCAGTATCTGGATAATCATTAATAAACAATTGTAAGTTATCGGCATTAGCACCACGCCAGCTATAGATGGATTGATCATCATCACCAACAATCATGACGTTAGCTGTATCGCCAGCCAATTTTTTTACTAATCGATATTGAATTAAGTTCGTATCTTGGAACTCATCAATTAAAATATTAGAAAAACGCTGATGACAATAATTTAGTACGTCATGATTTTGGTTAAGCAGTTCATAAGCTCGTAAAATTAATTCCGAAAAATCAACATACCCAACTCTGTCACAAATTGCTTGATAATCTCGATAGATGGTTTGCCACATTACTTGCTTAGGATCTTCTGGTGTGATGTCATTAGCTCGTAATCCCATCTCTTTTTGATTAGAGATAAAAGCTGCGCACTCTTTCGCTGACCACTGTTTTTCATCAACTTTATGCTCTCGAAAAATTCGTTTAATAAGACGAATCTGATCTTCCGAGTCAATAAGCTGAAAGTTAGAAGGTAATTTGGCTTGCTGTGAAAACATCCGTAACAAACGATGAGTTAATCCGTGAAAGGTACCAATCCACATCCCACTAAAATACCCTTCGCCAACTAATGCTTGGATACGCTCTTGCATTTCAACAGCCGCTTTATTCGTAAAAGTTACGGCAAAGATGGATTGGGAAGAGTAATGTTTTTCCATGCACAGCCATGCAATTCGGTGAACTAAAACACGTGTTTTACCACTTCCAGCACCTGCAAGTACAACAGTATATTGGTTATCGGTAGTCACTGCATTTTGTTGTTCGGTATTGAGGTCTTCTAATAATGATTTTTTAATTTCCATTATATTTAAACCTATTTTGGTTATAACAAATACGTGTTGGTTTCAATTTCATAAGCATTATAAATATATTCATTGTGTTTCTAAATATTGTTTATGGACTGTAAATAAATAGGATATAAAGAAAGGTTGTTAATTAAATGTAGATCCTACTTAGCCTCACTGTCTATTTATACAGATATTTACAAAATTATAACAGATTATCCAATTCAGGCAATTGGCTTATCTCAATATGGGGTAAACATCGAGCATCGGCAAGATGAAAAATATCTTGATTAAAGATATTTATCCAACACGCTAATAAACCATTATTGATGGCACCATTCACATCAGTTAACAAGTTATCGCCTACATGTAATATGTTACCTGCTGGTACACCCAATTTGGAAATCGCTAAATTAAAAATTTCAGGAAAAGGTTTTGAACGTCCATCAGCGCCCCCACGTAAAGAAAATTGAAAGTAATCACTTAATCCAATTTTATTAACCTCAACATTACCATTGGTGATCACCGCTAAAGGGACTTTGGATGCTAATTTAGTTAATAAGGCGTGAGTCGACGGTGGAACATGCATTTTATGACGCCAAAAATTAAATGTATCCATTGTTTCGTCAATAATGTTTGACCATTTTTCTGATGGAATTTTTGCTTTATTTAAAAGAGATTTGATAGTTTCAATTCGCCAAACTACAACATCATGATAAATTTCTGGATTCGCAGTAAGCACTGCTTTTTTCTCTAAATGCAGTCCTGATACGGTCAAATGCTGTAAACCCTCATAACGCTTTAAATATTTGACAATTTCCTCTTCGGATTTTTCAACAATGTCACTATTATCATACAAAGTATCATCCAGATCGAAAGTGATTGCCTTAATTGTGTTCATGGAACGATAAATATGCATTACTTGTTTCCTCTTTTCGCTCTTGGATGGGTAGAATCATAAACTTCAGACAGATGTGAAAAATCTAAATGAGTATAAACTTGTGTGGTCGATAAATCTGCATGACCTAACAACTCTTGTACAGCTCGCAAATCACCACTTGATTCTAACATATGAGTGGCAAATGAGTGCCGTAATTTATGCGGATGAACATGCACTGATAATCCGCGTTTAACACCCCATTGTGCAAATCTTTTTTCGACATTACGAGGTGAAATGCGTTTACCTAATTTGGATATAAATAAGGAATCATCCTTGGGATCCAATAAATTACGCATTGATAACCAATTATTAATCCATTTAATAGACTCATAACCTAATGGTAATTTTCGCTCTTTATTCCCCTTCCCCATCACTCGGACTTCGCCTTCATTCAAGTTCAATTCACGGCAATTAAGATTGACTAATTCTGACAATCGTAGACCTGAACCATACATAAGTTCAAGCATTGCTCTATCGCGTACAGAAAGAGGATCATTATAATTAATATCGAGCAATTGATTAATTTCATCAATATCAATATTTTTAGGAAGATGTTGCCCTAATTTAGGATTTAAAACACCACGAGCGGGATTGGCACTAATAGATTCATTTTTTATCATCCAATCACAAAAACTGCGTAGCGCCGATAACCTTAAAGATAAACTTCTTGCCTGTAAACCGGTTCGTTTGCTATGACTAATTAATAATCTTACTGCTGATGAATCTACATCTTGCCATTTGGTGATACCCACTTCTTTTGCGATGGCTATAAGCGCATAAAGCTGACGTCGATAATTGACTTGGGTATTTAGGCTAAGCTGTTTTTCCGATTTTAGATAATTTAGAAAACGATCAACCGGTTCGGTTAGTAAACAAAGATTATTTTGAGAGGATTGAATCATAACTTACCTTATTTTTTTCGCATAACCCATTTTTCAATTAATATAGGTAATAGTTGACTCACTTTTTCCAATAATAGTGTACCTTGTTTTTCTTGATAATGATGCGGATCAGAACTGGTAAACATTAAGATCCCCAAATCACCAAATTGTCCTAATAAGGATAAAGCAACAGAACCGATATAATTACGTTCAGATAATAAAAAATCTAGTTCAGTAGTATTTAATGGACCTAGATATTGGTTGCTGTATTGTAGATGCCTAACTCGAATAAAATCAAAACCTGAACGATTTAAAGCATAGTGTTGATATTTTGAAGGAGCGTTAATTAACCATTTATCATCAAAAAGATATAAATAAGCACCATTAAGACCCAACGATTTTGCCCAATTTTTTAATATTTGTACCAATTCATCAAGATCATCAGCTTTAAATATTTGAATTTGCAGATCCATAAATTGATTAAACAACAATTCATTAGAACGCGCATATTCCATTAACAAAGTTATTTCAGCCTCAAGATGACTAATTTTATTGCGCTGCCTTGCCATTTGCCATTCAGGGAGTGAAACGCCTCCTCTAATTGGGTGAGGAATGCGCATATTTTCAAAAAGACTTGCGTTTCTAATAAAAAAATCTGGATTGTCATTCAAATATTGACTAACCATCTCATCATTCAATTTCATTTTACGAGTTGTTGGTTTTGTATTTTTTGTTTTATAAGATTGTGTTGTTTTAGCAACCATGCTGAATCTCTGTTATAACCGATATGACACACTAGGCTAAAAAATTACTTAAAATCATAATAGTTAGTTTTTTTAAATAATTTATTAACCAAAAATGAAATTTTACTAATCGACTTTACTATCAAACCAAATTTAAATCGCAATAAATCCATCGTAAACATGCGTTGCGGGGCCTGTCATGTAAAGCGGTTTATTTGCTCCTTGCCATTCTATGACTAACTTACCCCCAGGCAGGTTTACTTTAACTCTGCTGTTAAGCAATCCTTGATTAATACCAACCGCGACAGCAGCACATGCCCCAGTTCCACAAGCTTGAGTTTCACCAACACCACGTTCAAATACGCGTAAATTGATATTATTACGATCGATAATATGCATAAAACCAATATTGGCTCGTTCAGGAAAACGTTCGTGCGACTCCAATAATGGACCTAATTTTTCTACTTCTGCGGTAATGACATTATCCACTTGAAGAACACAATGCGGATTACCCATTGAAGCAACGCCACATAATATTGTGCGTTCTTGGGCACGAATGATGTATGTTTTTTCTTCTTTGATTGCTTTAAATGGTACTTTGCTCGGCTCAAAAGTAGGCTGCCCCATATTGACTCTTACCGTCTCATCATCGTTAACAGTTAACACAATATTACCTTTCATCGTGCTAACTTTTAAAGTACGTTTTTTAGTCAAACCTTTTAAGCGAACAAAACGCGCAAAACAACGAGCTCCATTTCCACACTGCTGAACCTCACTACCATCAGCATTAAAAATTCGATAATGAAAATCGGTATCTGGAGCATAAGGAGGCTCAACAATCAAAAGTTGATCAAAACCAACTCCAGTATATCTATCAGCAAGACGTTTAATCATTTCAGTCGAAAGATGAACATTTTGGGTTACCGCATCAATGACCATAAAATCATTTCCGAGTCCATGCATTTTTGAAAAGTTCATCTATTTCTACCTTCTATTGAAAAAAACATAATTATCTATTGAGTTATATTACCTAATAAGGTTCATCACAATGACTGATGAATGAAACCCTATCACTGAATTTCTAAATCATCAGAAATTTTATTTATTATAGAGATTCACCTCGCCATAAATCGTCAAATGACTCTCGCTGGCGAATAATTTTATGTTGTTGCTCGCCAATTAGCATCACCTCTGCAGGTCTTGGATGACTGTTATAATTCGATGCCATACTAAATCCATAAGCACCAGCACTACAAACCACTAACAAATCATCTTGTTGAACCGAAAGCTCACGTTGATGAGCCAATACATCACTTGATTCACAAATTGGGCCGACGACATTATATATCAAGGTCTCATCTGATGATTTTGGTTCTTTTGCTGGTAAAACTCGCATCCAAGCGTCATATAGGGCTGGTCTAATTAAATCGTTCATACCCGCATCCACAATTGCAAAATGATTACCATCTTGATGCTTAGTATATTCTACTTTTGTAATTAATAGTCCCGCATTGGCCACAATACAACGACCAGGCTCAAAGAGAAGCTCAACATTAGTGTATTTGGCAAATTTCTTTTTCAACTCAGTAACAAGTTGTAAAGGTGATATGGTTTTTTCCTCATTATAACAAACACCAAGTCCACCACCTAAATCAATATGTTCAATACTAATGTCATTAGCGTTTAATTCGTCAACTAATGCCACAATACGATCAGCAGCATCTAAAAATGGCGATAATTCAGTTAACTGAGAACCGATATGACAGTCAATGCCTGCTATTTTGATATTCGATAATGATTGGGCTTTACGATACACATCCAACGCTAACTGATAGCTAATACCAAATTTATTTTCACGTAATCCGGTTGAAATATAAGGATGAGTTTTGGCATCAACATCGGGGTTAATTCTTAACGATATTGCTGCAATCTTATTTAATCTTTTAGCAATATCATTGATTCGGTAAAGCTCAGGTTCGGACTCAACATTAAAACATTTGATACCCACTGTCAGTGCACGTTCAATTTCAACAATTGATTTTGCCACACCAGAAAAGACAACTTTGTTAGCATCTGCCCCCGCTTTTAGCACGCGTTCCAACTCACCCTGAGATACAATATCAAATCCTGCGCCTAAATTTGCCAATTGTTTTAATACGGATAAATTACTGTTAGCCTTAACTGCATAACAGATTAAGTGGTTCGTATCGGTTAAAGCTTGTTGATAAGCTAAAAACTGTTTAGTGATATAATCTGATGAATAGACATATAGTGGTGTACCATACTGCTCAGCTAAATCAGATATGGCGACTTGACTAGCAAATAATTGACCGTTTTGATAATGTAGAAAATCCATAAGCTATTCCGTTATGATGTTTGGTTAATTGAATACGAATCCATTGATGCTGTTGGGTTTTCAGCCGGCATATAAAGAGGCCCTTTCAATCCACACCCCAATAATGTCAATGTAACTAAAAGTATAGAAAGTAATTTTATAGATGATTTCATAGAACATTCACAATTATTTCATTTGTATGATGCCGACTATATTACACGATAGCCATATCCGTGCAAAGCATAAATAATCAAATCGTTATATATTACTTTGATATCAAAAATATTCATTTGTTTACTTATGTTAAGTTAGGTTGCAATATTCAATCTAATTTTTAATTTTTTGGATCAAATGAGTTTTTATGAACCGATCTATAACGACATCAATTAAAAAATGGGCGTATCCAATTATTTTATATTGATCACTTTTTTTGAATGCTATTTAACAATCCATACACTGGTCTTTTTTACTGATAGATGTGACATATAGTATTAGATCATAACAACTCATACTATTATCCTAGCCATTTTTTACTGAAACGTAGGTGTTACCTGAAACTTTTTTACAAACCTACTTTTATTTAGTCAAAAAAAAGATCTTTTAATACGTCTGATTTTACTGATAAATACGAGCATTTAACGTTAGATCATTACGACTCATACCATTATCCCAGCCATTTTTTACTGAAACGTAGGTGTTACCTGAAACTTTTTTACAAAAAAATTTCTAAAAAAAATTATTTATAAAAAGAACAGTCGTATTAGAGTTATATTTAATCTGATTGATTAAGCTTAAAAAATAAATAATCGTTTAGCACTAAGCATTAATGTATTTTTGACGATCTGGAAGCCAACAAGCTATTAATTGCTGGGCAACTTGAGGGTAGTTTTGTTGTAGATAGTTAGATGTTTTTTGTACTTCACTAATCAGATGTTGATCACGGATTAAATCAACGATTTTAAAGTTTGCCACACCCATTTGACGAGTCCCTAAAATTTCACCACTACCACGAATTTCAAGATCTTTTTGGGCAATAACAAAACCATCATTGCTTTCACGCATGACTCTCATTCGGGCTTGAGCGACCTTACTAAGTGGAGCTTGATACATTAAAACACAATGAGAAACGGCACTACCCCGACCGACTCGCCCACGTAATTGGTGCAATTGAGCTAATCCCAGTCGTTCAGCATTTTCAATAATCATCAAACTTGCATTGGGAACATCAACACCAACTTCAATTACCGTTGTTGCAACTAAGAGTTGAGTGTTACCTGCTTTAAAGTTTTGCATGACTAACTGCTTTTCATCTGATTTCATTTTGCCATGTATTAACGCTATGGATAAATTAGGTAATCGCTCACGCAATTCCTCAACTAATATTTCAGCAGCTTGGGCATCAAGTGTTTCTGACTCTTCAACTAAGGTACAAACCCAATAAACTTGCCGTGCACTTAAACAAGCTTGATTGACTTTTTCAATAATCTCATCTCGTCTAGAATTAGGTATAACGACCGTTGTAACAGGCGTGCGGCCAGGCGGTAACTCATCAATCACCGAGACATCTAAATCAGCATAGACAGTCATTGCCAACGTTCTTGGGATCGGTGTTGCCGTCATAATTAACTGATGAGGATGCATACTTTCTTTTATACCTTTTTCCCACAATGTTAATCGCTGATTAACACCAAAGCGGTGCTGTTCATCAATAATCACCAAGCCTAAAGCTGCAAATTCCACTTTATCAACAAAAACAGCATGCGTACCAATTAACATAGTGATATTGCCACTTTGTACGCCTTCATAACGCAGCTTTTTATTTTTTGCAGTTAAACGCCCAGATAACCAATCCACAGTTATGCCAAGAGGTTCAAACCATTGTTTAAAATTGTTATAGTGCTGTTCCGCTAATATCTCGGTCGGTGCCATTAAGACAACTTGTTGATTATTTTCTATGGCATTTAATGCCGCCAATGCAGCAACTAAAGTTTTACCTGAACCCACATCCCCTTGAATTAAACGCATCATCGGAATAGGTTTAGCCATGTCTTTATAAATATCCCCAACGACACGTTGCTGAGCATTCGTAGGACTAAAAGGTAATGATGCTAAAAAAGGGTTTATAAACTTCTGACTTGTATGCATGGCATAAGCTTGTTGCTTTTGATTATCGACTTTCAATAGCAACATACTTAAGTGATAAGCAAGTAACTCTTCAAAAATAAATCGTTTAATCGCACAATGCTCACCAGTAACTAATTGATTAATATCGGTATCAATTGGTGGGTTATGAATGATATTTAATGAATCTAACGCGGGTAAAAAATGGCTCGCTAATTGAGGAGGTAAAATCTCAGCAGGAGGATTACGTTTTAACAGTAATAAAGCAGATTGAATCAACTTACGAATCACATTTTGAGTTAACCCATAGGTTGTCGGATATATAGGGGTATATCTTTCCTGACTTGCATCGGCTAAGGCATTATCTTCACGACTCGCTTTAACTTTATATTGTGGATGAATAATTTCTGGATAATTTTTTCCACTTTTTATTTCACCGTAGGCACTTACCCATTTTCCTTGAGCCAAACTTGCTTTAATACCAGCATTAAAATTCATAAATCTCAATATCGCTATGCCTGATTCATCCTGTATATGACAAACTAACATTTGTTTGCGTTTTAAGATCACTTCGGTTTTTATAATGCAACCTTCAATCGTGGTATGTTCGCCAATAGCTACATCACCAATGGCACATGATGAAGAGCGATCTTCATAACGTAAGGGAAAATGGAATAATAAGTCTTGAATGGTATCAATACCAAGGGCATGAAATTTTTTTTCTAAACTACTACCAATTCCACTTAATTTAATTAATGGAATGTGATTGAAAAAACGGTTTACCATAATAATTAATTGATATTGCGAGTCACACTCACAACATCTTGTTGTAAAGATAGTTTTCGTATTAACTCATTGAGTTGTTGAGAGTTTTTCACTTCAATTTGTAAGATAATAGTATAAATTTGTCGATCTTTTTCTTCCGTATTTAACCATTGTAAATGAGCTTTTTCATCGTTTATGATGGAAAGAACATGACCTAATGATCCTTGATTATTTAAGATATCTACCCAAATTTCAGCAACAAAAAACTGATCAATATTTGTCGCCCATTTAAGAGGAATATACTTGTCAGGATTATTTTGATAACCGGTTATATTACGACAAGATTCATGATGTACAGTTAAACCTTTTTCTGTACTCACATGACCAATGATAGGGTCATTAGGTATTGGATGACAACATTTAGAAAAAGTAACTAAAACACCTTCACTTCCCGTTATCACTAAAGTTGAACTCGGATCAGATTGATCCTGCAATAATTCATTATGCTTTAAGCCTTTGGCGATAAAGTGACTCATAATATTACCTAAACCAATTTCAGCCAACACATCATCAAAGGATTGTAATTTGGTAATTTGTAAAATTTTCTTGATCTGTTGATCAGTAAGATCTTCAATTCCACCTGTGTTAACTAGTGCTAAATTGAGTAATCGACGCCCTAGCACCATAGCATCTTCACGTTTTAACGATTTTAACGCTTGACGAATACGCGATCTAGCTTTGGAACTCACCACAAAACTGAGCCAGCGAGCATTAGGTCGAGCTTCAGGTGAAGTAATAATCTCAACCGTTTGTCCATTACTTAATGGCTGAGATAGCGGATAAGGTTTGCGATCAACTATTGCACCAATACATTGATGACCAATATCAGTATGGACTGCGTAAGCGAGATCAACGGCTGTTGCCCCTTCAGGTAATTGAACAATGCGGCCTTTAGGCGTAAAGACATAGATCTCTTTAGGAAACAGATCCGATTTCACATTTTCAATAAATTCATATGAATTACCAACACTCTGTTGCAGTTCTAATAAGCTTTGCATCCAACGTTGAGCCTTAATTTGGGCTGTTGTATGCGTAATCTCATCTTTTTCATTATATACCCAATGAGCAGCTACACCCATTTCAGCCATTTGATCCATATCTTCAGTGCGTATTTGCACCTCTACTGGGGTACCATGTGGACCAATTAACGATGAATGTAACGATTGGTAACCATTGGCTTTAGGAATGGCAATATAATCTTTAAAACGATTAAGACGTGGTTTATATAGATTATGTACTAAACCCAGAGCTCGGTAACAGGCATCAACATCTTTAACGACAACGCGAAAAATATAGATATCCATGATTGAGTGAAAATGCTGTTCACGCATTTGCATTTTCTGATAAATCACATAGATATTTTTTTCTAATCCTTCCACGACTGCATCAATATGAGCATCAGCTAAACGCCCTCTAATTTCTGACAAAATTTGCTTAATAAGTTCTTTTCTGGTGCCACGAGCGACATCAACGACTTTTTCTAAAACTTTTGCGCGATTAGGATGCATCGCGGTAAAGCCCAATATTTCAAGCTCAGTTTTAATATGATGAATACCTAAACGATGTGCTAAAGGAGCATAAATCTCTAATGTCTCTTTTGCTATGCGACGGCGTTTATCGGGTCTTAATGAGCCCAGTGTTCGCATATTATGGGTACGGTCAGCAAGTTTAATTAAAATAACGCGTACATCTTCGGTCATGGCGAGAACCATTTTGCGAAAATTTTCAGCTTGTGCCTCTTGTCTGTTGCGAAATTTTAATTTATCTAATTTAGAAACACCTTCAACTAAGATAGCAACGTGTTTACCAAATTTTTCCGTTATATCTTGAAAGGTGACAGGTGTGTCTTCAATAGTATCATGTAAGAGTGCAGCGATGATTGTTTCATAATCCAGTCGCATATCGGCTAAAATTGTCGCAACCGCGACTGGATGAGTGATATAAGGTTCACCGCTACATCGGAATTGCCCGTCATGCGCCTTTTGAGCAAAGAGATAAGCATCTTGAATAATTTCAACTTGTTTAGCTGGAAGATAAGATGTGACAACCTCTTTTAAACCATCAAAATATTGCATAAGCAATTCTCATCAGAATTTATTCGTACGAGGGAGTATTATCAAGAAGAATCGATTCATGAAGTGCAGAACGAACTTCCGCTTCTTCATCTTGACGAGCTTGGAAATCAGCAGTATCAAGAATTTGTTTGTTGACAAGGCCATCTTCAATTTCACGTAACGCAACAACGGTTTCCTTGTCGTTTTCTTCTGGAATTAATGGCGATTTATTTTCAATTTGTAATTGACGAGCACGTCTTGCTGCAACTAAAACGAGATCAAAGCGATTACCAATTTTTTCTACTGCATCTTGGACAGTTACACGAGCCATTTTTACCTCTAATTTGTTTTACTAAATTGCTTTATTTGAAAGATCTATTATTGTACTTAATTTTGTAGCAAATTGTCCATATTAATATTATTTTTAAACCCAAGCTAGCTGGATTTTTTACAAAAAACTATCAATCGTTATTCAATCAAATCTAACCAAACATTCGTACCAATAATTGGCATGTTTTCAAAATAGCGGCGTAAAGCATCTAAAGCAATTGCACAAAGAATTTTTTGAGTGATGTGACGATTCTGTTGTCGACCTGTGTATTTCAAATTAAATTTTAAAAACTGCTGTGACGTAGCTATGATCAAAGTAAATTCCGTATTCCTTTCTCTAAAATTAACTAGCCCAAGTACGATATCAGCCCTATTTTTAGTTAATGTGTCTAAAAAATAGTCTTTAGAATCCTCAGGAAACAATGGAACGATTTCCGACTTAACCAGCGGAGCTTCACACTCAAATAATTGCTGAGCAATAACGCCTGCTGATTGTTGTTCAATAACAGCGATTGTTTGTCCTTTTTCGATTAAAATTCTAGAAACAAGCATTGCTAAGCCTAGATCGCCATGTTGAGTTAAAACACCTTCATACAAGAAATTGTTAGCCACAATTGATTTTATTTGTTGCCATAACTCATCCATCTTATTTTTTTGTTGTTCTGAACCCGTTAATTTCAGTTCAATCATTGGCATTGCTGCTCGATATCCAACCACAATATCAGTTGGTATATTTAGTTTGTTATCAATTTTCGTTGCTAAATCACTTTCTGTTTGTCCCATGGTCATCAGTCGATAACATAATTTCTTTTCTAATGTTGGAAACCTTAATTTAATTTCAGGCAAAATTGAGGTTTTAACCATTTCTTTGAATTCGCTCGGGACACCAGGAGTAAAATATAAAAAGCACTGATTGATCTGCATTTTAAAGCCACATGCCGTTCCCATAGGATTATCAATTAAAGTAGCACTTTGGGGTAACATCGCCTGTTTTATATTACTTGGTGACATCGTTTTACCACGGCTTAAAAAATATTGCTCAATTTTATCCACCCACTCTTGATGCAATATAAGGGATTCGTGATTGGCTAAAGCTGCTGCCTGTGCACTTAAATCATCACTTGTTGGTCCTAAACCACCGTTTACAATAATAATATCATTATCTAAACTATGTTGTTTAAGTGTGCAAATAAGTTGAGTTAAATCATCGCCAACCGTGTGTCTGGAAGTCATTAAGATGCCTTCCTGTAAAAGCAATTCAGACAACCAAGCCGCGTTGGTATCAATTATTTGCCCATATAAAACCTCATCACCAGTACTGAGCATTTCGATCTTAATTATTTTTTTATTCATAAAATACCCCATAAACCACGCAATGATCAATTATCAATATCTTTGCTATCTACATCTTCTTCATCATTATTGTCTATATGTTCTATGCTATTCACATCGTCTTCGTCATTGTTTATATGTTCTTTACTTTGCACTAACCTGACTGAAAAATAGAGATCATAAGCAAATTCAATATACTCTTCATCAAGCTGTATATTCATCTGTTTAAACCAATTTTTGAGTGTTTTTCGCCTACCAGATAGGATCAAAATAACATTCCTAACCTTTAAAGATTTAACTAACTCTTCAATACCAAGTAAAACGCTGACATCTTTGTAAGTAAAACAAGGAATCGCATCTACAATCACGTAGTTTATTGGCTCTTCTGACTCGTCAATATAACTTATAATTTTTCGCTTGAAATATGCAATATTGAAATAAGTGAGTGGGGAATTAAATCGATAAATAATTGTACTTTTTAGTGGTTTAACCTCTTTACCTAAAGAGTGAATGCGACCACTATCATCCATCCCTAAAAGTTGATCTTTTGGTCTGAAAACACGGCGTAAAAACAGAAAGAGTCCTAACAACACTGCGAGCGCCATACCTGGGATAATGCCAATCAATAACACCGAAATAAACGTGATTAAACTTAAGTAAAACGCATCGCGATCAAACTTGAAAAAACGAAATATAGTTTGGAAATTAATAAGAGATAGCGAAGAGTAAATTAAAATCACCCCTAATACACAAGTGGGAATGTATTGTAAAGGCGACAGAAAAAACAGAACCACAAAACCAATTAATATCGCAGCAATAATTGAAACAAGCTGAGTTTTACCACCATTGGCATCATTAACCGCAGTACGCGATGAAGTGCCACTGACCACAAATCCTTGTGATAATCCTGCTACAATATTTGCCATACCTAATGCTCTAAATTCTACATCTGCGTTTGTTTCATAATTATTTTTAGAGGCAAAGCTACGAACCGTTATCATCATACTAACAAAACAGATAACCGCTATATTCAATGATGGAACCACTAAATCTCGCATTTTTGATTTATCAAAGCCAATCCATGATTCAGCAGGTATAAATTCACCACTAACTTGACCGATGATACGTATACTGTGCGATTCAAAATTAAATAACCATGAAAAAAAGGTCATTATCACTACAGCGAAAAGCGGAGCTGGATAGCGAGGCCTTAATCTTTTCAAAGCAACGAGTATGAGTAAAGTAAAAAACGAGACCAATGCAGTTAAAATATGGATTTCAGAGATTTTAAAAGGTAAATACACGACTCGTTCAATTAAGTATGAAAAGTCATAAGAGAAACCTAATGTTTTAGCCAACTGATCAATGATAATTGTGATTGAAATCCCATTAAGTAGACCAATTAAAATCGGTTGACTGAGCAAATCAGCTAACGCCCCTAAATGCAACTTACCAGCAATAATACACCATATTCCAATCATAATGGTTAACAATATAACCAGTTGCCAACGTAAGATGGGATCATTTGCCGCCAAAGGAAAAACAACGGCTGCAACTACCGCACAGGTTGCGGTATCTGGACCTACAATAAGTTGTTTGGAAGAGCCAAAAAGTGCATAAACAATAAGGGGTAAAATGGTTGAATATAATCCAGCTATAGCACCTACTCCCGTTAATTCAGCATATGCAATTGATACAGGTAACGAAACAGCCGCGACCGATAAGCCTGCTTTTATATCAGAATTAAAATATTCCCGTCTATAATGCAATAAACTGATTAATCCTGGCATCCACAATGCTATTTTTTGTAATATCCCTTTGTTTTCCACTTTTTGCATGTTTTATTATCTTCCAGCTATACTTATGTTTTCAATTAAAATTGATCCGCATTGAATATTACTTCTTGTTTCAAGATCATTCCCTATCGCAACGATATTTTGATACATATCTTTGAGATTACCAGCAACCGTAAATTCATTGATTGGATACTGGATTTGACCATTTTCCACCCAAAATCCAGTGGCTCCACGTGAATAATCTCCCGTGACATTATTAACACCATCCCCCATTAAAGAGGTTACAACCACACCTTTATCTAATTTGGCTAACATAGCATTAAAGTCTGCATCTGTTTGACTTGATGAGACTAACCAATTATGTATCCCCCCAGCATGTCCTGTTGATTTTAGACCTAATTTTCTGGCTGAGTAATTACTCAATAAATAAGTTTGTAAAATACCCTGCTCAATAATATTACGTTTAACGGTTTTTGTTCCTTCACTATCAAATGGTGAAGAACCAATTCCTTTTAAAATGAAAGGATCTTCCAAAATAGTTAACCAAGATGGGAATATTGTTTTACCCACACTATCTAACAAAAACGAAGATTTACGATAAATTGCACCACCACTTATCGCACTCACTAAGTGTCTAATTAATCCGACCGCTACATCCGCACAAAACAGAACGGGGACTTGCATGGTCTCAATTTGTCTCGCCCCTAAATGGGAAATCGTTTTTTCGGCAGCTTGTTGCCCGACCCATAGTGGTGATTTTAGATTGTTAATGTCCCGTGATGAAGTGAAAGCATAATTGCGCTCCATTTGTTCATCTTGTTTTGCAATAACTGAACAAGATAGTGAATGAGAACTTGCACAGTAACCATTCAACATACCCAAGCTATTCCCATACATATAAATACCATAACGGCTTCCAAAATAACTGCCATCACTATTAATGATTTCGGGATAGGCTAAAGCAGCTTCTTCTGCTTGTTTGGCTTGCTCTATGGCTTTATCGACATTCAAATCACTTGGATAGAACAGATCTAAATCAGGTGCATCAAATGCCATCAAATCTACATCACCTAAACCAGAATAAGGATCGGGTGAAGTATATTGCATAATGTTGATGGCCATATCAATGGTTTGGGCAATCGCCTGCGGGGATAAATCATTTGTTGATGCACTTCCCTTACGTTGGTTTTGATAAACCGTAATGCCTAATGCACCATCGCTATTAAATTCTACGTTTTCAGTTTCACCCATACGAGTGCTGATACTTATACCCGTGGATTGATTAATTGAAACTTCAACCGAATCAACTCTTGGTTTAGCTTGCTCAATAGCATGAGCAACAATAGCGGATAAATTTTCTTTTTGGGTTAAAGCGTCTTTTTTGATTTGTTCTATACTCATTTTATTATTTTCTACAATTCTGCTAGTGATACGTTATAATAAGCCAGAATTGCATTTTAGTTAACAAAAGAAATCATATGAATCAAAATCAAGAGACAATCAAAGAGCCAAACTTAGCTGTCGACGAGATCGAAGATGAGATCATTTACGTCAGTAAGAGCGAAATCAAAAGAGATGCTGAAGAACTTAAAAAACTCGGAATTGAGCTAGTTAATCTAAGTAAAAATGAAATTGTTAAAATTCCTCTTGATGAAGATTTACTTTACGCTATCGAATTAGCGCAAAAAATCAAAAAAGAAGGTTATAGAAGACAAATTCAATATATTGGCAAGTTGCTTCGCAGTCGAGATATCGAACCGATAACCCTTGCTCTAAACAAACTTAAAAATCGCCATAATCAACAAGTAGCAATATTTCATAAATTAGAAAAATTGCGCGATGAACTTATTGAAACAGGTGATGCAGAAACCATTATTGGTTTATACCCTAATGCTGACAGGCAACAACTGCGTACTTTAGCTCGTTTAGCCAAAAAAGAGTTACAATCCAATAAGCCACCTAAAACAGCAAGACAAATTTTTCAATATTTAAAAGAATTGAGCGATACAGAATAAGTTTTATAATGTACGCTCATTACTGATGAACTAAACTATTATTAACCTAGATAGAGGATACAAAAATGGGACTTTTAAATGTACCAGCAGGTAAAGAATTACCAGATGATATTTATGTTGTGATTGAAATTCCTGCCAATGCAGATCCAATCAAATATGAAGTAGATAAAGATACTGGCGCGATATTTGTTGACCGCTTTATGGCTACAGCTATGTTTTACCCATGTAACTATGGCTATATCAATAACACATTATCTCTTGATGGTGACCCTGTTGATGTATTAGTCCCAACTCCATACCCATTACAACCAGGTTCAGTTATTCGTTGTCGTCCTGTTGGTGTATTAAAAATGACTGACGAATCGGGTGAAGATGCTAAATTAGTTGCGGTACCACATACTAAACTTTCAAAAGAATATGACCATATTAAAGATGTTGAAGATTTACCAGAATTACTTAAATCTCAAATCAAACACTTTTTCGAACAATACAAAGCACTCGAAAAAGGTAAATGGGTTAAAGTTGATGGATGGGAAAACGCAGATGCGGCTCGTAAAGAAATTATCGAATCTTTCGAAAGAGCTAACAAAAAATAGACTTAAATAAAAAATTTACAAAATTTATATTAAGTAAACGTTAAAAAAAAGAGTCGCTAAAAAATGTTTAGTGACTCTTTTTTTTGAGTGAACTTTGACTTTCGAAATAAATATAATTTTTTTGTCATGTTTTAATTGTTTTATATCAAATTAAATTTATTTTAAACAAAAATTTATATAAAACGGCACTCTAAGATTAAAAAATTGTCATTAAAACCTTGCTTTCGATTATAATTTATGCGGTAATAGTACCAGACTTACAACGCAGTATTTTATTATGAAAACGATTAACTTTTTTTATGTAACATTAATCATATTTTTAGTTTTGAGTTGAATTAATAATACTAAGTGAAGGTCTATTCGTGCCTTAAAGGCAAATTATTAATTATTGTTAGGATGTCTAGTAAATGAATAAGAAAACTGGCCAAGTAAAATGGTTTAACGAGAGTAAAGGTTTCGGTTTTATAACCCCTACCGATGGAAGTAAGGACGTATTTGTTCACTTCTCAGCTATTTCCGGCGACGGATTTAAAACTTTAGCTGAAGGTCAACAAGTCGAATTTGCTATCCAAGATAGCCCTCGTGGACCAGCAGCAGCTGAAGTTGTTGTTATTTAACCAACTAATTTCTTTATTAGTTTGAATGCAAAAGCCCATTAAACCAAATGGGCTTTTTATTGCATTTATAAATTGATAACAATCTTGCAATAAAAAAGCGACCCAAAGGCCGCTTATTGAAATAGGCAGAATTGCTTCTATTATTTAGAAACTACAGCGATTAAATCTAATACTTTGTTAGAATAACCCACTTCGTTGTCATACCAAGCAACAAGTTTCACGAAAGTATCGCTGATTTGGATACCTGCTTTCGCATCAAATACAGAAGTACAAACTTCACCTAAGAAGTCAGTTGAAACAACTGCATCTTCAGTATAACCAAGAACACCTTTCATTGGGCCTTCAGAAGCTGCTTTGATAGCTTTACAGATATCTTCGTATTTAGCTGGTTTAGCTAAACGCGCAGTTAAATCCACTACAGAAACGTCTGGAGTAGGAACACGGAAAGCCATACCAGTTAATTTACCGTTTAATTCAGGGATAACTTTACCTACAGCTTTAGCAGCACCAGTTGAAGATGGGATGATGTTTTGAGCAGCACCACGACCACCACGCCAATCTTTGTGAGATGGGCCATCAACAGTTTTTTGAGTAGCTGTTGTAGCGTGAACGGTAGTCATTAAACCTTCAACGATACCAAAGTTATCATTGATAACTTTAGCTAAAGGCGCTAAACAGTTAGTAGTACATGAAGCGTTAGAAACGATATCTTGACCAGCGTAGTCTTTATCATTAACACCCATTACAAACATAGGAGTGCTATCTTTAGAAGGACCAGTTAAAACAACTTTCTTAGCACCAGCTTGGATGTGTTTACGAGCAGTTGCATCATCTAAGAAAAGACCTGTTGCTTCAGCAACAACATCAACACCTACTTCGTTCCATTTTAAGTTTGCAGGATCTCTTTCAGCAGTAACGCGGATAGTTTTACCGTTAACGACTAATTTGCCATCTTTAACTTCAACAGTACCGTCGAAACGACCGTGAGTTGAGTCATATTTAAGCATATAAGCCATATATTCAACATCTAATAAATCATTGATAGCAACGATTTCGATGTCTGAACGTTTTTGAGCAGCACGGAAAACAATACGACCAATACGGCCGAAACCATTAATACCTACTTTGATTGTCATAACAATTACCTTCTTTTTTGTGTTTTTAAATGTAAAAAATCTTTGCTGTAAACTATCAAATTTTAACGGTTTATTCAAGATCATTCGATCAATTTAGACACTAATTCATTAAATAGTTTTAACGGAAAATTATTGGAATAAGATGATTGGCAATAAAATCATTTACTTATTCAAAACATTCGACCTGACAAAATAAAGAAGCAAAAAATAGTACCTAAAATTAAAACAATAGTAACGGCTGACTCAACTACATGACCATTGTTCACCTATACTGCATAAATTATGCACTTTATTAATCTATGTACTTATTATTGCTTAATAATTATATTTAAATGCTCAATCTTTCACTTTAAATGGTAAAGATAAATTTGAAATAAATGAGGTAAGATCATATGTAAGGATTTTCAAAATACTTTCAAAGTTTAGATCTCACAATACGCAATTCATATTGACGTTTATACAACATAGCGACTTACATTGACTCTTGGCTTTTTATATCAGCAAATAAACCCTTATGTGGATTTGATTATGCAACTTAAAAACTTCGAATTAAAATTGTTGATTACAATCGCTAAAACAGAAGTTTTAAAGTTATAAAAACTTACCTAGTGATTATAACTTTCAGTAATATAACTGACTATTACAAGCACAAGGTTCAACCAAGAATATCAACTTATTACCACCTATTTTGTATTTATACAAACCATTTAAATAATAGGTTATAATAACCGCTTATTATCTATGATTTAGTACACAATTAAATTGCATAATCTTTATTGATTATACCTTTTGGTATATCACAAATTGAACGTTATTGCAGTAACCGACCATAAAAATAGCAAAATCTTAGATTTTGTAGAAAGTTAGATAGTGTAATACAGTAATCGCCTGAACTTTAAATAAAAAAGAAATACCGCCATGATAAACGAAGACAATTTTGACAACCACACTCCAATGATGCGTTTGTATGGTTAATTTGATTTTTAATGGATTTTTATCAAAGAAAATGATTTGTTATACTTTTTGTTATACTTAATCAATTAATACTACCATTATCACTTAGTTAATTTATCTATAATACTCCAATTAGGTGAGGATATTTTAGATTCATAAAATATGGATAACTACGGTTGTTTTAATTTCTCTCCAAACTTTGATTGTCTATAAACTTGGCATCCCAATATAACATCAAAATCTAATCTCTTAGCCTCAACACAAATCATTTCAATATGATATTTAGTTGATAAATGAAGTACTATTTTAATTCCTTGATCTTCAGAAAGATAATTTTCTTTCATTAACATTTACTTCAAGAAATCAATATTTTTACGTAATGGTTAACTATCTTTAAATAAAGCGATACGAAGGACATCTCCAGTAATCCAATCAATAGTCATACTGTACATTAGATGTATACATAGATATTGGATTATTTTTTATAACCGCTAGCCTTCGTTTCTCACTTTTTTTCTTGGTCATGAATAGAATTAAATATTTATATATTACTGTTAAGAGATACCCGAGCAATATTATTACCCACATTCTTCGTTATAGTTAAATTAGGGGTAAAAAAATACCTGTACGTACATTTGGGCTCTTTCGGTTTAGTAGGGGCGGCCATATCCACTTTCACATGGTTAACAATTAGTTCTATGAAACCAATTTAGTTTTATTAATTCATTATTATTCATTGAGTAATCATCTTAACTGGATATTAATAATAAAGAGAAGAAATTTATACATATCATTATTTCGAGAATTTTTACTTTTTTATCTGATTTTCTATAAAAGTTAATAATTCATTATACTTAAAACTGGCATATTTACTCATTTTATCAGGATCCACTTTTGATAGAACATATGAATCATTAACATAATCCCTGTAACTTTCACCTCTACTATAGAATCGCCTATAACTGTTGATGTTAAAGTCACTTTCATCCATCGTAGGGTAAAATAATTTAAAATTTATATAAAAATTAATATATTCATTAAATTTTTTATTTTTAGATAAAAATTTTTGTGAAGCAAAACGAACAAATACTTTGACTTGATCTTCAAAATCAACTTTATATTTCTGTTTAATATATTCCTCTTTAACTATTTTATATTCTATCTCCTCTTTTGACATTTTCTCTTTTCCATCTTTCTGGTTACGGAATGCAGTCTCTATCATATCTTCAGTAATACCTAATTGGTCAAGGTGCATCTTTCGTTCTTTGTAATACCTTCTATCTGGCTCAAAATGATAATCATCTAATTTTTTAAGTGATTGGAAATAGTATTTATATATTTCTTCTCCTTGATAGTCATTATTGAGAATTACATACCACTGAAATGTTGAAAAAAGTTCAATATAACAAACCAATTTAGTTGGTTTTGTTAACGTGGTAAACAGTATCAAACAATGAGATGGGAAATTCCTAATTTCTGATTTCTCTCTTTCTATTATCGAGTCAATAATCTGCAATGGATAATATTGTACTAATGTTATTTTTTCTTTAATTCTATTAGATAAATTAACATTCAAATCTAATACTAGTGGTAGTTTGTCTCTCAAAATACCTTGACTACAAGCAAAACCAATCGCAATCTTTGCAATTCCTCTGTTAAAATGTTCACTATTCATTGGAAATGAAAATTCAACTAACGCTTTAATATTATGGCACTTTATTATTTCTGGTTTATTATTTTTAATTTCCCTCTCAACCTTCTTAATATATTTTGGTAACTGCTTTTTACTCGCATATATAATTAATTTTTTTCCATTCTCAATATATCGATAAAATGGCTTAACAGGTGTAATTTTAAAATTATTCCAAACCACCTCTATTCCTTTTACATTTACTCCATATTCATCTATTTCACTGATAATTATACCTTTTATAGATTTTGTTTTTGTTCTAGACTCTCTATCTTTTCGAATATCAAGTAGACTGGATATATTTTTAAATATATCAGAGAATGGTTTATCAATCCCTTTCCCTAGTAGAATTCCACAATCTTTACATAAAATTCTATCACCAGTCAATTGTCCCCCAATTGCCTGTTGTATGATATGTTCACGATGATCCACAACTGATAATTGATTGAACTCCTCTCCACACAAATAACATCTATCAATTCTTAGCCTCTTGTCAATAATTGATAAAGGTTTTATATTTAAATCCAAAAGTTGTTTAGCAAATTCTTTATGCCATTTATTTGGAATGCCAATCACAAAAAAATTCCTAGCTCGAGTTAATGCTACATAACCAATACGACCTAATTCAGTTTCTGTACCATTCATCATTTCTCTTAAATGCTTTTTTTCTTTTGGCATATATAACACAGCCTCAAGGCTCTCTCCTTTTACTTGATGAACTGTATCAATTCGTATATTTTTTTTACCATCACCTTTCAATAAATCAGAATCTGCAATCAAAGCTTCTTCTGAAAGTTTTTTTGAAGATATAATATGACCAATCATGCCATCAGTTTCATATCCATAATTTTTTTCTATTTCAGTTAATAAATTAGTGATGTTAGATTTTAGCATTGGATGCCATTGTTTTTTCGCTAATAAACTTCCTGACGGTAATCCTGTCAGTGGATTACGAACAAATGTCCAAATCATTTTTTTTAAAAGTTTAAACTCAGGATCAGTATTAATTATTTGAACGAAATTAATAGGTAATGAAATTAACAGTCCAGATAAACAAGAAACAACAATATCAAAAGCTTCTTTATAATTTTTATTTTTATCTCTTTTTATCGTTGCCAAAGCTAATTGTTTAGTCTTACCTTGCCCTAATTCTTTTACCTTTAATAATTTGTCAATACCAGACCAACCCCGATATAAAACAGCAGAATTATCAAGATTCATTCCTATTGAATCAACCTTTGAAATAAAATTATCTATCACATTTTCAGTTTGATTTTCATTATACAATATATAATATATGCCATAATCAGCATTTTCTTGTTGTCTGTATGCGGTATCATCTCTTTTAGAAATTGAATTCGCCGTTAAAACAATATTTGGAATAGAACGATAATTAGTTGATAACGAGTAACTATTCTTTATTTTCTCGCTAAATGATGTAAGAAACGAACCATCCGCTCCTGAGAATTCAAATATTGCTTGATTAGGATCACCAATTAATATTAATTTACTTCCTGCTTTATGTAAAGTTTCCAATATTAATCCGTGCATAAGATCAATATCTTGAGCTTCATCAACAATGATAATAGGAAAACGATTAACTATTGCAGATAATAGATTTTTATTTTTCGCAAGGGTTTGTAAAACCCAAAACTTACCTAATTCATGAGTATATGCACCAATATTAGCCAAACGTTTAGTTACATCAACACCATTATTTATAGAAAATAACTCATTGTGTATTCTATAAAAAAACTTCAATTTGTTATCTTTTACTCTAATAGTAACGTTATTTATATCTTCTCTGGGTACAGGTTGTTTATTGCCCAACTTTGTCTCATACCAATATGTAAAACTACTATTTTTTAGAAAAGCTTCTTTTCCAGAAATCAAAAAAGGAGATGATTTACAACCCATTACATGAAATGAATGAGGATGTAAAATATTTTTAGTGATAAAACTATCAAGAGTTTCTATACAAACCCTATTACTAAATCTATCAATATTTTTCTGAACTGAACCATAATATCCTTCTCTAAAGGTTTTTATAGCAGTATTGGTAAATGAGAGTAAAGCTATATATCCTCTATGATTAGCCATTCTTGTACGTAATTTTATCAATTTTTGTATTGCAGTTTCTGTTTTTCCACTACCTGCGCATGCAATAATACACATTGATTCGGGTTCCGAATCTACTACTATTTGTTGTTGTTCAGATAATTCCATTATAATTTTTACCTCAAACACAAACATGAGTTAACGCATTTTCAATATATTCAGGAACAGTAAATGAATCTATATCGTCTAGATCAGCTAATATATATGCTAAAGACTGAGCAAATCGACCTTTTGAAATATTATCACCATTTTCACGTTCAAACATACCACAAAACAAAATTTTAGCATTTTCTTCATTGCTTTTTGTTGGATCTAACTTATCTTTTAAGTCATTCGCTATTTTAGGATGTAACTCACTTAAAGCTTTTAACATTATAGTTCGGTTGTTTTCATATAATGCAAGATCATACTCGAAGGTTTTCACTCCGTAAAAGACCTTGATTAAATCACTTTCTAGAGCTTTTAACCTATTTGTGTTATTAGAAACTGTAACTATTTCACCTAATTTTGGGTATTGAGAATATTTATATCCATCTAACCCTTTGATTTTTTCAGGATCTGCATCGGTAATAATACTAACAGGTATAGTTAATCCATCATCACAGAACAATGGTATAAAACAATCAAAATTTAAACCATCTACACTAATCAAACTAATTGCATGTTCTCTTAAATTAAATTTATTTTTAGTAAAGTTAGCTAATGAATGAACAAGCACTAATTCAGCAGCCCCTTCTACTAATATTATTTTTTGCGAAAAAAACAACTCTGCTCTAGTTATATCTAAGTATCGTTCAAGTTTATACAACTTTTTTTTATGTTCAGTTTTAGATGTATCAAATTTAATATTTCTAGGTGAAAAGGCTCTAACTTTGTTGTTATTTTCAATCATACACGTTAAAGAATTGAGTTTTGCTAAGCTAGCAAAATTAGATGAATGACTTGTAATAAATAACTGGATATTGTTAGATTGAATCTGTTTAAAATACTCTAACAAAATAACTTGTAATTGAGGATGTAAATGTGCTTCTGGTTCTTCTATTATTAAGCCTCGATAAATGACATTAGGATCATTGATCATTTCACTAAGGACTACAGCCATATATATAAGATTGTTATACCCTAATCCATTATAATCTATATCAAATCCATTAGTTAACATTGATAATCTAGAAGTTAATTGCTCATAGGTTGTTCCACTTACATCTAATTGTAATGCTTGAGATAATTGTTTCCCAAGCATTAAGTTATGCCTTTCTAATATAGATTGTTCAGTATTTTTTACTGGTGATCGTCGTTTTAATAAAAGTTCGAACCTCTTAATTAATGTTTCTACACTTTCTTTACCTTTTAAATCCTGTTTACCATATAAACGCATTAAACGAGCTAGCTGGCTGTTACGATTAGGTTTTAAGCCTGATGAAGCATCTCGAAGAGGCTGCAAATAGACTCCTTTAAGGCTTTCTAACATATCTATAGTTACTGGTGTATCTTCAAGTTTACCACTCCAGCGTTTAATACGCATTTTACCTGTTTCATCTATTAGACTATAACGAATATTAATGTGCGCCTCAAACCTGTTTTCTTCTATTGGAACTAAGGCATTAAGGAACTCAGCTTCATCTTGTTCATCTAATTCACTAAATATAAAATTAAACTCTATATTGTCACTGCAAGGTTTCATATCAATTCGATGGATATCGTCAATAGACAATCGAGGATAAGGGTCTTCATGACCAGCCAAAAGGGACCTTAAAGCATCAACAACTGCTGTTTTACCAATATTATTTGGCCCTAAAATGACATTTAAACCTGAAACAAAATTAAATTCCGCATATTCTATTTTACGAAAATTTTTTATTATCAATTTAGATAAATACATATACTTTAGACCTTAAAATAAGAAAAAATTATTTTTGCGTGCTCTTCTTTGAAATGCCGAGTACTAATTTGTTTTTGATACCAACTTTCAGAAAAAGGAATACATTTTTTATATTTTTCGTCAACTTCTTTGTTATTCTCAAGAAAACATGGCTGTAAAATCACATCATTCCACCATTCATTTTCGGGACATTTTCTACGTATTTTTTTACGCTTAAATTTGTAGTAATACTGTATTCCACTACTAAATGAGTAATTAGATTTAAGTAAAAGAATAATCATGATCCCCCATAGCTTAATTCCCTTATAATTCCATATACCTGTTGCATCAGCTGCTTGAATTATGTCAATGAATTCACTTTGAGATAAACATCCACTTTTTCCACCTTTAATTTTATGACATAATTCATAAGCACAAAGCAGATTTTCTTTTTTAAAAAACTCATTACGTAATGACATGCCATTTTCAATATCTAAAGGTGTCCGATCCAAAAAACCATTTCTAGCTGATGAACTATGCAATGGACATTTATGAATTATATTAGTTGCTTTATGGTGTTTAAAACATTCTGTAACATTTGGGCTATTCACACCATACGAAAATAACGGTTCATTGCAGGAGATACATAATGCAGGATATTCAATATCATTGGCTCGATTATTTGCCTCATATTGAGATGGGGTAACTAGCTGCCCTCCTTTTTCTTTGTAGTAAGCCTTGGATAATAAACTCATATTGTTAACCTTTTATAAACACAAAAAATTGAACTTAAATTTTACTTTAGTTATATATTAATTCATATATAACTAAAGTATAATATATTTGTACTACTAGCACCTTAGCTTAGAAATAAATTTACTCCACTGGACTCTATCCCAATATGCGGGTTGCTGTAATGGGCTAATCAGTTGCATACACAACATTTTTTCACGCTCCCAAAGCAATTTGCTATCAAATACACATACTTTATTTTGTTGTAAAATTTTACGGATACAGTCTTTACCATATCCTTTTTCAAGATGACAAAGTGCTTCTGGAATCGTCATTTTATCCAATAAATCACAAAAATAGCGATGTTTAAATAACTGTTCCTTAATACTCAACGGATAAATACTTAATCGTTCAAACGGATTAGGGAAATTTTCAACAAAAAACAAATCTGACAGTAATGGGGCATCCTGTGATTTGGGTTTTATCCTTGCTTCGATTCTCATAAACCTAAATATTTCATTACTAACTACATCAAGCGTCAGTGTGCTTTTTTTTATAAAAACCTTATCATAAGCAGTAATGTGTAAATTAGAAAGGTAGCTTCCTAATCTTACACCGCCAAAACCATTATTTGTTTCTTTTGGATAAAGTTTGCCCTTTGTTGCTTTATCTAAACCAAAGTAATAGTCAAAACAAGATATACCATATATATCTAATGCAATGTCAATGCGAGTAACTTTGGCAATTTTTAATAAATTAAATATCTCATCGCCTAAATGAACTGGCTTTGCCAAAAAATTGATTAAATAAGCCATTTTTTTAGGTTTAATATGCTGTGGTGATAGTTCAAACCGAATAAAATTAATATTTTTAACCTTTGGTTTGTAATGAATAATCAGACCAATATTCCTGTTCTTTTTAGATGATATTTCAATAGTTCTTGTATAAAGCTTACTTATATCTCCTGTCGATTCGTAATGCTCAACCTTATATTTTGATGTGCTTTTTAAGCTTTTAAGGGAACCCGTCAGATTTTCTCTATTTTTAGGCTCACTGGTAAAAGATAACTTATCTACTCTTAACGTTGTTTTATGACCAGTAAAAACATTATCCAAAACTTCAATATAATTCTTCCCAAAATCAATATTTTTTTTAGGGATAGTACTTACTAAGTTATTCATTACTCACCCCTCCATACTTCTGATGAACGAGTTAAATCAACTTTTTTTCGTGATAACACCCAAGCATTAATATCAGTTTCTAACCAGCCAACACTTCTATTTGTTAATTGAATTGGTGCAGGAAATTTTCCTTGTTTAATCTCCCGATAAATTGTTGCTTTTGATAATGTAGTAATGTCACATACCGTTTTTAATTTAAAAATGACTGTCATCTTGATTGACCTTTTCCAATTAAGGAATCGCACCATGCAATTCCAACGGTGGTCATTTACAAGATCAAAAAATTAATCTTAGAGAATTAAAATAATTAACCATTGAGCATTAAACTTTATAAATTATTATCCTTATAAATGTAGCTATAGCTGGCTATTAGACAATTAAAATAAAAATGAAACTAAAATTAATTTATCATTAGAATGACAGTCATTTCTAAGTTAAAATGACTGTCATTCACCATAATTAATATGTTATAAATAAATGACAGTCATTAACTCTTTAAAAAATGACTGTCATTTATTATTTAAAAATGACAGTCATAAAAAAAGGAATATTAAAATGAAAAGAAATACGTATATACAGAAAGAAATCCGAAAAAAAAAGAAAGAGGATGGGATTATTAAAGTAACTTTAGAATTAAATAAAGAACAATATAAGCTTCTTAATAAAATGAGTAGGTTTCTTTTGCAAGGAAATATTAGTCCTGGTCAAAAAAAAGTAATAAAAACTTACAGTGAAATTTTTATACATATTATAAAAAATTATCAAAGACAAATTCCTGAGAAAAAAATTACAAAAGGATTTTATCGTCGGTGTCTCGTTGCCCAATTTTATAAAGATATACCAAACCTATCTAATTCACAAATTATAGAAAAATTGAATGAGTTAGAAAATAAACAAAATGACAAATCTGTTAATTTAAGTAACCCTATATATTATTCTGAAAATAAGCTAAATCTAAATAAAAATACTAAATCAAATAAAAAGTGGGATGAAAATATTTTAAAAAGATCACTAGACAGTAATTTTATAAATGAAAATATCGAAAAACTGAATTCTATTAGTGATAAATGATATCTAGTATTAACAATATCCATGTTCTTTTAATGAAAGATAATTATGATTACTTACAATAAAATGATCTAAAATATTAACATCAATAAATGCCAATATTTGTTCAATTTTTTTGTTAGTAAAATATCTTGTTGACTAGGTTTACACTCCCCACTTGGATGATTATGTACCAAGATAACTGATACAGCATTATAAATGAGTGTTTGTTTAGCTATTTCTCTAGGATAAACACTCGTTTCATTTAAGGTACCTCTAAACATTTCTTCAAATTTGATAACCTGATTTTGCTGATTTAAATACAAAACACCAAACATTTCATATTCATATAAACCAAAATTTAAAATAAAATAATCTTTTACATCTTTAGGAGAACATATTTTTTTACCTGTTTGCACAAGTTTAGCAATAATAGCTTTAGCTTCTTGAATAATAATTAAATCATGTTCACTAATACTTGGTATCATCATGTTGAACGCTCAAAAAAATAAATATCATCTAAATTAATCTGATAAGTCTTATTGTGATTTACTATTGAAAAACTATGTCGATACAGTTTATTAAAATTACTACTATCTGAAAAATAAATAAACTTACTATTCATAGCACGTATTAAAGACCAGTGGTATTGAGTACCGATAATGACACATGTTCTTTTATCTGGATATTTATTAAGAAATCGATTAATTTGAGAAAATAATTGTGGTATTGTTAGGTTTGAAGTATTTCGGTATGGCATAGTTACTGTTATAGGATAATGTTGATAATAGTATCCTTGTTGAAGCACATCAATTATTAGATTATCCATTTCAACATTAGTCATACCATAATTGATCAAATCAGTAATATTGTATTTTTGATGATATTGGTTAATTAACCTAAGAAATAAAT
This sequence comes from Gilliamella sp. wkB7, assembly GCF_001693435.1. Classification (NCBI taxonomy): domain Bacteria; kingdom Pseudomonadati; phylum Pseudomonadota; class Gammaproteobacteria; order Orbales; family Orbaceae; genus Gilliamella; species Gilliamella sp. wkB7. The sequence goes on from NZ_CM004509.1 coordinate 714,378, forward strand.
TTTTAGGTTTGAGTTTCTTAATATATAGGTAAGAGACTGCATTCACTATACTATAAATGCCACAAAAGTTATCAAGACTACCCTGTTTGGACAATATCATTTGTTGCCTATTACCAATGAAATACTGATTTTCACTTTATTTTATTATACCACAAAAAACACAAATCATAAAAAATATTTAATAATATCAAAAACTTAAACGAACCCATTTAAAGTTGGTTACTCCAATATCAATAAAAATTTTTTGTAAATTAAATTTAACTTAACCAATAAAAATATTCTGAATTGGTTAAGTAATTATTGATAAACCAATTAAAATTTAAATAGGACTAAAAAGTTATGAAAAAAACAGTTAAACATATAAAAGATAAAATTTATCACAAATATTTAAATTATTAATTAATAAAAATCCTCAAGCATGTGAAACAAATGGGATTCCACAAGATTTTGGTGAGTTTGGTTTGTCTGTTACAAACCCTATTCCTGTTAATAGTATTTTAGAAAATGATTATTATCTATCTAGCCTACGTTTAGCTGATGGCTCAAAAATAAGATGGAAAAGAGTAGGAAGTACATATACAAATAATATTAATTCATGTATTGATATATACGAAATTTTTTCAAATAAAGGAGTTCGAATAACTTATTTATATATATCTTCTTATCATTTAAAAACGTCGGAAAAAGCACCAAAAGGTTTAAAAAAAATATAATAAAATTTATTTTCATTACATAGTATCAATTAAAATTATTAACGCTCGTTTCTGATCGATTGAGAGCTTATCCCAACGTTGCAGTAGACGAGTTTTTAAATCGTTTTGAGTAGTATAATATCCCACTTTGTTTTCATTGATTTTGTTTGGTACATCAGAAATATAATTTTGTTCTTCATCAATCAGAAACTAACTTATTGGTGTATTTAATTTAATTGATATTTTAGTAAGATGGTCAAGATTAATTTTATTTACACCTCTTTCATAACGAGATAATTGCTGGGTAGATAGTTCAACTAGCTCAGATAATTCAGCTATTGTTAAGTTATTTTCTTTTCTACATTGTTGTATTCGTTTACCTACTTTTTTGTCTATATCTGATACAGGTGCTTTTGCCATTAATCGTCTTTGCTCAAACTTAATTTACATTAATACTTATTGTCGAGATGTTATTTCTTTTGTTGAATATCATTTATTGATATAAAACACCAAAAATAATTCAATAATTAATATAAAAATAATTTTGATTTATAATTTTAAAGTTAATTTTGGATAGACAAGGAATGAAAATGAAAAAATATTTTATCGCAACAACTCTTTTAGCAAGTATAAGTAGTTTTTCCTATGCTGAAACATCAGGACTTTATCTTAATGGTCAACTTGGTGCTAGTCGGTTAAAAGCAGGAAGTATTAAGCATAATTTCTATGAAGATGGTAATGAATCATCTAATTTAGGATTTGGTTCTAAAAATAAAACTGTATTCAATGGAGGTATTGGAATTGGTTATGACTTTAAACCACAATTTAACATTCCCATACGCACCGATTTAATATTTACTAAACGAGGAAATTTAAACAAAAATACTAACTCCCGAAATGTGTCATATATTGATGATGATGGTGATGCACAAACTGCTAATTATTATTTACGAATGAAAACACGTATGAATACTTTAATGTTAAATACATATTATGAGTTTGATACTGGCACAAAATTTACACCTTATGCTTCGCTAGGTTTTGGTGCTGCATTTTTGAAATATGAAAGGACTGGATTAGTAAAAGGTGAAAGTAACGAAGATGCTGATACTGATTCAAAAAGTAAAACCAATTTTGCTTATTCTGTGGGGATTGGAGCTTCTTATAAAATTTCAGAGAATTGGTATACAGATTTACAAGCTCACTATATTTACGGTGGGAAAATAAGTGTAACGACAAATGATAATAGCTCAAAATCATCATTAAAACTTAGTACAACAGATTTAATGGTTGGTATGCGTTATATTTTTTAACTATTTTATATAAATATATCTAATTAAAAAGAGGGAAATACTCCCCCTTTTTAATTCGTTTTGAACTTAATTTATTGATAATATAAATTATAGACATACTTTATTTTAACTTGATAGAAAATTTTGATTGTCCGCGGTAAAATATGTAATCTAGTTTATTTTTTAGCAAAAATTGTTCCCAAAAAATTTTTGACTGTTCTGTATATTCGATAAATAACGAGTGTTCATCATTTGTCTTTAAAAAAGACATAGTATGTTTAACAAGCTCAGAGGCAACATGGCTTTTTCTTTTTTCGGGAACCACATAAAGTTTAAATATTTCATGGAAAAAAATTACTGTAGCAATGCCTAAGGGTTCATCATTTTCAACTGTAATAAAATGAAAATAAGGAGCATTACTAATCAAATCAACAATACCCACAGAATAATTAGTCTCTTTATTTTCTTTATCTAATACTTCTTTAAGTTTTTTATAATATTTTGAATATTCATCACTTTTTACCAGTAATATTTCCATATTAATACCTATAATATAATAGTTGTAGCCATTTTAGCTAATAATCAGCAGCTTATTATAAAATGAGTACTGTATAATTCCTATAAATAGTCGCCCCATTTTTTAACCATTTAACGCATTGTTTATCATATGAATATAAGTCATATGTACCTTCAATTCCTTTTCGTGAATGCCCTAATATAGCTTCGGCTACTACATTAGGGCATTCCAATCGTGCTAGCCCTGTGCGAACAGTTCGACGTAGATCATGAGGAGTCCAATGTGGAATATATCTAACATTTGTTTATCTCTTCGTAAACACCAGGTATATTCTGTTAATTTTTTTTGTGACAATGGCTTACCAGTATAATTGGAAACAAATATATAATCGGTTGTACAATTTTCTTTAATACTACTTAAAAGATTGATCGCATAATCTGTTAATTGTATATAACGCTCAGTTCTCGATTTGGTTTGTTTTATATGGAAAGTTTTTTTATCAAAATTAATATCCTCCCATTTGGCATTACACCATTCTCCAGTTCTACATCCAGTATATAAAGTTAATAAAAATATTTGTTTGGCTTTATCTGGTAACTTACAATTAGGCAACCAATCTAAAAACTTTTTAAGTTCGAGATCAGATAATACCTTTGTACCTTTTTTTGCAGACAATTTGACTTTAGCCTTTCGCAAGCTATTCTTTACAAGAACTGCTGGATTGCTAAAATCAGTATCAATTTTGCCAGTACCTATTGCATACTCATATGCCGCATTTAGTTCTCGTAAAACATTACCTGCTTGAACATTTGCACCTCTACTCAAAATAACATTAATAAGATCAATAATATTTTTTCTTGTTACTTCGATTGCCGGTTTTCTCTCCTAATGACTGCACTACATCAGTATACAGAGTTCTTCTAACTTCATCTTGTCCCTTAGGTTTTCTCGCGCCCTTTATTAATTTACCTTCAATCGTATATCTATCTTGAATATATTCATTTAAGTATAGATCAATCATTGCTTTAATAGTGAAACTAGACTGTTTTAACTGCAATTCCTGTTGTTTCAACTCATTGTGCTTTTGATTTTTTTGCTCTGTTTTAGGACATAACCCTAGCTCACGAATTTTTTTAATTCTTGCAGTTTTAAACGAGCCTCAGCTAATTGTAATTGAGGAAAATAACCTAATGTCATTTCAACAAGTTTTCCATCTTTCCGTCTGTATCTATAAATAAATCTTTTCTTACCTGTTTTTGAACATTCCACCCTTAATCCACGATTTTCATTTGAATCAGATAAGGGTTTATCAGAGAATTTTAATAAAGCTTGATAAAATAATGTTTTTAGTTTAGTCATTGATATAAATTCCCACTCTACTACACATGAAGAATCAGTTATAATGCATCATTATTTATTGGTTAATTCTATTATCTAACCAAAATTAGCTATAACACTGAGCTATATTAAAAATCAGTATAATTTTGTGAGATTAATGGTTTTTAATAAAACCCAATACTTTATACTTCCAATTGAAATATTAATAAGAAATACCACCATGATAAACGAAGACAATTTTGACAACCACACTCCAATGATGCGACAGTATCTAAAGTTAAAAGCTGAAAATCCCGATATCTTATTGTTTTATCGTATGGGGGATTTCTATGAGATGTTTTATGATGATGCCAAGCGAGCCTCACAGCTTTTAGATATTTCGTTAACTAAACGTGGTGCTTCTAATGGTGAACCGATTCCTATGGCAGGCGTGCCATATCATGCGGTTGAAAGCTATTTAGCTAAATTAATTTCCCTTGGTGAATCGGTCGCGATTTGTGAACAAATCGGCGATCCTGCGACAACTAAAGGCCCCGTCGAACGAAAAATTGTCCGTATTGTCACACCGGGTACCGTCAGTGATGAATTATTATTAGAAGATCGGAAAGATAATTTATTAGCATCAATTTGGCAATCAAAAAACCATTATGGTTATGCCACACTCGATATTAGTTCTGGACGATTTTTTATTTTTGAAACGGAAAGTTACGAGTCAATGCAGGCTGAATTACAGCGCACCAATCCAGCCGAACTGCTTTATCCGGAAGATTTTCAATCAATGACTTTGATTGAACAACGCAATGGGTTAAGACGTCGCCCAATTTGGGATTTTGATCTTGAAACCGCCAAACAGCAGCTTAATTTACAATTTGGTACTAATGATTTAGTCGGATTTGGGGTGGACGATTGCAGTTATGCACTTAGCGCGGCTGGCTGTTTACTGCAATATGTGAAAGATACACAGCGCACCGCCCTACCGCATATTCGTTCAATCATCAAACAATCAGCTTTCGACTTTGTGGTACTTGATGCAGCAACGCGGCGCAACCTTGAAATCACCGAAAATTTATCTGGAGGTACGCAAAACACGGTTGCTGAAATTTTAGATAAAACCCAAACTCCAATGGGTAGCCGCATGCTGAAACGCTGGTTACATGCCCCTATTCGTAACATAAACTTATTACAACACCGTCAGCAGGCAATCAGTGAGTTACAAAACCATATTGATGATATTCAACCGTTATTAAAACTGATTGGCGATCTTGAACGAATTTTAGCTAGGCTTGCCTTGCGTACCGCTCGCCCACGTGATTTTGCCCGTTTGCGTGATGCATATAACTTACTGCCTCAAATGCAGCAATTACTAAACCAACTCAATGCACCAGCTTTAGTTGGCTTGCGAGCGAAAATCAACCAATTTGATCACATTGCAGATATTTTAACGCGAGCAATCGTTGAAGCGCCTCCTGTAATAATTCGTGATGGTGGAGTCATTGCAGGTGGTTACAATGCCGAACTTGATGAACTGCGTAATCTTGCAGATGGTGCCACTAATTACCTAGAACAACTAGAAATAAGAGAACGTGAAACCTTAGGTATAGACACACTCAAAGTAGGGTTTAATGCTGTACATGGTTATTATATTCAAATTAGTCGAGGACAAAGCCATTTAGCACCGATTCACTACACACGACGCCAAACGCTTAAAAATGTTGAGCGCTACATCATTCCAGAGCTTAAAGAGTATGAAGATAAAGTCCTCACCTCAAAAGGTCGTGCTTTAGCACTTGAAAAACAGTTGTATGATGAATTATTTGATTTACTTATGCCACAGCTTGCCGATATGCAACTGAGTGCCGATGCTATCGCTGAACTTGATGTACTCATTAACCTTGCTGAACGGGCATTAACATTAAACTATCAGCAACCAACGCTTGCAAATAAAGCGGGAATTAATATAAAAGATGGTCGACATGTGGTGATTGAACAAGTATTACAAACCCCATTCATCGCCAATTCCCTGCAATTATCGCCTGACAGACGGTTGTTAATTATTACTGGGCCGAATATGGGTGGGAAAAGTACTTATATGCGCCAAGCGGCCTTAATTGTTTTACTCACCTATATTGGTAGTTTTGTACCTGCATCACAAGCAATCATTGGACCGGTTGATCGCATATTTACTCGAATTGGTGCATCGGATGATTTAGCATCAGGCCGTTCAACTTTCATGGTCGAAATGACTGAAACGGCTAATATTATGCATAATGCCACTGAACAAAGTCTAGTGCTAATGGACGAAATTGGACGCGGTACTTCAACTTATGACGGACTATCTTTAGCTTGGGCATGTGCTGAAAACTTAGCAAACCAAATTAAAGCGATGACGCTCTTTGCCACCCATTATTTTGAATTAACGCAATTACCTGAACATATGCAAGGCGTTTATAACATTCATTTTGATGCCATAGAACATGACAACACGGTGGCCTTTATCCACGAAGTATCTGAAGGCGCTGCCAGTAAAAGTTTTGGTATTGCGGTGGCAGGACTGGCAGGCGTACCCAAACAGGTATTAAGACGCGCCAAACAAAAGCTAAAAGAGCTTGAAATCATTTCAAAACAAGCAGCAAATAGTCACGTTGACCAATCGCAACTGAGTTTTGAAGCAATAAGCGAACCTTCAGAAGTTGAAGAAGCACTAAAACAGATTGATCCTGATGCTTTATCACCAAAACAAGCGCTTGACGTGTTATATCAATTAAAGAAAATGCTTTAAAACCATATTGAATTAATAAATGATACATACCCAATGCTAAACATTGGGTAACATTTTTATTAGACTCGTTATTACTATAGCATTTCCCAATAATGACAATTTTAAGGCAGATAAAATCTGCCCGATTATTACTGCCAATATTTCTTCTTAGATGTTTTACCTATTCCTGGATTAAAGCTATTAGTTGGATCTAGCGCATGATAGAATTTTTTCAAATCCTCATTAGCATGATACAAATGCCCAACATTATGCTCTGCTGGATATTGCGCTCCACGCTGATCAAGTATAGCTAACATCTCCTCTTCCACTTTACTGCAATCAGTACCTTTTTTAGCAATATAATCTTGATGGAATACAGAACAGAAAAAATGACCATAATACAATTTATAGATGAAATGCTGACTTATACTTTCAGGTAACGTTTCGAACCAATCTTTATCATTGCGTCTTAAAGCAATATCCAACGCCACTAAATCCTCAACCGTTTTGGTATGCACATTACGATACACTGTAGCTGCGCCAGCAACGGCAAAACGGTGCAACATTGCAGCCTCCGCTTCTTTATTATTACAACGGAAATAACTGCCATCACGTTTTTCAGCGGTTGAACTATTATCAAAGTAGGATTTCAAAAATGCTTCAGCTTCGGCAATACCTTCATCTGACATTTTTAAAATCAAGTGATGTGCATAACGATCACGATAATCACGCAGAGATTTTGGTAAATGATTTGGCCATAATTTACATACAGTTACTGCGAATTTATCGGAAAAGCTACCAGAAAAACAAGGAATTTTACTCATTATTCGATCGACAAAATTCTTTAATGCATACATCTTTGGTATGGTATCGGTACCCAACTTTTGAATCGCCAAAAACAGATGTTTACCATATACTGCTGCTATATCAAACGCATCTCGGTGAATATACTCACCCGATACAGGCAAATTTTTAAATTGTCCTAAAATATGACGGCGAATATCATCCAATTCATTGGTATTATTCGTTCCAATATAAAACACCGCCGTATTTTCTTCTAAAGGAAACGTATCTAACCGAACAGCAAATACCATCAACCGCCCAGCACTGCCTGATGCTTCATAGTGACGAGCTGGATCAGCGTTATACCTTGCTGGTGTATCTGCATCGATTTGACGCACATGATCACAATAATCATGATCATGCCCCAAACCAGCATCTCGCTGAATATCTTTATCGGAATAATTATGATTTTGAAGATTTTGCAAAATGGTATCGGGATCATTACCTAATTCAATTCCTAAATGATTTACCAATTGCAACTTACCTTGTGCATCAAGCTGAGCAAATACTGCCATTTGTGTATAAGCAGGACCGTGTTGAATCAGTGCGCCTCCTGAGTTATTGCATACTCCCCCCATCACCGATGCCCCAATACAAGAGGAACCAATAACCGAGTGAGGACCTCGCTTATATTTTTTCAACTCTTTTTCTAAACGAAACAACGTACTACCAGGTAAACAGACCACCTGTTCGCCATTTTCGATAACATTAATGCCATCCAAACGACGAGTACTAACAATTACAATTGGGCGATCATAATCATTACCGTCTGGTGTTGATCCCCCTGTTAATCCAGTATTTGCAGATTGAGTGATCACTATGACATCAGCTTCTACACACGCTTTTAATACATGCCACTGCTCAACGAGCGTACCGGGCAAAACCACCGCCAACGCATCGCCTTTACCAAAACGAGCACCTTGACGGTAAAATAAGGTACGTGCAGGATCGGTTAATGTATGTTTCTTGCCCACAATGGATTGTAGTTTTTCAATAAACGCCGTTGTTTCGTTGCTGTTCATAGTCTTTTTTCCTATATAAAAAATTAAAAGATCACCCAAAATTGCAATTGATTATTTTATAACCGCTAAAATAAATAAAATAGATACATATTGTGCTATTAAAGAAAAAGGAGAAAATAAAAGACATAATGAACAGATGAATCCAAAAATGTTGATAAAAAATATTATCGTTATCGATAAACAAGACAATCGTGATGATGATCAGATTAGCTTAAAACATTTTGCCTAATAAAAAAGAGTATTCAAGCTGATACGTTGTAATCACATAATAAAAAATATCAAAAATATTAACCTTATTTTTAGGATGACTAAATTTATAAAACAATTCTATCAGCAAATAAACCATCATTTATAAGACATGCTTATCCCCTATTATCTTTTTTCATAAATAGCTGTTACCAAGTTATCTTTAGATAGATTTGCTAACTTTCACTGCAATAAGTCATGCAATCTTGTGATTTTGAGATAACTCCCGATATTCAATTTTGCCAACAAAATATAATTAAAATTTGGTCTAAATATGATCAAAAAAGGATAAACAGATCTTGGATTTTATGGATTTTGTATTGAAGATTATTTAAGATTTTATATCTAGAAATTTCATTTTACTCAAACATACCCATAACCTGAAACTTTTTGACAAAATAACTGACAGCACAACAGCAAAAAATACTTTTTAAAAGTATTACTAAGATAATGAATAGAATTTAGATAATATTGAATGATTAGATTTAAATGAATATAAAAATATAATTATATTATCAGGTTACAATTTATTCTGTAAAAAATATTCAGGAGTCTATACCATTTCGTTATTAAAAACACAGTTTATAAGAGATAAGCTCAAAGGATATTAGTAAAAAGGTTAAGCCTTGTATTAGTTTGATCCGTTTTTAAATATTAAATTCATATAAAAAATTGAAACGGTATAGACTCCTGAATATTTTTTACAAATGCTGAAAGAGTATTTTTCATTATATTGTCGATAAAACATTCACTAAGGGATCATTACCCTAAGATCCAATTTAGCATACAAATCTTTCTAACTTTTTATTTCAATGTTTAACCAGTTTTTGCCTAAAGTTTCATTAATAGTTTGATTGGTAAACGTTGAACATTTCGGCTATAATTCTTTGCTTTAACGCCTGTAATAGCATATGAAAACCCACTTTAATTTATCATTACTATCATCTATTTTATTAATATTAATGCCGTTTGATATCTATGCTGCAGATTTTAGTGGTCATGATTTGTCAATTTATTGGGGTATTCCCTTTGTCGGAATTTTACTTTCAATTGCGTTAATGCCGCTGTTTTTACCACGGCTTTGGCATCATCATTATGGTAAAGTCACATTAGGCTGGACGCTGATATTTTTATTGTTTGCATTGGTAACGTTTGGCTGGCAAACAACGTTAAATTTAACAGCGCACGCCATTATTGCTGAGTTTATCCCTTTTATTTTATTACTGCTGGCACTGTTTACAGTTTCGGGTGGGATTTTAATTAAAAGTGATATAGTAAGTACCCCAAAATTAAATGTTGGTTTGCTGGCAATAGGAACTCTGCTTGCATCAGTAATGGGCACAACAGGTGCAGCCATGCTAATGATTCGGCCTTTAATTAGAGCTAATCGTGATCGTCAACATGCCGTGCATATTGTTATTTTTTTCATCTTTTTAGTCGCCAATATTGGAGGCGGTCTTACACCACTGGGTGATCCTCCTTTGTTTATTGGTTTTTTAAAAGGTGTCGATTTTGGTTGGACAGTTCAACATATGCTGTTGCCTGTTTTGCTGACATCGAGCTTGTTATTGGCTATTTTTTATGTGATTGATCACAAATATTTTAGTCTACAATATGGTAAATTGCCCGTAATGGCATCCACCTTTTCACATAGCAAATCAATTAAGATCTATGGGATTAAGAATGTATTTTTATTGATAGCAATTATTGCTAGTGTGCTTATGTCGGGCATTTGGCAATCATCCATTAGTTTTGAATTTTTAGAAGTTCATATTGCATTACCTAATTTAGTCCGCGACATCATTTTTGTGATAATCACCATTACATCAGTGCTCATTACCCCGAAGCAAGTAAGAGCTGGAAATGAATTTAATTGGGATCCAATTATTGAGGTTGCTAAATTATTTTTAGGAATTTTTATTACTATAGTGCCAGTACTAGCTATTTTAAGAGAGGGTCATGACGGTGCTTTGGCGCCCGTTGTTGCTTTGGTAAGTGATTCACAAAATGACCCAATTAATAGTATGTATTTTTGGCTTTCAGGTTTGTTGTCAGGATTTTTAGATAATGCGCCCACTTATTTAGTCTTTTTTAATTTAGCCTCTGGCGATGCCGAACTTTTAATGACCACACTTGAAAAAACTTTACTTGCAATTTCAATGGGGTCGGTTTTTATGGGAGCACTTAGCTATATCGGTAACGCCCCTAACTTTATGGTTAAAAGTATTGCAACCCAAAGCAAAATCATTATGCCTAGCTTTTTTGGTTATATGAAATGGTCAATTGGTATTTTGATTCCAGTATTTATAATAGATAATTTAATCT